>NZ_SJEX01000020.1 GCF_005930495.1 Modestobacter excelsi | reverse complement strand
CCTCCCGCCCGGCCCCGCTGCAGGGGCCCGCGCCGAGCTCGCGAGGCGTGGAGGCAGCGGGGCCCTCCATCACGCGTTGACCACGACACCGAGCTCTGCCGGTACCGCCGCGTGCTGGGAGTGCGGCAGCACCCGCACGGTGTAGCCGAAGGCGCCCGTCCGGGTCAGCGGCACGGTCGCGGTGAACCAGTGCCGGGACCCCTCGGTGATCTCGTGCCCCATCGGGACGGTGGTCACCTGGTGCAGCCCGTCGGCGTCGTCGACCCGCCCGAACGCGGCCTCGACGAGGACGTCGTGCGGCGTCAGCCCCGGCAGCTCCACCTCGGCGCGCAGGTCGATCCCACCGCCGATCTCCGGGGTCTCCCCCACACCGGTCGCCTCCACGTGCGCCACCCGCACGCCGTGCCAGTTCTCCAGCACGTGCGACCGCCAGCTCGCCTCGCTGCGCGCAGCCTCGTAGCCGCCGTCCGCCATGGCCCGCGCCGCACCGGCGGCCGGCACGTACAGCTGCTCCACGTAGTCCCGCACCATCCGGGTGGCCTGCACCTTCGGCCCGGTCTCGCGCAGGGTGTCCCGGATCATCTCCACCCACCGGGTCGGGACGCCGTCGCTGTCGACCTCGTAGAAGCGCGGGAGCACCTGCCGGTCGAGCAGCTCGTAGATGGCCTGCGCCTCCACCTCGTCCCGCCGGTCGTGGTCGGACACGCCGTCGGCGGTCGGGATGGCCCAGCCGTTCTGGCCGTCGAACCACTCGTCCCACCAGCCGTCCCGGATGGAGAGGTTCAGCCCGCCGTTGAGGGCGGACTTCATGCCCGAGGTGCCGCAGGCCTCCAGCGGCCGCAGCGGGTTGTTCAGCCAGACGTCGCAGCCCCAGTACAGGTAGCGCGCCATGCCGATGTCGTAGTTGGGCAGGAACGCGATCCGGTGCCGGATCTCCGGGTCGTCGGCGAACTTCACCATCTGCTGGATGAGCTGCTTGCCGCCGTCGTCGGCGGGGTGGCTCTTGCCGGCGATGACGAGCTGGATAGGCCGCTGGTCGTCCAGCAGCAGCGCCTTGAGCCGCGCCGGGTCCTTGAGCATCAGCGTCAACCGCTTGTAGGAGGGGACCCGCCGGGCGAAGCCGATCGTCAGCACGTCGGGGTCGAAGGCGGTCTCGGTCCAGCCGAGCTCGGCCTCGGCCGCCCCGCGGGACAGCGCGGTGGCGCGGACCCGGCGGCGGACCTCCTCGACCAGCCGCCCGCGCAGCAGCCGCCGGGTGCTCCACAGCTCGCCGGCGTCGATCCGGTCGACGCCGTCGAAGTGCACCTCGCCCTGGACCGCCGCCGGGTCGCCCTGGCTGGTGGTCTGGGTGCCCAGCTCGAGCAGCTCGCGGGCGGTCCAGGTCGGGGCGTGCACGCCGTTGGTGATGGCGCTGATCGGCACGTCGTCGGCGTCGAAGCCCGGCCACAGCGCGCCGAACATGTCCCGGCTGACGTGGCCGTGCAGCTGGCTCACCCCGTTGGCGCGCTGGCCCAGCCGCAGGCCCATGTGCGCCATGTTGAACTTGCTCGGGTCCTCCTCGGCGCCCAGCGGGAGCAGTTGCTCCACCGGCACCCCGAAGCCGGCGAAGTACCGCTCGATCAGCGCCCGGGGGAACCGGTCGATCCCGGCGGGCACCGGGGTGTGTGTGGTGAACACCGTGCCGCCGCGCACCGCCTGCAGCGCCTCACCGAAGGACAGCCCGTGGGACTCGGTCAGCTCGCGGATCCGCTCGACGCCCTGGAAGCCGGCGTGGCCCTCGTTGGCGTGGAACACCTCGGGCTGCGGGGTCCCGGTCAGCGAGCAGAACGCCCGGACGGCGCGGACGCCACCGATGCCCAGCAGCATCTCCTGCCGCAGCCGGTGGTCCTCTCCCCCGCCGTACAGCCGGTCGGTGACCCCGCGCTCGGCCGGGGCGTTCTCCTCGATGTCGCTGTCGAGCAGCAGCAGCGACACCCGGCCGACCTGGGCCCGGTACACGTGGGCGTACAGCGTGCGCCCCTCCGGCAGCGGCACCGAGATGACCACCGCGGTGCGGTCGGGCTCCCGGAGCAGCTTCAGGGGCAGGCCGTGCGGGTCCAGCGCCGGGTAGTGCTCGAGCTGCCACCCGTCGGGCGAGAGGCTCTGCGAGAAGTAGCCGGACCGGTAGAGCAGCCCGACACCGATCAGCGGGACGCCGAGGTCGGAGGCGGCCTTGAGGTGGTCGCCGGCCAGGATGCCCAGGCCGCCGGAGTACTGCGGGAGCACCTCGGTGATGCCGAACTCCGCGGAGAAGTAGGCGATCGAGGCCGGCGCCTCCGCACCCAGCGACTGGTACCAGTGCGGGGCGTCCAGGTAGGTGCGCAGGTCCTCGGCGACGGCGTGCATGCGCCGCAGGAACTCCTGGTCCTCGGCCAGCGTGGCCAGCCGCTCGGCGGAGACCTCCCCGAGCACCTTCACCGGGTCGCCTCCGCAGCTGGCCCACAGCTCGGGGTCGAGCGCCTCGAAGAGGTCGCGGGTCGCCCAGTGCCAGGACCAGCGCAGGTTGATGACCAGCTGCGACAGCGGCCTCAGCGCCTCGGGCAGGGAGGCGCGGACGGTGAGTCGTCGGAGAGCTCGCATCGGCTGACCATAATCGTGACCGCGCTCACGCACAGGGTCCTCCGGGCAGCGGTCGCAGCGGCCGTCCTGGTCCCCCGGCCGACCAGGACCGCCGCCGACGTGTGAGCTGGGGGCCTTCTGGATAGCGTTGCCGCGATGACTGGCCGCCCTGACCTCCGCCTCGGCATCTCCGATGTCGCCCCCGTCGTGTCCTGCGGGTCCTTCTCGACCCGTGCCGTGGTCGGCGAGCACCTGCCGATCACCGCCACCGTGTTCCGGGAGGGCCACGACGCCGTGGCCGCCGACGTCGTGCTCACCCCGCCCGGTGGCGACCCCGCCGGGCGGCGGCTGGTGCGGATGGTCAGGTTCGGACCCGAGCCCGATCGCTGGACGGCGACCGTCGTCCCCGACAGCGAGGGGCTGTGGACCTACCAGGTCGAGGCCTGGGACGACCCGCTGGGCACCTGGCACCACGACATCGAGGTCAAGGTCGAGGCCGGCCAGGGCCCCGAGGAGCTGGCCAACGACCTGGAGTCCGGCGCCCGGCTGCTCGACGAGGTCGCCGCGACCGCCCCCGCGGAGCACCGCGAGGCGCTCACCGCCGCGGCCACCGCGCTGCGCGACGACTCGCTCGAGCTCACCGCCCGGATCACCCCGGCGCTGTCCCCCTCGCTCCAGCGCGTCCTCTCCGACCACCCGGTCCGCCGGCTGGTCACCGGCTCGCAGGTCGTCGAGCTGTGGGTGGACCGTCCCCGCGCGCTCTACGGCTCCTGGTACGAGTTCTTCCCGCGCTCCGAGGGGCCGGTCGTCGAGGGCAGGCCCACCCACGGGACCTTCGCGCAGGCCGCCGAGCGGCTGCCCGCGATCGCCGACATGGCCTTCGACATCGTGTACCTGCCGCCGATCCACCCGATCGGGCACACCAACCGCAAGGGCAAGAACAACACCCTGGTCGCGCACGCCGACGACGTCGGGTCGCCGTGGGCGATCGGCAGCGAGGAGGGCGGGCACGACGCCGTCCACCCGCAGCTGGGCACCCTGGAGGACTTCAAGGCCTTCGTCGCCCGCACCCGCGAGCTCGGCATGGAGGTCGCGCTCGACCTCGCCCTGCAGGCGACGCCGGACCACCCGTGGGTCCGCGAGCACCCGGAGTGGTTCACCACCAAGCCCGACGGCACGATCGCCTACGCGGAGAACCCGCCGAAGAAGTACCAGGACATCTACCCGATCAACTTCGACAACGACCCCGAGGGCCTCTACGCCGAGGTGCTGCGGGTCGTGCGGCACTGGATGGACGCCGGTGTCCGGGTCTTCCGGGTCGACAACCCGCACACCAAGCCGCTGGACTTCTGGCACTGGCTGATCTGGGAGGTCAAGCAGACCGACCCGGATGTGCTCTTCCTCGCCGAGGCCTTCACCCGGCCGGCGATGATGCACCAGCTGGCCCGGATCGGGTTCACCCAGAGCTACACCTACTTCACCTGGCGCACCGAGCGCTGGGAGCTCGAGGAGTACGGCCGCGAGCTGGCCGCCAACGCGCACTACATGCGGCCCAACTTCTTCGTGAACACCCCGGACATCCTGCACGAGACGCTGCAGATCGGCGGCCCGCCGATGTTCAAGATCCGCGCGGTGCTCGCCTCGATGATGAGCCCGACCTGGGGCGTCTACTCCGGTTACGAGCTGTTCGAGCACGTCGGTCTGCGGCCGGGCAGCGAGGAGTACCTGGACACCGAGAAGTTCCAGCTGCGCCCCCGCGACTGGGCCGCCGCCGAGGCCTCCCGCCGCACCCTCGCGCCCTACCTGCGCCGGCTCAACGAGATCCGTCGCGCGCACCCCGCGCTGCAGCAGCTGCGCACCCTGCGGTTCCACCCGACGGACAACGAGAACCTGCTCTGCTTCTCGAAGACCGATCCCGCATCCGACGACGCGGTGCTCGTGGTCGTGTCGCTGAACAGCACGTACACGCAGATCGGCACGACGTCGCTGGACATGCCCGCCCTCGGGCTGGACTGGTCCGACCGGTTCGCCGTCACCGACGAGATCACCGGTGCGCACTACGACTGGGGCCAGTCCAACTACGTCGAGCTCGACCCCTACCGTGAACCCGCGCACGTGTTCACCGTGCACCGCAGCCGGCACACCCCGATCCAGCCCGCCTGAACGAGGACCTGCCCGCCCCCACCGCTCGCAGGCCAGCGGCGGGCCCCTGCAAGCAGGCCACGACGCCAAGCCCCAGCGCACGTGCCCAGCCCTATGAACGAGGAACCCTCTCCATGACCCTCCCCGTCCCCGCGCAGTCCACCCCCGGCGCGGGCGAGCAGTCGACGCTGTCCTCCCCGGGCAGCGACCCCGAGTGGTTCAAGCGCGCCGTCTTCTACGAGGTGCTGGTGCGCGGCTTCGCCGACAGCAACGCCGACGGCATCGGTGACCTGCGCGGCATGATCGGCAAGCTGGACTACCTGCAGTGGCTCGGCGTCGACTGCCTGTGGCTGCCGCCGTTCTTCGCCTCCCCGCTGCGCGACGGCGGCTACGACGTGAGCGACTACACCGCGGTGCTGCCGGAGTTCGGCGACATCGAGGACTTCAAGGAGCTCATCGGCGAGACGCACTCGCGCGGCATGCGGATGATCATCGACTTCGTCATGAACCACACCTCGGACCAGCACCCGTGGTTCCAGGCCAGCCGGAGCGATCCGGACGGCGACTACGGTGACTTCTACGTGTGGGCCGACGACGACACCGGCTACCCCGACGCCCGGATCATCTTCGTCGACACCGAGAGCTCGAACTGGACCTTCGACCCGGTGCGCAAGCAGTACTTCTGGCACCGGTTCTTCAGCCACCAGCCCGACCTCAACTTCGAGAACCCGAAGGTGCAGGAGGCGATCATCGACGCCCTGCGCTTCTGGCTCGACCTGGGCATCGACGGCTTCCGGCTCGACGCCGTCCCCTACCTGTTCGAGGAGGAGGGGACCAACTGCGAGAACCTCCCCAGGACCCACGAGTTCCTCAAGAAGGTCCGCAAGGTGGTCGACGCCGAGTACCCCGACCGGGTGCTGCTGTGCGAGGCGAACCAGTGGCCGGCCGACGTCGTCGAGTACTTCGGCGAGGACGGCGACGAGTGCCAGATGGCGTTCCACTTCCCGGTGATGCCGCGGCTGTTCATGGCCGTCCGGCGGGAGCAGCGCTTCCCGATCTCGGAGATCATGGCGCAGACGCCGGACATCCCGGAGAACTGCCAGTGGGGCGTCTTCCTGCGCAACCACGACGAGCTGACGCTGGAGATGGTCACCGACGAGGAGCGGGACTACATGTGGGGGGAGTACGCCAAGGACCCCCGGATGAAGGCCAACATCGGCATCCGCCGCCGGCTGGCCCCGCTGCTGGACAACGACATCGACACCCTGGAGCTGTTCAACGCGCTGCTGCTGTCGCTGCCCGGGTCGCCGGTCCTGTACTACGGCGACGAGATCGGCATGGGCGACAACATCTGGCTCGGTGACCGGGACGGGGTCCGCACCCCGATGCAGTGGACGCCGGACCGCAACGGCGGCTTCTCCACCGCCGACCCGCAGCGCATGCACCTGCCGCTGATCGCCGACCCGGTCTACGGGTTCCAGGTGACCAACGTGGAGAACCAGCTGCGCAACACCACGTCCCTGCTGCACTGGCTGCGGACGATGATCTCGGTCCGCAGCCAGCACCCGACCTTCGGCGTGGGCAGCTTCGCCGAGATCAGCTCGCGGAACCCCACGGTGCTGTCGTTCGTGCGTGAGTTCGGTGACGACGTCGTGCTCTGCGTCAACAACCTCTCCCGGTTCCCGCAGCCGGTGGAGCTGGACCTGCGCCGCTTCGAGGGCTACACGCCCATCGAGCTCACCGGCCGGGTGCAGTTCCCGCAGATCGGCGTCCTGCCCTACATGCTCACCCTCGCCGGCCACGGCTTCTACTGGTTCGAGCTCTCCAAGCCGGCCGCCCCGGCGGCCGAGGAGGACGACAGCTGGGAGACCGCCGTGAGCAGCAGCGTCGCGCAGTCCCTGCTCGACGCCGGGGTGGTGGGCGGCACCGACGCCCCCGCCGGCAGCGGCGGCCTCGGCGCTGAGGCCCCCACCACGACCACCCACGGAGAAGCCTGATGAGTGCGTTGACCGACATGCTGGCCGACTGGATGCCCGGGCAGCGGTGGTTCGGCGGGAAGGGCCGCGAGTGGGCGTCGGTGAGCGAGGACGGCTTCTTCCTCGACCAGTCCGACCCCGCGCTGTCCGTGCACCGGGTCCGGGTCGGGTACACCGACGGGCACACCGAGACCTACCTGGTGCCGCTGTCCTGGCGCAGCGCCCCGGCCGAGGACCTCGCCGCGGCGTTCGTCGGCGCGGTACCGGGGTCGCACGGTGAGAACTACGCCTACGACGCGATGCGCGACCGCGACGCGACCGTCCCGTGGCTCACCCACCTGGTGGCCGCCTCGACCGTCGGCCCGATGCACTTCCACCCCGCCGGGGTCGCCTACATCCCCGAGGGCCTGCCCGGCGACGTGATCTCGACCGAGCAGAGCAACACCTCGCTGGTCTACGGCGAGACGGCGATCCTGAAGCTGTTCCGCCGGCTCGAGCCGGGGCTCAACCCCGACGTGGAGATCCTCGACGCCCTGCGCCGCACCGAGAACAAGCACATCGCCCCGCTGCTCGGGCACATCGAGATCGACGACCCCGACCCCGCCCAGCAGCCGGCCACCGTCGCGATGCTGCAGGCCTTCGTGCCCAACGCCAGCGACGGCTGGCGGCTGGCCACCTCCAGCGTCCGCGACCTCTACGCCGAGGGCGACCTGCACGCCGACGAGGTGGGCGGCGACTTCGCCGGGGAGAGCGAGCGACTGGGCGAGGCCACCGCCTCGGTCCACGCCGACCTCGCCCGGGTGCTGCCCACCGAGCCGGCCGACCGGGACTGGTACGCCGCGGTCGCCGCCCAGATGACCGAGCGGCTGGATGCGGCGCTCGCCGTCGTCCCCGACCTCGCCGAGCACGCCGACGCGCTGCGGACGCTGTACGCCGCGGTCGCCGGGACCGACGAGCCGGTGCTCCGCCAGCGGGTGCACGGCGACCTGCACCTGGGCCAGGTGCTGCGGACGACGACCGGCTGGATCGTGCTGGACTTCGAGGGCGAGCCGGCCCGACCGCTGGCGGCCCGCCGGGAGAACGACACCCCGCTGCGCGACGTCGCCGGGATGCTGCGGTCCTTCGACTACGCCGCCCGGCACATGCTCGTCGAGCAGCCGGGTGACCCGCAGCGCGCCTACCGCGCGCAGGAGTGGGCCGAGCGGAACCGCACCGCGTTCTGTGCGGGCTACTCCGCCGCCGCCCCGGACCTCACACTGTCGAGCGAATCCGCGCTGCTGCGCGCGTTCGAGGCCGACAAGGCGGTGTACGAGTGTGTGTACGAGGCGCGCAACCGGCCGCACTGGCTCATGATCCCGCTCAGCTCGCTGTCCCGGTTGACCTCCGGCGACTGAAGAAGGACCTCTCTGCCTCCCACGCCTCGCTCCGCTCGGCGAGGGCCCCTGCAGAGAGGCCGGACAAGACCGACGCACCTGGAGGGAACCCATGACGATCGACGACACGCAGCCACCGGGTACCGACACCCCCGAGGAGCCGGCCGACCGGGCCGAGCTGACCCGCCGGGTCGAGGAGAAGACCGCAGCCGTGCAGGCCGCGGCCGAGCCGGCGAAGAAGGTGGCCCGCAAGGCCGCCAGGAAGACGGCAGCCGCCGACGCACCGGCGGCACCGGCCAAGCGCACCCGCAAGGCCGCCGCCGTCCCGGCCGCTGAGGATGCGGGCCCCACCGACGACGTCGCCCCGGCCAAGCGGACCCGCAAGGCCGCCGCGAAGAAGGCGGCACCGGCCGCCGACGACGCAGCGCCGGCACCGGCCAAGCGCACCCGCAAGGCCGCGGCCAAGAAGGTCACCGCGACCCCGGTCGTCGCGCCGGCCCCGATCGCCCAGCCGGGCGACCCGGCGGCCCCCTCGGCACCGCAGCCGGAGCCGCCGAGCCCGGACCCGGCCGAGCCGAGCACCCCGCAGGCACCGGCCGACGGCCGGCAGGCGGGCACCGGCGGCACCTCGCCGGCCCGGACCGCGTCCGGGCCCGGCGCCGAGCTGTCCCCCGACACGGTGCCCGTGGACCGTCCCGCCGAGGACGCCGGTGCGGGCACCTCACCGGACACCGCACAGGGTCCCGGCGCCGTCCCCGGTGAGGTGACCGGCGCCGAGGTCACCACCGCCGACCTGGCGACCAGCGAGGTCCCCGACCTGCCCCCGGCGCCCGGGCAGGCCCCTGAGCCGGCCGCCGCCGGGCTGGTGGCCGCGCTGCCCGAGGGCGAGGCGCCGGTGAGCACCTCGGTGCCGGCCGATGCGGTCCCGTCCGGCAACGAGGTCAGCGACGAGCAGTTCGCCGCCGTCGTCGACGGCTGGTCCTTCGACCCGCACGGCGTCCTCGGGGCGCACCGGCTGGCCGAGGGCTGGGCGGTCCGCACGCTGCGGCCCGACGCGGTCGCCGTCACCGTCGTCGACCAGGACGGCACCCGCCACGAGGCGAGCCCGGTCTTCCGCGGCGGCGTCTTCGAGGCCCGGCTGCCGCAGCAGCCCGGCGACTACCGGATCGAGGTCGGCTACCCCAACGCCGACGGTGGGACCGACACCTTCCTCGTCGACGACCCGTACCGCTGGCTGCCCACCCTGGGCGAGGTCGACCAGCACCTCATCCGGGAGGGCCGGCACGAGAAGCTGTGGACGGTGCTGGGCGCGCACGTGCGCGGCTACGACACCCCCGGTGGGCGCGTCGAGGGCGTCTCCTTCGCCGTCTGGGCGCCCAGCGCCCGAGGCGTGAAGGTGACCGGCGACTTCGACTACTGGGAGGCGCGCGCCTACCCGCTGCGGTCGCTGGGCGCCTCCGGCGTGTGGGAGGTCTTCGTCCCCGGCGTCCAGGTGGGCAGCCGGTACCGGTACCACGTCCTGGGTGCCGACGGTCGGTGGCAGGTGAAGAGCGACCCGCTGGCGTTCGCCACCGAGGTCCCGCCGGCCAACGCCTCGGTGGTCACCACCTCGACCCACGAGTGGCACGACGACGAGTGGCTGGCCACCCGCGCCGAGGGCAGCTGGCACCAGCGGCCGGTCAGCGTCTACGAGGTGCACGCCGGCTCGTGGCGCCAGGGGCTGTCCTACCGGGACATGGCCGACGAGCTCGTCGCCTACGTCAAGGACGCCGGGTTCACCCACCTGGAGTTCATGCCGCTGGCCGAGCACCCCTTCGGCGGCTCGTGGGGCTACCAGGTCACCTCCTACTACGCCCCGACCTCCCGCTTCGGCTCTCCCGACGACCTGCGCTACCTGATCGACGCCGCCCACCAGGCCGGCATCGGCGTCATCGTCGACTGGGTGCCCGCGCACTTCCCCAAGGACGAGTGGGCGCTGGCCCGCTTCGACGGCACCCCGCTGTACGAGCACCCGGACCCGCGCCGCGGCGAGCAGCCGGACTGGGGCACCTACGTCTTCGACTTCGGCCGCAACGAGGTGCGCAACTTCCTGGTCGCGAACGCGCTGTTCTGGGCCCAGGAGTTCCACGTCGACGGCATCCGCGTCGACGCCGTCGCCTCGATGCTGTACCTGGACTACTCGCGCAACGAGGGCGAGTGGACGCCGAACCAGTACGGCGGCCGGGAGAACCTCGAGGCGGTGTCGTTCCTGCAGGAGATGAACGCGACGCTGTACCGCGAGGTGCCGGGCGTGGTGACCATCGCCGAGGAGTCGACCGCGTGGCCGGGCGTCACCCGGCCCACCTACCTGGGCGGCCTGGGCTTCGGCTTCAAGTGGAACATGGGCTGGATGCACGACTCGCTGGGCTACATGTCCAAGCAGCCGGTGTACCGCAGCTTCCACCACAGCCAGCTCACGTTCTCCCTGGTCTACGCCTTCTCGGAGAACTACGTCCTGCCGATCAGCCACGACGAGGTCGTCTACGGCAAGGGCTCGCTCATCCGGAAGATGCCCGGCGACCGGTGGCAGCAGCTGGCGAACCTGCGGGCCTTCCTGGGCTACATGTGGGCCCACCCGGGCAAGCAGCTGCTGTTCATGGGCTCGGAGTTCGGTCAGCTGTCGGAGTGGGCGGAGAGCCGGTCGCTGGACTGGTGGCACCTCGACGACCCGGCGCACCGGGGCGTCCTGGACCTCGTCCGCGACCTGAACACCGTGTACCGGGACACCGAGGCGCTCTGGTCGCAGGACGTCGACGCCGCGGGCTTCCAGTGGATCGACGCCAACGACGCCGGCGGCAACACGCTGACCTTCCTGCGCTACGGCACGGACGGCCAGGTGCTGGCCTGCGTGGCCAACTTCTCCGGGACGCCGCACCACGACTTCCGGATCGGGCTGCCCCGCGGCGGCCGGTGGCGTGAGCTGATCAACACCGACTTCGAGGGCTACGGCGGCTCCGGGGTCGGCAACCTCGGCGGGGTCGACGCCGTCGCCGAGAGCTGGCACGGGCAGCCGTACTCGGCGGCGCTGACCGCGCCGCCGCTGGCGACCGTGTGGTTCGTGCACGAGGGGCCAGAGCCGGAGGCCCCCGACGACGGGGTCCCGGCCGACGCGCAGCACAGCGCCGCGGTCGAGGCCTCCGGCCAGGCGGAGGGCCCGGGCTCCGGGCTCCAGCCGGCCCAGGAGGGCTGAGGCAGCACCCGGGTCACGACGACGGCGGGGCGGGGGCAGGTCCCCCGCCCCGCCGTCGTCGCTCGCCCCACCCCGCACGACCGACGCGTCGCCGGTCCCGACCGGGTCCGGCAGGATGGGGACGCAGCTGCCGGTCCGGCGGCCTGACCGATCGGGAGCCCATGTCCTCCTCGCCCCGCCGGGTGCTCCTCCGTGCCGTCGTGGGCGCCCTGCTGGGCTCGACCGTGCTGACCAGCTGCGCCGTCACCCTCGTCGACGGCCACGCGACCCCCGCCTCCGGGGTCCGCGACGACGTCGACCCCCAGCAGTTCCAGATCATCGGCGCGACCGACGACGACATCGACCAGATCGCCCGCAACGCCCTGCTGGACCTGAACACCTACTGGGCCGAGCAGTTCCCGGGCACCTTCGACCAGGAGTTCACCCCGCTCGCCGGCGGCTACTTCTCGGTCGACCCGGCCGACGTCGACCCGGCGCAGTACCCCAACGGGCAGATCGGCTGCGGCGAGCCGCCGGAGGCGGTGCAGGACAACGCCTTCTACTGCGACGCCAGCAACACCTACCCCAACGGCGACGCGATCCAGTACGACCGTGCGTTCCTCGGCGAGCTCGCCTTCGGCAGCGGCGGCAGCGGGGGCTACGGCCGGTTCATCCCGGCGCTGGTGATGGCGCACGAGTTCGGCCACGCGGTGCAGGGCAGGGTCGGCTACCCGATCCAGGCGTCGATCGCGATCGAGACCCAGGCCGACTGCTTCGCCGGGGCCTGGACCAAGTGGGTCGCCGACGGCGACGCCCCGCACAACACCATCCGCCCGGGCGAGCTCGACGACGTGCTGCGCGGCTACCTGCTGCTGCGGGACCCGGTGGGCACCGGCCGGAACTCCGGCGAGGCGCACGGCTCCTACTTCGACCGGGTGTCGGCGTTCCAGCAGGGGTTCGACGACGGCCCTCCCGCGTGCCGGGACGCCTTCGGCCAGGACCGCCCCTACACCCAGGGCGAGTTCAGCGACCAGGACCTCGCCACCGGCGGCGACGCCCCCTACGACCAGACCGTGGGCCAGTTCGCCACCGAGGGCCTGGCCGAGTTCTTCACCACCGCGGTGGACCAGCAGGGCAAGACCTTCACCGCCCCCACCCTCGCCGGCTTCGACGGGCAGGCCCCCGAGTGCGACGGCGAGCAGCCGGACACCGACCTGGTCTACTGCGCCGCCACCGACACGGTGGGCTACGACGAGACCGACCTGACCGAGCCGCTGTACGCCGACGAGCAGGGCGGGGACTACGCGGTGCTGACCGCCATCGCGATCCCGTACGGGCTCGCCGTGCGCGACCAGCTGGGCCTGTCCACCGACGGTCAGGACGCCGTCCGGTCAGCGGTGTGCCTGGCCGGTGCGTTCACCGCCGGGGTGCTCAACGGCCAGAGCACGGTGCTGCAGATCTCCCCCGGTGACGCCGACGAGAGCGTGTCGTTCCTGCTCGAGTACAGCGACGACCCGGAGGTGCTGGCCGACAGCGGCCTGACCGGCTTCCAGCTGGTCGACGTCTTCCGCAGCGGCGTCTTCCAGGGCCTCCCCGCCTGCGACATCAGCGCCTGACGAACTGCCCCGGCCCTCCACCGTGGATCAGGTGACCTGATCGAAGGGCGTCGTCCCGCACCAACGCTGGTGAGGGAGGACGGCCTCTGATCAGGTCACCTGATCACTGGCGGCGGCGTCAGAACAGGGCGGTCATGAGGGCGCGGCGGGCGGGGCCGACGCGGGGGTCCTCGTCGCCGACGATGCCGAACAGCTCCACCAGGTGCTTGCGCGCGGCGTCGCGGTCCTCCCCGGCGGTCCGGCGGACGACGTCGAGCATGAGTGCGAACGCCGCGTCGACGTCGCCGGTGCCCAGCAGGAAGTCCGCGGCCCGGGTCTGGGCGGCGACGTCGTCCGGCGCGGCCTCGGCGGCGGACAGCGCGTCGGGGCCGGCCTCCTCGGCGCGCCGGAACAGCTGCACCTGGCGCAGCGCCAGGCCGGCGACCGGGTGGTCGGGCTCGGCGTCCAGGATCGACCGGTAGGCAGCCTCGGCGGCGGCCAGGTCACCGCGGTCCAGCGCCGCCTCCGCCTCGTCCAGCCGCGGGTCCTCGGGCAGCTCGTCCTCGCCGCCCTCGACCGCGCCCGGCAGTCCCCCGCCCGTGGTGGCGGCGACCAGCTCGGTGACGAACTGCCGCGCCTGCTCCTCGGGGATGGCACCGGTGAACTCGGCGACCAGCTGGCCCTGCCAGACGGCCTTCACCGCCGGGATGCCCTGCACCCGCAGCCCCTGGGCCAGCGCCGGGTTGGCGTCCACGTCGATCTTCGCCAGCACCCAGGAGCCGGCGCCCTCGGTGGCCAGCCGCTCGAGGACCGGGGACAGCTGCTTGCACGGCTGGCACCACTCGGCCCACAGGTCGAGCACGACGGGCACCTGGAAGGACCGGTCGAGGACCTCGGACTGGAAGGTGGCCTCGGTGACGTCGACGACGGCGCTGCCCGGCGCACCGGCCGGCGCAGCGGCACTCGGCGGTGGGGCGGCCTGGGCGCGGGCGGCTGCCTCACCGCGTGCCTTGACCGCGGCGAGGTCGACCGCCCCGGCCAGCGAGGCCGCCATCTGGGCCTGCTGGGCCGCGGCGCGCGGGTCGGTACGAGCGGGACGGTTGGGCTGCATGACCTCGATCATCCCACCGGCCGGGCGGGTCGCCGCCGGGGCCCGTCGCGCCGGCGGTGCGACCGGCCCCGCACCGGCGGTCAGGCGGGCGGCGCCGGGCGCAGCCGCGGCGCCTTGCGGATGCCGAAGACCTGCCGCAGCGCCACCCGGGCGGCGTTGTCACCGCAGTGGCCGTGCACCGCCGGCCCGGGCGGGGTGGCCGACGACGCCAGGTAGGTGCCGGTGATCGGCGTCGAGTAGGTGTTCCACCGCGGCACCGGACGGGCCAGCATCTGCCGCAGGGAGGCCTCGCCGTTGGAGATGTCACCGCCGACGTCGCTGGGGTTCCAGTGCTCCATCTCCCCCGCGTGCATCGTGCGCCGGCCGACGATCGCGTCGCGGAAGCCCGGGGCGAAGCGCTCGACCTGCGCCTCGATCGCCTCGGTCATGTCCACCGTCGAGCCGTGCGGCACGTGCACGTACGCCCAGAAGATGTGCCCGCCCTCCGGTGCCCGGGTGGGGTCGACGACGGTCGGCTGGACGGCCAGCACGTAGGGCTTGTCGGCCAGCCGGCCGTGCGCCGGTGCCGACTCGCCGGCGATGGTCTCCTCCATGGTCCCGGCGACGTGGATGGTGCCGGCCCGACGGACGTCGGCGTTGGCCCACGGCACCGGCTCGGAGAGCACCCAGTCGATCTTGAACACGCCGGGGCCGTGCTTGTAGCGCCGGACCCAGCGCTGGTAGCCGACCGGCAGCTGGTTGCCGGCCATCGCCACGAACGCCCCGGGCGAGGTGTCCAGCAGCACCGCCGGGACCCCGGCGAACTCGCGGAGGTCGGTCACCTCGTGCCCGGTGACCACCTCGCCGCCCTGCTGCTCCAGCGCGGTGACCATCGCGTCGGCCAGCTTCTGCGAGCCGCCCTCGATCAACGGCCAGCCCTGGTGGTGGCTCATCATGCCCAGGAACATCCCGAGCGCCGCGGTCAGCGGGCGGGTCAGGTCGAGCATCCCGTGCGCCGCGGCGCCGGCGATGAGCGCCTTGCCCGCCTCGGTCCCGAAGTAGCGGCCGGCCAGGTAGCCGATGTTCGGCAGCCCCTGCAGCCCGAAGCTGGCGATGGCCGGGGCGCCGCGCACCGGCAGCCGGCGGAACGCCGAGGTGAGGAAGAAGTCGGTGATCTCGTCCGCGTGCCGCAGCAGCGGGCCGAACAGCCGGCGGTACCCGTCGGCGTCGTCGCCCAGACCGGCCGCGGTGCGCTCCAGCGAGGAGAACGAGAGCGCGGCCCGGCCGCCGTCCAGCGGGTGGGCGAAGTTGATCTCCGGGTGCACGAGCCGGACCCCGCGCGAGGCGAGGTCGAACTCCCGGAAGAACGGCGCGGCGGCCGCCATCGGGTGCACCGTGGAGCAGATGTCGTGCCAGTAGCCCGGGCGGATGTGCTCCTCGGTGCGCATGCCGCCGCCGGGCCGGTCACCCCGCTCGACCACCCGCACGGACAGGCCGGCCGCGGCCAGTCGCAGCGCCGCGGCCAGGCCGTTCGGTCCAGCTCCGACGACGACGGCGTCCGGGGTCCCGTTCACGTCGCCATCCTGCCTGCGCCCGGTCGGCCCCGCCGCCCGAGCGGCGACGGGGCCGGCGGGGTCACGCCTGGGCGGAGAGGGGCCGGGCGGGGACGTGCAGGATGAGCGCGTCGCCCTGGCCGCCGCCGCCGCAGAGGGCCGCCGCGCCGACGCCGCCGCCGCGGCGGCCGAGCTCGAGGGCGAGGTCCAGCACGATCCGCGCGCCGCTCATGCCGATCGGGTGCCCCAGCGCGATGGCGCCGCCGTTGGGGTTGACCTTCGCCGGGTCGATGCCGAGCTCGCGGGTGGAGACGATGGCGACGGCGGCGAAGGCCTCGTTGAACTCGACCAGGTCGAGGTCTGCCGGGTCGATGCCCTCCCGCTCGCAGGCCTTCTGGACGGCGCGCGAGGGCTGGGTCTGCAGGGTCGCGTCCGGGCCGGCGACGACGCCGTGGGCACCGATCTCGGCCAGCACGGTGAGCCCGAGCTCCTCGGCCTTGGCCGCGGACATGACGACGACCGCGCAGGCGCCGTCGGAGATCTGCGACGCCGACGCCGCGGTGATGGTGCCGTCCTCGGCGAACGCGGGCTTGAGCCGGGCCAGGCTCTCGACCGTGGTGTCGGGGCGGATGCCCTCGTCCTCGCGGAACTCGATCGGGTCGCCCTTGCGCTGCGGGATGAGCACCGGGGTGATCTCGGCGTCGAAGACGCCGTCCTTGGCCGCGCGTGCCGCCTTCTGGTGGCTCTCCGCGGCGAAGGCGTCCTGCTCCTCGCGGGTCAGCCCGTACCGGCTGTTGGAGTCATCGGTCAGCTTGCCCATCGCGACCTGGTCGAAGGTGTCGGTGAGGCCGTCGTGGGCCATCGAGTCGACCAGCGTGGCGTCGCCGAACTTGGTGCCGGTGCGCGAGGCCTGCAGCAGGTGCGGCGCCTGGGTCATCGACTCCATCCCGCCGGCGACCACGACCTCGAACTCCCCGGCCCGGATGAGCTGGTCGGCCAGGGCGATCGCGTCGAGCCCGGACAGGCAGACCTTGTTGAGCGTGAGGGAGGGCACCGACATCGGGATGCCACCGGCGACGGCCGCCGGGCGGGCCGGGTTCTGCCCCGCGCCGGCCTGGATGACCTGCCCCATGATCACGTAGTCGACCTGCTCGCCGGTGATCCCGGCACGCTCGAGCGCGGCCTTGATCGCCACGCCGCCGAGGTCGGCGGCGGAGAAGTCCTTCAGCGAGCCGAGCAGGCGGCCCATCGGGGTGCGAGCACCGCCGACGATGACGGAACGGGTCTGTGCGGGCTGGCTCATCGGGGCTCCACGGGGCTCCGGCCGCCGACTCTGGCGACCGTCTCGACAGGACACCGCGCAGGCCGGGACGGCGCAACGGGCACCGTCCAGGATAGATCGCGACGGGGTCGGTGACGCCGCAGCGTGAGCCAGCTCACCCGACCGGCCGGGACCGGCGGCCGCCGTCGGCGGCAGGATGCCCGGCATGACGAACTCCGTGCCCGACGCGCACACCGGTCTGCCCGCCGAGCTGTTCAGCACGATCGACCACGTCGGCATCGCCGTGCCCGACCTGGACGAGGCCCTCGCCTTCTACGCCAGGACCTTCGGCGTCTCCTCGGTGCACGAGGAGACCAACACCGACCAGGGCGTCCGGGAGGCCATGCTGGCGGTGGGGAACGGCACGACCCGCATCCAGCTGCTCGCCCCGCTGACGCCGGACTCGACCATCGCGAAGTTCATCGGCCGCTCCGGCCCGGGGCTGCAGCAGCTCGCGTTCCGGGTCACCGACGTCGAGGCGGTCAGCGCCACGCTCCGCGAGCGCGGGCTGCGCCTGCTCTACGACGAGCCCCGCCGCGGCACGGCCGGCAGCCGGGTGAACTTCGTCCACCCCAAGGACGCCGGCGGGGTGCTCGTCGAGCTCGTCGAACCTGCCGTGCACTGAGCTGCAGCGCCCGTGCCGGCGGCCGGGGCACAGCGGCCCGCGGCCGGCGTCGCGGACGGTGCCTGGGAGTCCGCTGGGAGCGGTCCTGGTCACGCTGACCTCTGCCCGGGTTCTCTGCGAGGATGAGGGCCATGACCGACCCCCGCGACGATCTGCTCGCCTACCGCGACGGCGGCCCGACCTTCGACGTGGTGCGCAAGGGGTACGACCGGGAACAGGTCGCCGAGACCCTGGCCGGTCTGGACGCCGACCTGCGGGTGGCGCTGGCCGACCGGGACGCCGCCGTCTCCCGGTCGGCCGATCTCGCCCGCCAGCTGCAGGCCCTGCACGGTGAGGTGGAGTCGCTGCGCCGCCGGGCGGCCAGCGCGAGCGCGCCCACGTTCGAGAACATGGGCGAGCGCATCTCCAACATGCTCCAGCTCGCCGAGGACGAGGCGGCGGAGATCCGCCGGTCGGCCCAGGAGCAGGCGGCCGCGATGCAGGCGCAGGTGGCCGCCGAGGTGGAGGCGATCCGGGAGCGCATCGCCGGCGAGGAGCGCGCGCTGGGTGAGCGGTCGGCCGCCAGCCAGGCCGAGGCCGAGCGGCTGGTCGCCGAGGCCCGGCAGCACGCCGAACAGATCTCCGCGGTGGCGCAGGCGCGCGCCGACGACCTGGTGACCAAGGCCCAGGAGCGGGTGGCCCGGCTGGACGCCGACTCGCAGGCGCGCCGGGCCAAGGTCGAGGAGGACTTCGAGATCGCCCAGCGGGCCCGGCGGACGGAGGCCGCCCGCTCCGAGGAGGAGCGGGAGCGCGCCTCGGTGCAGGCCGCCCAGCAGCGCGTCGCGGCAGCCGACGAGCAGGCCCGCCGGACCGTCGGCGAGGCCGAGGCGTCGGCCGCGGCGATCCGCGCGGTGCGCGACGACCTGACCCGTCGGCTCACCGAGGTGCGCAGCCTGCTCGGCCAGCTGCCCGACCTCTCCGATCAGCGCCCCCAGGAGGGCGCCCGGCAGCAGCGCCCGGACCCGTCGCCCGCCCCGGAGCCGGCAGCGCAGGCCGAGGCACCCCGGACCGAGGCACCCCGGACCGAGGCGCGTCCGACCGAGGCACCGCGGACCCAGGTCGCGCAGCAGGCCCCGTCCGCCGAGCCCGCAGCGGCACAGCGCGAGGAGGCGCCTGCCGGCGGGAGCACCGCGGTCGACCCGGCCCAGGTGCAGGCAGCTCCGCAGGCACCGGCACGGACCGCGGACCCGGCGGCCACCCAGCCCTCGGTCACCCAGACCCAGGCGGTCCGGCTCCCGGGGAACGGCAACGCGGCTCAGCCGGCGCCCCAGCAGGCCGCGCAGAACGCCTCCCGCCCGGCCGCCGAGGCGGTTGCGCCGACCGGTGAGCAGGGCGCCGTGCAGCCGCCGCGCCAGGTGCGGACGCCGACCCCGGCGCACCCCACGACGGCCCAGCACGCGGCGGTCCAGGCCGGTCCGGCCCAGCAGCGTCCCCAGCCGGGGCCGCGGCAGGCCCCGCCGCTGCCGACCCGCGCGCCGGCGACCCGGGCCCAGCCGCCCACCACCCCGCCGGTCCCGGCCGGTCAGGGCGGGCAGGTGCCCCCGAACCAGGACTGACCCGCTCCTGGTCTCCCGCCGACGGCCCTCCCGGCTCCCGGGCAGGGACGTCGTCGTCCCCGGTGGCCGTGGCCGGACGAGCGTGCCAGGGTCGGTTGCGGACGGTGACCGTGTCGCCCCGGGGAGGTGTCCACCGGTGCGCGGGCGGGCCCCGACCCCGGTTGGCGGGACCCCCGCCGGGGCCCAGGGCCGCGTCGCGGCAGGTACACCCGCACTGTGAAGAGGAGCCCGATGTCCCGGCTGACCCGAGGGCCGTTGCTGGCCCTGCTCGTGGCCGGGCTCTGCGCGCTCGGGTTGCCGGCTGCGGCGGCCGCCCCTGCCGCCCCGAGCGGCAGCGGGCTGCTCCGGATGATGCACCTGTCGCCGGACACCCCGTCGGTCGACGCCTCCATCGACTCGGTGTCCGACCCCGACGTCGGCGTGGTCCTGCCGGCGGTGAGCTACGGCGACGTCTCGCCGTACCAGGCCGTCCCGGCCGGCACGTACACCGTGAGCGCCCGGAAGGCCGGCGCCGCCGCGGACACCCCGCCGGCGCTGGCCACGACCGTGACGGTCGCCGCCGGCCAGGCGGTCACGATCGCCGGTGTCGGGTACTTCGCCGACCTGGGCTTCGCGGTGCTCACCGACGACCTGACGCTCCCGCCGTCGGGCCGGTCCCGTGCCCGGGTGATCAACGCCGCGGCGACGGGCTCCCCGCTGGAACTGGCCCTGGACGGCACCAGCACGCTGGCCCAGGGGCTCGCGTTCGCCCAGGACACCGACTACGTCGACGTGCCCGGCGGCGCGGGCACCCTGACCGTCACCCCCACCTCCGCCGCGCCGACCGACCTGCCGGTCACGCTGGAGGCCGGCTCGGTCTACACCGTCGTCGTCCTCGACCGCAGCGGGGGCGGGCTGACCGTCACCGCCGCGCTGGACGCGGCCAGCCCCGGCGTCGTCCCGGTCGGTGGGGTGGAGGCCGGCGCCGGCGGGACGGCGACCGGTGCCGGACCGCCCGTGGGCCCGCTCGCCGTCGCCGCGCTGGCCACGCTGGCGCTGCTGCTGACGTTCCGCGTCCGGCTGCCCCGCCGCAGCCGCCCCGCGCGGAACGCCGCCTCCTGAGCGGCTCCCGGGTGCGCCTGCTGCCCCGCCGCGCCACCGGCCGGCACGAGCGGCGGCCCCGTCGGCTGCTCACCGGGCTGCGGTGGGCCCTCGCCCTGGTGGCGGTGACGGCGGTGGCCCTGGCGCTGTCCGGCCCCGGGGCACGGTCGCCGGCCGCCCGGGCACCGGTCGCCCCGGATCCGCCGGCACCGGTCGTGGTCGCCTCACCGGCGGCGCGCACGGTGCCCGCACCGGTCCGGGTGACGATCCCGGCGATCGGGGTCGACAGCCCGCTGACCGACATCGGCGTCGACGCGACCGGGGCACTGGTCCCGCCGGCTGACTTCTCGCAGGCGGGCTGGTTCGCCGCCGGCCCGGTCCCCGGCGAGGTCGGCCCGGCGGTGCTGGCCGGGCACGTCGACGACCGCAGCGGCCCGGCGGTGTTCTCCCGGCTCGAGGAGCTCGGAGCCGGGGACCGGGTCGTGGTCACCGACGCCGCCGGCCAGGCGCACACCTTCGCCGTGACGGGGGTGGCCGCCCGTCCCAAGACCGACTTCCCCACCGCCGAGGTGTACGGCCCCACGGCCGACCCGGAGCTGCGGCTGATCACCTGCGGCGGCACGTTCGACCGCGCCCGCCGCAGCTACACCGACAACGTCGTGGTGTACGCCCGCCTTCAGTGACGCGTGCCGCGGGCCCGCCAGCAGGCGGTGTGCCAGTGCCGTCGCCAGTCGGTCGCCGACTCGGTGTCCCAGGGGTCGAGGTCGGAGTCCCGGGCGTAGGCCGGCCAGGTCACCACGTGCGGCGTCCCCGGCCGGATCTCCTGGTCACAACCCGGGCACCGGTAGGTCTTGTCGGTGGCCGCCCCGGTGAGCGGCCGCACCACCCAGTCGCCGTCCGCGGCCTCCTCGACCGGCTGGGCCGCCCGCCGGGCCGGCGGCGGCCCCGTCCGGCCCCGGCGGGAACCGCCTCGGCGCCCCACGACCTACCGGCTCGAGTGGTCGCGGAACCCGCGACCTGCCTTGCGACCGAGGTGGCCGGCGGTGACCAGCTGGCCGAGCAGCGGCGCCGGGGCCAGCCCGGGCTCACGGGACTCGGTGTAGAGCTCGCGTTCGACGGTCAGCGCGACGTCCAGGCCGACCGCGTCGAGCAGCTCGAAGGGGCCCATCGGGTAGCCGCAGCCGAGCTTCATCGCCGCGTCGATGTCGTCCGCTGTCGCGTAGCGCGCCTCGAGCATCCGCACCGCGTCGTTGAGGTAGGGGAACAGCAGCGCGTCGACGACGTGGCCGGCCCGGTCGGGACTGCTCACGGTCGGCAGCCCGAGGGCTGCGCAGAACGCGTGGCCGGTGGCTGCGGCGTCGGGGGCCGTGGCGATCGTCGAGACGACCTCGACCAGGGTGGCCGCCCTGGTCCGGCCGGCCAGGTGCAGGCCGATCACGTCGGCGGGCCGCCCGCTGGCCGCCGCGCAGACGACCACCGGAGGCGTGGCCGACGTCGTCGCCAGCACCGCGCCGGCACCGGTCGCCTCCCCCACCGCGGCGAAGACGTCGCGCGCCACCTCCGCCTCGTCGGCCCCGGCCACCAGCACCAGGTCGGCGCCGGCCAGCTCGTCGACCGTCCCGGTCCAGCGCACCCCGCGCCCGCCCTCCGGCACCCGCTGGGCCAGCAGCACCGGGACGTCGAGTCCGCCGTCCGGGAGCGCCGCGAGCAGTGCGCCGGCCGCCTCGGCCGTCGCGCCGACGACGACGACCCGCTGGACCGGGGGGGCGCCCCCGGTGGCGTCGCCGGGGGCGGGGGTCTGCGCGTCGGGCACGACCTCGGCGGAGTTCCGGCCGGCGTAGGTGTAGAAGCCGCGGCCGGACTTCCGGCCGAGCAGCCCCGCCGTCACCATCTGCTCGATGACCGGGCTGGGGGCGTGCAGCCGGTTGCGCGACTGCCGGTACATCGTCCCGAGGATCTCGTGGGCGGTGTCGATCCCGATCAGGTCCAGCAGCGCGAGCGGGCCCATCGGCAGGCCGCAGCCCAGCCGCATGGCTGCGTCGACGTCCTCGCGGCTGGCGTAGCGGTCCTCGACCATCGACACGGCGTGGTTGAGGTAGCCGAACAGCAGCGCGTTGGCGATGAAGCCGGCCCTGTCGCCGATGGTGACGTCGACCTTGCCCAGCCGGGCGGCGAGCGCCTCGACGTCCTCCACCACCGAGGGCTCGGTGACCACGGTGCGGACGATCTCGACCAGCTTCATCACCGGCGCCGGGTTGAAGAAGTGCATCCCGATGACCCTGCCGGGGCGGCCGGTGGTGACTGACAGCTCGGTGACCGACAGGCTCGAGGTGTTGGTGGCCAGGATGGTGTCCGGCGGGCAGACCGCGTCCAGCGTCGCGAAGACCTCGGTCTTGAGCTCCATCCGCTCCGGGATGGCCTCGACCACGAGCTCGGCGCCGGCGAGGTCCTCCATGCTGGTGGAGAAGCGGATGCGGGACAGGACCTCGTCGCGCTCGGCGGCCTCCAGCCTGCCGCGGGCCACCGCCCTGCCGGTGGACTTCTCGACGTGGCCCCGGCCGGTCTGCACCGCACCGTCGCTGACGTCCACGGCGGTCACCGACAGCCCGGCCCGGGCGAGCACCTCGGCGATGCCGGCACCCATGGTGCCCAGCCCCACGACGCCGACCTCGCTCAGTTCTCTGGCCACCCGGGCAGTCTCCCATCCCCCGCTGACCCCGGCCCTGCTGCAGGGTGGGGGCAGGAGCGCCCTCCGTCAGAAGAGGCGGGCCGAGGGGTCGTCGGTGCCCTTGAGGACGGCGTAGTCGACGGTGACGCAGTCGATGCCGCGGTCCTGGGCGAGCACCCGGGCCTGCGGCTTGATCTCCTGCGCGGCGAACACGCCCTTGACCGGGGCGAGCAGCGGGTCGCGGTTGAGCAGCTCGAGGTACCTCGTCAGCTGCTCGACGCCGTCGATCTCGCCGCGGCGCTTGATCTCCACGGCCACCGTGGTGCCCGCGGCGTCCCGGCAGAGCAGGTCGACCGGGCCGATCGCGGTCGGGAACTCCCGGCGCACCAGCGACCAGCCCTCGCCGAAGGTCTCCACGTGCAGGGCCAGCAGCCGCTGCAGCTCGGCCTCCACGCCGTCCTTCTGCAGGCCGGGGTCCACGCCCAGCTCGTGCCGGTGGTCGTGCTCCACCGACTCGATGGTGATGACCAGCTGCTCACCGGCCTTGTTGGTCACCGTCCAGGTGCCCGCCCCGTCCACCAGCTCGTCGGTGAGGGAGCACGGCGGGCTCATCCAGTTCAGCGGCTTGTAGGCCCGGTCGTCGGCGTGGACGGACACCGAGCCGTCGGCCTTGACCAGCAGCAGCCGGGTGGCGAGCGGGAGATGAGCGGTGAGCCGTCCGATGTAGTCCACGGAGCAGCGGGCGATGACCAGACGCACGGACGGCGACGCTACCGGGTGGGACCGGGGTGGCCACCGGCGCGTCGTGCTGCATCCACCTCGGCGGCGGGGTCCTCCGTCAGTCGGTCCAGACCGGCCGGCGCTTCTCCAGGAACGACGACATGCCCTCGACCGCGCCCGGCAGCTGGCTGGCCGAGGCCATCACCTCCACCGCCACCCCGTAGGCGTCCCGCTCGGGCCGGTCGAGCTGCGCGTACATGGTGGTCTTGCCCCACGCCTTGCTCGCCCGCGAGCCCCGGGTCGCCCGCGCCATCAGGTCCGCGACGGCGGCGTCGAGCTCGTCGTCGGGCACCACCCGGTTCACCAGGCCCCAGTCCAGCGCCGTCCGGGCGTCGATGACGTCGCCGGTGAGCGCCAGCTCCATCGCGCGCTTGCGGCCCACGTTGCGGGCGATGGCGACCATCGGGGTGTGGCAGAACCAGCCGCCCTTGCCGCCGGGGGCCGCGAAGCCGGCCGACTCGGCGGCGACGGCGAGGTCGCAGGAGGCCACCAGCTGGCAGCCCGCCGCCGTCGCCAGCGCGTGCACCCGGGCGATCACCACCTGCGGCACCGACTGGAGCGTCCCCATCAGCTCGGTGCACAGCGCCAGCAGGCTGCGCACCTCGGTGACCGGCCGGCCGGCCACGTCGGCGAAGTCGTGCCCCGCGCTGAACACCGGCCCCTCCCCCGCCAGCACGATCCCGGTCGCGTCGCTCTCCCCGACCGCGGTGACGGCGGCGAGCAACTGGGTCAGGTGCTCGCGGGAGAGCGCGTTGCGCTTGGGCCCCCTCGTCATGGTGATGCGGACGGTGTCGCCGTCCCGCTCCGTACGCGGTGCGCCGTCGCTGGTCATGGCCCCACCCTCCGCTGCGTTCCCGGTCCACCCGACCCCACCACGCCGCCGCCCGGTCGGCAACGCCCGAGCGGCAGCCACACTGGGCGGGTGACCGCACCCGAGCCCCTCACCGCGACCTCGCCGCGGCCGGCGGGGCGCACCGTCTTCACCCAGCAGTGGCGGGACCTGACCTTCCTGCACTGGGCCGTGGACCCCGCGGTGGTGGCCCCGCTGCTCCCGCCGGGCACCGCGCCCGACCTCCTCGACGGCGTCACCTACGTCGGCCTGATCCCCTTCCGGATGCGGCGGATCGGCTTCCTCGGTGCCCCCGGCCTGCCGTACCTCGGGTCGTTCCCGGAGACGAACGTGCGGCTGTACTCCGTCGACGCGCAGGGCCGGCGCGGCGTGGTCTTCCGGTCGCTGGAGGCCTCCCGGCTGCTGCCGGTCCTCGCCGCACGCTGGGTCGCGCGGCTGCCCTACACGTGGGCCGGCATGCGGGTCACCCGGGACGGCGACCGGCTCGGCTACACCTCCACCCGGCGCTGGCCCGGCCCCCGCGGCGCGCACAGCCGGATCGACGTGCGGGTCGGGGAGCAGCTCCCCCCGGGGGACCCGCTCGGGACGTTCCTGACCGCGCGCTGGGGGCTGCACCGTCCCGGTCGGCGGGGCCCGGTCTACTGGCCGAACGAGCACGCCGAGTGGCCGCTGCACCGCGCCGAGCTGCTCGGCCTCGACGAGTCGCTGCTCGCCGCAGCCGGCCTGCCGTCGGTCACCGGAGCACCGGACAGCGTGCTCTTCTCGGCCGGCGTGGCGGTCCGCTTCGGCCCGCCGCGGCGGTGGCCCACCGGGAGCTGAGCGCCGCCGCGGCGACATCTGGCCGCGGACGTTCCGCTCCGGGCCGGGCTGGGCGACAATCCCGGCGTGAACGGGATCCCGCCGTCCTCCGCACCACCGCCCGTCATCCTCTCGCCGAGCTGGCTGCACCGCGTCCTCGACTCGGCCCGCACGAGGCTGGGCATGGAGGTCGCCTGGATGTCGACGTTCACCGAGGGCGCCCAGCAGATCCGGGCGGCGAGCGGCGAGCTCGAGGCCATGCACGTGCACGAGGGGATGGAGCCCTCGCTGGAGGGCTCCTACTGCGTCCGGGTGCTCAGCGGCCAGCTCCCGCCCGTGGTGACCGGCGCCCGCCGCAACCCCCGCACGCGCGACCTGCCGGTCACCGCGGAGCTCGGCATCGGGTCCTACGTGGGCGCACCGGTCCGGGCGCCGGACGGCCGGCCGGTCGGGATGCTCTGCTGCCTGAGCCGGGACGACGGCGCCCAGCTGGACGGCGCGGCCTCCAGGACGCTGGAGCTGCTCGCCGACCTGATCGGCGACCGGCTGGCGGAGCCGGCGCCCCCGGCCCCCGCCGACCCCGGCGAGCGGGTGCGCGCGGTGCTCGCCGAGGGCGCGGTGGTCACCCACGTCCAGCCGGTCGTCGACCTCGCCACCGGCGCGACCGTCGCCTACGAGGCGCTCGCCCGCTTTCCCGACGTGGCGGGCGGGCCGGCCGAGCTGTTCAGCGACGCGGCGACGGCCGGGCTCGGGGGCGAGCTGGAGGAGCTGGCCGCGCGGGCCGCCCTGGCGGTGGCACCCCGCCTCCCGGCCGGGCGCCCGCTGGGGGTCAACCTGTCACCGCAGGCCCTGCTCCGCCCCTCGGTGACCGAGCTGCTGCTCGCCCACCAGCACCTCGATCTGGGCGTCGAGGTGACCGAGCACAGTCCGGTCGAGGACTACGACGCGCTGGTCGCCGTCCTGGCGGTCCTCCGGGCAGCGGGAGTCCAGCTGGCCGTCGACGACGCCGGCGCCGGGTACGCGAGCCTCCGGCACGTCCTGCGGCTCCATCCCGACGTCATCAAGCTGGACATCGCCCTCGTCACCGACGTGCACACCGACCTGGCCCGGCAGGCGCTGGTCGCGGCCATGGTCGGCTTCGCCGCGGCCACCGGCGCCCGGCTGGTGGCTGAGGGGGTCGAGGAGGCCGCCGAGGCGGCCACGCTGCGCCGGCTGGGCGTGGCGTACGCGCAGGGGCACCTGTACGGGCGCCCTGCCCCGCTGCTGTGAACCACCCGGCCGGACCGACATGATCGGCGGCACAGCGTCGTCGAGGCAGGGAGCACCGGCATGGAACCCGTTCGGTTCGGACTCGTGGGCTACGGCTTCGGTGGCCGGTGGTTCCACGCCCCCCTGCTCGCAGCGGCGCCCGAGTGCACCTTCCTCGGCGGGGTGACCACGTCGGCGGAGCGTCGCGAGCTGCTGGCCCGGGAGCACCCCGGCGCCCGCGCCTTCGACTCGCTGGCCGAGCTGGCCGCGGCCGGTGCCGAGGCGGTGTCCATCTCCACCCCCGCCGGCACCCACACGCCGCTCACCGACCAGGCACTCGACCTCGGGCTGGCCGTCGTCTGCGACAAGCCGTTCGCGCTGGACGCCGCGTCGGCCCGGTCGAGCGTCGAGCGGGCCGAGCGCCTCGGCCTGGCCCTCTCGCCGTACCAGAACCGCCGCTGGGACTCCGACTTCCTGACCGTCCGATCGCTGGTGGACCGCGGTGAGCTCGGGACGGTCACCCGCTTCGAGTCACGGTTCGAGCGGTTCACCCCCGACCCCGGTCCCGGCGCCTCGGGTGGCGGCACCCTGCTGGACTTCGGCGCGCACCTGGTCGACCAGGCGCTGGTGCTGCTCGGCCCGGTCGTGCGGGTCTACGCCGAGTGGCGGGTCCGGGAGAGCGGCCTGGACGACGACGTCTTCGTGGCGCTGACCCATGCCTCCGGCGCGACCTCGCACCTCTACGGCAGCTGGAGCGAGGGCGCGCCGGGCGACCGGTTCCGGGTCACCGGCACGACCGGCAGCTACGTCGTCGGCGGGCCGATGGACGGGCAGGAGGCCGCACTGATCGCCGGCCAGACGCCGGCCACGCTGGGCGCCGGCTGGGGTGCCGAGCCGCCCGAGCGCTGGGGCCGGGTGCAGCGCGGCGACGAGAGCCGGACCGAGCCGACCGTGCCCGGCGCGTGGTCGGCGTTCTACCCGGCGTTCGCCACCGCGGTGCGCGGCGAGGGCCCGCTCCCGGTCGAGGGCCGGGACGCCGTCGCCTCGCTGACCGTCCTGGACGCCGCCCGCCGCAGCGCCACCGAGGGCGTCGTCGTCGAGCTGTGACCGGAGCGGGAGGGCGCGGGTCCCGCGCCCTCCCACTCCGCTCGGGCCGGCACGGGCACGGGCCCCGCCGGTGGTGGCACACTCGGCCGCACGACCCGCAGAGCCCCGGAGGTGTGCCGTGCCGATCGACGCCGGGAGCCTGCACTTCCTCGTGGGACCGGCCATCGCCCTGCTCGCCATCGCCCTGCTCGCGGTGTTCCTGCGCTGGGCGTTCGCCTCCGAGTCGTCGGCGCCGCGCCAGCGCGAGGAGCTGCTCACCCCGGTGGCCACGCTGACCCGCAAGGAGTCGGCCCTGGCGCTGCGCGCCGTGCTCTCCGACGCCGGCATCCGGTCGACCATCCGCGAGCCGGCTGCGCACCGCGCCGACGTGCTGGTCTTCCCCGAGGACCTGGAGCGGGCCCGGGCGCTCGCGCTCTCCTTCGGCGGCACGTGACGGCCGGGCCGGCGGCCTCGCTCAGTCCGGTCGTTCGGTCCGCTCGATCTGCACGCCGACGCCGCGCAGCTGCTCGATGAAGTCGGGGTAGCCGCGGTCCACGTGCCGCACGTCCTGCACCTCGGTGACGCCGTCGGTGAGCAGCCCGGCCAGCACCAGCCCGGCACCGGCCCGGATGTCGGTGGCCAGGACCGGTGCGCTGGAGAGCCGCTCCCGCCCCCGGACCACCGCGTGGTGACCGTCGATGCGCACGTCGGCACCGAGCCGGACCAGCTCGTTGACGAACATGAACCGGCCCTCGAAGACGTTCTCGGTGATGAGCGCGGTGCCGGTGGAGACCGCGGCCAGCGCGACGGCCATCGGCTGCAGGTCGGTCGGGAAGCCAGGGAACGGCAGGGTGACCACGTCGACGCCCCGGGGTCGGTCGGCCATGGTCACCCGCACGCCGTCGGCCTGCGGCTCCACCGTCGCGCCGGCACTGACCAGCTTCTCCAGCGGCACGTTGAGGTGCTCGGCGACGGCGCGCTCGATCACCAGGTCGCCGCGGGTCATCACCGCGCCGATCGCCCAGGTGCCGGCCACGATGCGGTCCGGCACGGTCGTGTACTCGACCGGGCGCAGGTCCTCCACCCCCTCGACCGTGATCGTCGAGGTGCCGGCGTCCTCGATCAGGGCGCCCATCGCGACCAGCATCCGGCAGAGGTCGACGATCTCGGGCTCGCGGGCGGCGTTGTCCACGATCGTCGTGCCCTGGGCCAGCGCGGCGGCCATCACCAGGTTCTCGGTCGCCCCGACCGAGGGGAAGTCCAGCCAGATGGAGGTGCCCACGAGCTTGGGCGCGGTGGCGATCAGGAAGCCGTGCTCGTTGACGACGGTCGCGCCCAGCCGCTCGAGGCCGGCGATGTGCATGTCCAGACCGCGGGAACCGATCGCGTCACCGCCGGGGAGCGCCACCTTCGCCGTCCCCAGCCGGGCGACCAGCGGACCGAGGACGCTGACCGAGGCGCGCATCCGGCGGACCAGGTCGTAGTCGGTCTCCGACGACGGCTCGTCGGGCACGTCGATGAGCACCCGGCCGCCACCGCTCGGGCTGCTGCCGGCAGCCGTCGCGTAGCGCTCAAAGCTGACGCTGCAGCCCAGCCGGCGCAGCACCTCGCTCATGATCGAGACGTCGAGGATGTCGGGGACCTCCTCGAGCGTCGTCCGCCCGGGGGCCAGCAGTGCTGCCGCCATGAGCTTCAACGCGCTGTTCTTCGCACCGGTGACGCGGACCCGGCCGCGCAGCGGCGTTCCACCGGTCACCTCGAAGCAATCCACGGCACCCACCCTACGGTGGCCCGCCGGCAGGGCCCGACCGCGAGCGCGGAGAGGTTGGGGGCAGCAGGGTCCGTCTCCTACGCTCGGGCCATGACAGTCCGGCTCACCCGCATCTACACCCGCACCGGTGACGCCGGGCAGACCCACCTCGGCGACATGTCGCGGGTGGCCAAGACCGATCCCCGGCTGGTGGCCTACGCCGACGTGGACGAGGCCAACAGCGCCCTCGGCGTGGCGATCGCGCTGGGCGGCCCGTCCGCGGCCGTCGCCGAGCTGCTGCGGGGCGTGCAGAACGACCTCTTCGACGTCGGCGCCGACCTCTCCACGCCGGTGCAGGAGGCGCCGGAGCACCCGCCGCTGCGGGTGACCGCCGCCTACACCGAGCGCCTCGAGGCCGCCTGCGACGCCGGCAACGCCGAGCTGCCCGCGCTCACCTCGTTCGTGCTGCCCGGCGGGACCCCGCTGGCGGCGCTGCTGCACACCGCCCGCACCGTGACCCGGCGGGCCGAGCGCAGCGTGTGGAGCCTGCTCGAGGCCGACGGCGAGCGCACCAACCCGGAGACAGCGCGCTACCTGAACCGCTTGTCGGACCTGCTGTTCATCCTGGCCAGGGCCGCCAACCCCGACGGCGACGTCCTGTGGGAGCCCGGCGCCCACAGCGGCGCCCACGCCCAGCGCGCCGCGAACCCGCCCGCAGCAGACTGACGACGACGCACCGTCAGTCTGGAACGGCCCTCGTGCAGGGCCCCGACGCGAGCGTGCGAGCGGTGGGGGGCACGAGGGTCCTTCATCGGTCGACGGGCGGGGCCGACTCGATCCAGGAGAGGAACCCGGTCACGGTCGAGGAGTCCATCGCCAGCTCCTGCGGGCCGGCTCCGGTGCGGCAGGTCAGGATCACGCTGTCGGCGGGCAGGGACAGGTCCTCGCCCGTGGGTCTGCGGCGGGCATCGATCTGGAACTGAGAGCGGCACAGCCGCCGGTTGGGGCGGACGGAGAGCGACAGCGCCCGGTACCAGAGCAGGGTCTCGCCCGAGTACCAGGCGACGCCCACGGCCCACCGCGACGCACCGGGCGGCCGCAACCACATGGTCACCGCGCCCAGCCCGGAGAGCAGGAACCGCCGGCGCAGCAGGAAGGCGGCCACCAGGCCGACGAGCAACAACCCGACGAGGACCAGGAGGGCGATGGTCACCGGGAGGGTGCTGTCGGCGGGAGCGAGGTGCTGGGCTCAGGCGTCCTGACCGGCAGCGCGGAGCCGGGACTGCGCGCGGCGGGCGGCGGCCAGGGCGTCGGGGTCGTCGCCGTCCTGCTCGGCCCGGCGGAGTGCCTCCCGAGCGCGCTCCACGTCGATGTCGGTGGAGATCTCCGCGGTCTCGGCGAGGATCGAGACGCCCCGCTCGGTGACGGAGAGGAAGCCGCCGTGCGCCGCGACGACGAGGTCGTCCCCCGACTCGGGACGGATCCGCACGACGCCGCCGGGCGCGAGCTCCCCGAGCAGCGGAGCGTGACCTGGCAGGACACCGAGCTCACCCTCGGTCGTGCGGGCGATGACCATGGTGGCCTCTCCGGACCAGATCATCTTCTCCACGGCCACGAGCTCGACCTGCAGGGTCGCCACGACACTCCTCGGGGTTCCACCGGCCGGCGGTCAGGCCGGCAGTGCGGGGCCGCCGGTCCGGACGGACGCGGCGACGGATCTGCACCCACTCTAGCGGCGGGTCGGAGCAGGCCGCCCCGCAGCCCGGCGGTCCCGTGCGGCCGTGGGGTCCTCGATCAGGCGGACCGGCGGTACAGCAGCGTCCAGCGACCCACCCGGAGCCGCGGGTGCGAGACCACCGACGACGGGGCCCACTCCTCGGTGTCGAACGACTCGTCATCGGTTTCGACCGGCGCGTAGGGCGGCCAGCTCCACTCGAGTGCGTCCTGCGGCAGGGTGGCCTCCCGAGGGGACGGCACCGCCGGCGGCGTCCCGTTCGGTCGCAGCGCCGCTGCGAGGCCCCACTTGTGCACGCGCCCTTGCTCCCGGACGGGGCGTCCGCTGCTCGGACGCACTGGGAGCATGATCGGCCGCTCCGCGGCCGGAGTGGGCTCCCGGCAGCCCGCCACCACCCGAAGGGATGGCGGTTCGGGACGGCCTGTGCCCGGACCCGCACGCTCAAGAGCCGTCGACCGGCCCGCCCGGGGTCCGGAGACGAGAACGGCCGGGCACCCCATGAGGGGTGCCCGGCCGGACGAGGAGGTGCTTCGTCAGCTCTTCTTCAGCTTGTCGTAGTTGCGCTCGAGGTCCTCGAGGCCACCACACATGAAGAAGGCCTGCTCCGGCACGTGGTCGTACTCGCCGACCGTCAGCGCCTTGAAGGCCTGCAGCGTCTCGGTCAGCGGGACGTAGGACCCCGGCTGCCCGGTGAACGCCTCGGCGACGAACATGTTTTGGGAGAGGAACCGCTCGATGCGGCGGGCCCGGTTGACGGTGACCTTGTCCTCCTCACCGAGCTCGTCGATGCCGAGGATCGCGATGATGTCCTGCAGCTCCTGGTAGCGCTGCAGGATCCGCTGGACCTCACGGGCGATGTCGTAGTGCTCCTGCCCGAGGTACTGCGCGTCGAGGATCCGGCTGGTGGAGTCCAGCGGGTCGACGGCCGGGTAGATGCCCTTCTCCGAGATCGGCCGGGAGAGCACGGTCGTCGCGTCCAGGTGGGCGAACGTGGTGTGCGGTGCCGGGTCGGTGATGTCGTCGGCAGGCACGTAGATCGCCTGCAGCGAGGTGATGGACCGGCCCCGGGTCGAGGTGATCCGCTCCTGCAGCTCGCCCATCTCGTCGGCCAGGGTCGGCTGGTAGCCCACCGCCGAGGGCATGCGGCCCAGCAGCGTGGAGACCTCCGAGCCGGCCTGGGTGAACCGGAAGATGTTGTCGATGAACAGCAGCACGTCCTGCTGGATCTCGTCGCGGAAGTACTCGGCCATCGTCAGCGCCGACAGCGCGACCCGCAGCCGGGTGCCCGGCGGCTCGTCCATCTGACCGAAGACCAGCGCGGTGGAGTTGATGACGCCGGACTCGGTCATCTCGGTGATGAGGTCGTTGCCCTCACGGGTGCGCTCGCCGACGCCGGCGAACACCGACACGCCACCGAACTCCTGGGCGACCCGGCGGATCATCTCCTGGATCAGCACGGTCTTGCCGACACCGGCCCCACCGAACAGGCCGATCTTCCCGCCCTTGACGTACGGCGTCAGCAGGTCGATGACCTTGATGCCGGTCTCGAGCAGCTCGGTGCGGCCCTCCAGCTGGTCGAACTTCGGCGCGTGCCGGTGGATCGTCCAGTGCGGGGCGTCCACGCCGTAGCCGGGGGTGTCCAGGCACTCGCCGAGCGCGTTGAACACGTGCCCGGTGACGGCCTCGCCGACCGGCACGGAGATCGCCGAGCCGGTGTCCGTGACCTCGGCGCCGCGGACCAGGCCGTCGGTCGGTGCCATCGAGATGGTGCGGACCACGTTGTCACCCAGGTGCTGGGCGACCTCGAGGGTCAGGGTCTTGCCCAGGTCGGCCAGGGTGACCTCGACCCTGAGCGCGTTGAACAGGTCGGGCATCGCGTCGCGGGGGAACTCGACGTCGACGACCGGGCCGGTGACCCGGACGACCCGGCCGGTGCCGGTGGTCTCCTGGGTGCTCGGACGGTCCTCGGTGACGGTCATCTGTGTTGCTCTCCTGCCCTGGGGCTCGGTGGTCCTACGTCTTCAGTGTCCCCGGCCGCGGCGGTTGCCGCCGCGACCGGGGCCGTGCTCGGTGGTGCGTGCTGCGGCTCAGTCGTCGCTGCCTGCGGACACCAGCGCGTCGGCACCGCCGACGATCTCGCTGATCTCCTGGGTGATCTCCGCCTGCCGGGCCTGGTTGGCCTGCCGGGCGAGGTTCTTCGCCAGTTCCTCGGCGTTGTCCGACGCCGACTTCATCGCCCGCCGCCGCGAGGCCGACTCCGAGGCAGCCGCCTCGAGCATCGCCGCGTAGATGCGGGTGGTGACGTACTTCGGCAGCAGCGCGTCCAGCAGCGCCTCGGCCGACGGCTCGAACTCGTAGGAGGTCGGGATCTCGCTGGTGCGCCCCGAGCCGTCCTGCTCGTCGCGGAACTCCTCGACCTCCTCGACGACCAGCGGAGCCATCCGGTTGGCCACGGGGACCTGCGAGAGCAGCGAGCGGAACTCGGTGAACACGATGTGCAGCTCGTCCACGCCGAGGATGCCGTCGGCGCCCGCGCCGCCCTCGTCGTCGTCCTCACCAGCGGTGAAGGCGTCGATGAGCGTGCGGCCGACCTCCTGGGCGTCGGTGTAGTTGGGCTGCTCGGAGAAACCGGTCCAGGACTCCGCGAACTCACGGTCGCGGAACCGGTAGTAGGTCTCCCCCTTCCGGCCGACGACGTAGAGCACCGGCTCCTTGCCCTCCTGGCGCAGCAGGCCGAGCAGCTCCTCGGTGCGGCGCAGGACGTTGACGTTGTAGGAGCCCGCGAAGCCCCGGTCGGAGGTGATCACCAGGACCGCCACCCGCCGGGCGTCGGGGCGCTCGGTGAGCAGCGGGTGGTCCAGGCTCGCCGAGCCGGCGAGCGCGGACAGCACCCGGGTGATCTCCCGGGCGTAGGGCTTCGAGGCCGCCACCCGGTTCTGGGCGCGCACGATGCGGGCACCGGCGATCAGCTCCTGGGCCGAGAAGATCTTCTTCGTCGACTGGGTGGAGCGGATGCGGCGCCGCAGCGCGCGGAGGGAACCGGCCATGCTCAGGCGCTCCGCTTGACCTGGACGGTCTCCTGGCCGCGCTGGCTGGCGTCCAGGGCCTCGACCTCGGGGTCGTTGACCTGCAGCGACTCACCGTCGGAGGTGGTGAACTGCCCGTAGAAGGTCTCGACGGCCCGCTCCAGGCTGCCCACCGTGTCGTCGTCGAGCTTCTTGGACTCCCGGATGGTGTCGAAGATCGGGTTGTCGCCGCGGCCGATGAACTCGAGGAACTCGGACTCGAAGCGGCGCACGTCGGGGACCGGGACCTTGTCCAGCTTGCCGGTCGTGCCGAGCCACAGCGAGACGACCTCGCGCTCGACCGGGTACGGCGAGTACTGCCCCTGCTTGAGCAGCTCGACCAGGCGCTGGCCGCGGTCCAGGGTGGCCCGGCTGGAGGCGTCGAGGTCCGAGGAGAACGAGGCGAAGGCCTCGAGCTCACGGTACTGGGCCAGGTCCAGACGGAGCCGTCCGGCGACCGACTTCATCGCCTTGATCTGCGCGGAGCCGCCGACGCGGGACACCGAAACGCCGACGTTGATCGCCGGGCGCACACCGGAGTTGAACAGACCGGTCTCGAGGAAGATCTGCCCGTCGGTGATCGAGATGACGTTGGTCGGGATGTAGGCCGAGACGTCGTTGCCCTTGGTCTCGATGAGCGGCAATCCGGTCATCGAGCCCGCCCCCAGGTCGTCGGAGAGCTTCGCGCAGCGCTCCAGCAGGCGGGAGTGCAAGTAGAAGACGTCGCCGGGGTAGGCCTCGCGGCCCGGCGGACGGCGCAGCAGCAGCGAGACGGCGCGGTATGCCTCGGCCTGCTTGGACAGGTCGTCGAACACGATCAGGACGTGCTTGCCCTCGTACATCCAGTGCTGGCCGATGGCCGAGCCGGTGTAGGGGGCGATGTACTTGAAGCCGGCGGCCTCGGAGGCGGGGGCGGCGACGATGGTCGTGTACTCCATCGCCCCGGCGTCCTCCAGCGCCGCGCGGGTGGCGGCGATGGTGGAGCCCTTCTGGCCCACGGCGACGTAGATGCAGCGCACCTGCTGCGACGGGTCGCCGGTGGCCCAGGCCTGCTTCTGGTTGATGATCGTGTCCAGCACGATCGCCGACTTGCCGGTCTGCCGGTCGCCGATGACCAGCTGGCGCTGGCCGCGGCCGATCGGCGTCATGGCGTCGATCGCCTTGATGCCGGTCTGCATGGGCTCGTGCACCGACTGCCGCTGCACCACGGTCGGCGCCTGCAGCTCCAGCGCGCGACGGCCGGTGGTGGCGATCTCGCCGGCGCCGTCGATCGGGTTGCCCAGCGGGTCGACGACCCGGCCGAGGTAGCCGTCGCCGACGGGGACGGAGAGCACCTCGCCGGTACGGCGGACCGTCTGGCCCTCCTCGATGCCGGCGAAGTCACCGAGGATGACCACACCGACCTCGCGCACGTCGAGGTTCAGGGCCAGGCCGCGCACCCCGCCCTCGAACTCGAGGAGCTCGTTGGTCATGACCGAGGGCAGGCCCTCGACCCGGGCGATGCCGTCACCGGCCTCGGTGACGACACCCACCTCCTCGCGGGAGACGTCCGGGGTGTAGTCGGAGACGTAGTTCTGGATGGCACTGCGGATCTCGTCCGCGGAGATCGTCAGCTCGGCCATGGCTCTCGCGTCCTCTTCTGCTGGTGTGTCTGTGGTGAGCGGTCGGTCGGTCGGTGCGGCCGGGGTCAGCCGGCCAGCCGCCGGCCGGCGGCCTCGAGTCGGTGGGCGATCGAGCCGTCGATGACCTCGTCGTCGACCCGGATGACGAGACCTCCGAGCACCTCGGGGTCGACCTGGACCTGCAGGCCCATGGTCCTCCCGTAGATGCGCTCGAGCACGTCGACCAGACGCTGCTCCTGCGCACCCGACAGGGGGACCGCGCTGATCACGTGCGCGACGGACTGACCCCGCCGGCGGGCCGCCGCGGTGGACAACCGCTCGATCTCGTTCTCCGCACTGTGCACGTGCGAACTCGTCAATGCGTTCCGCACGAGCCGCTCGGTGACCGGGCTGACCTTCCCGGACAGCAGCCGGTCCAGCAGCGCGGTCTTGCCCTCACGGGGCGCCGACCGGTTCCCGAGGATCCGGGCCAGGTCGTCGTCGCCTGCCACGATCCGGCTGAACCGGAAGAGCTCGTCCTCGACGTCGGCCAGCTCGCCCCGCGCGTCGGCGGCGTCCAGCGCCGCCTCCGTCGCCAGGGTCTCGGTCGCCTCGACGAGGTCCAGCGGGCGCGACCAGCGCTGCCGGGCCACGGTCGCGACGACGTCCAGCGTCGCCTCACCCACCTTGCCGGAGAACAGGCGCCGGGCCAGCCCGGCCCGGTCGTCGGGCCGGACCGACGCGTCGGACAGGGCCCGGCGCAGGGAGAGCTGACCGTCGAGCAGGTGCGCCACGGCGAACAGCTCGTCGGCCAGCGCCAGCAGTGCCTCCCCGCGGGTGCGGCTGCGGGCGCCACCGGTCTGCGCCTGCAGCGCCTCCCGCGACGCCTCGAGGGCCGCCCGGCTCGACGCGTGCATCAGCGGGCGTCCTGCGGGACGTAGACCGAGCTGCCCCCACGGCCGTCGCTGCTGGCCGCGGTCATGCCGTCGAGGTCGTCGAGGAACCGGTCGACGGTCCCGCTGCGGCGGGCGTCGTCGGCCAGGGACTCGCCGACCACCCGGCCGGCCAGGTCGACCGCGAGGGTCCCGATCTGGCCGCGCAGCTCGTTGACCACCTGCTGCCGGGACGAGGCCAGCTGCTCTTCGCCACGGGCGAGGATGCGGGCCGACTCCTCCTGCGCCTGGGCGCGGAGCTCCTCGATGATCTGCTGCCCCTCGGCACGCGCTGCGTCGCGGATCTGCGCCGCCTCGGTGCGCGCCTCGGCGAGCTGGGCGCGGTACTGCTCCAGCGCCGCCTTCGCCTCGGCCTGCATGGCCTCGGCCCGCTCGATGCCGCCCTCGATCGCGTCGCGACGTGCGACGAAGGCCTTCTCGAACTGCGGGGCGACGAACTTGAACATCACGAACAGCACGATCGCGAAGGCGATCAGGCCGATGATGATCTCGCCCAGGGGCGGGAGGAGCGGGTTGTGCTCTTCCTCAGCTGCCCAGATCAGCATGGTGTCCACCATCCAGGTGTCGGGATCCGCGCTCGGGGGAGCGGGATCAGGTGCCGAAGACGAAGGGGACGACGAAGCCGATCAGCGCCAGCGCCTCGGAGAGCGCGAACCCGAGGAACGCGTAGGTCCGGGTCAGGCCGGCCGACTCGGGCTGCCGGGCGGTGGCCTGGATGTAGGCCGCCCACACGATGCCGACACCGATGCCGGGGCCGATCGCGGCGAGGCCGTAACCGACCGAGCCGATGCTGCCGGTCAGTTCTGCCAGAACGTCCATTGCGGGGTGTTCCTCCTGTGTCGGTCGCCCGGATCGTTCCGGGCGGCTGGCGGGATCGTGCGGGGTGGTGCGGTTCAGGTGGTCGTGCGGATCAGTGCTCGGCCTCGATGGACCCGTTGAGGTAGGTGCCCATCAGCACGGTGAAGACGTAGGCCTGCAGGAAGATGACCAGCAGCTCGAAGAAGGTCATCACGATCGCCATCAGCGCCGAGACCGGCCCGAAGACGACCGAGTAGTTGCCGACCTGGAAGAGGTAGACCGCGCCCAGGGAGAACACCACCAGCAGCATGTGGCCGGCGAACATGTTCGCGAAGAGCCGGACGGCCAGGGTGAACGGCCGGACGACGAAGTTCTGCAGGATCTCGATCGGCGTGACCAGGATGTACATCGGCTTGGGCACGCCCGGCAGGAACAGGATGTCCTTGAAGTAGCGGCCGGCGCCCTGCTCCCGGATGCCGATGTAGATGTAGAGCACCCAGCAGATGGCGGCGAGCACCAGCGGGAAGGCGAACTTGCTCATCGGCGAGATCTGCGCCAACGGGATGATCGCCATCAGGTTGTTCGCCAGGATGAAGAAGAACAGCGAGGCGAGGAACGGCGCGAAGGGCAGCCCGCGCGGACCGACCACGTCGCGGGCGATGCCGTCCCGGACCAGCGAGTAGCCGGTCTCGCCGACGAACTGGAGCTTGCCCGGGACGATCTTGGCGTTCCGCGAGGCGAGGTAGAGGAAGGCGACGAGGGCCAGGGTCGCGATCCAGAGGATCAGCGTGATCCGGGTGATCTCGAAGTCCACCCCGAGCACCGAGAAGTTGGCGATCACCTCGGGGTAGAACTCGCCGAGGCCCGGGGCTTCGAAGCCTTCGCCGTTAGCGGCGAGCACGTCGCCGAGCGCGAGGGCGCTGGAGGTCACCGTTGTCCCTTCTGCGTCCTTGTCGTTCCTGTCCCGGGTCGGCTCCGTCGTCCGCCCGAGGTCTTCGTCGTCCGCTGACCCGGGAGCGGGTCGGCGGCGCCGTACCTCTTGACCACCAGGTAGATGGCCACTGCCATGCCGAAGATGATGCCGACCGGGAAGAACACCGTGATGTCCAGCCAGCGGTCGAGCAACCACCCGGCCCCGCCCCACACGGCCATGCCGGAGATCATCGTCCCGGTGACCGCCCAGCCGGTGTCGGCCCCGCTACCGCTGGGCTGACGGGCTGGACTCGCAGGTCGTGGTCGGGCGCCCCCAGGGGTGGGAGTGTCCTCGGCCATCGGATCGGACCCTATCAGCCGCGTGTCCGGCGGATTTCCGGCACTTCCGCCTTCCGCCCTGTCAGTTCGCTGTGCCGTGGCCGGGAGGGGGCGGCGGGGTGACGTAGTACAGCTGCCGGGTCCAGACCCAGCGGAGTTGGACCACGCTCCACAGCAGCGCCCCGACGATGACCGCCCAGGCCAGCGCGCGTCGGTCGAGCCACCCGTCCTCCGGGAGCGCGTTGAGCAACGCGAACAGCAGCAGGGCCTTGACCCCGAACGTGCCGAGGGCGGCCGGCAGGGTGTACGTGTCGTCGATCTTCCCGGCCCAGGCGATGACCAGGCCGGAGACGCAGAAGAAGGCCGTCACGACCGCGGCGCCGGACAGCACGCCCACGGCCTCGGGCCACCCGGCCAGCAGACCCGTGACCGGCACGGCGACGACGGTCACGGCGAGGGCGACCAGTGCCCCCACGCGCAGGAAGGACAGGTCCCACGGCGCCTGGCTCCGCGGCTGCGCGCGCTGGGCGTCCGACGCGCTCATCGCCGCACCCCCGCCGTCCTGCTGGTCGGCAGCGGCCCCGGGCCCGAGGGCGCGGGGACCGGGACGGTGGGGGCCGCAGGTCCGCCGCGGGGGGTCCGGCTGGCCGGGTGCGCAGCCCGGCTGCGCTCCTTGAGGGCAGCCAGCTCGGCCTCCCGCGCCGCGATCGCGGCGCGACGGGCCCGCGGGCTGAGCACGACCACGACCCCGACCACGAGCAGGGCGCCGACGATGACGAGCACCTCGACGGTCCCCCCGGTGATGGACAGGGCGACGGCGCCGAAGCTGAGCAGCGCGGCCCAGAAGTACATGATCAGCACCGCCCGGCGGTGCGAGTGCCCGATCGACAGCAGCCGGTGGTGCAGGTGCAGCTTGTCCGGGCTGAACGGCGACTGGCCCCGCCGGGTCCGCCGGACGACGGCCATGACCAGGTCGATGAACGGGATGAAGAGGACGGCGAACGGCACCAGCAGCGGCAGGGTCAACGGCAGCAGGTTCGCCGCCGACCCGAGCGTCTGGGAGTCGGTCTGGCCGGTCGCCGAGACTGCAGCCGCCGACAGCATGAGCCCCACCAGCATCGACCCGGAGTCGCCCATGAAGATCCGGGCCGGGCTGAAGTTGTGCGGCAGGAAGCCCAGGCAGGCGCCGGCGAGCACGGCGGTGATCAGCGCAGGGGCGCTCGCGACGTCGTCGTAGCCGACCAGCCCCAGGTGGTAGCTGTAGGCGAAGAAGGCCAGCGCGGCGATCGCGGAGACCCCCGCGGCCAGGCCGTCCAGGCCGTCGATGAAGTTCAGCGCGTTCACCGTGAACACGGTGAGCAGGATGGTGGCCGGCACGCCGACGTCCGGCCCCAGCGACAGGGTGCCGATGTCGGCGACCGGCAGGAACAGGAACGCCAGCTGGACGCCGAGCAGCACCATCACCCCGGCTGCGGCGATCTGACCGGTCAGCTTGGTCAGCGCGTCCAGGCCGAACCGGTCGTCGAGCACACCGAGCAGGCAGATCAGCCCGCCCGCGGCCAGGACGGCGATGGTCTGGGTGCTGAACTCGAAGCTGCGCTGCAGCGAGGGCAGCTGCGAGGCCACCAGCACCCCGGCCGCGACCCCGAGGTACATCGCCACTCCCCCGCCGCGGGGGGTGGGGATGACGTGCACGTCCCGGTCGCGGACCTCGGCCATCACCCGGAACCGGACCGCCGCCACCCGGACGACCGGCGTGGCCAGGAAGGTGACCAGCGCCGCAACGAGGAGGACGACGGCGTACTCGCGCATGGGGTCAGACGGTCCGGGTGGGCTCGGGGTACGCGGGATGGGCGGCGACCAGCTCGCGGACACCCGCGGCGACCTCGGCGGTGCGGGCGCCTTCGGCGTCCCGGATCGCGGTGCCGATCAGCGAGGCGATCGTCTTCATGTCGCTCTCGACCATCCCCTGCGTCGTGACCGACGGGCTGCCGACCCGGATGCCGGAGGCGACCGACGCCGGCTGCGGGTCGAACGGGATCGCGTTCTTGTTCAGCACGATGCCGGCGGCGTCGCAGCGGGCCTCGGCCACCTTGCCGGTGACCGGCTCACCGGCGGTGTCGGTGACCTCGCGCAGGTCGAGCAGCGCCAGGTGGGTGTCCGTGCCGCCGGCGACCGGGCGCAGCCCCTCGGCGGCGAGGCCCTCGGTGAGCGCCTGGGCGTTGGTGACGACCTGCCGGGCGTAGACCTGGTACTCCGGCTGCAGGCACTCCTTGAGGTTCACCGCCTTGGCCGCGATGGCGTGCATGAGCGGTCCGCCCTGCATCATCGGGAACGCGGACTTGTCGATGGCCTTGGCGTGCTCGGCCTTGCAGACGATCGCGCCGCCGCGGGGGCCGCGCAGCACCTTGTGCGTGGTGAAGGTGACGACGTCGGCGTAGGGCACCGGCGAGGGGATCGCCTTCCCGGCGACCAGGCCGATGAAGTGCGCCGCGTCGACCATGAAGACGGCGCCGACCTCGTCGGCGATCTCCCGGAACGCGGCGAAGTCGATCAGCCGCGGGATCGCCGAACCACCGGCGATGATCAGCTTGGGGCGGTGCTCGCGGGCCAGGTCGCGGACCTGGCCGTAGTCGATGTGCTCGGTCTCCGGGTCGACCCCGTACTGCACGGCGTTGAACCACTTGCCGGAGAAGGAGACCTTGGTGCCGTGGGTCAGGTGCCCGCCGTGCGGCAGCGCCATGCCCAGCAGGGTGTCGCCGGGCTGCAGGAAGGCGCCGTAAGCGGCCAGGTTCGCGCTCGCCCCGGAGTGCGGCTGCAGGTTGGCGTGCTCGGCGCCGAAGAGCTCCTTGGCCCGGGCGATCCCCAGCTCCTCCGCGCGGTCGACGACCTCGCACCCGCCGTAGTACCGGCGACCGGGGTAGCCCTCGGCGTACTTGTTCGACAGCGTGCTGCCCAGCGCGGCGAGCACCGCCGGGCTGGTGAAGTTCTCGCTCGCGATGAGCTGCAGGCCGTTGCGGAGCCGGTCGAGCTCGTCCACGACGACGCCGGAGATCTCCGGGTCGAACGCCGTGAGGGCCTCGAAGTCGGGCCCCCAGTACGGGGTGGTGGCGGGGGTGCTCATCAGAGGTGCACTCCTGCGGCTCGGTGCGGGTACCCGCGCGCGCCGGGACTGGACGGGTGCGCGGCTGTCGCACCACGGTATCGCTCTGACACGGCGGTCCTCCGGACCGCACCGCGGCCAATTGCCGTTCCCGGCTCACGCTGAGCCGCTTCGTGCGATGACGGCGGGACCCTCCGGGCCCGCGCCACCCTCGCACAGCGGTGCTTCGCACCGCGGGTCCGTACTCGTCCCCGGCCCCGCTGCGGGGGCCCGCCGCGAGCCTGCGAGCGATGGGGGGCAGCGGGGTCCTTCCTCAGTCCTGGATGTCGGGGACGACCACGCGGAGGCGGTCGAGGTCGATCGCGCCGAGGCGGAGCACGCGCGGGGTGGGCGCCGTGCAGTCGACGATGGTGCTGGCCGCCGAGCCGGTGCGGGAGCCGCCGTCGAGGACCACGGCGGCGTGCTCGCCCAGCTGGTACTGCGCCTCGGCGGCCGAGGCGGCGGCCGGCCGGCCGGAGCGGTTGGCGCTGGAGACGGCGAGCGGTCCGGTGCGGCGCAGCAGGTCGCGGGCGACGTCGTCGTCGGGCAGCCGGACGGCGACCGTGCCCTCCGCCTCCCCCAGGTCCCAGGCCAGCGACGGCGCGTGCTCCACGACCAGGGTCAGCCCGCCGGGCCAGAACTCCTCGGCGAGGTCGTGGGCGACCGGCGGGACCACGGTCACCAAGCCGGCCAGCGTCGTGGCCTCACCGATGAGCACCGGCACCGGCATGCTGCGGCCGCGGTTCTTCGCCGCCAGCAGCTTGGTGACCGCCGCCGGGGTGAACGCGTCGGCGGCCACCCCGTAGACGGTGTCGGTGGGCAGGAGGACCAGCTCGCCACGGGACAGCGCGGTGGCCGCGGCGGTGAGGCCGGTCTCGCGCTGGTCGGGGTCGCTGCAGTCGAAGAGGTCGGCCACGGGTCCGCAGTCTGTCACCTGCCCTCCCCCGCCCCGGCTCAGCGGTCGGCGGACCGGCTCAGGCCCGCCGGGCCGTCGTGTACCGCGGCCGGCCGGCGAGGTCGGCGTGGTCGGCGACCCCGGTCCAGCCGCCTGCGCTGCGGACCAGGGCCGGCAGCGCACCCCCCTGCTGGTCGGCGTGCTCGATGCCCAGCCAGCCGCCGGGCCGCACCAGCCGGGCAGCGGTGACCAGCAGCCCGCGGACGACGTCCAGGCCGTCCGGCCCGCCCCACAGCGCCAGCGGCGGGTCGTGGTCGGCCACCTCGCGGGGCAGCCGGGCGTCGTCGGGGACGTACGGCGGGTTGGAGACGACGACGTCGACCGACCCGTCCAGCTCGCGCAGCAGCCCGGGATCGGTCATGTCCCCGGCGAGCACCTCCACCGGGGTGTCGCCGGCCGCGGCCCGGGTGCCGGCGTTGAGCCGGGTCCACTCGATCGCCGCCGGGTCCCGCTCGACGGCGACCACCCGGGCACCGGGGTGCTCGTTCGCGACCGACAGGGCGATGGCGCCGGAACCGGCGCCCAGGTCGACGACGGTCGGCGCGGTCAGGCCGGCGATCCGCCCGAGCACCCAACCGGCGATCTGCTCGGTCTCCGGGCGGGGCACGAAGACGCCGGGGCCGACGGCGAGCTCGAGGTGCCGGAAGGGCGCGGTGCCGGTCAGGTGCTGCAGCGGCACCCGCGAGAGCCGCTGGTCCAGCAGCCCGGCGAACCGGCCGGCCAGGTCCGCGGGCACCTCGTCCAGCGTGAGCAGCCGGGCGCGGGGCACCGCGAGCACCGCGGCCAGCAGCAGTTCGGCGTCCACCCGCGGGGACTCGACACCCGCGTCCGCGAGCCGGCGGGCGGCGTCGGTCAGCAGGCCGCGGGCGTTCAGGAGCCGGCCGCCAGCAGCTCGGCGGTGTGCGCGGCGGTCAGCGCGTCGAGCACCGGGTCCAGCTCGCCGTCCAGCACGGCGTCCAGGTTGTGCGCCTTGAAGCCGACCCGGTGGTCGGAGATCCGGTTCTCCGGGTAGTTGTAGGTGCGCACCCGCTCGCTGCGGTCGACCGTCCGCACCTGGCTGCGACGCTGGTCCGAGGCGGTGGCCGCGGCCTCCTCGCGGGCGGCGGCCAGCAGCCGCGACCGGAGCACCCGCAGCGCGGACTCGCGGTTCTGCAGCTGGCTCTTCTCGTTCTGCGAGCTGACGACGATGCCGGTGGGCAGGTGGGTGATCCGGACGGCGGAGTCGGTGGTGTTCACGCTCTGCCCGCCCGGCCCCGACGAGCGGAAGACGTCGATCCGCAGGTCGTTGGGGTCGACGCTGACGTCGACCTCCTCGGCCTCGGGCAGCACCAGCACCCCGGCCGCGGAGGTGTGGATCCGGCCCTGCGACTCGGTGACCGGCACGCGCTGGACCCGGTGCACGCCGGCCTCGAACTTCAGCCGGGCGAAGATGCCCTCGTCGGTGCGCGACTTGATCGCCACCGCGACGTCCTTGTACCCGCCCAGCTCGGCGTCGACGGCCTCCAGCACCTCGGTCGACCAGCCGCGCCGCTCGGCGTAGCGCAGGTACATCCGCAGCAGGTCCCCGGCGAACAGCGCGGACTCCGCGCCGCCCTCACCCGCCTTGATCTCGAGGATGACGTCCTTGTCGTCGTCGGGGTCCTTCGGGAGCAGCAGCTCGGTCAACCGGGCGGTCAGGTCGGTGACCGTGGCCTCCAGCTGCTCGGCCTCGCGGGCGAAGGAGGCGTCCTCGGCGGCGAACTCGCGGGCGGCGCCCAGGTCGTCCCGGGCGGCGTCCAGGGCGCGGACGGTCTCCACCACCGGGGCGAGCGCGGCATAGCGCCGTCCCAGCCGGCGGGCGCGGCCGGCGTCGGCGTGCACCGCCGGGTCGGCCAGCTCGGCCTCCAGCTCGCGGTGCTCGGCGAGCAGGCCGGCGAGCCGGTCGCTGCCGGTCTCGGTGCCGCTCACGAGATCCACCTCTTCACTCTCAGTGCGGAAGGCCGGGACGACGAACTCGCTCCCGGCGCGGGGAGCGAGAGGGTCGGGCCGGACATGACGACGGCGCCCGCGCCGCCCCGGTGCAGGGCGGCGCGGGCGCCGTCGGAGGTGCTACTTGTCGGCGGAGGCGTCCGCAGCGGCGCCGGCGTTGCGCTTGCCGAACCGCTTCTCGAAGCGGGCGACGCGGCCACCGGTGTCCAGGATGCGCTGCTTGCCCGTGTAGAACGGGTGGCAGGCGGAGCAGGTCTCGACGGTCATCGTGCCGCCGGGCGCCGTGCTCTTGGTGGTGAACGTGTTGCCGCAACCGCACGTCACGGTGGTGACGTGGTAGTCCGGGTGGATGTCGGCCTTCATGCCCGTACACCCTCTCTCTGGTCTCGGGATCTGGTGGAACGGAGGCCGCCGGGAGCTGGGGCGTGACCCGGCAGCGGAGGCTCGGTCGGCAAGTCTCCCAGACGGGAGACCAGCGCGACCGGCCGGGTCACTCCTTGTCGCCCACGCCCAGCGTCGTCTTCTGCACCTGCATGAGGAACTCGATGTTGTTGCGGGTCTTCCGCATCCGGTCGAGCAGCAGCTCCAGCGCCTGCTGGGGCTCCAGCGCCGACAGCACCCGGCGGAGCTTGATCACGATGGCCAGCTCGTCCGGTGAGAGGAGGATCTCCTCCTTGCGGGTGCTGGAGGCGTTCACGTCGACGGCGGGGAAGACCCGCTTGTCGGCGAGCCGCCGGTCCAGCTTGAGCTCCGCGTTACCGGTGCCCTTGAACTCCTCGAAGATGACCGTGTCCATCGTCGACCCGGTCTCGACCAGCGCCGAGGCGATGATCGTCAGCGAGCCGCCGTTCTCGATGTTGCGGGCCGCACCGAGGAAGCGCTTCGGCGGGTACAGCGCCGTGGAGTCCACACCACCGGAGAGGATGCGCCCGCTGGCGGGGGCCGCCAGGTTGTAGGCGCGACCGAGCCGGGTGATCGAGTCCAGCAGCACGACGACGTCGTGGCCCATCTCGACCAGCCGCTTGGCCCGCTCGATGGACAGCTCGGCGACCGTGGTGTGGTCGGCCGGCGGCCGGTCGAAGGTCGAGGCGATGACCTCGCCCTTCACCGAGCGCTGCATGTCGGTGACCTCCTCGGGCCGCTCGTCGACGAGCACGACCATGAGGTGGACCTCGGGGTTGTTCGTGGAGATCGCGTTGGCGATCGACTGCAGCACCATCGTCTTGCCGGCCTTCGGCGGGCTGACGATCAGCGCCCGCTGGCCCTTCCCGATGGGCATGACCAGGTCCATGATCCGGGTCGTCATCAGGTGCGACTCGGTCTCCAGCCGCAGCCGCTCCTGCGGGTAGAGCGGCGTCAGCTTGGTGAACTCGGGCCGGTTCCGCGCCTGCTCGGGGTCCAGGCCGTTGACCGAGTCCAGCCGGACCAGGGCGTTGTACTTGTCCTTGCGCTCGCCCTCGCGGGGCTGGCGGACGGCGCCGGTGATGGCATCGCCGCGGCGCAGGCCGTACCGGCGCACCTGGGACAGCGACACGTAGACGTCGTTCGGGCCGGTCAGGTAACCCGACGTGCGGACGAACGCGTAGCTGTCCAGGACGTCCAGGATCCCGGCCACCGGCAGCAGGACGTCGTCCTCGCTGACGGTCGGCTCGCCCTGCTCGAAGCGCTCGCGACCGGCCGGGGCGTTGCCGCCGCGGCGGTTGCGGTCGCGGTAGCGACGACCCCGGCGACCGCGGCCGCCACCCTCGAAGTCGTCGTCGTCCTCGTCGGTGCGCGCCTCGGGACGGGGCTCGGTGCGGCCGGCGTCGTTGCGGTTGCCGTCGCGGGCACCGTCGGTGCGGTTGCGGTCGTTGCGGCCGCTGCGGTTCCCGGTGGGCTCACCGTCGGTCCGGTTCCGGCCGCCGCGCTCCTCGCCGTCCCGCTCGGACCGGTCCCCGTCGCGGGGGCGCTCCTCGCGGGTGCGCTCCTCGCGCCCGGCGCCGTCCCGGGGGGCGCGCTCCTCGCGCTCGGCACCGTCACGCGGCGCACGCTCGGCACCGTCACGCGGCGCACGCTCGGCACCGTCACGGGGCGCGCGCTCGGCGCGGTCCCGGCTGCGGTTGCGGTTGGGACGCTCGCCCTCGGCCCGGCCCTCGGCCGGAGCCTGGGACGGGGTCTCGGCGGTCGGCTCGGCCGCACCGGCGGACGCGTCGGTGCTGGGGGCCTCGACGGCGGCGTCCGCGGTGGGGGCGCCGGCGGGGCGGCTCGCGCCACGGCGGCGACGACCGGTCGGCGCGGCCTCGGCAGCCGGGCTCTCGGCCGCGGCCGGCTCGGCGGCCGGGGTGTCGGTGGCCGGACCGGTGGCGGTCGGCGGCGTCACCGGGGTGCCGTTGGCACCACCGGAGACCGGGGCCTCCAGCGGCGCGGACGACGCGGCGTCGTTGGTCCGGGCAGCCGGCGCGGCCGGGGCGTCGGCAGCGCCGTCGGACCCGCCCACCTGCCGCTCGGAGATGGCGGCGACGAGGTCGCTCTTGCGCATCTTCCCGGTGCCCGGGATGCCGAGTTCGCCGGCCAGGCGCTGCAGCTCGGGCAGCAGCATCCCGGACAGTCCGCTGCCACGGCGGCGGGAACGGGGGGCCGTCCCGGCGGTGGCAGCTGCCTCGTCGGACGGGGCGGTGGTCGCGCCGTCGATGAGGTCGGTGGTCTCGCTCACGTACAGGTCCTTCCCTGCGGTGACCTGCGCCTACCAGCGCAGGAGGTGACCCGCTCCCGACACGGCGCGAGCCCGGGCGTGGACTCGGCGCGGCGATCAGGAGAGGCGGGTCTGTGGATGCGAGGCGGGTCAGCGGCGACGGATCGCGGCAGACGCCCCGCGTGAGGCTCGCCCGGAGGCGGCTACGGAGTCAGCCTAGACACAGGCCGACATCGTCCACAACACAGTCCCTCGTAGGTGTGTTCCGGATGGTCAGAACGATACAGGATCGTGATCAGCACCGAGCGGGACGACGACCGCCCCGGTGTGGTCGACCCGCAGCGGCCGGCACTCCCAGCCCTCCGGGGTGCTGCGCCGCAGCGCCCTGACCTCGGCGGCCGAGCCCGGGTCGCCGGCGTGCTCGTCGTGGCCCAGGACGGCCAGCGCGAGCAGGCACGGCCCGGCCCCGGAGACCACCGCGGCGTGACCGGCGGCGCGCAGGGCCACCAGCAGCGCGGCGCTCTCGGGCATGGCCGACGCCCGCTGCACCTGGTGCAGCCGGTCCTCGGTGCCCTCGAACAGCAGCGCGGGTTCGCGGGTCAGCGCGTGCACCAGCAGCGCGGAGCGCCCGGCGGCGTGGGCCGCGTCGGCGTGCGGCACCACGTCGGGCAGCAGCCCGCGGGCCACGTGGGTGGACAACGTCCCGCTCGGCACGAACAACACCGGGGCCACGCGGGGGTCGACGGTGAGCCGTTCGGCCCGCGCACCCGACGACGTCGTCCAGGACAGCGTCGCTCCGCCCAGCAGGCAGGGCGCGACGTTGTCCGGGTGACCCTCGATCTCCGAGCACAGCCGCAGCACCGCCGCGTCGTCGACACCCGCGACGTCCGGGCACAGCGACCAGGCCGCCAGCACGCCGGCGGTCACCGCGGCGGCCGACGAGCCCATCCCCCGCCCCTGCGGGATCCCGTTGCGCGCCGAGAGCCGCAGGCCGGGCGGCGTCCAGCCCAGCTCGGCGCTGGCCGCGCGGAAGGCCTGCACGACCAGGTGCCGCTCGTCGGTGGGCAGCTCACCGGCTCCGGCCCCGGTGACCGTGACGTCCAGCCCGCCGTCGGTGACCGCGACGTCCAGGGTGTCCCAGCAGGACAGCGCCAGCCCCGCGCAGTCGAACGCGGGGCCGAGGTTGGCACTGGTCGCCGGCACCCGGATGCGGACGGCCTGCGCCACTCAGAGTCCCAGCTGCGCGGCGGCGGCGGCCGAGTCCACCGGGATGGTGACCGGCGCCGGGGCGCCGGAGATCGCCCAGTCCGGGTCCTTGAGGCCGTTGCCGGTGACGGTGCAGACCACCCGCTGGCCGCGCTCGAGCCCGCCGGCCTCGGCGACCTGCAGGAGCCCGGCGACCGACGCCGCCGACGCCGGCTCGACGAAGACGGCCTCGGTGCGGGCGAGCAGCCGGTAGGCGGCGAGGATCGCCCGGTCGGTGACGGCGTCGATCCGGCCGCCGGAGTCGTCCCGCGCGGCCAGCGCCTTGGTCCAGGACGCCGGGTTCCCGATCCGGATCGCGGTGGCGATCGTCTCGGGGTGCGGGACCACCTGGCCGGAGACGATCGGCGCTGCCCCCGCGGCCTGGAAGCCCCACATACGCGGCGTGCGGGTCGCGGGGCCGGGGGTCTCCGACGTGCTGCAGTACTCCCGGTAGCCCTGCCAGTAGGCGGTGATGTTGCCGGCGTTGCCCACCGGCAGGCAGTGCACGTCGGGGGCGTCGCCGAGGACGTCGACGACCTCGAAGGACGCCGTCTTCTGCCCCTCGATGCGGTACTGGTTGACGCTGTTGACCAGGCTCACCGGGTAGTCGATGGCGAGCTTGCTGGCCAGCGCCAGGCAGTCGTCGAAGTTGCCCTCGACCTGCAGCAGCTTCGCGCCGTGCACCAGCGCCTGGGCGAGCTTGCCGGTGGCGATCTTCCCCTGCGGCACGAGCACGGCGCAGACCAGCCCGGCCCGGGCGGCGTAGGCCGCGGCGCTGGCGCTGGTGTTGCCGGTGGACGCGCAGATCACCGCCTGGGCGCCCTCCTCCACGGCCTTGGTGATGGCCATGGTCATGCCGCGGTCCTTGAACGAGCCGGTCGGGTTCGCGCCCTCGACCTTCAGCCACACCTCGCAGCCGGTGCGGCGGGACAGCTCCGGCGCCGGCACCAGCGGGGTGGCGCCCTCCTGCAGCGTCACCACCGGCGTCGAGTCGCTCACCGGCAGCCGGTCCCGGTAGGCCTCGATCAGGCCCGGCCAGTACGGCGAGACGGCACCTCGCAGGGTGTGTGCTCCGGTCATGACAGCCCTTCCCGGCACGGTCGTCGGGCCGGGGTCGGCAGGCGGCCCGGCACAGCGACGGGAATCCTACGGGCGGCCGTCGCGGCCCCCCGCACCTCCGTGCCCACCGCGCGGCACGACCGGGGCGTCGGTCAGGCCAGCCCCTCGACCCGCAGCACGCTGGTCACGCCCCGGACGGCGGCCATCTCCCGCAGTCGGGTCACCGTCGCGGACAGCGCCGCGTCCGGAGCCCGGTGGGTGACGATCACCAGCGTCGCCGCCTCGCCGTGCCCGTCCTGGCGGACGGTGGCGATGCTGACCCCGTGGGCGGCGAACTCGTGCGCGACCGTCGCCAGCACGCCCGGCTTGTCGGCGACGTCGAGGCTCACGTGGTACCGGGTCGGGGTGTCCGCCATCGGCCGGACGGTCAGCCCGGCGTAGCCCGTCGTCCCCGGCCCGGCCGCACCGGCCAGCCGGTTGCGGGCCACCGCGACCAGGTCACCGAGGACGGCGCTGGCGGTGGGCTCTCCCCCGGCCCCGCGCCCGTAGAACATCAGCTCGCCGGCGGCCTCCGCCTCGACGAAGACGGCGTTGAAGGCGCCGCCGACCGCGGCCAGCGGGTGGGTGGTCGGGATCATCGCCGGGTGCACCCGCACGGCGACCCCGTCGTCCGCGCCGTCCGGGCCCGCCACCCGCTCGCAGATGGCCAGCAGCTTCACCGTGCAGCCGATCTCGGCGGCCCGCGCGACGTCGGTGGCCGACACCGCCGAGATGCCCTCGCGGTACACGTCGGCCGCGGTGACCGGGGTGTGGAAGGCCAGCGAGGCGAGGATCGCGGCCTTGGCGGCGGCGTCGAAGCCGTCGACGTCCGCGGTCGGGTCGGCCTCGGCGAAGCCGGCCTCGGTGGCCTCGGCCAGCGCCTCGCCGAACCCGGCGCCGGTCTCGGCCATCCGGGACAGGATGTAGTTCGTCGTCCCGTTGACGATGCCGACGACGCGGCGCAGCTGGTCACCGGCGAGCGACTCGCGCAGCGGCCGCAGCAGCGGGATCGCCCCGGCGACCGCGGCCTCGTAGTACAGGTCGACCCCGGCCTGCCCGGCCGCGGCGTGCAGCGCGACGCCGTCCTCGGCCAGCAGGGCCTTGTTGGCGCTGACCACCGACTTGCCGGCGCCGATGGCGGCGAGCAGCAGGCCGCGGGCCGGCTCGATGCCGCCGATCACCTCGACCACCAGGTCGACGTCGGGCCGGGTGACCAGCCCGTGCGCGTCGGTGGTGAGCAGCTCGGCGGGGACCTCGGGGTGGTGGTCGGGACGGCGGACGGCGACCCCGGCCACCTCGACCCGCCGGCCGATCCGGGCGGCGAGGTCGTCGGACTGCTCGGTCAGCAGCCGCAGCACCGCACCCCCCACGGTCCCGCAGCCCAGCAGGGCGACCTTCAGCGCGTCACTCATCGTTCGACTCCCGACTCGTCCTGCTCCTCGGCGGCCGGAGCTCGCTCGCCCGTCGTCTTCACATCACTCACGAGGTGGCTCCTGCTGCGTGCTCGGGCGCCGGCTGGTCGATCGCCGGCGAGGGGGCGGGGACGTCGGCGAGGACGGCGTCGAGGGCGAACACGTCGGACAGTGTCTGCCGCCGCACGATCTCGGTGGCGGCACCGTCGCGCACGGCGACCACCGGCGGCTTGAGCAGGTAGTTGTAGTTGCTGGCCATCGACCAGCAGTAGGCGCCGGTGGCGGCCACGGCGAGCAGGTCGCCGGGGACGACGTCCGAGGGCAGCCACAGGTCGCGGACCAGCACGTCGCCGCTCTCGCAGTGCTTGCCCACCACCCGGCACAGCGCCGGCGGGGCGTCGGAGCTGCGGTTGGCCAGCACGCAGGTGTAGCTGGCGTCGTAGAGGGCGGTGCGGATGTTGTCGCTCATCCCGCCGTCGACCGACACGTAGTTGCGCACCAGCGGGGCGCCGGGGGTGCCACCGGCGCCGAGCCGGACCGGCTTGATGGTGCCGATCTCGTAGAGGGTCACCGTGCCGGGCCCGGCGATCGCCCGGCCGGGCTCGACCGCCAGCCGGGGCACCGGCAGGCCCAGCGCCGCGCACTCGGCGGCGACCACCGAGCGCAGCTTCGTGGCGACGTCGGCGGGCGTGACCGGGTCGTCCTCGGCGAGGTAGGCGATGCCGAAGCCGCCGCCGAGGTTCAGCTCGCCCAGCAGCTCACCGGTGGCCTGGTGCACCTGGCCGAGCAGCCCGACCACCCGGTGCGCGGCGGCCTCGAAGCCGGCCGTGTCGAAGATCTGCGAGCCGATGTGGCTGTGCAGCCCGGCCAGCCGCAGCGCCGGCTCCCGGATCACCCGCACCGCCGCGGTCAGCGCGTCGCCGGTGGCCAGCGAGAAGCCGAACTTCTGGTCCTCGTGGGCGGTGGCGATGAACTCGTGGGTGTGCGCCTCGATGCCGACCGTCGACCGGATCAGCACCGGCACCGGCGCACCGCCCGCGGCGACCCGGGCCGCGGCGAGGGGCACCAGCCGGTCGATCTCGTCGAAGGAGTCCAGCACCACGTGGCCGATGCCGGCGTCGACGGCCAGCTGCAGCTCCACCAGCGACTTGTTGTTGCCGTGCAGCGCGATCCGCTCGGCGGGGAACCCGGCGGCCAGCGCGACGGCGAGCTCGTTACCGCTGCAGGCGTCCAGGTGCAGGCCGTCGTCGGCGATCCAGCGGGCCACCTGGCCGCAGAGGAACGCCTTGGAGGCGTAGTGCACGTCGGCACCGGCGAAGGCACCGGCGAAGTCCGCGGCCCGGCTGCGGAAGTCCGCCTCGTCCAGCACGAACAGCGGCGTGCCGTGCTCCCGGGCCAGCTCGGTGACCGGGCGACCGGCCAGCTGCAGCTCCCCGTCGACCCGGCGGGCCGACCGCGGCCACACCTGCGGGTCGAGCGCGCCGAGGTCGGCCGGGGCGGGGCCGGCCGCGGGCGGCGGGGCGATGTTGCCGTGCAGCGGCCCGGCCGGGTGCGCCCTCACATCCGCTCCGGGGCGTGCACGCCCAGCACGTCCAGGCCGTTGCGCAGGACGGTGGCAGTCGCCGCGCACAGCCAGAGCCGGGCCGTGGTCAGCGGGGTCGCCTCCTCGTCACCGCGCGGCAGCACCCGGCAGGAGTCGTAGAAGCGGTGGTAGGTGCCGGCCAGCTCCTCCAGGTACCGGGCCACCCGGTGCGGGGCCCGCAGCTCGGCGGCGGAGGCGACCACCCGCGGGAACTCGCCGACCGCCCGCAGCAGGTCGCCCTCCCGCTGCTCGGCCAGCAGCGAGGTGTCCACGTCACCGGCCTCGCCCAGCACCAGCCCCAGGTCCCCCGCGCCGCGCAGCAGCGAGGAGATCCGGGCGTGCGCGTACTGGACGTAGAAGACCGGGTTGTCGTTGGTCTGCCGCGTCCAGGCGTCCAGGTCCAGGTCGATCTGCTGGTCGACCGAGGCCCGCGCCAGGGCGTAGCGGGCCGCGTCGGCACCGATCGCCTCGACCAGGTCCTCGAGGTTGACCACCGTGCCGGCCCGCTTGCTCATCCGCACCGGCTCGCCGTTGCGGACCAGGTTCACCAGCTGGCCGATGAGGATCTCCAGGTTCGCGCCCGGGTCGTCGCCCATCGCCGCGACCAGCGCCTTGTACCGCCCCACGTACCCGGTGTGGTCGGCGCCGAGCATGATCACGACCTTGTCGAAGCCGCGCTCCCGCTTGTCCAGGTAGTAGGCGCAGTCGGCGGCGAAGTAGGTCGGCTCACCGTCGCGCTTGACGAGCACCCGGTCCTTGTCGTCGGCGAAGTCCGTCGTCCGCAGCCACACCGCACCCTCGGCCTCGTAGACGTGGCCCTGCTCGCGGAGGCGGGCGACCGCCTTCTCCAGCGCGCCGCTGTCGTGCAGCGTCTTCTCGGAGAAGTAGGTGTCGAAGACGACGCCGAACCCGGCGAGGCTGCGCTTGATCTCGTCGAACATCAGCTCGACGCCGCGCACCCGGAACCGCTCCTGCTGCTCCTCGGCGGGCAGCTCCAGCACGCCCGGCTCGGCGGCGACCACCTGGGCCGCGATGTCGCCGATGTAGTCCCCGGCGTAGCCGTCCTCGGGCACGGGCTGCCCGTGCGCCGCCGCCACCAGGCTCCGGGCGAACCGGTCGATCTGGGCGCCGGCGTCGTTGAAGTAGTACTCCCGGGACACCTCGGCGCCGCTCGCGGTCAGCAGCCGGCCCAGCGCGTCACCGACCGCGGCCCAGCGGGTGCCGCCGATGTGCACCGGCCCGGTCGGGTTCGCCGAGACGAACTCCAGGTTCAGCCGCTGTCCGGCCAGGGTGCCGGTGCGCCCGTACGCCTCGCCCGCGGTGACCGCGCGGACGGCGATCGCGCCCAGCGCGTCCCTGGCCAGGGTGATGTTGAGGAACCCCGGGCCGGCGACGTCGACCCCGGCGATGCCGTCGACCGCGCGCAGCTCGGCGGCCAGCACCTCGGCCACCTCGCGCGGCGGCCGGCCGGCCGCCTTGGCCAGCCGCAGCGCCACGTTGGTCGCGTAGTCGCCGTGCTCGGGGTTCTTCGGCCGGTCGATGACGACCTCGGCGGGGACGTCGACCGCGAGCACGCCTCGTTCCACGGCCGCCGCGAGTGCGGACCGGACGACGTCGCTGAGCTGCTCGGGTGTCACCGATCCAGCGTACTGAGCCCCGCCGCGCTCCTTCCCGGCCCCGGCAGCCCCTCCCGCCTCCGCGGCCCCAGCCGGGTCGACGGGCCGTGCGGAGGGCCCGGCTCGCACAGCCGCCCCACCTACACTCGCTGCCGCCGGTCCGCGTGGACCGGCGCGGTCCGGGGAGCGCGCACGCGCTGCCGGGACGCCGGCGCAGCGAGGAGCGGTAGTGGCCAAGGACCCCGAGCCCGAGAACGGCCGCGCGAAGAGCGGCCCGTCCCGTGGGGGGTCCGGCGCCAGCAGGGCGACCGGGCAGCGCCCCGGCCAGGGCGGGCGCACCCGGCCGCCGGCCAACGTCGTCACCCAGCAGCGGCCGTGGGGGCTGATCGCCGCGGCCGTCGCCGTCGTCGTCTTCGCCGCCGCGGTCATCACCTACGCCGTCGTCCAGGTGAACCGCTCCAACGCCGACAAGGTCACCTCGGCCGACCAGATCGCCGACCTGCGGACCTTCGACTACGCCAGCGGCCAGCAGCACGTCACCACCCCGGTGACCTACACCGAGTCCCCGCCGGTCGGCGGCCCGCACGACCCGGAGTGGGCCGACTGCACGGGCACCGTCTACGACGTCGACATCCGGCACGAGAACGCCGTCCACTCCATGGAGCACGGCGCCACCTGGATCACCTACGACCCGGACGCCATCAGCGACGACGACCTCTCCACCCTCGAGGACCTGGTCGACGGCCGCTCCGGCCTGCTGCTCTCCCCCTACGCCGGGCTGGGCTCGACGATCAGCCTGCAGTCCTGGAACCACCAGCTGTCCGTGGACTCCGCGGCCGACGAGCGGGTGCAGCAGTTCGTCGACTTCATGACCTTCAACGCGGACTTCTACCCCGAGGTCGGCGCCAGCTGCGAGAACCCGACGTTCATCAGCGACCCGCTCGTCGTCGGGGACAGCAGCCGCGGGGCCGCCTCGGCGGCGACCGACGCAGCGACCACCGAGACCCCGGCCACGGACGCGCCGACGTCGACCACCCCGGCCGCCACCGAGACCCCGGCGCCCTGACGGACACCCCCACCATGGACGACCCAGCCGTGGACGACGTCGAGCCGACCACCGCACCGACCCCTCCCGGGCGCCGGCCACGGTCGTGGCTGACCGCGGTGCTGGTCACGGTCATCGCCGTGGGGCTGCTGGCGCTGGGCGGCGGCCTGGCGGTGGCGCTCGGCATCGGGCGGACCGAGCAGCCGGCCGCGGACTCGGTCGACGCCGGCTTCGCCCGGGACATGTCCCGGCACCACCTGCAGGCCGTGGAGATGGCCGACCTGGCGGCCGGCCGCAGCACCGACCCCGAGGTGCTGCTGCTCGCCTTCGACATCGCCTCCACCCAGACCAACCAGGCCGGCCGCATGCAGGGCTGGCTGACGCTGTGGGGCCTGCCGCTGACCAGCGGCGACACGATGGGCTGGATGGACGACGCGGCCGCAGGCGGGCACGACGTGTCCGGGCACGATGTGTCCGGGCACGACATGTCCGCCACCGGGTCCGCCGACGGTGCGGTGATGCCGGGCATGGCCACCGAGACCGAGCTGGCCCAGCTCCGCTCGCTGTCGGGCACCCCGTTCGACGTGATGTTCCTGCAGCTGATGATCCGGCACCACCAGGGCGGGCTGGAGATGGCGCAGTACGGCCAGCAGCACGCCGGCGAGGCGGTGGTGCGGGGCCTGGCGCGGTCGATCGCGCAGACGCAGACGGCGGAGACCACGACGATGGAGCAGATGCTCCGGGCCCGCGGCGGCGCTCCGCTGCCGGCCCCCTGAGCCCCCCGCCGACCGGGCGGGCGCTGCTGGTAACGTCGTCCGGGCGCCGAGCACGACAGGCGCCAGCGATGACGAGCCCCCGTAGCTCAGGGGATAGAGCACTGCCCTCCGGAGGCAGGGGCGCAGGTTCGAATCCTGCCGGGGGCACCACCAGCCCAGGCTCGCACCGCACACACCGCCCGCCCGGCCCCTCGGCCGCGGCGGGCGGCGTCGCCCCCGGTCAGCCCGCGTGCACCCGGCCCTCGACCACCTCGAACCGGCGGGTGGTGTGCACCGCCTCGAGCATCCGGCGGTCGTGCGTCACCAGCAGCAGCGTGCCCGGGTAGTCGGCCAGCGCCTGCTCCAGCTGCTCGATCGCCGGCAGGTCCAGGTGGTTGGTCGGCTCGTCGAGCACCAGCACGTTCACCCCGCGGGCCTGCAGCAGTGCCAGCGCCGCGCGGGTCCGCTCCCCCGGCGACAGCGTGCCGGCGGGTCGCAGCACGTGGTCGGCGCGCAGCCCGAACTTGGCCAGCAGGGTGCGCACCTCGGCGTCGGGCAGGTCGGGCACCTCCGCGCCGAAGGCCGAGGCCAGCGGCTCGTCGCCGAGGAACCGGCCGCGCGCCTGGTCGACCTCGCCCAGCCGCACGCCGGAGCCGAGCGACGCCGTCCCCTCGTCCAGCGGCACCCGGCCCAGCAGCGCGGCCAGCAGGGTGCTCTTCCCCGACCCGTTGGCGCCGGTGATCGCCACCCGGTCGCCCCAGTCGACCTGCAGGTCGACCGGGCCGAGGGTGAACCCGCCCCGGCGGACGACGGCGCCCCGCAGCGTCGCCACGACCGCGCCGGCGCGCGGCGCCGCGGCGATCTCCAGCCGCAGCTCCCACTCCTTGCGCGGCTCCTCGACGACCTCGAGCCGCTCGATCCGCTTGTCGGTCTGCCGGGCCTTCGCCGCCTGCTTCTCCGACGTGGCCCGCATGTGCGCCCGGATGTTCTTGTCCGGCTCGTTGCCCTGCTTGCGCACCGCGTTGCGGACGCCCTTGGCCATCCAGCTGCGCTGCACCCGGGCGCGGTCCTCCAGGCCCGACCGCGTGTCGGAGTACTCCTCGTACTCCTCGCGGGCGTGCCGGCGGGCCACCTCCCGCTCGACCAGGTAGGCCTCGTACCCGCCGTCGTGGACCCGCACCAGCTGCTGGGCCAGGTCGAGCTCGACCACCCGGGTGACGGTCCGGGCCAGGAACTCGCGGTCGTGGCTGACCACGACGACGCCGGTGCGCAAGCTGGTGACGAAGGTCTCCAGCTGCTCCAGCCCGGCGAGGTCGAGGTCGTTGGTCGGCTCGTCGAGCAGCAGGACGTCGTAACGGCTGAGCAGCAGCGAGGCCAGGCCCACCCGGGCCGCCTCCCCTCCGGAGAGCCCGACCGTCGGCGCGTCCAGGGCGACGCCCGGGGCGACGGAGGCCACGACCTCCTCCGCCCGCTCGGCGAGGTCGGCGCCGCCCAGGGCCAGCCAGCGCTCCAGCGCGTCGCCGTAGACGTCGTCCGCCCCCGGCGCCCCCTCGGTCAGCGCCTCCAGCGCGGCGTCCATGGCCCTCTGGGCCTCGGCCACGCCGGTGCGCCGGGCGAGCGCGTCCAGCACCGTCTCCCCCGGCCGCCGCTCGGGCTCCTGCGGCAGGTAGCCGACGGTGGCCGACGGCGGGCTCAGCGAGATCTCCCCCGCCTCGGCCGGGAGCACCCCGGCGAGGGTCTGCAGCAGGGTGGACTTCCCTGCGCCGTTCACCCCGACCAGGCCGACGACGTCACCCGAGGCGACGACCAGGTCGAGGTCGGTGAACAGGACGCGGGCGCCGTGACCGGCGGCCAGACCACGGGCGAGCAGGGTTGCGGACACCCCTCCATCGTGCCGACCGCCCGGGACACCGGGTCACGCGGTGTCGACGCCCGCCCCGCTCAGTCCGCGAACGGACCGCCGGCGTCCGGCGACTCCTCGTCCCAGCTCCCGCTCGACGGTTCGTCGGCCGCGCCGGTCAGCACGTCGTCGGCGATCTCGTCGAGCAGCCGCTCGAGGGAGGCGACCCCGGGGGGGACGTCGGCGTCGGCGCCCGCGCGGCGGACCAGCCAGGGCTGAAGCTGGTCGTAGCCGCGCACCGACACCCGGCGCAGCGGCCGCACCCGGTAGTCCGGCAGCCCGCGCAGTCGCCGGGCCAGCTGCTGGTCGACCAGCACGGTGGAGGGCCGGGCCAGCGAGGTGAGCCGGCTGGCCAGGTTGACCACCGGGGAGTAGACGTCGCCCAGCCGGGTGAGCACCGGGCCGAAGGCGGCGCCGACCCGCAGCGGCGGCCGGTCCGAGGCGTTCCACTCCTCGGGGAGCCGCAGCCCGATGTCGACGGCGTCGGCCGGTTCCGGGGCGGTGAAGAGGACGCCGTCCCCGACGGTCTTGACCACCCGGCCGTGGTGCCGGGCGATCAGGTCGGCCGCCAGGCCCTCGAAGTCCTCGACCATCGTGCCGAGCTCCCGGCCGCCCATGCCGCGGCTGCGCGACGTGTACCCGACCAGGTCGGCGAAGCCGACGGCCAGCTCCCGGCGGTCCACCGTCCCCGGGTCGGCGACGAACAGCCGGCCGGCGTTGGCCGCCAGGTGCCGGCGCCAGACGTAGTCCTGCAGCTCGCGCATCAGCGGCAGCAGCTGCTCCGCCGAGCGCACGACCCCCTCCTCGACCGCCTGCTGGGCGTCCGGCCCACCGTGCGCGCGGTCCAGCAGCAGGGCGGCGATCATGTCGGTCTGCCAGTCGGCCAGCCGGGCCAGCGACTGCCCCAGCGCCCGGGCGATCGAGGCCTCCGCGCCGGGGTCGACGAAGCCGGTGTCGATCAGCGCCGACAGCCGGGCGAGGGCGGTGACGTCGGCATCGGTGAAGGCCGCGTCGTCGTCTGCCACGTCGGCGAAGCCGAGGGCCCGCCACAACCGCTGCGTGCGCTCCGGGAGCATCCCGGCGAGCGCGGCCACCTGCGCGCGCGTGTACCGGCGCGGCCCGTCGAGCAGCAGCCGCTCCAGGCTCTCCCGCGGGTCGGGGTCAACCACCGGCCGGGGTGGGTGC
>NZ_SJEX01000002.1 GCF_005930495.1 Modestobacter excelsi | reverse complement strand
ACGCCGCCAGCGTTCGTCCTGAGCCAGGATCAAACTCTCCGTAGATGATTTGATCACAGCTGAGACCGAGAGTTGGCACTCTCGTTCAATCAACCAAAGGAACCCCACGAACCCCGAAGAATCCGCAAATGGGGGTATAGATACTTGGCACTGACTTTCGGCACGCTGTTGAGTTCTCAAGGAGCGGACGCGCGGAGAACCAGACCCTGGAAGGTCCTCGTCTTCGGCTTGTGTTGTCCTGCTCGGCGCCCCGTTCCGGCCTCGCGGTCGTTCCGGGCGCAGAGAGAAAGTTACGTGGCTGGGACGAGGGTGTCAAACCCGGGGGTCGTGACGCGCGCCACCTGCCCGGAACCCGCCCGTCACCCGGCGTTCACACGGCTGGAGCGGCCGTCAGGCGGCGGGCCCGGCCCCCGCCCGGTGCACGCCGGCCACCGATCGCTTCCCCTTGCGGAGCACCAGCCAGCCCCCGGGCAGCCAGTCCCCCGGAGCTGGCACGGCGTCGGCGTCGGTGACCCGGACGTTGTTCACGTACGCCCCGCCCTCCTTGACCGTTCGGCGCGCGTCGGACAGGGACGACGCCAGCCCGGTCCGCTGGAGGAGCGCGGACACCGGCGCGGCCGGGTCCTCGACCTCCACCGCACCCGCCTCGGTCAGCGCGGCCGCCAGCGTGGGCGGGTCGAGGTCGGTCAGCTCCGCCCGTCCGAACAGCGCTCGCCCGGCTGCCTCGGCCTGGGCGAGCTGCTCCGGCCCGTGCACCAGTCGGGTCAGCTCCTCGGCCAGCGCCCGTTGCGGCGCGCGCGACGCCGGGCGTTCCACCGACTCCGCGACCAGCGCCGCGACCTCCTTCGCCGGCCGCTCGGAGAACAGCGGCAGCCAGGCGCGCGCGTCGACGTCCTCGATGTTCAGCCAGTACTGGAAGAACGCGTAGGGGCTGGTGAGCTCCGGGTCCAGCCAGACGGTGGCGCCCTCGGTCTTGCCGATCTTCTTGCCGTCGGCCGTGGTGATCAGGGGCGTCGCGAGAGCGTGCGTGCCGGCCCCGTCCGTCCGGCGGACCAGGTCGACCCCGGCGGTGATGTTGCCCCACTGGTCGGACCCGCCGGACTGCAGCGTGCACCCGTGCCGCAGGAACAGCTCACGGAAGTCGTTGGCCTGCAGGATCTGGTAGCTGAACTCGGTGTAGCTGATCCCGGCGTCGCTGTTGAGCCGCGCCGAGACGGCCTCCTTGGCCAGCATTCGGTTGACCCGGAAGTGCTTGCCGAGGTCACGCAGGAAGTCGATGGCCGACAGCGGGGCGGTCCACTCCAGGTTGTCGACGTAGATCGGCGCGGCCAACCCCTGCTCGGCCGCCGGCAGGTCGAGGAAGGGCGCGACCCGCTGCCGGATGCGGTCCACCCACCGGGCCACCTGGCCCGGGTCGTTGAGCTGCCGCTCCGAGGAGGGCCGCGGGTCCCCGATCAGGCCGGTCGCCCCGCCCACCAGCACGATGGGCTGGTGTCCGGCGCGCTGGAGCGCCCGGAGGACCATGAACTGGATCAGGTGCCCGACGTGCAGGCTCGCCGCGGTGGGGTCGAACCCGCAGTAGTAGGTGACCGGGCCCTCCGCGAGGTGCGCGCGCAGCGCCTCCTCGTCGGTGCTCTGGGCGATCAGCCCGCGGCGGTGCAGCTCGTCGATCACGTCAGTCACGGACGTGATCCTGCCTGGCGGCCCGGCGGGGCTTGCCGCCCACCCGGAACGGGCTCACCGACGGCGCCCCGGTCTCCCAGAACCGCCACGGCAGCTCGGTGGCCACGCTGATCCCGACCCGGGGACCGGCCGAGAGGCCGGCGGGCGGTGCGCCCCGGTGCAGCCGCACGCCGGAGGTGGGGTCGAGCAGGGCCGCGCCGCGGTCGTCCGGGCCGATCGCGAGCGCCTGGGTGAGCCGCGCGGGGCCGCGGGCCAGGTCCCGCGCTGCCCGCGCGGCCGGACGGCGGGAGCGGGCCAGCTCCTCCCCCACCACCACCTCACCCGCCCGCATCAGCACCGCCGCACCGCGGCCGACCGGTCCGACGACGACGTTGGCGCACCAGTGCACGCCGTAGCTGAAGTACACGTAGAGCCGGCCGGGCGGGCCGAACATGATCTCCGCCCGGGGCGTCGGACCGCGGTGGGCGTGGGACGCCGGGTCCTCCCCCGCACCCGAGTACGCCTCGACCTCGGTCAACCGCAGCGCGACCCGCCCCTCCGGCCGGTCGGTGACCACCCAGCACCCGAGCAGCGACGGCGCGACGACGTCGACCGGCCCGAGCAGGTCCGCCGCCTCCAGCAGCGGACCCGGCTCGGGCGTCCGGGCAGCAGAGCTGGTCAGAGCGCCGCCGCCACCGGTGAGTGCAGCGCCCAGTCGCTGTGCTGCCGGGCCAGGTCGGCCAACGTGGTCAGCTGCTCGGCGACCCGCTCGGGCGCCGTCCCACCCTGGGCCTGGCGGGCCGACAGCGCACCCTCGACGTGCAGCACCGACCGCACCTCGGGGGTGAGCCGCTCGTCGATCCCGGCCAGCTGCTCGTCGTCCAGCTGGTCCAGCTCCAGTCCGGCCTCCTCGCAGAAGGAGACCATCGCGCCGCTGATCTCGTGCGCCGACCGGAACGGGACGCCGTTGGACACCAGCCACTCGGCGACGTCGGTGGCCAGCGCGAACCCCTGTGGCGCGGCCGCCTCGATGACCTCCGGGCGCAGCGTGAGGGTGGCGATCATCCCGGTGACCGCGGGCAGCAGCAGGCGCAGCTGCTCGACGGAGTCGAAGACCGGCTCCTTGTCCTCCTGCAGGTCACGGTCGTAGGCCAGCGGCAGCCCCTTGAGCGTCGTGAGCAGGCCGGTCAGGTTCCCGACGAACCGGCCGGCCTTGCCCCGGGCCAGCTCGGCGATGTCCGGGTTCTTCTTCTGCGGCATGATCGACGACCCGGTCGCCCAGGCGTCGTCCAGCCGGGCCCAGCCGAACTCGGTCGACGTCCACAGCACGACCTCCTCCCCCAGCCGGGACAGGTGGACGCCGACCAGCGCGGCGGCGAAGCAGAACTCGGCGGCGAAGTCACGGTCGCTGACCGCGTCGATGCTGTTGTCCGAGGCCCGGTCGAAGCCGAGCTCGGCGGCGACGGCGTCGGGGTCGAGCGGCAGCGACGACCCGGCCAGCGCGCCGGAGCCCAGCGGGCTCACCGCCGCCCGCTTGTCCCAGTCCAGCAGCCGGTCGACGTCCCGCGCGATCGAGTGCGCGTGGGCGAGCAGCTGGTGGGCGATGAGGATCGGCTGGGCGTGCTGCAGGTGGGTCATGCCCGGGGCGGCGACGTCCCGGTAGCGCAGCGCGAGCCCGATCAGGGCGTACTCCAGCGAGGCCAGCTCGCCGACGAGCGCGCGCACGTTGTGCCGCAGGTAGAGCCGCAGGTCGGTGGCGACCTGGTCGTTGCGGCTGCGTCCGGCGCGCAGCTTGCCGCCGAGCGTGCCCAGCTTGTCCAGCAGCCCGCGCTCGAGCGCCTCGTGCACGTCCTCGTCGGCCTCGGTCGGCGCGAACGTGCCGTCGGCGACCTCGGCGGACAGCTCGGTGAGCGCGCCGATCATGCGGGCCAGCTCGTCGACGGTGAGCAGACCCGCGCGCTCCAGCACCCGGGCGTGGGCCCGGGAACCGGCCAGGTCGTAGGGCGCCAGCCGCCAGTCGACGTCGGTGGACTTGGACAGCGCCGCCATCGCCGGCGAGGGGCCGCCGCCGAACCGGCCACCCCACAAGCGGGTCTGGCTGCCCTCGTTCGTCGCCGTCACGGTGCGCTCTCTTCCACGTCGTCGCTGCTCTCGGGGTCGGTCCGGGGGTCCGGGGAGCCGGCCGGCGTGCGCCGGGCGAGCGCCAGCAGCTGCTCGGCCAGCGCCGCCCCGCCGTCCGGCTCCCGGGAGACCACCAGGAGGGTGTCATCCCCGGCGATCGTGCCCAGCACACCCGGCAGGCCGACCTTGTCCAGACCGGACGCGAGGAACTGGGCAGCGCCCGGGGGTGTGCGCAGCACGGCCAGGTTGGCGCTGCCCTCGGCGCTGGTGAGCAGGTCGGCCAGCAGCCGGGTCAGCCGCGCCGGCGCGGCCTGGGCCGGGCGCAGCGGGGCGTTCTCCGGCGGCAGCACGTAGGACGCCGGAGCGCCGTCGGAGCCGCGCATCTTGACCGCGCCGAGCTCCTCGAGGTCCCGGGACAGCGTGGCCTGGGTGACGTCGACGCCGGACTCGGCTAGCAGCCGGGCCAGCTGGGTCTGCGAGGTGACCGGCCCGGCGCTGATCAGCTCCACGATCCGGGCGTGCCGGGCCGACCGGGTCAGCGCGCTGGTCACGCCCGGTCCACCGCGGTCATCGGCGTCGCCTCACTCGCTCTTCCCCAGCAGCCAGAGCAGCAGGGCCTTCTGCGCGTGCAGCCGGTTCTCCGCCTCGTCCCAGACCGCGCTCTGCGGGCCGTCGATCACCTCGGCGGCGATCTCCTTGCCGCGGTAGGCGGGCAGGCAGTGCAGGACGACGGCGTCGTCGGCCGCCCGGGCGAGCGCCGGCTCGTCCACGGCGTAGGGCAGGAACGGGGCGGTGCGGGCGTCGTGCTCGCCCTCCTGCCCCATCGACACCCAGGTGTCGGTGACCAGGACGTCGGCGCCGTCGGCGGCCGCGTGCGCGTCGGCGGTCCACTGCACCGAGCCGCCGGTCTCGGCCGCGATGTCCGCGGCCCGCTTCAGCACGGCCGGGTCGGGCTGGAAGGCGTCCGGGGAGCCGATCCGCACGTGCATGCCGGCCAGCGCGCCACCCAGCAGGTAGGAGTGCGCCATGTTGTTCGCGCCGTCGCCGAGGTAACTGAAGGTGAGCCCGGCGAGGGTGCCCTTCCGCTCGGCGACGGTCTGCAGGTCGGCCAGGATCTGGCACGGGTGGTACTCATCGGTCAGCGCGTTGACCACCGGCACCCGGCTGACCGCGGCCATCGCGTCGAGCCGGTCCTGCCCGAAGGTGCGCCAGACGATCGCCGCGACCTGCCGGTCCAGCACCCGGGCGGTGTCCTCGACGGATTCCCCGCGACCCAGCTGGCTGTTCCCGGAGTCGATGACCAGCGGCACGCCACCCAGGTCGGCGATGCCCACCGAGAAGGACACCCGGGTGCGGGTGGAGGGCTTGTCGAACAGCACGGCGACGGTCCGCGCCGTCCCGTTGGCGGCCCGCAGCGGGGTCGGCGCCCCGGCGGTGTGCCGGCCGGCCTTGAGCTGCGCGGCCAGCGCCAGCACCTCGGCCTGCTCGCCCGGGGTGAGGTCGTCGTCCTTGGTGAAGTGCCGGATCACTGCGGGGTCTCCTGGAGGGCGGCGTCGAGGGCCCCGGGGAGGGCCGCGATGAAGGCGTCGAGCTGGGCGTCGGTGACGACCAGCGGCGGGGCGAGCCGGACGACGTCCGCAGCGACCCCGTTGGTGAGGAAGCCGGCCGCACGCAGCTCAGCCTCCAGAGCGGCGGCGACCGGGGCGGTGAGGACGACACCGAGCAGCGCCCCCCGACCCCGGACCCCGCTGATGCCCGGGTGCCCGAGCCCCTCGACGCCGGCGGTGACGCGGTGCTCGATCTCCTTGGCCCGCTCCAGCAGCCCCTCGTCGCGGATGGTGTCCAGCACGGCCAGGGCCGCGGCGGCGGCGATCGGGTTCCCCCCGAAGGTCGAACCGTGCTGACCGGCGGTCATCAGCTCGGCCGCCGGGCCGAAGGCGAGGGTGGCCCCCAGCGGCAGCCCACCGCCGAGGGCCTTGGCGAGGGTGATGACGTCCGGCTGCAGCCCGTCGGCCTGGGAGGCGAACCAGTGACCGGTCCGACCGGTGCCGGTCTGCACCTCGTCGACGGCGAACAGCGCACCGGCGTCGCGGGCGGCCGACGCCGCGGCGGCCAGGTAGCCCGCGGGGGCCGGCAGCACGCCGCCCTCGCCCAGCACCGGCTCGAGCAGCACCATCGCGGTCTGCCCGCTCAGCTGCAGGGCGTCGGCGTCCCCGTAGGGCACGTGCCGCACGCCGCCGGGCAGCGGTGCGAAGGCGGCGGCCTTGCCGGGCTGACCGGTGAGCGCCAGGGCACCCATGGTGCGGCCGTGGAAGGACCCGACGGCGGTGACCACCTCGGGCCGGCCCGTCAGCCGGCTGATCTTGAACGCCGCCTCGTTGGCCTCGGCCCCGGAGTTGCAGAAGAAGACCCGGCCGGGCCGGCCGGTGAGCTCCAGCAGCCGCTCGGCCAGGCGGACGCCGGGCTCGTGCATGGCCAGGTTGGACACGTGGCCGAGGGTCGCGGCCTGGGTGGTGATCGCCTCGACGACCCTCGGGTGCGCGTGACCCAGGATCGTGGTGGCGATCCCGCCGAGCAGGTCGGTGTACTCGCGGCCGTCGACGTCCCAGACGGTGGCGCCCGCGCCGCGGGCCAGCGCCACCGGCGGCGTCCGGTAGTTGCCCATCATCACGGCCGACCAGCGGGTGGCCAGCTCCTCGGTGTGCGTCATGCTGTCGCCCCCTCCTCGGTGGTCGTCGGGCTGTCGGCCTGGGCCGGGACGACCATCGTCCCGGTGCCCTCGGTGGTGAACATCTCCAGCAGCAGGGCGTGCGGCAGCCGGCCGTCGACGACGGTCGCCCGCTTCACCCCGCCCTCGACCGCGCGGAGGCAGGCGGCCATCTTCGGGATCATCCCGGCGTCGAGGGTCGGCAGGATCTCGGCCAGCTCGGTGGCGTCGATCTGCTCGACCAGCGAGTCCCGGTCCGGCCAGTTGGCGTAGAGGCCCTCGACGTCGGTGAGGACGACGAGCTTCACCGCCCCCAGCGCGACGGCCAGCGCCGCGGCGGCGGTGTCGGCGTTCACGTTGTGCACCTGGCCGGCTGCGTCCGGCGCGACGGTGGCCACGACCGGGATGTGCCCCGCCTCGATCAGCGCGGTGACCGGGGCGGGGTCCACCGCGACGACGTCGCCGACCAGGCCGACGTCGACCGGCGCCCCGTCGACGACCGCCGCGGTGCGCTCGGCGGTGAACAGCCCGCCGTCCTCACCGGACAGCCCCACGGCCAGCGGGCCGTGCGAGTTGATCAGGCCGACGACCTCGGGGCCGACCTGCCCGGTGAGCACCATCCGGACGACGTCGATCGTCTCCTCTGTGGTGACCCGCAACCCGCCGCGGAACTCGCTGGGGATGCCCAGCCGGTTCAGCATGGCGCTGATCTGCGGGCCGCCGCCGTGCACGACGACCGGGTAGATGCCGCACGTCCGCAGGAACACCATGTCCTCGGCGAAGGCGCGACGGCACTCCTCGTCGACCATCGCGTGCCCGCCGTACTTCACCACCACCACGTTGCCGTGGAACTCGCGCAGCCACGGCAGCGCACCGGTGAGGACCGCGACCTTGCGCGCGTCGCCGTCGGGGTCGTTGGTCCGCATCACCCGCCGGGTGCCGATGAGCGGCCTGGGCGCGACCTCGTCGACCGCGACGTCGGGTGGGGTGGGGTCCTGGGCAGCGCTCATGTGGAGTAGGCCGAGTTCTCGTGCACGTAGGCGATGGACAGGTCGTTGGTCCAGATGGTGGCTTGCTCGGCACCGGCCCCGAGGTCGACGTCGATGGTGACGGCGCGCCCGGTCAGGTCGACGCCGTCGCGCGGGTCGCCGATCGCGCCACCGCGGCAGACGGTGACGCCGTTGATCGTCACGTCGACCTGGTCGGCCTCGAACGCGGCGTCGGTGGTGCCGATCGCGGCGAGCACCCGGCCCCAGTTCGGGTCGTTGCCGAACAGCGCCGTCTTCAGCAGGTTGTTCCGGGCGCAGGCCCGGCCGGCGGTCAGGGCATCGGCGACGCTGGCCGCGTTCCGGACGGTGATCGCGATGTCCTTGGTCGAGCCCTCCGCGTCGGCCAGCAGTTGCATGGCCAGGTCGGTGGCGGCCGCGGTGAGCGCCGCGGTGAACTCCTCGGCGCTCGGGGTGACCCCGCTGGCGCCGTTGGCCATCACGACGACCGTGTCGTTGGTGGACAGGCAGCCGTCGGAGTCCACCCGCTCGAAGCTGGCACCGGTCGCCGCGCGCAGGGCCGGCTCCAGCACGGCGGCGTCGACGACGGCGTCGGTGGTGAGCACGACGAGCATCGTGGCCAGGCTGGGCGCCAGCATCCCGGCGCCCTTGGCCATCCCGCCGACCGTCCAGCCGCCGCCGGTCTGCACCGTGGTCTTGGGGACCGAGTCGGTGGTCATGATCGCGCGGGCGGCGTCCGGACCGCCGTCGGCCGACAGCGCCTCCGCCGCCTCGCTCGCCCCGGCGAGCAGCCGCTCCATCGGCAGCCGGACCCCGATCAGGCCGGTGGAGGCGACGGCGACGTCGATCGCGCCGACGCCCAGCTGACCGGCGACGTGCTCGGCGGTCGCGTGGGTGTCGGAGAAGCCCTCGGGCCCGGTGCAGGCGTTGGCGCCACCGGAGTTCAGCACGACGGCCCTCAGCCGGTTGCCGGCGAGCACCTGGCGGCTCCAGAGCACCGGGGCGGCAGGGAAGCGGTTGGTGGTGAAGACCGCGGCCGCGACGTCGTCCGGCCCGTCGTTGACGACCAGCGCGACGTCCGGTGCCCCGCTGGACTTCAGCCCGGCGGCCACACCGGCGGCCCGGAACCCGGCGGGAGCGGTGACGGTCACGGCGCGACCCCCACCAGCGGCAGGCCGGTCGTCTCGGGCAGGCCGAGGGCCAGGTTGGCGCACTGCAGCGCGGCCCCGGCGGTGCCCTTCGTGAGGTTGTCGACCGCGGCCACCACGATCAGCCGGCCGGCGTCGGGGTCGACGGCGAGCTGCAGCTGCACGGTGTTGGCACCCAGCACGGCGGCGGTCGTCGGCCACTGCCCCTCGGGCAGCAGGTGGACGAACGGCTCGTCGGCGTAGGCCTTCTCGTACGCGGCGCGCGCCTGCTGCGCGTCGACGCCTGGCGCCAGCGGCGCGGAGCAGGTGGCCAGGATGCCCCGGCTCATCGGCACCAGGGTCGGTGTGAAGCTCACGCCGACCGGTGCACCGGCTGCCAGGGACAGGTTCTGCACCATCTCCGGGGTGTGCCGGTGGACCCCGCCCACGCCGTACGCGCTGGCCGAGCCCATCACCTCACTGCCCAGCAGGTGGGGCTTGGCCGACTTGCCGGCGCCGCTGGTGCCGCTGGCGGCGACGACGACCACGTCGGGGGTGACCAGCCCCGCGGCCAGCGCCGGGGCCAGCGCGAGGGTCACCGAGGTGGGGTAGCAGCCGGGGACGGCGATCCGCCGCGCACCGGCCAGCTGCTCCCGTTGGCCCGGCAGTTCAGGCAGCCCGTAGGGCCAGGAGCCGGCGTGCTCGCCGCCGTACCACCGGGCCCAGGCAGCCGGGTCGGTGAGCCGGTGGTCGGCCCCGCAGTCGATGACCAGGGTGTCCGCCGGCAGCTGCGCGGCGATCCCGGCGGACTCCCCGTGCGGCAGGGCCAGCACGACCACGTCGTAGCCGGCCAGCTCGTCGGCGTGGCTGGGCTTGACCTCGAGGTCGGCGTACGGGGTGAGGTGCGGCTGCAGCTCACCCAGGCGTCGGCCGGCACTCGAGTTGGCATGCACCCCGGTCAGCTGCAGCCGCGGGTGCCCGGCCAGCAGCCGGCACACCTCACCGCCCGCGTACCCGGTGGCGCCGGTGACCCCGACCGTCCACGTCCGTCCCTCGTCCACGATGCATGACCATACACAGCCATGCATGGCTGTGCACTGGCGGGACCGGTGTCGCAGTCGCGGCAGCAGGCACCCGGCGGGCACAGTGCTCCCTGCCGGCCTCCCCCGCCTGCCCGACCGGGCAGCACGACCGCCCGCTCACCTCGAGGAGCCCGCCCGCATGCAGCCGTTCGACCGGATCGTCGTCGTCTTCAACCCGCACAGCACCGGGAACGCGCCGGCGTCGGCCGAGCAGCTGCGGGCCGAGCTGGAGCGGCGGCTCCCCGCCGTCCCGGTCGAGCTCCGCCCCACCCGGTACGCCGGGCACGCCCGGGAGATCGCCCGTGAGGTGGCGGCCACCGGACGGCCACTGCTGGTCTCGGTCAGCGGCGACGGCGGCTACAACGAGGTGGTCGACGGGGTGATGCAGGCCGGCAACGACCAGGCTGTGTGCGCCGTGCGGGCCGCCGGCAACGCCAACGACCACCGCCGGACGACGCGCGAGCACCACCTGGCCGACGCGATCGTGGCCGGCGAGGTGCGCCGGATCGACCTGCTGCGGCTCACCCTGAGCCGGAGCGCAGAGGTCCGCACCCGGTACGCCCACTCCTACATCGGCGTGGGCCTCACCCCGGTCGTCGCCCTCGACCTGGAGAAGGGCGGCAAGGGCTCCTGGCGGGAGATCGTGTCGGTGGTGCGCGGGTTCGCGCGGTTCCGCCCGTTCCCGATCCGGCTGGAGGACGGCCGGCGGCGCAGCATCGACAGCCTGCTGTTCGCCAACATCCCCGAGATGGCCAAGTACGCGACCCTGAGCGAGGGCGGCCGGCCCGACGACGGCCTGTTCGAGGTGGTCACCCAGCAGCGGACCGGCAAGCTCCAGGTCCTGGCGACCGCGCTGCGCGCCGCGACCCGTGGCCTGGGCCCGCAGCCGAGCACCACCCACTACGCGTTCACCGCGCTGGCGCCGATGCCGCTGCAGCTGGACGGCGAGCTGGTGGAGCTGGAGGCGGGCACGCTGGTGACCGTCGACATCGCCGCGGGGGCGCTGGCGACGGTGGTCTGACCGGGTCGCGGCCGTGGTGCCCCTGGGGCGCGCGGGACTGCACAGGCTGCGGGGAGGTGGCTCCCAGCGGTTCTGTCAGCACCCCCGTGCACAGTCCCCGCTGACCGGGACGACGGGCCCGGTCGGAGGGGAGCACTGCCATGGGAGCCAGCCACCGGACGCACTCGCCGGAGCTGCCCGGCGCCATCCACCTGGTCGAGGAGGACGGCGAGCCGGTGCTCCGGTTGAGCGGTGAGGTCGACTCGCTGGTGGTCGACGACTGGCACGCCGCCGGGCCGAGGGGATCCCGCACCGCGGTGGCGGTGGACGTCTCGGCGGCGACCTTCCTCGACTGCCGCGGGTTGCGGCTGCTGGTGCGGGAGACCGAGCCGACCCGGCGGTCGGGCCGGGTGCCCGAGCTGCGGCACCCGACCCGCGCGGTACGACGGATGGTGGAGATGTCCGGTGCGGCCCCGCTGTTCGCGACCGTGGGCTGACCTCCCGGCCGGCGGGTCAGGCGACCGGGTCGTCGGGTCCGTAGGGCAGCAGCCGCAGTCGCCGGGCGTCGCCCTCGGGCGTCGTCGCGCGCAGCGTGTCCAGGTCGTCGACGCCGGACCGGAAGAACCGGCCGGACCACTGGTCGAGCTCGCCGGCCGCGATCGCCACCGCGAGCGCGACGACGTCCTCCGGCCGGGTCCACTCGGTGCGCCCGGCGTGCATGGGCATCGCCCGGGTCATCCGGGTGTCGATGACGCCGGGCGCCAGGTCGAAGGCCCGCACCCCGTGCTCGGCCCCGGCCAGGTGGATGCCCTCGGTGATCCGCATCTGCGCGCTCTTGCCCGCGGAGTACGCGCTGTACTCGGCGCTGCCGCGGGTGCCCAGACCACTGCCCAAGCCGATCACCCGGCCGCCACCGGCGGCGATCATCCCGGGGACGACGGCCCGGGAGACCAGGAACGGCCCGTGCACCTGGCTCTCCACGACCTGCCACCACTGGGTGGGGTCGGCCTCCCAGAGCGGCACCTCCGCGGCGTCGATGGACCCGGCGTTGTTCACCAGCAGGGTCACCGGACCGAGCTCGGCGGTCACCCGGTCGACCGCCGCCTGCACGGCGGCGGGATCGGTGACGTCGGCGGCCACGGCGAGCGTGCGCGCGCCGGTGGCCGCGGCGACCTCGTCCATCGCGGTGCTCAGCCGGTCCGCCGAGCGGGCCAGCCCGGCCACGGCCGCACCCCGCTCGGCGAGTCCCTGCGCCAGGTGCCGGCCGATCCCGGCCGACGCGCCGGTGACGAGTGCGACGGTGCCCGAGAGGTCTGTCATCCGGTTTCGTGTGGCCCCGTCCCGGGGCCCGCCCTGAGCCTGCGAAGGGTGGGGAGGACGGGGTCCTTCTTCAGCCACGGAGGACCGCCCCGGTCCGCTCGGCCGCCGTCGCGATCGCCGCGTCGCGCGCGGCGTTGGCCTCCTCGCCGGTCAGCGTGCGTTCGGGCGCGCGCAGGGTCAGCGCGTAGGCCAGCGACCGGGACCCGGCCGGCACCGGAGGCCCGGTGTAGACGTCGAACAACTGCAGCCGCTCCAGCAGCTCACCGGCACCGGCGCGCAGCGCGGCCTGGACGTCGGCGGCCGGGACCTCCTCGGGCACGACGAGCGCCAGGTCGACCAGGACCGGCGGGAAGTTCGAGATCGGCGGTCCCACGGGCACCGGTGCGGGCGGCAGCGCGTCGACGTCGAGCTCCATGGCGCAGGTCCGCGCGGGCAGGTCCAGCGCGGCGCACACCCGCGGGTGCAGCTCGCCGGCGTGCCCGACGACCTGCTCCCCCACCACCAGCTCGGCGCACCGGCCCGGGTGCCACGGCGCCAGGTCACCGGCGCGCACGGTCAGCTCGACCCCGGCGGTGGCGGCCACGATGCGGGCGGCCTGGACCGCGTCGGCCCAGCCGGCCGGCCGGCCGGGGCCCCACCAGCCGCGCGGCTCGCGGTGGCCGGTCAGCACGACGGCGACGTGCCACGGCTGGGCCGGCACCGCGCCCAGCAGCGCGGCGAGCGTCTCGTCGTCCGGGCGCCGGTCGACGCCGGGGACGGGCGCCGGGATGCGCCGGTCGCCGGGGAACACCGACCCGTGCTCGAAGACGGCGACGTCGCGCTGCCCACGGGACAGGTTGCGGGCCAGCGTGGCGAGCAGGCCGGGCAGCAGCGTCGTCCGCAGCGCCGGTTCCTCCTCCGACAGCGGGTTGCGCACCACGACCACCGACCGGCGGACGTCGTCCTCGGGCAGGCCGAGCGCGTCGAGCGCCGCCGTCCCGACGAACGGGTAGGCCGGGGCCTCGACGTACCCGGCCTCGGCCAGCGCCCGGCCGATGCTGCGTCGTCGGCGCTGCCGCTCGGTCAGCCCGCGACCGGGCGGCACGTTGGGCAGCACCGAGGGGATGTCGTCGTACCCGGCGAGCCGGACGACCTCCTCGACCAGGTCCGCCGGGTCGGTGAGGTCGGGCCGCCAGGACGGCGGGGTGACCTGCAGCTGGTCCCCGTCCGCGTCGACGCCGGCGCCGACCGCGGTCAGCGCCTCGATCACCTGGGACGTCGGGTAGTCGACCCCCGCGATCCGGGCCGGCCGGCCGGCGTCCAGCGGGATCGCCGGGCGCGGTCCGCGGGTGTCCGCGTCGACCGGCGAGCCGACGACGCGGGCCCCGCCGTGCTCGGCCAGCAGCGCGGCGGCCCGGGCCAGCGCCACCACGGTGACCTCCGGGTCGGTGCCGCGCTCGAAGCGCTTGGCCGCCTCGCTGGGCAGCTTGTGCCGGCGGACCGTGCGGGCGATGCCGGTCGGCTCCCAGTGGGCCGCCTCCAGCAGCACGCTCGTGGTCCGGTCGCCGATCTCCGTGGACGCACCGCCCATGACGCCGGCCAGGCCGATCGGGCCGGAGTCGTCGGTGATCAGCAGGTCGTCGGCGTCCAGGGTCCGGTCGACGCCGTCCAGCGTGGTCAGCCGCTCCCCCGCCGTGGCGCGCCGCACCACGATCGGGCCGCGCACGGTGCCCCGGTCGAAGGCGTGCATCGGCTGGCCGAGCTCGAGCATCACGTAGTTGGTGACGTCGACGGCCAGCGAGATGCTGCGGATGCCCGACTGCGCCAGCCGGCGGCGCATCCACCACGGGCTGGGTGCGGTCGGGTCCAGGCCCTCCATCGCGATCATCGAGAAGCGGTCGCAGCGCGCCCCGTCGGCCACCTCGACCTGCCAGGCGGGCGCCCCCGACCAGGCCGGCGGGGTGACCGCGCCGGCGTCCCGCCAGTCGACGGCCAGCCCGGTGCCGATCTCCCGGGCGATGCCGCGCATGGCCAGGCAGTAGCCCCGGTCGGGGGTCACGTTGAGCTCGATCACGACGTCGTCCAGACCGAGCAGGCCGGCCGCCGGCGTCCCCGGCTCGAAGCCGTCCTGACCCAGCACCAGGATGCCGGCGTGGTCCTCGCCGATGCCGAGCTCGCGGACCGAGCAGATCATCCCGTCGGACACGTGGTCGTAGGTCTTCCGGGCGGCGATCGCGAAGTCCCCGGGCAGCACGGCGCCGGGCAGCGCCGCCACCACCAGGTCGCCGACGGCGAAGTTGCGGGCACCGCAGACGATGCCGCGGGGTTCGTCCTCGCCCACGTCCACCTGGGTGTAGCGGATCGGCTTCTTGAAGCCGGTCAGCTCCTCGATCTCCAGCACCCGGCCGACCACCAGCGGCCCGGTGGTGACCGGGGGCCGGTGGACCTCCTCGACCTCCAGGCCGAGCCGGACGAAGGCGGTGTCGAGCTCCTCGACGGTGGTGCCCGCGGGCAGGTCGACGTGCTCGGCCAGCCAGCCGATGGGGACTCTCACTGCGTCACCAGGCTGCTGCGCAGCCCGTTCGCTCCGCTCCTCACTGGCTGGCGCTCGCTGCGATGCTCACTCACTGTTCCACTCCGAATGCCGTGGTGAACCGGATGTCGCCCTCGACGATGTCGCGCATGTCGCCGACCTCGTGGCGGAACTGCAGGGCACGCTCGATGCCGCAGCCGAACGCGAAGCCGGTGTACGTCTCCGGGTCGATGCCGCAGGCGGTGAGCACCCGCGGGTTGACCATGCCGCAGCCACCCCACTCGACCCAGCGCGGGCCGTCGCGGTGCTCGGGGAACCAGACGTCGAACTCCGCCGAGGGCTCGGTGAACGGGAAGTAGGACGGCCGCCAGCGGGTGACCGCGTCGGCGCCGAACAGCTGCCGGGCCAGGTGGTCCAGGGTGCCGCGCAGGTGCGCCATGGTCAGCCCCCGGTCGACCGCCAGGCCCTCGACCTGGTGGAACACCGGGGTGTGCGTCGCGTCCAGCTCGTCGGTCCGGTACACCCGGCCGGGCGCGACCACGTAGATCGGCGGCTGGCGCTCCAGCATGGTGCGCGCCTGCACCGGGCTGGTGTGCGTGCGCAGCACCAGGCCGGAGTCCTCCGGGGCGACGAAGAGGGTGTCCATCATCGAGCGGGCCGGGTGGTCGGTGCTGATGTTGAGCGCGTCGAAGTTCAGCCACTCCGCCTCGAGCTCCGGGCCCTCGGCGACCTCGTAGCCCATGCCGACGAAGACGTCGGCGATCCGGTCGGTCAGCGTGGTGAGCGGGTGCCGGGCACCGCGGGGCGTGCGGTCCCAGGGCAGGGTCACGTCGACCCGTTCCTCCGCCAGCACCCGCTCGTCGCGCTCGGCCTCCAGCACGGCGAGCCGGGCGGTGTAGGCGTCGGTGACGGCGACCCGGGCGGCGTTGACCCGCTTGCCGGCGTCGGACCGGGCGGCCGGGGGCAGCGCACCGAGCTCGCGGCGGGCCAGCAGGACCGGCGCCCGGTCGCCCAGGTGCGCCGGCCGGGCGGCGGCCAGCGCCTCCAGGTCACCGGCGGCGGCGAAGGCCTCGGTCGCGGCCCGCACCGCGCCGTCGAGGGTCTCCGCGGACAGCGCGGCGACCTGCTTGGGGTCGTAGGGGTCGTTGGCGCCAGACACGGGAGGCCATTCTGCCCGGCGGGGCGCGGTGCCCGCGCCCGGGTTCCAGCCGGCCGCCCGATCACCCTTTGGGATGCCCCGCCCGGCAGATCGGCCAGGGAGCCACCGCTCGCGGTCGATGGGGCCCTGGTGACCACGACAGAGGCCCCGGCCTCGACCATCGACGAGGTGCTCCGCACCGGCGGCGTGCACAGCGTGTACCAGCCCATCGTGGAGCTGGACACCGGCCGCATCGTCGCCTACGAGGCGCTCGCCCGTGGGCCGCACGGCCCGCTGCACACCCCCGACGCGCTCTTCGCCGCCGCCCGCGCCGCCGGACGGCTCAGCGACCTGGACGCGCTCTGCCGCGCGGCGGCGCTGCGCGGGGCGGTGGCCGCGGAGCTCGGCCCGCCGTTGACCGTGTTCGTCAACGTCGAGCCCGAGGTGCTGGAGTCCGCGCCGCTGGAGGAGCTGCTCGCGATCGCCACCACGGCCCCGGCCGGGCTGCGGGTCGTCGTGGAGATCACCGAGCGGGCGCTGGCCACCCGGCCGGCCGACCTGCTGCGCGCCGTCGAGCGGGTCCGCGAGGTCGGCTGGGGCATCGCCCTGGACGACGTCGGCGCGGACTCGATGTCGCTGGCCTTCATGCCGTTGCTCCGCCCCGACGTCATCAAGCTGGACCTGCGGCTGGTCCAGGAGCGGCCCGGCCCGGCCGTCGCGGAGATCATGAACGCGGTCAACGGCTACGCCGAGCGCACCGGCGCGGTCGTCCTGGCCGAGGGGATCGAGGACGAGGCGCACCTGGCCATGGCCTCCGCCCTGGGCGCCAGCCTCGGTCAGGGCTGGCACTTCGGCCGGCCGGCCGCCGCCGCCGTCCCCGGGAGCACCGTCGGCCGACTCGTGCTGCCGTCGGCAGGTGCCCCCGCCGTCGACCCGGAGGACTCGCCGTTCAGCTGCCTGCCCGCGGGCACCCAGCTGCGGACCGCCCCCAAGGCGCTGCTCATCGAGCTCAGCAAGCACCTGGAGCGCCAGGCGATGCGGCTCGGTGAGACCTGCGTCGTCGCCGCCACCTTCCAGGAGGCCCGGCACTTCACGCCGGCGACCGCGCTGCGCTACCGCGACCTGGTGGCGCGCACCGGCTTCGTCTGCGCCCTCGGCGAGGACCTGCCGGTCGAGCCGCTGCCCGGCGTGCGCGGCGCCGCGCTCGCCCCGGACGACCCGGTGCGCGGTGAGTGGGACGTCGTCGTGCTCAGCCCGCACTTCAGCGCGGCGCTGCTCGCCCGGGACCTCGGCGACGGCGGCCCGGACCTGCAGCGCCGGTACGAGTACGCGCTGACCTACCAGCGGCGCACCGTCGAGCAGGCCGGCGTCTCGCTGGTCGCCCGGGTGGCGGCCCAGCCGGTGACGCCGGAGCCGGCCGCGGACCTCGTCGAGGACCCCACCGCGGTCGTGCGCCGCAGCGAGGGCTCCGACGGCGCGACGCTGCAGGAGCTGGTGCTGCAGCGTGCGCTGGCCGCCACGACCAGCGGGGTGGCGATCGCCGACATGACCGCCCCGGACCAGCCGCTGGTCTACGTCAACGCGGCGTTCGAGCAGCTCGCGGGCCTCCCCACGGGCAAGGCGCTGGGCCGCAACTGCCGCTTCCTGCAGGGCCCGGACACCGACCCCGGCGTGGTGGCCCGGATGCGCCAGGCGATCCGGGAGGGCACGGAGTTCCGCGCGACCCTGCTCAACCACCGCGGCCCCCAGCGGGAGCCGTGGTGGAACGAGATCCACCTGGCCCCGGTGCTCGACAGCTCCGGCCTGGTGGTCCAGTACATCGGCGTGCAGACCGACGTGACCGCGCGGGTGACCGCCGAGCGCGAGCTGCTGCAGGAACGGGACCGCACCCGCCGGCACCTGGCCCAGATCGAGGAGCTGGCCTACACCGACCCGCTGACCGCGCTGCCCAACCGGCGCCGCTTCGAGGAGCGGATGGAGTCCGCGCTGTGGCAGGCCCGGCTCGACGGCACCGCCGTCGCCCTGCTCTTCCTCGACCTGGACGGCTTCAAGGCGGTCAACGACGCACTGGGCCACGCCGCCGGGGACGAGCTGCTGCAGGTGGTCGCCGACCGGCTGCGTGGCCGGCTGCGCCGCGGCGACCTGCTCGCCCGGCTGGGCGGTGACGAGTTCCTCGTCGGTCTGGTCGGGCTGGACCCGGCGACGGCGCCCGGGGAGGCCGCGCGGGTCGCCGACCAGCTGCAGGCCGTGCTGACCGAGCCGGTGACGCTGGGTGCGGGGACCGTGCAGGTCCGGGCGAGCGTCGGGGTGAGCGTGCACCCCGACGACGGCGCCGAGTTCGGCCCGCTGCTGCACCGTGCCGACGCCCGGATGTACGCCCGCAAGCACCCCGCGGTGGGCTGACGAAGCCCCTCGCTGGACCATCGGGGTCTGCGCCGCCGGCGCGGAGCTGATCCCGGGAGGTCACGTGGCGGTGCTCCTGGCCCTGGCGTCGGCCGTCGTCTACGGCGCGTCGGACTTCCTCGGCGGGCTGTCCAGCCGACGCGCGTCGGTGTTCGGCGTCGTCGTGCTGTCCCAGGCCATCGGCCTGCTCGCGCTGCTGGTCCTGCTCCCCTGGCTGGGCGGTCCGGTGCAGCCGGCCGACCTGGCCTGGGGCGCAGCCGCGGGCCTGGCCGGTGCGGCCGGGCTGGTCGTCTTCTTCCGCGCGCTGGCCGCCGGCGTGATGAGCGTCGTCGCTCCGGTCACCGCGGTGACCGCGGCCGCGGTCCCGGTGCTCGTCGGGCTGCTGAGCGGCGACAGCGTCCCCGCCTGGGCCGCCGTGGGCATCGCCCTGGCGCTGGTCGCCGTGGTGCTGGTCTCGGCCGACGGCGGCCTGTCGGCGCTGCGGACGGCACGGCCGGTCAGCCTGCTCCCCGCCCTCGTCGCCGGCGCCGCCTTCGGGGTCTTCTTCGTCCTGCTCGACCGCACCTCCGCCGACGCCGGGCTGACCCCGCTGGTGGCGGCCCGGGTGGCCTCGGCGGCCTTCGTCACCGTGCTGGCCGTCCTCGGCAGGCGGTCGCTGCGGGTGCCGAGGACGGCCGTCCCGCTGGTCGCGCTGTCGGGCGTCGGGGACATGACCGCGAACGCGCTGTTCCTGCTCGCCACCCAGCAGGGCGGTGCCCTGGCGATCACCGGGGTGCTGGCCTCGCTCTACCCGGTCAGCACCGTCGTCCTGGCCCAGCTGGTGCTGCGGGAGCGGCTGGGCCGCGCGCAGGTGGCCGGGCTGGTGACGGCCGTGGCGGCCGTCGTCCTGATCACGCTCCCCGGCTGAGCGGCTCGGCGCTCAGCCCTGGGCGAGCTGGGTGGCGTAGAGGCAGATGGACGCGGCGACGGACAGGTTGAGGCTCTCCGCCCGGCCCCGCATCGGGATGCGCACCCGGGCGTCGGCGGCGGCCGCCAGCCCGGCGTCCAGACCCCGCGCCTCGTTGCCGAACAGCCAGAGGACCGGGGCGGCCAGCAGTCCGTCGTCGGCGGCCTCGTCCAGCGCCACCTCCCCCCCGCCGTCGGCGGCCAGCACCATCGTCCCGGCGGCCTGGACCCGCGGCACCAGCTCGGCCAGCGACGCACCGCGGACGACGTCGACGTGGAAGAGGCTGCCGGCGCTGCTGCGGACGACCTTGCCGTTGTACGGGTCGGCCGAACCGGCCCCGAACACCACCGCACCGGCACCGCAGGCATCGGCGGTGCGCAGCACGGTGCCGGCGTTGCCCGGGTCGGCGAGCTCGGCCAGCGCCACGGCCAGGCGCGGCGGGTCGGTGACCAGGGTGTCGGCACCGACGTCACGCAGCGCGCAGACGGCCACCAGGCCCTGCGGCGTCACGGTCTCCGACAGCGACGCGGCGGCCCGCTCGGTGACCACGTGCACCGGCACCCGGGTGCCGGTCAGCAGCTCGGTGTGGGCGACCGCGGCGACCTCGGTGACGAACAGCTCGAGGACGGCGTCCGGGTCGGTCTCCGCCTCGGCGAGCGCCTCGCCGACCGCCTGCCGCCCCTCGGCGAGGAAGGCCCCGGCGTCGTCCCGGCCGCTGCGGCGGGTGAGCTTGCGGGCGGCGGCGACCCGCGCCGAGCGCTCGGTCATGACGTCGGGCACGGGGTTCCCCTCGGAGGTGGGCGGACAGACGACGACGCCGCCGCGGGGAGCTGGGCTCCCTGCGACGGCGTCGGCGGCCCCGTCCAGAGGCTCGCCCCGAGCGTGCGAGGGGTGAGGAGGACGGGGTGTTCCTCTAGGCGGCAGCAGCGCCGGTCGCCTCGGGGTTCGCGGCGAGCGCGGCCCGGGCGGAGCCCACGAGCGTGGCGAAGGCGGCGGGCTCGTTGACGGCGAGCTCGGCCAGGACCTTGCGGTCCAACTCGATGCCGGCGAGCTTGAGGCCCTGCATGAACCGGTTGTAGGTCATGTCGTTCTGCCGCGCCGCGGCGTTGATCCGGGTAATCCACAGCTTGCGGAAGTCACCCTTGCGGACCTTGCGGTCGCGGTAGTTGTAGGTCGCGGAGTGGAGGATCTGCTCCTTGGCCTTGCGGTACAGCCGCGAGCGCTGGCCGCGGTAGCCGCTGGCCGCCTCGAGGGTGGTGCGACGCTTCTTCTGGGCGTTGACCGCCCGCTTCACGCGTGCCACGTGAGAGCTCCGTTCTGCTCGTAGAGGTGGGGGCGGTCAGAGACCGAGGAGCTTCTTCATCCGGCCGGTGTCGGCCTTGGAGAGCTCGCCGGTGCCGCTGATCCGACGCTTCCGCGAGCCGGACTTGTACTCGAACTTGTGCTGGTTGTTCTGGTGCTCGGCCACCAGCTTGCCGGTGCCCGTGACCTTGATCCGCTTCGCGGCGCCCTTGTGGGTCTTGTTCTTCGGCATCTCTCGGTCCTGTTCGTGTCTGCCCGGCGGCGCGCAGCAGCGCTGCGCGTCGCGGGTGCGTCGGGTGGGCCGCCGGCTAGGCCGGGGGCGCCTGCTCGGCCTGCGCCGGCTCGTCGTTGGCCGCGTGCTTCTCCTGCTTCGCGGTGCGCCGGGCAGCATCGGTCGCCGCCTGGTTCCGGTGCGGAGCGATCACCATGACCATGTTCCGGCCGTCCTGCTTGGGGTTGGACTCCACCACCCCGAGGTCGGCGACGTCGCCGGCCAGTCGCTGCAGCAGCTTGTAGCCCATCTCGGGCCGGGACTGCTCGCGACCGCGGAACATCACGGTGATCTTGACCTTGTCGCCGCCCTTGAGGAAGCGCTCGACGTGGCCCTTCTTGGTCTCGTAGTCGTGCGGGTCGATCTTCAGGCGCAGCCGCATCTCCTTGATGACGGTGAGCGCCTGGTTGCGCCGCGCCTCACGGGCCTTCTGCGCGGCTTCGTACTTGAACTTCCCGTAGTCCATGAGCTTGACGACGGGCGGCCGGGCCATGGGCGCGACCTCGACCAGGTCGAGTTCGGAGTCCTGGGCCAGGCGCAGCGCCTCGCCGATCGAGACGACGCCGACCTGCTCGCCCTCCGGTCCGACCAGGCGGACCTCCGGGACGCGGATACGGTCGTTGATGCGGGGCTCGGTGATGGCCTCTCCTCTGCTGCGTGGATGAGGATCCGCACCCACCCGGGCCACCGACGACAAAGGCCCCGTGAGCTGGTGCTCACAGGGCCCACTCGCCGGATGCCGCAGCTCCCCGCGGACGGGGTGCTGCGGACGCGACGACCGGACGTGCCGGTCGTCGCGAACCGGGACCTGGGTGCCTGTGCGGCGCCAGGTGGGAGCGGGCTCCTCTTTGGTGGGTGACCGGGACTGGAAGGATCTCGGCCACCGTGGTTCTCGCGCCTCGATGTAGCGGGGGGAGGCACGCCCACCTTACAGCGCGGGAGCGGCTCCCGTCATTCCCGGGGGTACAGCAGGTCCTCGCGGGGGACGACGTGCCGCGCCTGGTGGTCGGCGAGCAGCGCCCGCAGGCCGCGGACGGCGACGAGGGCGCGCTCCCCGTCGGCCGCCTGGACCGCGGAGACGGCCAGCTCGTCGTCGTTGGTGAGCAGCAGGGTCGCCCACGGCGAGTGCTCGTTGAAGCGCACCGCCTTCACCGCCGACCAGGGCACCTCGTGGTTGATCACGACGTTGCGCACCCGCAGCCCGTCGGCGTCGGCGTCCACCCGGGACCTGCCGATGAGCAGCACGCCGGCGCCCATCGCCAGGCCCAGGCCGACCATCGCCACCTGGTCGGCGGTGTGGAAGGACACGACGCCGGTGGTCGAGGACTTCAGCAGGACGGCGACCACGGTCATCGCCACGACCAGCCCGGCGGCGGCCAGCGCGGTGATCAGCCGCAGCCGCCGGGGGACGGCGGAGACCGGGCGGGGGGTGGTGTCGGCGGGCACGGCTCCAGTCTGCACCGCCCGCGCTGGCAGAGTGCGGGCGTGCAGGCGGCGAGCGGGGCGACACCGGGGCGGGGCACCTTCGCCGCCCTCGCCGACCAGGTGCGGGCTGCCGCGCCCCGGCTGGGCGTCACCCGGCTGGTGTGCGTGGACGGGCCGGCCGGGTCGGGCAAGACCAGGTTCGCGGGCAGGCTCGCCGCCGAGCTCGGCGCCCCGGTGCTGCACATGGACGACGTCTACGCCGGCTGGACCCTCACCGGCGGGTTCGCGCGGCTGGCCGCCGGGGTGCTGCGGCCGCTGCGGGAGGGCCGGGCCGGCGCCGTCCACCGGTACGACTGGCCCGCGGGGCGGTTCGCCGAGCTGGTCCACGTGCCGGCCGGCCCGGCGCTGGTCGTCGAGGGCTGCGGCAGCGCGCCGCGGGACGTCGACCCGTACGCCGTGCTGCGGGTGTGGGTGGAGGCACCCCGCACGGTGCGGATCGCGCGCGGCATCGCCCGGGACGGCGAGGCGTTGCGGGCCCACTGGCTGCGCTGGCAGCAGCAGGAGGCGGCGGAGTTCGCCGGCCAGGACACCCGCGCCCGGGCCGACCTGCTCATCGACGGGACCGCCGGGACCGGTGAGCGGGAGTACGCCCTGCTGCGGGACGGCCGGGGCTGACCGGGCACCGCGACCACCCGACCTGCCCCGTCACACGGTTGGAACACCGAGGCCGCACCATGGAGGAGTGACCGACCCCGCGCTCGACCGTGAGACGGACGGCCCGGCCGGAGCAGCGCCTGCTGCCGGCGCTGCCGCGCCCCCGGCCGAGGAGCTGCTGCCGCTGCGCGGCTACACCGTGGCGGTGACCGCCGCCCGGCGCAGCGAGGAGCTCGGCGCGCTGCTGGACCGGCGCGGCGCCCGGGTGCTCCACGCCCCGGCGATCCGGATCGTGCCGCTGGCCGACGACGCCGACCTGGTCGCCGCCACCCGCGAGGTCCTCGCCGCCCCCGTGGACCTGGTGGTGGCGACGACGGGGGTCGGGTTCCGCGGCTGGCTGGAGGCGGCCGAGGCGTGGGACCTGCCGCTGCGCGAGCACCTGCAGCACGCCCGGGTGCTGGCCCGCGGCCCGAAGGCCCGCGGGGCGATCCGTGGGGCGGGGCTGGTCGATGCCTGGTCACCGGCGTCGGAGAGCTCCGCGGAGGTGCTGGAGCACCTCCTCTCCGGTGCCGAGGGGCCGCTGCCGGGTCGCCGGATCGCCGTCCAGCTGCACGGTGACCCCCTGCCCGAGCTCGTCGCCGGGCTGGTCCGGGCCGGCGCGGAGGTGGTGCGGGTCCCCGTCTACCGGTGGGTGCTGCCGGAGGACACCGCCCCGTTGCGCCGTCTGGTGGTCACGATCGCCGGGCGCGGGGTGGACGCGGTGACCTTCACCAGCGCGCCGGCGGCGGCCAGCCTGCTCCAGGTGGCCGGCCAGGAGGGCGTACGGGCCGGGGTGCTCACCGCCTTCGCCGAGGCCGTCCTGCCGCTGGCGGTCGGCCCGGTGACCGCCTCCCCGCTCGAGGCGGCCGGGATCCGCACCGTCCAGCCCGAGCGGGCCCGGCTGGGGGCGCTGGCCCGCTCGGTGGTCGCCGAGCTGCCCGCCCGGCACCCGGTGCTGACCGCCGGCCCGCACACCCTGCAGGTTCGCGGGCACGCCGCCGTCCTCGACGGTCGGCTGGTGGAGCTGCCGCCGGGCCCGATGGCGGTGCTGCGGGCCCTCGCCCGCCGGCCCGGCGTCGTGGTGTCCCGGCCGGACCTGCTCGCCGAGCTCTCCGGCGGCGGCGACGCGCACGCGGTGGAGATGGCGGTGACCCGGCTCCGGGCGGCCCTCGGCGCGCCGGTCGTGGAGACCGTGGTCAAGCGGGGCTACCGGCTCGCCGCCGGGACCTAGGGCGCCGCGGGCAGCAGCACGACGCCGTCCGCGTCGGCGACCAGCCACTCCCCCGCGCGGAAGGTGACCCCGGCGAACCGGCAGGGCCCGCCCTCCCGACCGCGGTCGCCGCCCCGCGCGCCCCGGCGTGGGAACACCGACAGCGCGCGCACCCCGATCGGCTGGGCCGCCATCTCCGCGACGTCCCGGACGGCACCGTTGACCACCACCCCGGCCCAGCCGGAGGCCGCGGCGACCGTCGCCAGGGTGCCCCCGAAGAACGCGCAGCGCTGGTCCCCGCCGCCGTCGACGACCAGCACCCGCCCCTCCCCCGACCGCTCGAACACGGCCCGGACCAGGGCGTTGTCCATGGTGACCGTGACGGTCACCATGCTCCCGCTGAAGGCGGCGGCACCGCCGAAGGCGGACAGGACCGGGTCGCACACCTGGGCGTCGGGGCGCTCGTCGCAGAGGTCGGTGGTGGGCTGGGGTGGCATGGACCGGGCTCGCTCTTCTCGGACGGGCGGGACGGCCGATCATGCTCGCTGCCCACGGGCGGACCGGCGCGCCGGGTCGCCCGCCGGGTCCGCGGCCGCCCCGAGGGGGATGATCGGGCGATGGAGCCGCCCGTCATGGACCTGGTGGGCTTCCTGCTCGCCCGCATCGCCGAGGACACGAACGCCACCGCCGGCCTCGCGGAGGACGCCGGCGCGGACGGGACCGCCGAGCGGGTGCGCGCGGACTGCGCGGCCAAGCGGAAGGTCGTGCTCGCCTGCCAGGCCGCCGCACCGGACCTGCGCTTCCTGGGCGCCCGGCCGTCCGGGCTGCCCGACTTCCCGCTACCGCCCAAGGACCTGCACCAGCTGGCCGCGCTCACCCTCGCCCTGCTCGCCACTCCGTACACCGAGCACCCCGATTTTGAGCAGGTCTGGCGCCCCTGATCACACTCCGGCGAGCTTGGTCCCCGGGCGGAGGTAGACGACCCAGGTGACGACGACGCAGACGGCGTAGAAGGCGATGAAGGCCAGGTAGGCGCCGTCCCCGCTGCCGGTGGACAGGAACGACTGGCGGAAGGCCAGGTTGACCAGCACCCCGCCGGAGGCGCCGACGGCCCCGGCGATGCCGATGACCGCCCCCGACGTCCGCAGTGCGTGCCGGTCGGCGGTCGCCGGGTCGGTGCCGGCGGCGACGGCGTCCATCGCCCGGGTCCGGAACACCGCCGGGATCATCTTGTACGTCGAGCCGTTGCCGATCCCGCTGAGCACGAACAGCAGCACGAAGCCGAGCAGGAACAGCGGCAGCGACCCGACCTGACTGGCGACGAGCACGACCGCTGCGCCACCCGCCATGGCGATGAAGTTCCAGAAGGTGATCCGCGCGCCGCCGAACCGGTCGGCCAGCGACCCGCCGAGCGGCCGGATCAGCGACCCGAGCAGCGGCCCGAGCCAGGTGAGCTGCGCGGCGGCCAGCGGCGTGGCGAAGTCCTGCGCGAACTGGTTCTGCAGCACCTGGCCGAAGGCGAAGCCGAACCCGATGAACGAGCCGAAGCTGCCGATGTAGAGGAACGACAGGATCCAGGTGTGCCCTTCGCGGGTGGCCTCCCGCATCGCCCGGGGCTGGTTGCGCGCCGTCGTCAGGTTGTCCATCAGCAGCGCGGCGCCGACCGCGGCGACGACGATCAGCGGCAGGTAGACGACCAGCACGATCCGCGGGTGCGCGGCGCCGGCCGTGGCCAGCACGAGCAGGCCGATCAGCTGGATGACCGGGACGCCGAGGTTGCCGCCGCCCGCGTTCAGCCCGAGCGCCCAGCCCTTGAGCCGGGTCGGGTAGAAGGCGTTGATGTTCGTCATCGAGCTGGCGAAGTTGCCGCCGCCCACGCCGGCCAGGCAGGAGACCACCAGCAGCGTCGTGTACGAGACGCCGGGCTCCAGCACGACCGCGGTCGCGATGGTCGGGACCAGCAGCAACGACGCGCTGATGACCGTCCAGTTCCGGCCGCCGAACTTCGCGACGGCGAAGGTGTAGGGCAGCCGGACGAAGGCGCCCAGCGCGGTCGGCAACGTGGTGAGCAGGAACTTGCCGGCCGGGTCGATGCCGAACACCGGCTCGGGCAGGAACAACACCATCACCGACCACAGGCTCCAGATCGAGAAGCCGATGTGCTCGGAGAAGACGGAGAAGAACAGGTTCCGGCGGGCGATCGGCTCACCGGTGGACTGCCAGAAGTCAGGGTCCTCGGGGCGCCAGTCGTCGATCCACCGACCGCCGAGGCGGCCGGGGGCGCGCTGGGTCGAGGTGGTGGTGGGTTCGGTGGCGGTGGCCATGCACCGACGGTGGCGGCCCCGCGTTCCCCTGCCGTTGCCGCCGAGGTGGACTCGTGTTCCGTTGTCCGCACGGTGGCTGCCCCGCTGTGGTGAGGAGCGGGCGGCGGCGGGTGCGTCCCGCCGCGGTGCGCGCCATGATCACCCCGTGAGGGACTCCGAGGAGCGCGCGCCCGGCCGGGACCTGGTGGAGACCGGGGAGCTGGTCGCCGGGTCGATGAGCCGCGCCGTCGCCGGGCTGCTGTTCGAGCCCGCGTCGAGCCCGCTGCGGCTGGACGACCGGCTGGCCGGCTGCCTGCGGGACGCCGCCACCTCGGCCGCCGCGCTGCCGCTGACCTGGGAGCGCGCCCGCGCCGGTGCGGTCCTGGCCTTCGTCGCGGAGCTGTCGGTCACCCGCACCCACCAGGGCCGCGCGGTGCGCGGCGACGGCTTCTTCAGCGTGACCACCGCCGCGCGCTCGGCCGCCGAGCGCCTGGTCGAGGACGTCGTCCAGGCGGCGCGGCGGACCACCGAGGAGCGGCGGGTGCGGCACCTGGGCTACCTGGTGGCCGAGGTCGTCGTCTCCCCCGACATCGACGTGGCGCTGGCCGCCCGGGCGCTGCAGCTGGCCGAGTCGTGCAGCTGGCGGCAGCTGGTGCTGCTGGCCGCGGTGGGCCGCCGCGACCGCTCACCGCTGCCGATGGCGCCGCTGGAGGACGACCCGCGTGCCTGGCGGGCCTGGGGCGCCCGGGAGGACGTCGCCGACCTGCAGCGCGCAGGCCTGCTGGACCCGCCGCCCGTCGCCGTCCGACCCGGCACCCGGCCGCGGCTGCGCCCGGCCGACCTGCGGCTGACCCGCCGCGGGGTGCTGCTGCACCGGCTGCTGGCGCTGGACTTCGTCCGGGAGGACGACGTCCGGGCCGCGCTCGCCGACCTGGAGCTCCCGACCGCCTGATGAAGGACCCTCTCGCCCCCCACCGCTCGCAGGCTCGCGGCGGGCCCCTGCGAGAGGGCCGCCGCGACGAGAACGTCGACGCCGCGGTCTCCCGCGCGCTCCCGGAGCTGACGCCGGCAGCCGTCCTGCTCACCGACACCCCGGAGGAGGCCGTCCGGCTGCTGGGCGCCGCGCTGGGCCGACCCGGCGCGCTGGGCTCCGGGCAGGCCGCTCTCCGCGCGCTGGCCGCGGTGCACCGGTCCGGCGGGGAGCAGGTGATCGGGTCACTGGACCCGGCACCGGCCGACGAGGACGACGCGCTGGCCGGCGCGCTGCGCGCACTGCCCGCCCCGGACCGGGCCGCGGCGGTCCTGCAGCTGCTGGACGCCGGGCCCCAGCAGGACGCCGGCGCCGCGGTCGCTGCGCTGCGGGCGGCGCTGGCCGGACGCGACGAGCAGGCCCGGGCTGCGCGCGCCTCCGAGCGGTCGCTGTTCGCGGTGCCCGGCGCGATCCCGGAGCCCGACCTCCCGGCCGCCCCGCTGCCCGAGCGGCTCGCCCGGCTGGCCGCCGGCGAGACCTCCCTGCCGGGCATCGTCGGCTTCGAGGACACCGTCGTCCCCGAGGTCGAGCGTGCCCTGATCGCCGGGCACGACCTGGTCCTGCTCGGTGAGCGCGGGCAGGGCAAGACCCGGCTCATCCGCACCCTGGTCGGCCTGCTCGACGAGTGGACGCCGGTGCTGGTCGGCAGCGAGCTCAACGAGCACCCGCTGCAGCCGATCAGCGTCTGGGGGCGGCGGCAGGTCGCCGAGCACGGCGACGCGACCCCGGTCGGCTGGCTGCACCGCAGCGACCGGTTCGGCGAGAAGCTGGCCACCCCCGACACCAGCGTCGGTGACCTGATCGGCGACGTCGACCCGATCAAGGTGGCCGAGGGCCGCACACTGGGCGACCCGGAGACCGTGCACTACGGCCTCGTGCCCCGCACCAACCGCGGCATCTTCAGCGTCAACGAGCTGCCCGACCTCGCCGAGCGGATCCAGGTCGCGCTGCTCAACGTGCTCGAGGAGCGCGACATCCAGATCCGTGGCTACCGGGTCCGGCTCCCGCTCGACCTGCTGCTGGTGGCCAGCGCCAACCCCGAGGACTACACCAACCGCGGCCGGATCATCACCCCGCTGAAGGACCGGTTCGGCGCCGAGGTGCGCACCCACTACCCGATCGAGCTGGCCGACGAGCTCCGGCTGCTGCGCCAGGAGGCGCAGACCACCTGGCTCGGTGGCTCCGGTTTCGACGCCCCGATCGTCCCCGAGCACCTGGTCGAGATCGTCGCCCGGTTCACCCGGCTGGTCCGCGAGTCCAGCCACGTCGACCAGCGCTCCGGGGTCAGTGCCCGGTTCGCCATCGCCGGGCTGGAGACGGTCGCCGCCTCGGCGGTCCGCCGGGCGGCGGTGGCCGGTGAGCCCCGGCCGGTGGCCCGGGTCGTCGACCTGCCGAGCGTCGTCCCGGCCAGCCGCGGCAAGGTGGAGTTCGCCGACGCGGGCAGCGACAACGACGACGACCGCGACCTCGAGGTGCTCGAGCACCTGCTGCGGCAGGCCACGGCGCAGACCTTCCGGGCCCGCTGCGGCGGGCTGGACCTCACCGGCCTGCAGGAGCACTTCACCAGCGGCGAGACGGTCGAGTCCGGCGACCTGGTGCCGGCGGCGGCGCTGCTCGGCCAGCTGGGCACCATCCCGCACCTGGCCCAGCTGCTGGGCCGGCTCGGGGTGCCGGAGGGCGAGCAGTCCGCCGAGCAGGCCGCCGCGGCCGTGGAGTTCGCCCTGGAGGGGCTGTACCTCACCCGCCGGCTGGCCAAGGACACCGACGGCTCCCGCACCGTGTACGGGGCCTGACGATGGCCGGACGACGTCCCAGGGGCTACCGGTACGGCAGGTGGCGCGGTGGGCCCGACCCCCTCGCGCCGCCCTACGACGTGGCCGCCGCGGTCGACGAGATCGGCGACCAGGTGCTGGGTGGCAGCGGGGTGCGCGAGGCGATGCGCGACCTGCTGCGCCGCGGCATCGACGGCCGGCGCGGGCTCGACCAGCTGCGCCGGTCGGTGCGCGACCGGCTGCGGCAGGCCCGGCAGGCCGGCCGGATGGACGGCACGCTGGAGCAGGTCCGTGAGCTGCTGGAGCAGGCGCTCGAGGCCGAGCGCGCCGCGCTCTTCCCGGACCCGGACGACTCCGCCCGGCTCGCCGAGGCCGAGCTGGACCAGCTGCCGGAGGACACCGCCGGCGCCGTCCGTGCGCTCAAGGACCACCAGTGGCGCTCGCCGGAGGCGGCGCAGGCCTTCCAGCAGATCCAGGACCTGCTCCGCCAGGAGGTGCTGGACAGCTCCTTCCAGGGCATGAAGCAGGCGCTGCAGCAGATGCAGGACGGCGACGGCGCGGCCATGCAGGCGGTCAAGGACATGGTCGCCGACCTGTCCGCGCTGGTCGACGCGCACAACCGCGGCGAGGACACCGACCAGCAGTTCGCCGACTTCATGGACGAGCACGGCCAGTTCTTCCCCGACGACCCCCAGTCGGTGGAGGAGCTGATCGACTCGCTGGCCCGCCGGGCTGCCGCCCAGGAGCGGATGCTCGCCGGTCTCTCCCCCGACCAGCGCGCCGAGCTGCAGGGCCTCATGGAGCAGGCGATGGGCGACCTCGGCCTGCAGAGCGAGATGGCGCACCTGTCCGACGCGCTCCGCCAGGCCCGGCCCGACCTGCCCTGGGGGCAGCGCGGCCCGGTGCCCGACGGCGAGCAGCCGCTGGGCATGGGCGACGCGACCACCGCGGTCGCCGAGCTCGCCGACCTCGAGTCGCTGTCCCAGCAGCTGTCGCAGGGGTACGCCGGGGCGTCGCTGGCCGACATCGACCAGGAACTGCTCGAGCAGGCCCTGGGCCGCTCCGCCGTCGACGACCTCGAGGCGCTGCGCCGGCTGGAGCGCGAGCTCGAACGGCAGGGGTACCTGCAGCGGTCCGAGGGAGCGCTGCAGCTGTCCCCCAAGGCGGTGCGCCGGCTGGGCGCGACCGCGCTGCGCCGGGTCTTCGCCAAGCTGTCGGCGACCGGTCGCGGTGAGCACGACGTCGCCGACGCAGGAGCGGCCGGCGAGCTGACCGGGGCCTCCCGGGAGTGGCGGTTCGGCGACGAGCAGCCGCTGGACGTCGTCCGCACCGTCCGCAACGCGGTGCTGCGCACCGCCGGTGAGCCGCACGAGGAGGGGCGCCGTCGGGTGCGGATCGCCGTCGACGACTTCGAGGTGGTGGAGACCGAGCGGCGCACCGGCGCAGCCGTCGCGCTGCTGGTCGACCTCTCCTACTCGATGGCGCTGCGCGGCACGTGGGGCGCGGCCAAGTCGACGGCGATGGCCCTGCACTCCCTGGTGACCACCCGCTTCCCGCAGGACGCGATCGAGATCATCGGCTTCTCCTCCACCGCGCAGGTGCTCCGCCCGGAGACGCTGGCCGAGCTGTCGGTCGACACGTTGCAGGGGACCAACCTGCAGCACGGCCTGATGCTGGCCCGCCGTTTCCTCGCCAAACACCGGGACGCCGAGCCGGTGGTGCTGGTGGTCACCGACGGGGAGCCCACCGCGCACCTGGAGGACGACGGGACGCCGTACTTCTGCTGGCCACCGATGCCCGAGACGATCGCCCGCACCGTCGCGGAGGTGGAGCGGGTCGCGCGCTCCGGCGCCACCCTCAACGTCTTCGCGCTGGACCCCGAGCCGTCGCTGGTCGAGTTCGTGCACGACATCACCGCCCGGGCCGGTGGCCGGGTGTTCCAGCCCGACAGCGAGCGGCTCGGTGAGTACGTGGTCGCCGACTACCTCCGGGTCAGGCGCGGCCCCCGCGGCCGCTGACGCCGGGACTTCGATCAGGTCACCTGATCACCGGCCGTCCCCCCGCACCAGCGTTGGTGCGGTAGGACGCCCTCTGATCAGGTGACCTGATCCACGGCCCCAGAGCCGCGCAGGGGAGGATGCGGGCGTGAGCACCGGGGCCCCGTCGGGGACGATCACCATCGAGCAGGTCGACGCGGCGGCCACCTACCCGCTGCGGGCGCAGGAGCTCCGCCAGGGGCGTCCGGTGGAGATCGACGAGGACGACGCCCCGTACACGTTGCACCTGGCCGCCCGCATCGACGGCGGGGAGATCGTCGGCGTGGTCCGCTTCCACCCGCGGGACTGCCCGTGGCGCGTCGGTGAGGGGTCCTGGCAGCTCCGGGGCATGGCCACCGACCCGCGGGTCCGCGGGCTGGGAGCCGGTCGGGCGCTGGTCGCCGAGGGGCTGGTCCAGGTGGCCGCCCGGGGCGGGGACCTCGTCTGGTGCGACGCCCGGAAGGACGCCGTCGGCTTCTACGCGCGGATCGGCTTCACCACCGTCACCGAGGAGTACGACCTGCGCCCGGTCGGCCCGCACCGCGGGATGCTGATCGAGCTGCCCATCCGCTGACCGGGGTCACGCCGTCGGGTGGTCCCCGCTGGAGCTGATCCCCTGGACCTGCCCGGCTCGGAAGGCGTCGACGAACAGCCGGTGGTCCTCCCGGGTCCGCCGCGCGTAGCCGTGCGCGAAGTCGACGACGTCGGCGATGAACTCCTCGCGGCGGCCGCCGATCATCGTGGTGATCGCCTCCTCGGTCTGGAAGGGCACCAGCGTGTGGTCGCTGTCCGCGTCGCCGACGCAGTGCAGCTTCGCCGTCGCGCGGCCCAGCTGGGCGAGGACGGGCCGGATCTCCTCGGGCTCGGTGAGGTCGTCCCAGTCCAGGTCCACCTCGTAGGGCGACAGCTCGGAGACGACGAAGCCGACGCCGCCGATCTCGGTGTGCCCGAGGAACTGGGAGGCGTTGGCCTGCAGGGACCGCTGGCTGACCGCGGTCCGGTGACCCTCGTGCTCGAAGTAGGCCCGGATCTCCGGGTCGTCGACGATCCGGCTGGGCGCCGGCACGTTGCCCTGCTTCACCGACAGGACGACGTCGTTCTCCAGCGCCTGGTCGTAGCCCTCGAGCAGCACGTTGTAGGCGGGCAGCCCGGCGCTGCCGATGCCGAAGCCGCCGGTGCCCACGACGTCCTTCACGTCGTAGGCGACGTCGCGCCGCCGGCGGGGCGGGTGGACGGTCTCGCGGTAGCGCTCGATGGCGGCGAGCACCTCGGCCCGCTCGTCGTCCTGCAGCCGGCGGTTGCGCGGCCGGTCGGCGAACCGCCGCTCGTACCGCTCGACCACGGTCAGCCGGCCCAGCAGGTCCAGCCGGGTGCGGGCGGTGGTCGCCAGCACGACGTCGTGCACCGCTCCCTCGGTGTTCTCCCGCAGCAGGGCGAAGGACCGGTCGTCGTCCGACTGCGTGAAGGCCGCCACCTGGTCCAGGTAGGCGCCCAGGTAGCCGCTGATCATCTCGCTGATCACGTCGTCGGCGAACGCCTTGCGCCAGGCCAGCAGCGCGAAGCTGGCCGCGAACCGGCGCAGGTCCCAGCTGACGTGCCCGAGGTAGGCCTCGTCGAAGTCGTTGACGTCGAAGACGATGCGCCCCTGCCCGTCCATGTAGGTGCCGAAGTTCTCCGCGTGCAGGTCACCCTGGATCCACACCCGCGACGTCCGCTCGTCACACCACCGGTCCTCCAGCGTCGCCATGTCGGCGTAGAACAAGCAGGCGGAGCCGCGGTAGAAGGCGAACGGGTCGGCGGCCATCTTGCGGAACTTGGTGCGGAAGGCGTCGGCGTCCACCGCCATGAGCTGCGCGAAGGCGTCCACGAGCACGTCGACGATCTGCTGCTGACGCCGGCGGTCGTCCGGAGGGGTGAGGTCAGCTCGATCAGCCACGCCCCTCAACGTAGGGGGTGGCTAGCCTGGGATTCAGCTCCTGGTGCGGCACGCAACCGGGCGCCGGAGGAGAGGACGGGGCCCGGTGACGCGAGCCAGCAGGGCGCGACGACTGGCGACGGGGGCCGTGTACGGCGGCGGCGGCGTCGGGCTCGCGGGGGCTGCGCTGGTGACCCTGCTGCGCCAGGAGGCCCGGGCCGCGCGCCGTCGGGTGACCGCGCAACGGACCCAGCCCGACCCCCCGACCGGCAACGGCGTCTACGGCCGCGGCCGCGGCAAGCCGATCGTGTTCGCCGTCCTGGGCGACTCCAGCGCGGTGGGTCTGGGCGTGGACAACCCCGGTGAGACCCCGGGCGTGCTGATCGCCGCGGCGCTCGTGGAGCTCGCGGAACGCCCTGTCCGGCTGGTCAAGTTCGCCAGGTCCGGCGCCATCTCCCGCGACCTCGCCGGTCAGGTGGAGCGCGCCCTGCCCGAGCACCCCGACGTCGCCCTGATCATGATCGGCGCCAACGACGTCACCAGCCGGGCCCGCCCCGCTGAGTCGGTGCGTGCGCTGGCCGAGGCGGTGCGGGCGCTGATCGCCCAGGGCTGCGAGGTCGTCGTCGGCACCTGCCCGGACCTGGGCACCATCCGCCCGATCGCCCAGCCGCTGCGCGTGCTGGCCCGCCGGTGGAGCCGTCAGCTCGCCGCCGCGCAGACCATCGCCGTCGTCGCCGAGGGCGGGCGCACCGTCTCGCTCGGATCACTGCTCGGCCCCTCCTTCGCCACCGACCGCGAGCTGTTCAGCAGCGACGAGTTCCACCCGTCCGCGGCCGGTTACGCGTCCGCCGCGGCGGCGTTGCTGCCCTCCATCGCCGACAGCATCGGTGTCTGGCCGGCTGCGGCCGACCGCGGGCTGCGGCTGCGCCGGGACACCGTCCGGCCGATCGCCCAGGCGGCTGCCAAGGCGGCCGGGCGCTCCGGTACCGAGGTGCAGCCCACCGAGGTGCGTGGCGCGGAGCAGGGCCCGCGCGGCCCCTGGGCCCGGCTCCGCCGCCGCCGGCCGCCGGAGATCCCGACACCCCAGCAGGCCGACGAGGCGGGGCGCACCGCCGTCCCGTCCTGAGCGGTGGCCCGCGCCCGGCGACCGCCTCCCTACCCAGGGGTAGCTTGAGGGACGACCCGACGTCCGTCGCCGCCCGCGAGGGGGCGCGCCTCATCGTGGAGGACCCATGCCCGAAGCCGTCATCGTCGCCGCCGCCCGCTCCCCCATCGGCCGCGCGTTCAAGGGGTCGCTGAAGGACCTGCGGCCCGACGACCTGGCCGCCACCATCACCCGCGCGGCGCTGGACCAGGTGCCCCAGCTGGACCCGACCGACATCGACGACCTGATGCTCGGTTGCGGTCTCCCCGGCGGTGAGCAGGGCTTCAACATGGGCCGGATCGTCGCCGTCCTGCTGGGCATGGACCACCTGCCCGGGACGACGGTCACCCGTTACTGCTCCTCGTCGCTGCAGACCACCCGGATGGCGCTGCACGCGATCAAGGCCGGCGAGGGCGACGTCTTCATCTCCGCAGGGGTGGAGATGGTGTCCCGCTTCGTCAAGGGCAACTCCGACGCCATCCCGGACACCCACAACCCCCGGTTCGCCGACGCCGAGGCCCGGGTGGCCAAGACCGCCGAGAGCGGTGCGGAGTCCTGGCGCGACCCGCGTGAGGACGGCGACGTCCCGGACGCCTACATCGCCATGGGCCAGACCGCCGAGAACCTCGCGCTGCTCAAGGACGTCTCCCGCGCCGACATGGACGAGTTCGCCGCGCGCAGCCAGAACCTGGCCGAGCAGGCCATCGCCAACGGCTTCTGGGAGCGGGAAATCACCCCGGTCACCACCCCGGACGGCACCGTGGTGAGCGCCGACGACGGCCCGCGCGCCGGGACGACGGTCGAGGGGCTGGCCGGCCTCAAGCCGGTCTTCCGCCCCGACGGCCGGGTCACCGCCGGCAACGCCTGCCCGCTCAACGACGGGGCCGCCGCCCTGGTCATCATGAGCGACCGCAAGGCCGCCGACCTGGGCATCACCCCGCTGGCCCGGATCGTCTCCACCGGTGTCACCGGGCTCTCGCCGGAGATCATGGGCTACGGCCCGGTGGCGGCCTCCGAGCAGGCGCTGGCCCGCGCCGGGATGACCATCGACGACATGGACCTCGTGGAGATCAACGAGGCGTTCGCCGCGCAGGTCATCCCCAGCTACCGCGACCTGGGCATCGACATCGACAAGCTGAACGTGCACGGCGGCGCGATCGCCGTCGGGCACCCCTTCGGCATGACCGGCGCCCGGATCACCGGCACCCTGCTCAACGGCCTGCGCGCCCGGGACGGGCAGTTCGGCCTGGAGACCATGTGCGTCGGCGGCGGGCAGGGCATGGCCATGGTGCTCGAGCGCCTGTCCTGAAGAAGGACCCCGTCCTCCTCATCCCTCCCGAGCTCGGGACGAGCCTCTGGACGGGGCTGGGAACGACCGTGGCCCGGCCCCCTCGCGGGGACCGGGCCACGGTCAGTTGGTGTACGGCCCCGTCCAGGGGCCCGCCCTGAGCTTGCTAAGGGTGGGGAGGACGGGGTCCTTCATCACTCGCGGAAGTAGCTCAGGAGCCGCAGGATCTCCAGGTACAGCCAGACGACCGTCACCAGCAGGCCGAAGGCGATGTACCAGGCGAACTTCGGCGCGACGCCGCGGCGGATCGCCTCGTCGGCCATGTCGAAGTCCAGCAGCAGCGAGAACGCCGCCACACCGATGACGACCAGGCTGAAGATGATCGCGACCGGACCACCGTCGCGCAGGCCCAGGCCACCCGGGGTGAAGAAGCTGGCGATCAGGTTGACCAGCACGAGCGCCAGCACACCGAACAGCGCACCGACGACCCAGCGGGTCAGCTTCGGGGTGACCCGGATGGCGCCGGTCTTGTAGACCACCAGCATCCCGGCGAACACACCGAAGGTGCCGATCACCGCCTGCATGACGATGTTGCCGCCGAAGTTCGCGGCGTAGATCTCGCTGATCGCCCCGACCGCGATGCCCTGCAGGGCCGCGTAGGCCAGGGTGGCGGCGGGGTTGGCGATCTGCTTGAACGAGATGACCAGGCCGAGGACCAGCGCGATCAGGATCGCCGGGAGGGCCAGGGCCACACCCGTGTTGCCGGGCAGGGACCAGGTCGCGGCGGCGGCCAGCACGGTCACCACGAAGGTGAGGCCGGTCTTGGTGACGACGTCGTCCATCGTCATGTAGGCCCGGCCGGTGGCCGCGTACGGCGACGGGGCCGAGTACGGGTCGTACTGGGTGGGTGCCCCGCCGTACGTCTGCTGCGGGCCGGCGCCCCAACCGCCGGACTGGCTGTTGCCGGCCGCGGGGAAGCCCCGGCTGAAGACCGGGTTGTTGCTCGGCATCGTCATCTCCTCGAGGTGACTGGTCGGTCCGTGGGGCTCACTTGGTCCACCCCACGCTGTCTGGTCCAACGCCAGCTCGGCCCGGCGAGTTCCCGGATGCCGCCGACCACAGGTGAGGGTGTGCCCCCGGTCGGGATCGAACCGACACTGGGACCCTTTTAAGGGGCCTGCCTCTGCCGATTGGGCTACGGGGGCGTCAGGGACCAGAGCTTGCCAGTTCGGTGGCACGGGTCAGCACGGCGTCCAGCATCGGCTCGGTCAGCTTGCCGGTGAAGGTGTTCTGCTGGCTGACGTGGTAGCTGCCCAGCAGGGTGACCGGACCGCGGGGACCCGTCAGGGCGACCTCCACCCCGTGCCCGAACGCGGGACGCGGCCGGGGCAGTGCGCAGCCCGCCGCGCCGAGCACCGGCCACAGCGCCGTCCACCCGAAGCCGCCGAGGACGACGACGACCCGCAGCCGCGGCAGCAGCGCCAGCTCCCGGGCCAGCCACGGCGAGCAGGTGTCCCGCTCCTCGGGCGTGGGGGCGTTGGCCGGCGGGGCGCAGCGCACCGCGGCGCAGACCCGGACGTCGGTCAGCTCGAGGCCGTCGTCCTTCGAGACCGAGGTCGGCTGGTTCGCCAGACCCGCGCGCCACAGTGCGGCGAAGATCCAGTCGCCGCTGCGGTCGCCGGTGAACACCCGCCCGGTCCGGTTCCCGCCGTGCGCGGCCGGCGCGAGCCCGACCACGGCGATCCGGGCGTCGGCCGGGCCGAGCCCCGGCACCGGCCGCCCCCAGTACTCCTGGTCGCGGAACGAGGCGCGCTTGACCTGCGCGACCTCCTCGCGCCAGGCCACCAGCCGCGGGCAGGCGCGGCAGCCGGAGATCCGCTCGTCCAGGACGGCGAGCTCGCGGGTGCCGGCGGCGCCGCGCAGCACCCCGGCGGCGGTGCGGGTGACGGGGTAGCCGTCGGCGTCACGTGCCACCGCCCCAGCAGACCAGATGGTCCGGACGGTTCCGGCGGCGGGCATGATCAGCGACGTGGCGAAGACCGAGAAGCCGAAGACCCCGCTGCTGTACAAGGTGCTCGGCCCGGCGATGGCGATCCCGGCCGGCATCGTGGTGAAGAAGACGGCCGACACCGCGTGGCTGAGGGTGCGCGGCTACCCGCCGCCGAAGAACCCGGCCGCCCCGGGCGTCACCTGGCCCGATGCGCTGGCCTGGGCCGCGGTGTCCGGCGTGCTGTACGCCTCCGGTCGGCTGGTCGCCGCCCGCGGCGCCGCAGCGGTCTACAAGAAGCTGACCGGCGAGCTGCCGCCCGGCGTCAACACCGCCAGTGCCGCGTAGCTCCTCGTGGGGCCGTGTCGGCCAACACGGCCCCACGAGGAGCTAGGAGCGGGCGAGGCGGAGGGCGATGCCGTCGAGGATGTCGTGCTCGCTGACCACGACCTCCTCCAGGTCGAAGGCGTCCATGATCACCCGCAGCACCAGTGAGCCGGCGCCGATCACGTCGACCCGACCCGGGTGCATGACCGGGTAGCCGGCCCGCTTCGCCCGGGTCGCACTGAGCAGCCCCGCGGTGACCGACCGGACGGCGGCGACCGGGATGCGCGAGCCGTGGATGGCGACCGGGTCGTACTCGGGCAGGTCGAGCGCCAACGCAGCCACCGTCGTCACCGAGCCGGCCAGCCCGACCAGGGTCGCGGCCTCGTGGACCGGCACGTCGGCGGCGACGAGCTCGAGCGCGGCCCGCACGTCCGCCTCGGCGGCCTGCACCTCGTCCGGCGGCGGCGGGTCGCCGTGCAGGTGGCGCTCGGTGAGCCGCACGCAGCCGATGTCCACCGACCGGGCCGCCCGCACCCCGCCGGCGTCGCCGAGCACGAACTCGGTGGACCCGCCGCCGATGTCGACGACCAGGAACGGCGGACGGGGCGGTGGCGCACCGTGCGCCTTCGCCGCAGCGGACAGCGAGGCGGTCGCCCCCAGGAAGGACAGCTCGGCCTCCTCCACACCGGGGACGACGTCGGGCAGCTGGCCCAGGGTGGCGGTCACCATCGCCTCGAAGTCGGCCCGGTTGGCGGCGTCCCGGCTGGCGCTGGTGGCCACCATCCGGACCCGCTCGGCACCCAGCTCGCGGGACTGGGCGGCGTACTCGGCGAGCACGACCCGGGTGCGCTCGATGGCCTCCGGGGCCAGCCGACCGGTGGCGTCGACGCCCTGCCCGAGCCGGACGACCTCCATCCGGCGCAGCAGGTCGGTGTGCGCCCCCTCCGGTGGCACGTCGGCTACCAGCAGGCGGATGGAGTTGGTGCCGCAGTCGATGGCCGCCACCCGGCTCATCTCACGTCCTCCGGGTCGTCGGGCGAGGGTGCGGCGCAGGGGCCGGCGGCCCACCACTCCCCCATCTCGGCGACCGCGCGGTCGCCGATCGGGTTCACGCCGGGGCCGGCGGCGAGCGCGTGCCCGGCCAGCGCGTGCAGGCACTTGACCCGGTCCGGCATGCCGCCGGCGGTCGCCCGGGTGGGCAGCACGTCGCGGTCGTCCCGGGTGGCCAGGTAGGACTCGTGCGCCGCGAGGTAGCCCGCGGCCAGCAATGCGTCGGTGGCCAGCTCGTCCTGCCACTCCCGCATCCGCCCGGCCGACTCCAGCCGGCTCGCGGCGGCGGTCGCCCGCGGGCAGGTCAGGTAGTACAGCGTGGGGAACGGCGTGCCGTCCTCCAGCCGCGGCGCGGTCTCGACGACGTCGGGCTGGCCGCACGGGCAGCGATGCGCCACGCCCACCAGGGCGCGCGGCGGCCGGCCCAGCTGGCGGGCGATGACGGCCCGCTCGTCAGGCGTGACCGGCGGAGAGGGCGGGGCAGGACTGCTCACCCGACGAGTCTGCGGCAGGCACCCGAGCGCCCACGCACGGGCCCCGGGTGACGTGCTGGAACGGCCCCTCGCAGGGGGCCACCGCGAGCCTCGGTGAGGTGATGGGGTCCTTCAGCCGTCGGCAGCCGCGACCGATCCGAGCAGGCCCTCGTACCAGGGCACCGGCGCCTCCGGGTCGGCGGCGTCGGTCGACGGCGAGGCGCTGTCGCCCGGGTCGCCGGCGTCGCCCACGATGACCAGCCGGTCACCGGGCAGCACGTAGGTCAGCCGCTCCCGGGCCTGCTGGGCGATGTAGGCCGGGTCGGACTGCCGGTCCAGCTGCGCCTGCAGGTCGGCGGCCCGCCGGGTCAGCTCGTCGTGCTCGGCGGCGAGCTCGGCGAGCTCCTGGCGGCCGGCCACGTACTGGCGCAGCGGGCCGGCCAAGGTGAGCGCGAGCAGCAGCACCAGCGTGCCGAGCAGGACGGCTCGGCCGGTGAAGCGCGGGCCGCGGCGGGTGGTCGTGCTGCGGGCCGCACTGCGGGTGGTCCGCCGTCCGGGCCGGCTGTCGGCCGACCCGCGCGAGCCGGCCCGCACCGGCCGTGACGAGGCCCGGCGGCGGGTGCCGCCGGACCTGCCACGGCGGGGGCGGGCCGTGCTCATCCGGTCAGCCGCGTGCGGCGAGCCGCGGGAAGGCGGCGGCGCCGGCGTAGCGGGCGGCGTCGTCCAGCTCCTCCTCGATGCGGAGCAGCTGGTTGTACTTGGCCACCCGCTCGCTGCGGGCCGGGGCACCGGTCTTGATCTGCCCGCAGTCCAGGGCGACGGCGAGGTCGGCGATCGTGGTGTCCTCGGTCTCCCCCGAACGGTGGCTCATCATCGAGCGGTAGCCGCTCCGGTGGGCCAGGGTCACCGCGTCCAGCGTCTCGGTGAGCGTGCCGATCTGGTTGACCTTCACCAGCAGCGCGTTCGCCGCGCCGCGGGCGATGCCGTCGGCGAGCCGGGCCGGGTTGGTGACGAAGAGGTCGTCGCCGACGATCTGCACCCGGTCACCCAGGGCCTGGGTCAGGGCGACCCAGCCGTCCCAGTCCTCCTCCGACAGCGGGTCCTCGATCGACACGATCGGGTAGGCGTCCACCAGCCCGGCGTAGTACTCGGTGAGGTAGGCGGCGTCGCGCGTCGTCCCCTCAAAGGCGTAGCCGTCCTCGCTGTGGAACTCGGTGGCGGCGACGTCCAGGGCGAAGGCGACGTCGGTGCCGGGCGTGCAACCGGCCTGCTCGACGGCCTCCACGATGAGGTCCAGGGCGTCCCGGTTGCTGGGCAGCGACGGGGCGAAGCCACCCTCGTCGCCCAGGCCCGTGGACAGCCCGCGCTTCTTCAGCACGGACTTCAGTGCGTGGTACGTCTCCGCGCCCACCGCGAGCGCCTCGGCGAAGGTCGCCGCGCCGATCGGGGCGATCATGAACTCCTGCACGTCGACGTTGCTGTCGGCGTGGGCGCCACCGTTGAGGATGTTCAGCATCGGCACCGGCAGCAGGTGCGCCGACGGGCCACCGACGTAGCGGAACAGCGGCAGGCCCGCGGACTCCGCGGCGGCCTTCGCGACGGCGAGGCTCACGCCGAGGATCGCGTTGGCGCCGAGCCGGGACTTGTCGGGGGTGCCGTCGAGGTCGATCAGCCGCTGGTCGAGGAGGCGCTGCTCGGAGGCCTCGAAGCCGACGAGCTCGGGGCCGATGACGTCCAGGACGCCGTCGACGGCCTGGGTCACGCCCTTGCCGTTGTAGCGGTCGCCGCCGTCGCGCAGTTCCACCGCCTCGAAGGCGCCGGTCGAGGCGCCGCTGGGCACGGCGGCCCGGGTGATCGTCCCGTCGTCGAGGGCGACCTCGACCTCGACGGTGGGGTTTCCGCGCGAGTCGAGGATCTCTCGCGCGCCTACGGCATCGATGCTGGCCACGAGGGGCAGCCTAGCCAGCCGGGCGACCGCCGCGGGACACCCCGGCGGTGCACCCGCCGGGACGGCGGCCGGACACCGGGTCGGAGCTGGGACGATGGCCGCGATGACGCCGCCGACCTCCCCGCCGCTCCGCCCGCACCGGCGCGCGGCGCGCCAGCTGCTCCTCGGCCTGGTGCCGTTGCTCGTGGTCGGGCTGGTGCTGCTGGTCGCGCTCGCGGTGCGGCTGGGGGACGTCCGGGCGCCGCTGGCCGCCGGGACCGCGACGGCGACCGCGACCGTGACGGCGGTGGGGACGGCGCCGGACGGGCGCGGTCTCGACGTCTCGTTCACCGACGAGGAGGGGACGCCGCGCACCGGCGTGATCGAGCTGGAGCGGGCGCTCGACGTGCCGGTCGGCGCCCGGCTGACGGTGCGCTACGACCCCGACGACACCGCCGACGGCTCCGCCCGGGTGCACACCGACGGCGACGCCGCCTCGGCCGCGGTCAGCGACGTGGTGTTCGGTCTGGTCGCGGTGCTGGTCGTGTTGCTGGCGGCCACGGCGCTGACCACCGCCCGGCTGCTCGGACGCCCCCGGTTGCGGTCGCGCCCGGCGCTCCGGCTGACCGCCACGCACGTCGTCGTCCGGCAGGGGCTGCTGGTGCGCAGCTGGCTGGAGATCGACAGCTCGGCCGGGCTGCGCTGGCTGCCGGTGCACTGGGCGCCGGAGCTGGACCGGCTGACCCCCGGCGCCCGGATCGAGGTGCGCGGCGATCCGGCGCGGGACCGGCTGGTGCTGCCGGTGGTCGAGGGTGCGGAGATCTGGCCGTCGGGGCGGGTGCGCGGCCGGGAGCCGCGCGGCGAGCTCCGCCAGGCAGCCGTCGACCCGGCGGCGACCGACGTGGGGCTGGCCCGGCAGGCCCGGGCCGACGGCGTGCTGCCCTTCCTCGCGCCGGTCCTGGGGCTGCTCTGGTCCTACGTCGACAGCAGCGGGCCGCTGGGCTTCCTCGCCGTGACCGCGCTGTCGGCGGCCGTCCTGTTCTGGCTGCCGCAACTGCTGGGCTCCGACCCTCGATCACCCGGCAGGACCTGACGGAGCCCAAGGCGGTCAGGGTCGGGCGAGGGCGGCGGCGTCCAGCTCACCGGCGTAGCGGCGGACGGCCTCGCGCAACGCGTCCTCGACGTCCCAGCCGCGCTGCGCGGCGGCCACGACCACCCCGAGCAGGCGCTCCCCGAGCGCCTCGGGGCTGTCCACCGACAGCTCACCGGCCGGTGGCGTGGGCAGCCCGGCGCGCTCGGCCCGCCGGGTCAGCGCGGCGCCCCAGGAGGCGGCCGGTTGCGAGCGGGAGACCCCCTCGGTCGGCGACCGGCGCTGCTTCTCCGCCTTCTTGATCTCGTCCCAGCCCGCCTCGACCTGCGCGACGTCGCGAGGGCCAGCATCGCCGAACACGTGCGGGTGCCGCCGGACCAGCTTGTCGACCAGGTCCCCGGCGACGTCGTCGACGTCGAACCGCCGCTCCGGGCCGGCCTCGGCCGCCACCCGGGCGTGGAAGACGACCTGCAGCAGCACGTCGCCGAGCTCCTCGCGCATCGCCACCGGGTCGTCGTCGACGATCGCGTCGTAGGCCTCGTGCGCCTCCTCCAGCAGGTACCCGCGCAGCGAGGCGTGGGTCTGCTCGGCGTCCCACGGGCAGCCACCCGGCGAGCGCAGCCGGTCCATCACGGTGACGACGTCGAGCAGTCGGGCGCCGGGCGGCTCGGGGGCACCGTCCACCCGGTCCGGCCCCGCGCTGCCGTCGGTCTCCTCCGGCGTCGCCAGCAGGACGACGTGGGCTCCGTGCGCGGCTGCCTCCTCCGGACCCGCGACGTCGGTGACCGCGATGCCCTCCTGCCGCAGCACCTCGGCGGTGGCCGCGGCGCCGGGGAGGGCGAGGACGGCCGGGGCGGCGGTGACCGCCCGCCAGCCGGCGGGGGCCAGCAGGCCGGGCAGGCGGGGGCTGACGGTGACGAGCAGCGCGACGGGCACCCGGTCAGTCTCCGGCAGCGCCCGGGTCGGTGCCGCCGGCGCCCGCTGCGGCGTCGTCCTCGAGCAGGAGCACGACCCCGCCCTCGTCGGCGACGACCCGCCCCTCGTCGAGCACGCCGTACCGCGGGTTGACGGTCACGTCGAGGTCCTCGCGCACCGCGGTGACCAGGGCCAGGCCGGCGTCGTCGGCCTCAGACGCGGCCTGCTCGGCGAGCTGGGCGCGCGCGTCCTCGAAGCTCGGCACGGTGACCGACCGCACCAGGCCGACGACCACGCCGCCGGCCTGGGGAACGGCCTGGGTGAACCCCTGCCCGGGCTGGGTGGCGGCGACCGAGGGGGCCAGCACGTCGGGCAGGTCGGCGGAGGTGAAGGACTGCACGTCGGGCAACGTGTTGTCCCCGGCGTACTGCGCGGCGACCGCCGGGTAGCCGGCCGGGTCGGCGGTCAGCTGGGCGAGCACGGCGTCAGCCGTCGGCTGGTCCGGCACGGTGACGATGCCGAGCTCGACCGTCGTCAGGGCCGGCTGGCCGGCCGCGTAGCGGTCGCGCAGCGCGTCGTCGGACAGGTCGGCCTTGCCCGCGGCGACCGCGATCCGCTGGCGGACCAGCTGCTGCCGGACGTTCTCCACGACGTCGTCCTCGCTGGCCCCCTGCTGCTGCGCGACCTGGGCGAGGACCTGGTCGCGGTCGCTGCCGGCCAGCAGCTGGCCGATCCGCGCCTGGACGTCGGCGTCGGTGACCTGCACGTCGTACCGGCGGGCGGCGGCGGCGTAGACCTCCTCGCCCACCTGGAGGCTGAGCACCTGGCGGGTGAAGCCGGTCTCGTCGTCCCCGGCGTAGGCGGCGATGTCGGGGACGGCGAGCCGCTCGGCGACGGCGTCGTCCAGCTCGGCGACGGTCACCTGCGACTCCCCCACGTACGCGGCCACCGTCGGGGCGTTGCGGCAGCCGGCCAGGCCGCCGAGCCCGGCGACACCCACGAGCAGGACGGCGACGGCGCGACGGCGGGACACGGCCGCGAGCGTGCCACACGGCTGTGACCCGCGTCGCAGGCCCGCGCCGGTCGTGGCCTTCGGCCCGTCCAGGGGCCCGTCCTGAGCTAGCGAAGGGCGGGGAGGACGGTGGCCTCCTGGGGCTGCTGGAGGACGGCGGACAGCAGGGTGTGCAGCTTCTCCAGCAGCGCGACGTCCCGCAGCGGCGTCCGCCGGTCCGGACCCATCGGCACCTTGATCGACACCGTGCGCACCGCCGCCTTGTAGGTGGCGCCCTCGGCGAGCCGGGACAGCTTCATCACCTGCGACTCGCGCAGCTCCAGCGGACCGACCCGGATGTTGCGGCCCTGCATCGAGATCTCGGTGACGCCGAGCGCCCGCATGGCCGCGCGGAACCGGGCCACCGCCAGCAGGTTGAGCACCGGTGCCGGCGGGGCGCCGTAGCGGTCGGTCAGCTCGTCGAGCACCGCCTGCGCCTGCTCGTCGTCCTGGACAGAGGCCACCTTGCGGTAGGCCTCCATCCGCAGCCGTTCACCGGGCACGTAGTCGTGCGGCAGGTGGGCGTCGACCGGGAGGTCGACCCGCACCTCGGCCGGCTCGACCGCCGGGGACTCCCCCGTCGCCTGGGCGCGGTAGTCGCTGACCGCCTCGCCCACGAGCCGGACGTAGAGGTCGAAGCCGACGCCGGCGATGTGCCCGGACTGCTCCCCGCCGAGCAGGTTGCCCGACCCGCGGATCTCCAGGTCCTTCATCGCCACGGCCATGCCGGCGCCGAGGTCGGTGTTGTGCGCGATCGTGGTGAGCCGGTCGACCGAGGTCTCGGTCAGCGGCCGGGAGGGGTCGTAGGTGAAGTAGGCGTAGGCGCGCTCCCGGCCGCGGCCCACCCGGCCGCGGATCTGGTGCAGCTGGGACAGGCCGAAGGTGTCGGCCCGGTCGACGATCAGCGTGTTGGCGTTCGGGATGTCCAGCCCGGACTCGACGATCGTGGTGGCGACCAGGACGTCGAACTCCTTCTCCCAGAAGCCGACCATGACCTTCTCGAGCTCGTGCTCGTGCATCTGCCCGTGGCCGACCGCGACCCGCGCCTCGGGCACCAGGTTGCGGATCTTGGCCGCGGCCTTGTCGATGGACTGCACCCGGTTGTGGATGACGAACACCTGGCCGTCGCGGAGCAGCTCGCGGCGGATCGCGGCGGCCATCTGCTTGTCGTCCCAGGCGCCGACGTAGGTCAGCACCGGGTGCCGCTCCTCCGGCGGGGTGAGGATCGTCGACATCTCGCGGATGCCGGTGAGGCTCATCTCCAGGGTGCGCGGGATCGGGGTGGCCGACATCGACAGGACGTCGACCGCCGTCCGCATGGTCTTCAGGTACTCCTTGTGCTCGACGCCGAAGCGCTGCTCCTCGTCGACGATCACCAGCCCGAGGTCCTTGAACCGGGTGGTCGGCTGCAGCAGCCGGTGGGTGCCGACCAGGATGTCGACCTCCCCGGCGGCGAGCTTGCGCAGCGTCTCGTCGGACTCCGTCTTCGACTGGAAGCGGGACAGCACCGCCACCGTCACCGGGAACTGCGCCATCCGCTCGGAGAACGTCTTGAAGTGCTGGTTGGCCAGCAGCGTCGTCGGCACCAGGACGCCGACCTGCTTGCCGTCCTGCACCGCCTTGAACGCCGCGCGGATCGCGATCTCGGTCTTGCCGTAGCCGACGTCGCCGCAGATGATCCGGTCCATCGGCACCGGCTGGGACATGTCGGCCTTGACCTCGTCGATCGCCGCCAGCTGGTCGGGGGTCTCCTGGAACGGGAAGGCGTCCTCGAGCTCGCGCTGCCAGACGGTGTCCGGGCCGAAGGCGTGGCCCTTGCTCGCCATCCGCGCCGAGTACAGCCGGATCAGCTCCGCGGCGATCTGCTTGACCGCCTTGCGCGCCTGGTTCTTGGTCTTCTGCCAGTCCGCGCCGCCCAGCTTGGACAGCGCAGGCGCCTCCCCGCCGACGTAGCGGGTGAGCTGGTCGAGGGAGTCGGTGGGCACGAACAGCCGGTCCGGCGGCTGGTTCCGCTTGCCGGGCGCGTACTCGACGATCAGGTAGTCGCGCTGCCCGCCGTGCACGGTGCGGCTGACCATCTCCACGTAGCGGCCGACGCCGTGCTGCTCGTGCACCACGAGGTCACCGGGCTGCAGCTGCACCAGGTCGACGGCGTTCCGGCGGCGGGCCGGCATCTTGGTGGCGTCCTTCATCGAGGTGCCGCGCTGGCCGGTGAGGTCGCCCTCGGTGACCAGTGCCAGCCGGACGCCGGGGAAGGCGAAGCCGGACTCGAGGTTGCCCTGGGTGATCAGCGTCGGCCCGGCCTCGGGTGCGCCCTCGATGCCGGGCACCAGCCGGGCGCCGAGGTCGTGCTCGGTGAGCTGGTCGGCGGCGCGCTGCGCGGGGCCCGGGCCGGCGAAGGTGAGCACGACCCGCCAGCCGTCGCGGCCCCACCTCCGCAGCTGGTCGATGGCACGCTCCTGGTCGCCGTGGAACTTCTCCACACCGGTGGCGTCCAGCGTCAGGTGGGTGGCGTCGTCGTCGGGCAGCAGAGTGAACACCCCGGTGGTCCACCACGGCAGGCCCCGGGCCCGGGCGGCGTCGGCGACGTCCTCCAGGTCGCGGAAGGACGACGCGCCCAGGTCGATCGGCGCCTGGCCGGCCTCGGCGGCGGTCTGCCAGGACGCGGCGAGGAACTCCTCGGCGGTGCGCACCAGGTCCGCCGCGCGGCTGCGCACCCGCTCCGGGTCGAGGACCAGCACGTGCGTGCCGCGGGGCACCAGGTCGGTGAGCAGCTGCATCTGCTGCCCGCCGATCAGGGCCGGGATCAGGGACTCCATGCCCTCCACGGCGATGCCCTCGGCGAGCTTGCCGGTGACCTCGGCCAGCTCCGGGTGGTCGACGCCGAGCTGGGTGGCGCGGGCCCGCACCTCCTCGGTGAGCAGCAGCTCCCGGCACGGCGGAGCCCACAGCCGCTCCGGCCGCTCGTCGAGCGACCGCTGGTCGGCGGCGGAGAAGTACCGCAGCTCGTCGACCTCGTCGCCCCAGAACTCCACCCGCACCGGGTGCGGCTCGGTGGGCGGGAAGACGTCGAGCAGGCCACCGCGGACGGCGAACTCACCGCGCTTCTCGACCAGCTCGACCCGGGTGTAGGCCGCGTCGGCCAGCGCCCGGGCGACGTCCTCGAGGTCCGCGGACTGGCCCGGCGCGAGCTCCACGGGCACCAGGTCGCCGAGGCCGGGCGCGAGCGGCTGCAGCACGCTGCGCACCGGCGCGACGACGACGTCGACCGCCGACCCCTGCTCGGGCTGGGTGAGGTCGCGCAGCACGGCCAGCCGCCGGCCGACGGTGTCCGCCCGCGGGCTGAGCCGCTCGTGCGGCAGGGTCTCCCACGCCGGGAAGACCTCCACCCGGTGGTCGGGGACGAGGCAGCGGAGCACCGCGGCCACCGCGTCGGCGTCCCGCTCCCCGGCGGTGACCACCAGCACGGGCACGCCGGCTGCGCCGTCAGGTCCCCGCCCGCCCGCGGCCAGTGCCGCGGCGACCAGCGGCTGGACCGGCGGTGCGGCGGTGACGGCCAGCTCGGCGGAGCCGGCCTGGGCGACCACCTGCGCCATGCCGGGGTCGGTCAGGACGACGTCGAGCACGCCGCGCAAGCTCACGGAGGCCACTCCTGCTCCTGGGGGCCACGCACGACGCGCCGGGTGCGCGCGGGGGCCGCTTCCCAGGTTAGATGAAGGACCGCGTCCCTCTCATCCCTCGCAGGCTCGGGACGAGCCTCTGGACGCGGCCGACCGGGTCAGGCGCGGGCGGCCAGCGCCGGCTCGGCGGTGATGGCCGCCAGCGCCTTGCGCAGGATCGTGCTCGAGGTGTGCATCGTGTACGGGAAGTACTGGACCTCCACGCCCACGGCGGCGAAGTCGCGCTCGAGCTTGTCGCCCTTGGCGGTGCCCCGCCAGTCGTCGCCCTTGAAGAGGACGTCGAACCGGACCTCCCGCCAGGTGTCGATCTTCTCCGGGACGACCTCGGCGTGCACGTCGTCGACGAAGCGCAGGTTGCGGACGATCTCCATGCGCTCGACCAGCGGCACGACCGGCAGCCGGCCCTTGGTCTGCAGCAGCACCTCGTCGGAGACCACCCCGACGACCAGCCGGTCGCAGTGGGCCGCGGCGTGCTTGAGGACGTTCAGGTGGCCGACGTGGAAGAGGTCGTACGCGCCCGGCGCGTAGCCGACGACGGGCCGGACGGCACCGCCTGTGGTGGACCTGGACATCGTGCACTCTCCTCGACTGACCGACACGCTCCGTGACTGGACCGGGCGGACATCGCCGTCCGGCCGGGCTCGCAGGGCCACGCTAGGCAGATCCGGTGACCGAGCGTGAGAGCCGACGGGCAGGTTCACCCGATGGGGCGGGGCCGGTGACCTGATCGGTGGGCCTGGCGCCCGCGGCCGGCCGGGAGCGCCGCAGACCGGTACCGCGAGCGGGCGGCGCGGGCCCCTCTCCATCGGGTGAGGCAGCCGGCTCGGGACCGCATCCGGCCTGGTCAGCGCCTTAGCCTGCACGCAGAGGACCAGGACGCGCGGGCGCTGCGCCCGCGCGCGACCTCGTGCCCGACGGGCGTGGACAGGGAGACGGCGACATGGAACTGCAGGACTACTGGGTGGCCCTGCGCCGGTACTGGACGACGTGGCTCGGGGTGGCCCTGGCCGGCCTGCTGGTCGCGCTCGGCATCGTGCTGGTCACCCCGCCGACCTACGAGGCGACGGCCCAGGTCTTCGTGGCCAGCGTCGACGACAGCACCAGCGGCTCGCAGTTCGTCAACCAGCGGGTGACCAGCTACCCGCAGGTCGCCGACAGCCGCACCGTCCTCGCCCCGGTGATCGACGAGCTGGGCCTGGCCGACTCCTTCTCCGACCTCCGCAAGCAGGTCAGCGCCACGAACCCGGCCGACACCTCGCAGATCGAGATCGCCGTCAGGGACCACGACGCCGGCCGGGCCGCCCGGATCGCCAACGCCGTCGCCGAGCGCTTCGGGACCGCGGTGGAGGAGCTGGAGCAGCCCGGGGACGGCGCGTCCCCGGTCAGCCTGACCGTCACCAACCCCGCGACCGTGCCGACCTCCCCGGTCTCCCCGCTGCCGGCGCTGCTGCTGCCGCTGGGTCTGGTCGTCGGCCTGGCGCTCGGTGCCGCGGCCGCCGTCGTCCGCAGCCGGCTGGACACCCGGGTGCACAGCGAGGACGACGTCCGGGCCGCCTGGGGCGCCGGCGCCGACCAGCTGCAGGTGCACGCCGCGCCGGCCGGCCGGGCGCTGCGGGCGCACCGGCCCACCACCTCGCTCGCCCGCCAGCTCGAGCCGATGGCCGAGCACCAGCTCGTCCGGGTGGTCGCGCTCTCGCCCTCCGACGACGACCCGGCGGCTGCCGCCGCGGTCGTCGACCAGGTCGCCGCGGAGCTGACCGCCTGGGAGGTCCCGGTCGAGGTGCTCGGCACGGCGCCGGCCCCGCTCACCGACGCCTCCGGGCGGGTCGGCGTGCAGTTCCGGGTCGGTTCGCCGCAGGCCTCGCTGCGCGAGTGGCGGCGGACCACCCAGGGCCACGCGGGCGTCGTCCTCGTCGTCGCGCCCGGCCGTACCGACCGGGCCGACCTGCACGAGCTGCGCTCGGTCCTGGACGCCGCCGGTGTCCGGGTCCTCTCGGTGGTCCTGCAGCCCGCGCCCCGGCGCCGGGCCGCCCGTGCCGGGGCGGTCCCGCGGTCCGCACCCCTGCCGGCTCCGGCGAGCGTGCCGGCCCAGCTGATCCGCGCGCGGACGCCGGCTCCGCGGGACGCCGTCCCGGCGTCGCGCCCCTGAGCCACCGCTCCCCCACCACAGCCCGGACGGTCCGCTGACCGTCCGGGCTGTGCTGCGTCCAGGGCCGGTCACTCCCCGGGCTCCAGGGCGCGACCCGCCAGGAGTGACCCTCGCGTCAGGCGCCTGCCGGGCGGGGGCCCGGCGGGTCAGCGCTGGAGAGCGGGGACGGGCGAGGCGTCGCCGAGCTCGTCCCGCAGCCGCTGGCGGGAGGCGCCCTCGGCCAGCAGCGACACGGAGAGGAAGAGCAGGAAGGCCGGGCTGGCGTCGAACAGCCCGCTCTCCAGCAGGCTGCGGCCGACCAGGAAGACCCAGAGCCCGACGAAGAGGACCCGGTGCGGGTACGGGGCGCGCAGCGCGCCGCGGGCCACCCAGCACACCCAGCCGGCGGCGACGAGCAGGCCGAGGACGCCGGTCTGCACGAGGAGGGACGCCCAGCTGCTGTCCAGCGGCTGGGTCTCCCAGTACTGCCCCGTCACGCGGATGATCTTGATGTTGAGACCGCCACCGAAGACGGCCTGCCAGGTGGAGTCCGCCCAGGTCAGGGCGGCCCGCCAGGCGATGAAGCGGGAGCCCAGCGTGCTGGTGCCGTCCCCGCCGCGCTCCGCGAAGCTGGACAGCACGCCGGTGGCGACCGCGCCGACCGCGCCCAGCGCGCCGAGCACCAGCACGCCGACGACCAGCCCGACCCGGGGCCGGCGGACCTGCACCGCCATCGCGGCGACGCCGACGAGCAGCATGAGCAGGGCCGTGCGCGACCCGGTGAGCCACAGCACGGCGAGGAGGCAGCAGCCGCCGACGGCCATGCCCCAGCTGGCCTCGCCGAGCACGGTGCGCCAGGCCAGGAAGACCAGCGGGATGCCGGCCAGCAGTGCCAGCGCGTTGGGGTCCATCGCCGGCAGGCCGCCGGCCAGCCGGCCGTCGGTCATCGCGGGCAGGCCGGTCAGCGAGGCGAGCACCGCGACGGCGCCGCACGCCCAGGCCGTCCGGCGCAGCACCTCCAGCGACGGTGCTGCCCGGAGCAGGAAGAACACGGTGGCGCCGAGCACGGCCACCCGGACGGCCATCACCCCGCCACCGAGCAGCTTGCCCGCGGTCAGCGCGCCCCAGACCGAGCTGCCCAGCACGATCGCCAGCCACCACACCGACAGCGTGCCGAGCCGGTGACCGCGCCCGGCGGAGGCCAGCCCGAAGGCCAGCAGCAGGCCGAGCCCGGCGACCAGCGCCTTGCTGAGCACGACCGGGTCCACCGAGCCGGCGAAGTAGGCACCGCGGCGCCAGTCGACCGCGCCCAGCACCATCAGCAGCGTCGCCAGCTGGAGGACCCAGGAGCTCCGCCCCCGGCCGGTCGGGAAACCGGTGCCCGCCGTCAGTGCCGCCGTCAGTGCCGCGGTCATGCGACGGCCGGTGCACGGACGGCGGGCACGGGCGCGCTGCGCGCCAGCGGCCGCAGCACCGAGCGCCGGACGGCCGCGGCGGCCAGCACCGGGCCCAGCGTCAGTGCCAGCGGCGTCCACGGCACGCCGCCGTCGACGGCCAGCAGCAGCAGGGCGACCGCGGCCAGCGAGGCGAACTCGAAGCCGCGGAGCACCAGCACCCGGCGCTGCGCCCCGTGCACCGAGGCGAGCCCGGAGTAGGGCAGCAGGACGGCGCTGGCGACGGCGTACACCGACCAGCCGGCCACCGCCCCGCCCGGCACCGGGTAGTCGCCGCCGGTGATCAGCGGACCCGCCCAGGGCAGCGCGACCACGGCGAGCAGCCCGATGACCCCGACGGCGAGGGCCAGACCCGCCGCAGCCCGGTCGGCGGCCCGCAGCCCGGCGGCCGGCCCGTGCGGGCGCAGCGAGACGAAGTACGGCAGCAGGAAGGTGCCCAGGCCGGCGACGAGCACCAGGGTCGGCGCCGTGTAGACCCGGGCGGCCTCGAGCGGGCCGTAGGCCGCCGCGCCGGCGACGGCGACGACGAACAGCCGCAGCACGGTCAGCAGCGCCGGGCGGACCGTCTGCGCGGCGGCACGCCAGCTGCCGAAGGCGAACACGGTCCCCAGCGCCGGGTCCCGCCACGGACCCCGCGGCCGCTCGGCCGCGGGCAGCAGCACCCAGGCGACGACGGCGGCAGCGGACTGCCCCGCCAGCAGGGCGACGACGAAGGAGGACAGGGACAGCCCACCGGCGTCCGCGGCGACCAGCAGGGTCCCGAGGGCGACGACGAGGCTGGTGACGTCGACGGCGGGCAGCGACCAGAACCGGCCGGTGGCCATCAGCAGCCGGCGCAGGGTGTCCTCGAGCACGAAGGCCGCCGTCGCGGCGCCGAGCAGCAGCCCGGCCCAGGCCGGCAGGACGCCGGTGGCCACGCCCAGCACGCCGCCGGCCAGCCCGGCGGCGCCGGAGACGAGGGCCGTGCTCACGTGCAGCCCGGCCCGGACCCGCGGTTCGCGGCGGTCCAGGACGGTGAGCGAGTCGCCGACCAGGCCGCTGCACACGGCGGTGGCCAGCACGATGGCGCCGTAGGCCAAGGAGAAGGTGGCCAGGCCCGCGGCGCCCAGCGCCCGGGCCGCGGCGACCTGCAGCACGAACCCGGCCAGGGCGGACGTCACCTGGCCGGCGAGGGCGCCGGTGGCCGGACGCCGCAGCAGGCGCACCACTCCGGTCACGTGCTGATCCTCCCCGCGCGAACGCCCGGTGCCGCTGCTGCGGCACCGGGCGTCACCCGAACTGGGGTCCTGCGGGGCCGCGTCCGGCGCGGCCCCGCAGTCGGCTCACGCGACCGGCGTGACGGTGATCTCGCTGAACCGCACGTCCACCGGGGAGGTGGCGCTGCCCGACAGGTAGGCGGTCAGCCCGACCGAGCCCGCTGCCTGGAGGGCGGCGGTCGTGTCGGTCCCGGTCACCGTGGGGGTGGTCGGCTCGGTCGTGCCGGCCGCCCACACCGTCGCCGCCAGCTGCGTGGCGCCGGTGCCGGTGGCGACGACCCGCACGTCGAGCACGGTGCCCGGCGTGTAGGTCAGGCCCGTGAGCACGACCTCCTTGCCGATGAGCACGTCGTTGCTGGTGCCGGCCTGCTTGACCAGGGCGACGGCCACCGTGCCGTCGGCGAGGACGCGCACCCGGCCCTGGTAGGCCACGTTGGTGTCCACCCGGCGGGCGCCCACGTAGACCGTGGCCCCGCCGCCGGTCGGCACGGCGGACAGCGAGAGCGCCGTCCGCACGTCCACGCTGCTCTCCGCGACCCCGCTGAGGTAGGACCCGGTGCTCGTGCCCTTGGTCAGGGCGAACGTCGCGGCGCCCCCCGACACCGACTGCCGCGTGGCGCCGGCGCTGACGGTCCAGTTGCCGCCGTCCTCGGCCGTGCCCAGGCCACCGGTGACGGTCCGGTCGAAGCCGTCGGCGGCGATGACGTCGGCCGGCGGGGCCGGGGTGACCGGGGCGGTGACGGTCACCGTCCGTTGGGTGCGGGCGGTGGCGCCGTCGTCGTCGGTCACCGTCAGGGTGACGGTGTAGCTGCCCGCCGCGGCGTAGGTGTGCGACGCGGTGGTGCCGGTGCCGGTGCCGTTGTCACCGAAGTCCCAGGCGGAGGCGGTCACGGTGCCGTCGGCGTCCGTGGAGCCCGAGCCGTCGACGGTCACCGACAGGGCGTCCGTGGCCGCGGTGAAGGCGGCCGTCGGGGCGGTGTTCGCCGGGGCCACCGGCGGGACGGGGGCGGGCGGCTCGGTCGGCGTCGTCGGCGCGGTCGGCGTCGTCGGTGCCGGCGTGCCGCCGACCGGGACGGCCCCGAACGAGGTCACCCGGACGTCGACCGGGCTGGTCGCGCTGCCGGAGAGGTACCCGAGCAGGCCCACCGATCCGGGCGCCTGCAGCGCTGCGGTGGTGTCCGTGGCGGTGACCGTCGGTGTGGTCGGCCGGGTCGTGCCGTCCGCCCACACCGTGGCCGACAGGCTGGTCGGCGCGGTGCCCACGGCCTGGACGTCGACCCGGAGCACGGTGCCGGCGGTGTAGGTCAGGCCCTTCACGACGACCTCCTTGCCGATGAGCACGGCGTTGGTGGTGCCGGCGAAGCGGACCAGGGACACCCCGACCGAACCGTCGGCCAGCACCCGGACCTGCGTGGAGTAGGAGGTGTTCAGCCCGACCTGGCGAGCGGTGACGTAGACGAACGCGCCACCGCCGGTCGGCACCGAGGCCAGCGAGAACGACGCCTGCACGTCGGAGCTGGTGGCCGACACCGTGCCCAGGTAGGAGCCGGTGTTGGTGCCCTTGGTCATGGCGAACGTCGCCGTGCCCGCGGCCACCGACTGGCGGGCGGCACCCGCGGAGGAGGTCCAGACACCGCCGGTGTCGGCCGTGCCCAGCCCGCCGGTCACCGTCCGGCCGAAGCCGTCGGCCGCCAGCACCCCGGACACGATGGTGACCTGCTCCGTGGTGCTGGTGGTGGCACCGTCGTCGTCGGTCACCGTGAGGGTGACGGTGTAGGTGCCGTCCTGGGCGTAGGTGTGCGAGGCGGTGACCCCGGTGCCGGTGGCGCCGTCACCGAAGGCCCAGCGGTACCCGGCGATGGTGCCGTCGGTGTCGCCGGACGCCGTGGCGTCGAAGGACCCGGTGGCCCCTCCGGACACCGCGGTGAAGGCGGCGGTCGGGGCGACGTTGGCCGGCGGTGCGACGACCGAGACCGATGCGGTCTTCCTCGCCGTGGCGCCGTCGTCGTCGGTGACCGTGAGGGTCACCGCGTAGGTGCCGGCGGTCCGGTAGCCGTGCGTCGCGGTCGGGCCCGTGCCGGTGGTGCCGTCGCCGAAGTCCCAGGCGTAGCCGACGACGGTGCCGTCGGTGTCGCTGGAGGAGCGGGCGTCGAAGCCGGCGTCGAGGAAGGTCGCGGTCGAGGTGAACGCGGCGTTCGGCGCCTGGTTGCGGGCGGAGCCCGTGGTGGCGACGGCGACGTGGCTGGCGACCTGGGCTGCGGTCAGCGCGGTCGGGTAGACGGCGACCTCGTCGATCGAGCCGGTGAAGGTGGTGGAGCCGGCCCAGACGTTGTCGTACCCGATCCGCCAGTAGCCGGTGTACGGCTGGGCGGAGACGGCGTCGGTGCGCGAGGCGACCTGCTTGCCGTCCATGTACAGCACCAGGCCGTTGGAGCTCAGCGTCGCGGTGACCTGGTGCCACCGGCCGTCGTTGTAGGCCAGGGGGCTGGTGACGGCCGTGGTCGCGCCGTTGTACACACCGAAGACGACCCGGCCGGTGGCGTCCAGGAACGCCATCCGGTCGTAGAGGTTGCTGGCGCCGGTCGTCGAGTTGCCGAAGCCGACGATGCGGCCGCCGGTCCTGGAGGTCGTCTTGAACCAGGCCTCCACCGAGAAGGTCTGCGGGCCGGCCACCGCGGTGCGCGTCGACGCGAAGGACGACGTGCTGTTGGAGAGGGTGTACGCGGTGTTGGCGTCACCGGAGAGGGCGCCGGCGGTGCCGCGGGTGACCGCGGTGCCGGTGGTCATGTCGGTCGCGCCCTCGAGGTCGTAGGCGGTCGTGCCGGAGGTCTCCCCCAGCGACCAGAGGTCGGTCGCGCCGTCGGCCCGGACGACGTCGGCGTAGGGCCGGGCCGCACCGCCGGTGGCGAGGGTGACCGAGACCGCTGCGGGCCTGGCGACGTTCCCCATCGGGTCGGTGACCGTCAGGCGGTAGGTGTGCGTGCCGGCGGGCAGGCCGGTGTCACCGATCACCATCGCCGGGGTGTTCCACCAGGTGGAGGCCTGCGTGGTCTCGTAGAACGGGGTGGTCGCGCCGTCGCGGTAGACCCGGTAGGTCAGGTTCTCGTTGTCCTGGTCGGCGGTGGCCGTCCAGGCGACCCGCACCGCGCCGGCGCCGACGGCGGTCACCGTGGGCTTGAGCAGCGCGGCGTCCGGACCGATCTTGTTCGGGGCGATCGCGGCGGTGGCGAAGCGGACCAGGCCCTGCTGCCTGGTGCCGTTCACCGACGGGAACTCGCCGCCGTAGACGACGTACTGGGTGTTGCCGGCGACGCTCCAGGAGCCCTGGTCCTGCCCGGTGTAGGTGCCGGCGGGGATCGTCGGGAACCAGTCGAGCAGCGAGCCGGCCGGCTGGCCCAGCCAGTTGTTGTTCCGGAAGGTGCTCCCGGTGACCGTGCGGGTGGCGGCCACGGTGAAGGCGGTCGCCCGCTTGTACTGCCCGATGTCGCCGTAGCCGCCGACGTAGGAGCAGTCGTGCATGTGCGAGGCGATGTAGACCACGCCACCGGTGGCGTAGCTGGAGTAGTTGTCACCGCGGCAGTAGGCCACCGAGACGAGCGCGCCGCCGTCGGCCTTCGCGGCGAAGGTGCCCTCGAGGTTGCCCGGGCCGTAGTAGTCGTAGCCGCTGCCGAAGACCGTCGTCCCGTCGGTGGACAGGTTCCAGATGGCGGAGTTCGTCCCCTGGTTGGTGATGATCCGGTTGACGGCGAACGGCCGCGTCGCACCGGTGGCCGCGTCGAGCGCGCCGACACCGGTGGCCGCGACACCGTTGAGGCTGGCGAACCGGCCCGAGGCCACGACCTGCGCGCCACCGTTGGTGGCCACCAGGGCGAGGACCTCCTTGCTGCCGCCGGTCGCGGCGGCGCCGGCGACCGGCGCCCACGGGAGCAGCGCACCGGACGGGGAGACGGCGGCCAGCGAGGTGCGGCTGGTCGTGCCGACCGCGCTGATGCTGCCGCCCAGGTAGACCGCGGAACCGGTGACCGCCAACGCCCGGACCTGGCCGGTCACGCTCGGCTTGAAGTCGGCGACGAGCTGGCCGGTGGCGGTGTCGTACGCCGCGACGCGCTTGCGGGTCTGGCCGTTGGCCGTGCTGAAGTCCCCGGCCACGTAGACCCGGCTGCCGTCGGGCGAGGCCGCGACAGCCAGCGCCTGCGCGTTCAGGTCCGGCGCGAAGGAGGTGACCAGCGCACCGGTGCGGATGTCGTACGCGAGCATGTTGTTGCGGACGGTCTCCTGCGTGCCGGCGGCGGCGCCGGCCGGCCGCGCGGAGGTGAACTTGCCCGCGACGTAGACGGTGTTGCCCACCACGACCTGGGCCCAGGCCACGCCGTTGATCTGCACGGTGGGCAGCGCGTCCGCGGTCACCGTGCTCGGGGTCGCGCTGCTGGTGGGGTCCACCGGCGCGGAGTCGGCGTGTGCCGCCGGTACCGCTGCGCCCAGCACGCCGATCGCCAGCGCCAGTCCCACCACGCCCGCGGTGGTCCGTGCGGCGATGGTCGCCGTCCTTGCCCTCATGCTCGTGTCCGTTCGTCGTCCCCCCTGGCACCCGGTCGGGGCCAGCGCAGTCGATGAACACTAAGCGTGACGATCAGCGCCCGACCAGGGTGAACGCGTCACTCGATGCGGTACGAAACCGCAGGTCAACGGCGACCGTCACCCGGTCGGAGTAACCGAGCGTCACCCGCGCGGGCCGCCGACGGGCAGCGCCGGAGAACGCGCGAGGCCCGCTCCCCCCGAGGGGTGAGCGGGCCTCGTGCCGTCGGGTCAGCGACCGCGCTGGAGGAGCTGGTGGCGGGACATCCGGGCGACCAGGTGCGCGGCGGTGTCCTGCGGGCTGACGTAGCACCGGGGCACGGTGAACCGGTCACCCGGGGCGTAGTCGCCGATGACGCAGCCGTTGTCGTACCCGGCGGCCTGGACCGCGTCGGCGGCTGCCGCGTCGTAGGCGCCGTAGGGGTAGCAGAAGCCGGCCACCTCGTCCTGGAGCACGTCCTGCAGCACCTGTCGGCTGCCGACCACCTCGGCGGTCAGCGTGGCCGGGTCCGCGCCGGCGAGCCGGGCATGGGTCATCGTGTGGCTGCCCACCTCGTGCCCGGCGGCGGCGACCCTCCGCACCTGGTCCGGGCCCATGATCGGCAGCCGCGGACCGGAGTCCCACTCGTTCGCCCCGTCCATGCGGCCGGCGACGACGTAGAGGGTGGCGGTCATGCCGTGCCGCTCGAGCACCGGCACCGCGTGCTCGAGGAAGTCGGTGTACCCGTCGTCGAAGGTCAGCGCGACCAGCCGGCCGGCCTCACCCCGTTCCTGCGCCTGCAGCAGCTCGGTGAGGCCGACGCCCCGCAGGCCGAGCCGGCGGAGCCACCGCAGGTGCCGGTCCAGCCGGTCCGGGTGCACCCGCAGCCGGTGCGGGTCGGGCGCGGTGGACACGCTGATCGAGTGGTACATCAGCACCGGCCGGACCCGCAGCGGCGTCCGGGCGTCGGTGGTGGGCAGGCTCATCGGGCTGCCCCGGACACGGCCGCGGCCTCGACGGGACGGCGGGGTGCAGGGACGACGGCAGGGGTGGTCGGGCGTCCGGCCAGTGCGCCCAGGACGGCCACCAGCTGCTCGGCGTAGCGCTGCGGGGCGTGCCGGCGGCGGGCCTCGGCGGCGTCGGCGGCGGCCGCCGCCCGGTAGGTGTCCCAGCCGGTGACGACGCGCTGGACGGCGTCCGCCCACCGCGCGGGGTCCCCCGGGGCGACGGACTGGGCGCCGGCGTACCCGGCGGCGGCCTCCCGGAGCCCGCTGCCGTCGCTCACCACGAGCGGCCGGGCGGCGAGCACGGCCTCGACGGCGGTGAGTCCGAAGGACTCCTCCAGAACCGAGGGCACGAGCACGACGTCGCTGTCGGCCAGCACCGGCCAGACGTCGGACCGGAAGCCGAGGAACTCGACCCGGTCGGTGAGCCCGGCCGCCGCCACCGTGCCGCGCAGCTCCGCCTGGAACCACTCGTAGCCCTCGAACACCGAACCGAGCAGCTGCAGCCGGGCGTCGACGCCCCGGGCCAGCAGCTCCTGCAGCGTGGCCACGGCGACCTGCGGCCCCTTGCGCGGGGACAGCCGGCCCACGAACAGCAGCCGCACCGGCCCGTCCAGCGCCACGCGGGGCGGCCGGACCTCGGCGGGAGCCGGGACGGCGTTGTAGACGACGGTCGCGCGCCGGCGCAGCCACGGGGCCGTCTCGGCGAGCACGTCCAGGCAGAACAGGCTGTTGGCGACCACGCGATCGGCCAGCGCCGGGCAGACGGCCATGCCGACCCGCAGCAGCCGCGGCGCGGACTGCTCGGCCTCGTGCACGTGGCAGACCGAACGCCGTCCGGCCAGCCGGGCGAGCAGCGGCCAGGAGGGCAGCGTGAGGGTGTTGACGTAGACCCCGGCCTGGCCGGCCGAGCGCAGCAGCCGGAGCGCCGGCAGCGCGCCGAGCACCGTGTCGGCCAGCAGCCGCAGCGCTCCCCGGGGGCGGAGTGCGGAGTTGCGCAGCACCGGCATCCGGCACAGCACGACCCGCAGCCCGCGGGCCTCCAGCTCGGCGACCAGCGGTCCGGGAGCGGGCAGCGCGACGGTGACGTCGAACCGGGTGGCCAGCGCCGACGCCGACTCGGCCAGCACCCGGTCGGCGCCGTAGAGCTCGGCGCCGGGGTGGACCACCAGGACGCGGGGCCGCGCTCCCGGCGCGGTCACGAGGCCGCGCCGGTGAAGACGAGGACCGGCGCCCCCGCCTCGTACCCGACCGAGAGGGTGACGTCGGTGCGGTCGTCGGCGGCGATGCTGAAGACGTAGACGCCCTGCGCCGTCCCACCGGCGGCGACGGTGCCGCTGAACGGGGCCGCCGAGGGGTCGTTGACCGGCGAGGCGGGCACCAGCTCGGGCCCGGAGGCCAGGTCGACCGCGACACCGCCGAGCGGCAGCGCGTCGGCCGTGCCGTTGGTGAGCTCGACGGTGACCCGCAGCGCGGGACCGGTCACGTTGCCCGGACCCACGCCCGTGGCGTCGACGGCGTCCAGGGAGACCACCTCGGCGGTGACCCCGTTGCCGACCGCGGCCGGCTGGTCGAGCGGCACCGGGCCGAGGCTCGGCGGCGGTTCGTCGGCGTCGGTGGTCGGTCCGGTCGGCTCGGGGGTGTCGGCGGCGGGGGCCAGCGCCACGCTCGTCGGCGCGGCGGACGTCGCGGCCGACGTCCCCGTCGCCGCCGACGTCCCCGTCGCCGTCGCCGGACCCGAGGGCGCCGCGGCGCCGGCCGGGTCGTCGCCGGACCCGCCGGTGGTCAGCGCGAGGACGGCCAGCGCGGCGGCCACGACCGCCAGGACGGCGGCCAGCGCCGTGCGGCGGCGCGGCGACCGCGCCGCCGGGGTGTCGGAGGGAACGTTCATCGCGGCAGCCTGTCCATCTCGCGGAACCACTTGACCGACGCGAGGGCCAGGAAGGCCGTCATCGCGACGAGGAGGAGGGTGTAGACCGGCAGGAACAGCGCCGGTGCACCGAAGAGCACGAACACGCAGCACAGCAGGCCGTAGTCGGTGGGCAGCACGAGCAGCGACCGGAGGACGCCGGCCCGCTCGCCCCGCTGCTGGGACCGGATGGGCACCCCGTGCTGGGCCCGGAGCGCGTCGTTGAGCATCGTGCCGAAGTAGAGGACGGCATCGACCACGCAGTAGCCCAGCGGCACCAGCAGCCAGGCGCGGGAGTCCAGGTCGCCGAAGCGGTACAGCCCGATCAGCACCGCGAGGTGCAGGCTCGAGGCCTTGGCCGCGTCGACCATGTGGTCCAGCCACTCACCGGCCGGCGAGCCACCGCCGCGCAGCCGGGCCAGCTGGCCGTCCGCGGAGTCCAGCGCGTAGCCGACGACCAGGCAGGCGGCGACCGCCACGCCCATCGCCCAGGACGGCGCGACGAGCGCGAGCAGGGCGACGCCGGCGGCGGAGAAGGCGGCGCTGATGCCGGTGACCGCGTTCGGGGTGAGGCCGGCGTGGTAGGCCACGGCTGCCAGGAACCGGCCCATCCGCCGGTTGACGAACCGGGAGTAGGCGGGCGCGCCGAGCGCGCCCTTCTGCGCACCGCCGAGCCGGGCCAGGGTCTGGCCGAAGGTCTCCGCCGGGCGCGGCCGGGGCGGGGGCGCGGTCTCCAGGACGGCGCTCACGACTGCGCCGCCCGAGCGGTCGGTGCCTCGACCGGGAGCACGTCGGCCCCGACTGCCACCCGCAGGGGGGCGAGCGCGGGCTCGCCGAGCCGGCGGCGGGGAGCCGGGGGCAGCACCGGGGCCTGCTCGGTCCGGGCGGTCGGCACCCCGTATCGGCGGCGTCCGCTGGGGCGGGTGCGCGGGAACTGCCGGGCCGCGAGCCGGGTGCACAGCGCCTCGTACCGGGTGGCGACGTCGTCCCAGTCGTACCGGGCGGCCATGACCCGGGCGCTGTTGCCGTCCCGGCGGACCGCCGCGGGGTCGGCCTCAGCCGCCGTCACCTCGACGGCGACGTCGTCGGGGGTGCTGAAGTACCGGCCGCTGGTCCGCAGGACCTCGCGGTTGAACGCCACGTCGAAGGCGATCGTCGCGGCTCCCGCCCCGATGGCCCGCAGCAGCGAGGGGTTGGTGCCGCCGACGGAGTGCCCGTGCAGGTACGTCGCGCAGTTGGCGTAGAGCTGGTCGAGGAGCTCCTGGTCCCAGACGCCGCCGAGGAAGCGGACCCGGTCGTCGGCCAGCTCGCGCACCTGCCGGGTGTACTGGTCGGCGTAGGGGGCCGAGCCGACCACGACCAGGGGCAGCGTGGCCCCGCTGCGCCGGTAGCCGTCGACGATGACGTGGACGTGGTTCTCCGGCTCGAACCGCGCCACGACCAGGTGGAACCCGCGCGGGGTCAGACCGACGTCGGCCAGCTTGTCCGACGCTCCCCCGGCGATCTTGGGCGCGCCGTAGGCGATCTGCTCGGTCGGGGCGGCGAACTCGTCGCGGTAGTAGTCGGCGATGCCCTGGGCGTCGGCGATGAGCGCGTCGGACCAGCGGACCGACAGCGCCTCCACCACGCGGTAGTAGCGCTGGCCGGCGCCGCCCCACTTGGCGCGCTTCCACTCCAGGCCGTCGACGTGGGTGGCGACCGGGATGCCGGCGGCGCGCAGCAGCGGCAGCCACGGCGCGTTGGCCGCGTTGAAGACGACGGCCGCGTCGGCGCGGTGGGCCAGCAGGTGGGCCACCGACAGACCGGTGTGGCTCAGCGTCTCCAGCGACCGGCGGCGCAGAGCGGGCAGGTGCACCAGGCGCATGCCCAGGTGCGTCGGCGGGCGGGGCTCGTCGCCCGCCGTCCGGCAGTAGACGACGACCTCGTGGCCGGCGTCGGCCAGCCGGCGGCCGACCTCCTCGACCGCGGTCTCGAAGCCGCCGTACCGCGCCGGGACCCCGCGCGTGCCGACCAGTGCGATGCGCAGCTTCCCGGACGTGTTCCGTGCCATGTCTGCCGCTCCGTTTCTCCCCGTGTGTCCGTCCCCGGCGTCTGGTCGGCGTGCCGGGTCCGCGGAGCGCGGGTCGGCACGGCGAGGCCAGGGCCACGGCGTGTGCTGGGGAGACCATCGGCTCTGCCGACGCGCGCCGTCACGGAAGTGACTGACTCCGTCACTCAGAGGGAGGACTCCGGTCAGTAGGCCCCGGAGGCAGTGGCGACGGCCCGGGCGGTCTTCCAGAGGATCTGCAGGTCCAGGGCGAGCGACCAGTTCTCCACGTACCGCAGGTCGAGCCGGACGGCCTCCTCCCACGGGAGGTCGCTGCGCCCGGAGATCTGCCAGAGACCGGTCAGCCCCGGCTTCACCAGCAGCCGGCGGCTCACCGAGCTGTCGTAGCGGGCCACCTCCTGAGGCAGCGGGGGGCGCGGGCCCACCAGGGACATCGTGCCGGTGAGCACGTTGACCAGCTGCGGCAGCTCGTCCAGGGACAACCGGCGCAACCAGCGGCCGACCGGGGTCACCCGCGGGTCGGAGCGCATCTTGAACAGCAGGCCGTCGGCGTCGTTGCCGTCGGAGAGCCCCGCCACCTGCTGGTCGGCCCCGGACACCATGCTGCGGAACTTCAGCATCGTGAACGGCTCGCCGTTGAGGCCGATCCGCTGCTGCCGGTAGAAGACCCCACCGGGGCTGGACACCCGCACCGCCAGCGCCAGGGCGCCGAACAGCGGGGCGAGCACCAGCAGCGCGCCGAACGCGACCGAGCGGTCCAGCACGGTCTTCACCACCCGCCGCCAGCCCTCGAACCGCGGCTGCTCGACCGCCAGCAGCGGCAGCCCGTCGAAGGGGCGGATGTGCAGCCGCGGGCCGGCGACCTCGACCAGGCCGGGCGCCACGAGCAGCTCCAGGCCGGTGCCCTCGAGCTGCCAGGACAGCGAGCGCAGGTACTGCGCGGCGGTCTCGCTGGCCGAGGTCACCGCGATGGTGTCGGCCCGCATCCGGGCCGCGGTGGCGACCACGTCGTCCAGCCCGGAGACCGGCAGGCCGACCGCGCGGGCCACCCGGGCCCGGTCGTCGGGCGTCACGCAGGCGGCGACGACCTGCAGCCCCGCGTGCGAGGTGCGGGCGAGCCGGTCGACCAGCTCGAGGACGGCGCCCCCGCGGCCGACGACCACGACCCGCTTGACGCACCGGCCCTGCAGCCGCTGGCGGTGCAGCAGGTGGCGGGCGCCGTACCGCTCGACGACGGTGGCCAGGGCCAGCGCCGGGACGCCGATGACGACCAGGCCGCGGCTCAGGTCGAGCTCGGCGGCGTAGCTGAGGAAGCCCATCCCGGCCAGGAGCAGCAGGCCGGCCCGGCCGATCCGGTGGAACTCGTCGCTGCCGATGCCGAACGTGCGCTCCTCGTAGGCGCCGGTGACGGCGAGGAGCACCGGCCAGGCGAGGACGAGGGAGACGCTGGCCCAGAACAGGCCGCCCGCCGGGGGCACCACGCCGTCGTGGGCGGCCAGCACGATGAGCGCCGCGGCGGCCGCGAGGACCACCTCGGCGCCGACCAGCCGGCGGCGGTGCCGGGCGGCCCAGGGGTCGCGCGCCGTGGGCACCGGCCGCGGCCGGTCGACCGACCCCGCGGTGCGGAGTGCGCCTGCGACGGGATCGACGACGGGCAGGGCCTCAACTCGTTCGAGCAGCAACGTGTCCCCCTATGACCAGGTTGGTGACTCACTGTCATCGCGTCGCCGGGAGACGAGCTGTCCGCGGGACGGACGGCCTCCTGCGACGACGCCCAGCGACCATCACAGTCGGTGACCGCTGGGACAACGCGACTTCACCCGAAGGGGCAGGCCAGGAGGCAAGGACCACCCGACCGGACACGGAGCGTCACCCGGCAGCGGCCTTCGGCCCGCGATCGGGGAGCCGCAGACCGCCCTTCCCCCGAACGTGGGCGAACCGGGCACACGACCGGGTGAGCACGTCCTCGATCGGTTCTCCGCGCGCTGCGGCCGGACGAGCATGCAGGGGACGAGAGGGGGACCGGTGCGCGGAGGAGAACTCGACCGGGGGGACGATCCCCGCAGACCGGGGCCGGCCGGTGCACGTCGCCGGCTCCCCTGGGCCCTGGTGCCCCTGCTGGTGGCGGTGGTGCCCCTGACCACGGCGGCCCAGAGCACGCGGGCCGCGTTGCCGGAGCCGTCGCCGGGCTCAGCCGCGGCGACCAGCACCCCCACGCCGACGGCCAGCACGCCGACCACGACGCCGACCACGACGCCGACCACGACGCCCACGGAGGCGGGCCCGACGTCCTCGGACCCGGACCCGACGACGGCGGACCCGGGCCCGACCCCGGACCCGGCCCCCGCGCCCGCCGCGGGCAGCGAGTGGACGCCCCTGATCGACCAGGGCTTCGACACCCCCGCCGCCCTCGGTGAGTTCGCCGACCTCTACCCCGGCTGGGCGGACTACGACGGGTACCACGACACGACCGGTCCGGGTCGCTACGACAGCAGCCGCGTCGTCACGGTCTCCGACGGGGTGCTGACCGAGGACCTGCACAGCGAGGACGGCGAGGCGCTCGTCGTCTCGATCACCCCGGTGCCGCACGTGCAGACCTACGGACGCTACGAGGTCCGCTTCCGCGCCGACGTCGTCCCGGGGTACCACTTCTCCTGGCTGCTCTGGCCGGCCGACAACGACTGGACCGACGGCGAGATCGACTTCCCGGAGACCGGGCTGGACGCCGGCGACTGGATCATGGGGTTCTCCCACCAGATCGGCCCGACGCCGTCGGTGAACCAGTGGGCGCAGCGCTTCGAGGGGTCACCCCAGGACTGGCACACCGCGGTCATCGAGTGGCGCCCGGACTCGCTGACGTTCACCCTCGACGGCCGCAGCAGGACGACGACCGACCCGCTGGCCATCCCCTCGGTGCCGATGTACTGGTCCATGCAGTCCGAGGCCGAGGACCCGGACGCGTCGACGTCGGGCGGCGTCCAGATCGACTACGTCAAGGCCTGGGCCCACACCCCGGAGGCCGCGGCCGGCTGACCGGTCAGCTCCGGGGGTGGACGACGTTCTGGGCGGTCTCCAGGCCACGCTCGAGCAGCAGCTCGGTGGCGTCGGCGGCCTCGCCGACCAGCAGCTCGAGGGTCTTCCGCTCGGTGGCGGAGAAGTCCTTGAGCACGAAGTCGGCGGGGTCCTGCCGCCCGGGGGGCCGGCCGATGCCCACCCGCACCCGCAGGTAGTCCCGGGTGCCGGTGGACCGCGAGATCGACCGCAGGCCGTTGTGCCCGCCCTCTCCCCCGCCGCGCTTGAGCCGGACGGCCTCGAAGGGGATGTCCAGCTCGTCGTGCACGACGACCAGGTCGCTGGCCGGGAGGTGGTGGTAGTCCAGCAGGCCACGCACCGGGCCGCCGGACTCGTTCATGTAGGTCAGCGGCTGCGCCAGCACGACCCGGCGGCCGGCGAGGCGACCCTCACCCGACAACGCCCGGGCCCGGGGGCCCTTGCCGGTGGACAGCTTCACGCCGGCGCGGGCGGCGAGCTCGGCCAGCACCATCGCGCCGACGTTGTGCCGGTTGCCGGCGTAGCCCGGGCCGGGGTTCCCCAGGCCGATGAGCAGGAACGGCCCCTCGGAGACCGGGTCGGGAGACGCCGCAGGGGCGCCGGCGGTACCGGCGCCCCTGCGGGCCGTGCTCTCGCTCAGCGGGGACCTCAGGCCTCGTCGGCGTTCGCGGCCTCGATCGACTCGCCGCTGCCCTGGTCGGACGGCTCGCCGACGATGTCGCCCTCGGGCGCCTCGGTGCCCTCGTCGCCCAGGTCGGCCTCGAGCTCGGCCGCGGTCGGCGCACCGAGGAAGCCGATGACGAGCGCCTCGGGGTCGGTCAGCAGCGTGGCGCCGGCCGGCAGCGGCAGGTCGGCCGCGGTGATGCCGTTGCCGGCGGTGCGGCCGGTGATGTCGACCTCGATCGACTCGGGCAGGTTGGTGGCGTCGGCCTCGAGCGAGACCGTGTTCAGCTGGTGGTTGCTGATCGTGTCCGGCGCGGGCTCACCGACGATGATGACCGGCACGTCGACGGTGGTCATCTCACCGCGGCGGACGACGAGCAGGTCGACGTGCTCGTGGACGCGGGTCAGCGGGTCCCGCTGCACGGCCTTGGTCAGCGCCAGCTGCTCCTTGCCGTCCACGACGACGGTCAGCAGCACGTTGGTGCCACCGTTGCGCAGCGCGGCGGCGAACTCGCGGGCCGGCAGGGACAGGTGGACGACGTCCTGGCCGTGCCCGTACATGACGGCGGGGACGCGCCCGGCCCGACGGGTCCGGCGGGCGCTGCCCTTGCCGAACTCGGTACGGGGCTCGGCGACGAGGCGGAAGTCAGCCACGGTGATGTGCTCCTCAACAGGGTGGATCGGGTCTGTGCGGCCGGCGCACGAGCGCGGCACACCCTGGAGGGCAGACGCACGTCGATCACGGAGCGCGGACGAACCGCCTCCCTCGCCGGGCAGCACGGACGAGGTTACACGAGAGGGACCAGCGCACTTCCGCGCGCGAGAGCACGCGCGCTTTCGCGCGCGAAAGAGCGAGGGAGCGGACGTCCCGAGCCGAGAACCCCGGACCCGTCGCCCGCGAGGGCGTCTGCGGGATGAGGCGCGGGGCCGGAGGCTCCCGCCGCAGACCGCAGGTGGGTCCGTCCGCGGCAGGGTCACGGGGCCCGGAGGGTCCCTGACCCCGCCGCGGGAAGGGGCTCAGCTCACGCGGGGAACGGCTCCTGGCCGCGGTGCGGCCCGGAGGGTCGCGGTCTAGCTCGCCCCGTCGAACAGGCTGGTCACCGAGCCGTCCTCGAAGACCGCCTTGATGGCCCGGGCCAGCAGCGGGGCGATGGAGAGCACGGTCAGCTTGTCGAACTGCCGGGCCGGCTCGATGGGCAGCGTGTTGGTGACCAGCACCTCGCTCACCCGGCTGTTCTTCAGCCGGTCGATGGCCGGGCCGGAGAGCACGCCGTGGGTGGCGGCGATGACCACGTCGGCCGCGCCGGCGGCGAACAGCGTGTCGGCCGCCTTCACGATCGTGCCGCCGGTGTCGATCATGTCGTCGACCAGGATGCAGACCCGGCCCTCGACGTCACCGACGACGCGGTTGGCGACGACCTCGTTGGGCCGGGTCATGTCCCGCGTCTTGTGGATGAAGGCCAGCGGCGTGCCGCCGAGCTTGTCGCTCCACCGCTCGGAGACCCGGACGCGGCCGGAGTCCGGCGAGACGACGGTCAGGTCGCGGTCGCCCCACTTCTTCTTGACGTCCTCGATCAGCAGGTCCATCGCGAAGAGGTGGTCGACCGGGCCGTCGAAGAAGCCCTGGATCTGCGCGGTGTGCAGGTCGACGGCCATGAGCCGGTCGGCCCCCGCGGTCTTGAACATGTCGGCGACGAGCCGGGCGGAGATCGGCTCCCGGCCGCGGTGCTTCTTGTCCTGCCGGGCGTAGGGGAAGAACGGCGCGACGACCGTGATCCGCTTGGCCGAGGCGCGCTTGAGCGCGTCGACCATGATCAGCTGCTCCATGAGCCAGGTGTTGATCGGCGCGGTGTGGCTCTGCACGACGAAGGCGTCGCAGCCGCGCACCGACTCCTCGAACCGCACGAAGAGCTCACCGTTGGCGAACTCGTAGGAGGCGGTCGGGGTGGGGGTCACCCCCAGGTGCCCGGCGATCTCGGTGGTCAGCTCGGGGTAGGCCCGTCCCGAGAAGAGCATCAGGCTCTTGCTGGTGGTCTGCCGGATCGCGCTCATCGCCGTCCCTGGTGGTCGTCGTCCCCCGCGGTGGCCGTCGGCCGGCCACCCTCGGACTGTGCAGGTCGAGTGTCCGCTGCGTCATCAGCCGGTGCAGCACCGGCCGCCGCGGCGGCCTCTGCCGAGAGCGTCCCCGGACGCCGTCGGCTCACCCAGCCTGCCACATTCCGCTGGTGGGCCCGCGCAACGGCCATCGCCCCGGGCGGCACGTCCTCGGTGATCACCGATCCGGCGGCGGTGTAGGCGCCGTCCCCCACGGTGACCGGAGCCACGAGCATCGTGTCCGAGCCGATTCGGACGTGGTCGCCGATCTCGGTGCGGTGCTTGGCGACACCGTCGTAGTTGACGAACACGGTCGCCGCCCCCACGTTCGACCCCTGACCGATGGTGGCGTCACCGACGTAGGACAGGTGCGGCACCTTGGCGCCCTCGCCGACCTGCACGTTCTTGGTCTCGACGAAGGCCCCGACCTTCGCGCCGCGGGCGAGCTCGGAGCCCGGGCGCAGGTAGCTGAACGGGCCGACGCTGGCGGCGGGGCCGATCACCGCCAGCGTGACGTGCGAGCGGACGACCGAGGCGCCCTCGCCGACCTCGGTGTCCAGCAGCGTGGTGTCCGGCCCGACCACCGCGCCCGCGCCGACGGTCGTGGCGCCCAGCAGCTGGGTCCCCGGCTGCAGCACCGCCTCCGCCGCGACGTCCGCGGTGACGTCGACCCAGGTGGTCATCGGGTCGACCACCACGACGCCGGCGCGCATGAGCCGGTCGAGCACCCGGTCGTTCAGCGTCCGGCGCCGGTCGGCGAGCTCACGCTGGTCGTTGCAGCCGAGCGTGTCCGCGGCGTCGTCCGCCCGGTGGCCGCCCACCGTGGCCCCGTCGGCCACCAGCAGCCCGAGGACGTCGGTCAGGTAGACCTCGCCCTGGTCGTTCGCGGCGCCGACCCGGGTGAGCGCCTCCCGCACGGCGGCGGCGTCCCCGACGTAGACGCCGGCGTTGACCTCGGCGATGGCGCGGGTGGCGTCGTCGGCGTCCCGCTCCTCGACGATGGCCCGCACGCCGCCGCTCCCGTCGCGGACGATCCGGCCCAGCCCGGTCGGGTCGGCCACCTCGGCGGTGAGCACGGTGAGCACGGCCCCGGCGTCGCGGTGCGCCTGGACCAGCGTGGTCAGCGTCTCGGCGCGCAGCAGCGGTGCGTCGCCGTTGACGATGAGCACCGCACCCGGCACCTCGCCGAGCGCATCGAGCGCGACCGCGGCGGCGTGCCCGGACCCGAGCTGCTCCTCCTGGACGACGGCGTCGGCCTCGGGCGCGACGTCGGCCAGGTGCTCGGTCACCGCCGTGCGGCCGGAACCGACGACGACGACGGTGCGGGCGGCGCCCAGCGGGGCGGCCGCGGCCAGCACGTGCCCGAGCATCGAGCGGCCACCGAGCCGGTGCAGCACCTTCGGGGTGGCCGACCGCATCCGGGTGCCCTGGCCGGCGGCGAGGACGACGACGGCGCCGACGTCGCCGCCGGGGCTGGCGGTGGGTGGGGTCTGCTGCAGGCTCACGGTTCTCCTCGCGATGGCGGGTGGTGCGGACGCGGCGGGACACCGGCCACGGCGGGCCGGCGCGGCGCCTCGGCGGGCGGACTGGCTGGGGGACTCGGACTCGAACCGAGACTTCCCGGCTCCAAAGGCCGGCGGGCTGCCGATTACCCCATCCCCCATCGCCGGGCGGCCGCGCGGGGCGGTCGCGCACCGGCGGTGCGACTGCGCGGGACGCCGGTGGACGACCGGTGCCCCGCCCGTGAGCCTAGGGCCGGGCCGGGGTCCGGGCACCCAGCACCGCGGTCGCGGGCCGTGCGGCCGCCCCTCGCGCCCCGTGGGTCACGGTCGCGCCCGGCGGCACCGCCGGCCCGTCCGCCGGGTGCTCAGCCGACCAGCCGGGCCCCGTGCACCGGGCCGTGCACCGCGCGGACGGTGCGGAAGACGCCCGCGCCGGCGAGCTCGGCCGCCAGCCGCACGGCGGTGTCCTCGTCGTCGGCCAGGCCGGCCACGGTGGGTCCGGACCCGCTGACCAGCGCGGCGCGGGCGCCGGCGTCCGTGGTGGTCCGCAGTGCCCGCCGCAGCTCCGGGCGCAGCCGGAGCGCCGGTGCCTGCAGGTCGTTGGCGAGCGCGGCCGCCAGCGCCGGCGCCGGCCCGCTGCGCAGCGCCGCGATCACCGGCTCGGTCGAGGCCAGCTCCGCGCCGTCGGGCAGCGTCCCGGCCGCCCGCAGCTCGTCCAGCTCGGCGTAGACGGCCGGCGTCGACAGGCCGTCCCCGGCGATGCCGAGCACCCAGTCCCACCGCCGGCGGGCCAGCACCGGGGACAACCGCTCGCCCCGGTGCGTGCCCAGCGCCACCCCGCCGAGCAGGCTGAACGGCACGTCGCTGCCCAGCTGGGCGGCGAGCGTGGCGAGGTCGCCGCGGGTGGCCCGGGTGCCCCACAGCGCGTCCAGCGCGACCAGCGCCGCTGCGGCGTCCGCGCTCCCCCCGGCCAGCCCGGCGGCGGCCGGGATGGCCTTGTCGATCTCCAGGTGCGCGTCGGCGGAGATGCCCGCGTGCCGGGCGAGCAGCTCGGCGGCCTGCCAGACGAGGTTCCGCCGGTCCACGGGCACGCTCGACGGGCCACGGCCGTTGCCCGAGCCCTCCCCGCGGACGGTCAGCGAGAGCCCCTCCGCGCGCCGCACGGTGACCGTGTCGAACAGCGAGACGGCCAGGTACACCGTCTGCAGCTCGTGGTAGCCGTCCGGGCGCAGCCGGCCGACCCCCAGGTGCACGTTGACCTTCGCCGGTGCCCGGGCGGCCACGGCGCCGTTGCCGGCCAGCCTGCCCGGCCCACCGGACGTCGCGTTCCTCACCCGGTCAACCCTGCCACTGCCGCAACAGCGCAGAGGCACCGGACGGCCCCTGTGCAGCGGCCCGCCGAGAGCCTGCGGGTGGTGGGGGCACGAGGGCCCTCACTCCGTGGCGGCAAGCCGGGCGAAGTCGGTCACCGAGAGCTGCTCACCGCGGGTGGTGGGGTCGATCCCGGCGGCGCGCAGCCGGACCTCGGCCGCCACGGGGCTGCCCGCCCACCGCGCCAGCGCGGCCCGCAGCCCCTTGCGCCGGGTGGCGAAGGCGGCGTCGACGGCGGCGAAGGTGGCGGCCCGGTCACCCGGGGGCGGCGGCCGCCGGGTGAGGGCGACCAGCCCGGAGTCGACGTTGGGCACCGGCCAGAAGACCGGGCGCGGGACGTTGCCGGCCCTCCGCACGTCGGTGTACCAGGCCGCCTTCACGCTCGGCACGCCGTAGGACGGCGTGCCGGGCCGGGCGGCCAGCCGGTCGGCCACCTCGGCCTGCACCAGCACCAGCGCGCTGCGCAGCGAGGGCAGCAGCTCCAGCAGGTGCAGCAGCACCGGGACGGCGATGTTGTACGGCAGGTTCGCCACCAGCGCCGTGGGCGGCGGTCCGGGCAGCTCGGTGACCCGCAGCGCGTCCGCGGTCACCACGGTGAGCCGGTCGGCGTACCGGGGCAGCCGGGCGGCGACGGTCCGCGGCAGCTGCTCGGCCAGCCGCGGGTCGATCTCCACGGCGGTGACGTGCGCGCAGGCCGGCAGCAGGCCCAGGGTCAGCGACCCCAGCCCGGGGCCGACCTCGCAGACGACGTCGTCCGGCGTGAGGTCGGCGGTGCGCACGATCCGCCGGATCGTGTTGGCGTCGTGCAGGAAGTTCTGCCCGAGGGTCTTGGTCGGTCGCAGCTCGAGCTGCTGGGCCAGGTCGCGGATCGCGGCCGGGCCCAGCAGTCCGTCGCCCTGCTCGGGGTCGGTGCTCAGGACCGGCCCCGCTGCAGGGGCCCGACGTGGTCCTCCGTCGAGCGGTGGGCGGCAGCGGGGTCCGCCATCAGTCGAACAGGTGGCTGCCGCAGCCCCACTGGCCGGCACCACTGCGCGCGTAGAGCATCTGCGCGCGCATCGTCTGCTCGGCGACGGAGGCGGCGGCCGGGTCCCCGCTGCCGCCCACGCCGGCCCAGGTGGCCCGGGAGAACTGGTACAGGCCGCGGTAGGTGCCGCTGGCGCTGACCGCGTCCGGCCGACCACCGGACTCGCAGCGGGCCAGCGCGGCCCAGTTCAGGCCGTCGGCCGAGACGACCGCGGTGCTCGCGGCGGGGGCCGGCGCCTCCTTCGTGCCCACGCTGACCAGCTCGTCGACCGGCGGCGTGGTGACGGCGGCGTCGACCTGCTCGCGGCCGGTCTCGACGCCGTCGGTGCGGGTGATCCGCCAGGTGATGGTCCGCTGGCCCTCGACGCCGTCCCGGGTGACCGTGCGGTCGCCCTCGGGGGCCTCGGGGTCGTCGGTCTCGACGGTCGCGTAGTCCACCGTCCGGACCTCGGTGACGTCCTCGACCTGCACCCGGGTGACCCGCAGGACCATCGAGTCCAGCAGCGGCTGGGCCGGGTAGAGGGAGGTGCGGTCGGTCGGCGAGAGGGCGATGCCCTGCTCGGCGAGCAGCTCGCCGGCGGTCTGCGCGGTGGTGGTGACCATCCGCTGCTGACCGTCGGCGATGAGGGTGACGTCCTTGGCGGTGGCGATCGAGAGGTCCATGCCGTCGAGCGGGAGCCGCTCGCTGCGGCTGGCCGAGAGCACCAGGTTCTCCGCGCGGTAGCCGAGCTCGTCGAGCGCGCCGTCGACCGACAGCGCGGTCGTGTAGACGTCACTGCGCACACCGTCCACGGTCAGCGACAGCGGCCGGGCCCGGTTGAGGACGATGGTGTCGCCGTCGCCGACGGCAGCGTCCTGGTCGGGCAGGACGACGTCGTGAGACGCGAGCTGCAGTCCCTCGTCGGCCAGCACCTCACCCGCCGTGTCGGCGTAGGTGCGGACCTCCCGCGCCTGCCCGTCGACGGTGATGGTCACCGTCTTCTGGGCCAGGAAGTAGGCGGCGGAACCGCCCACGAGGCCCAGCAGGACCAGGACGAAGAGACTGGACTTCAAGGATCGGCGCACAACACATCCACGGGTCACTGGACCCGGGCAGGGGAACGAGGGCAGCAGCCGACGGGACCCCACCCGAGGTGGCGCCCGGCATCGCGCGGCCCGACGTCGGTCCGGGTCCGGGGGTTCCCCGGACCGGCGGACTGGTCGCCCAGGTGTTCCCCACCCCGGCTGGTCGGTCACGACACGATAACGAACGCCTTCGGAAGACAACGGTGCTCGATCAGGAAACCAACATGTCGACCAGTCGCTCCGCAGGCGCGCCGACACGCAACGTGATGTCCACGCCGTACTGGACGCTCAGCGGCCCAGATGACCACGTGGCCAACGCCACTACCCGGCCCCTCTGCAGGGGCCCGCGCCGAGCTCGCGAGGCGTGGGGGCAGAGGGGTCCTCCATCAAGCCAGGGCGTGCGAGGTCTGCCGGACCGGGCGCAACCAGGTCACCAGGAACCCGGCCACCACCAACCCGGCCAGGATCGCGGAGAAGCCGCCCGCGACGAGTGCGACGGGGAGCAGCCCGGCACCGTCGCCGGCCACCCGGTCGTCGAGGTCGATGGCCGCGCGCAGCAGCAGCGCGCCGAGCGGCAGGACCGCCAGCACCGTCGCCGCTGCCACCACCAGGTGGGCGGTCCAGGTGCGCAGGGCCTCGTCGATCGGCACGTCGGCACCCTCCGCGGGCAGCGGGCGCACCAGCACCCGCACCAGCGCGGCCTCGGCCAGCAGCCACCCGGCCAGCGGCACCGACAGGGCGACCGCCGTCGGCGCGGTGCCCAGGTCGTCGGCCAGCCAGACCGCCGCCACGACGTCCCCGACGACGATGCCGCGCATGGTCCACAGCAGCGACGGCGAGATCTGCTCACCGCGGCGCGGCCGGCGGGGCGGGCTGCTCAGCGCCCAGCGCGCCCGGGGGCGGGTCGCCTCGGCCAGCAGGACGCCGGCGAGCACGCCGACGGCCAGGGCCGGCACCCACAGGAAGACCGACGCCTCGGCGAAGAGGACGACCGACACCACGACCAGGACCACGCCGAGGGCGGAGCCCAGCGTGCGGACCCGGCGGCCGTGGGCGGCCTGCCGGGCCAGCTGGGCGGTCGCCGGTGGCGTGGTCGGGACGAACTCGACGGCGGCCGACGCGACCGCCCGGCGACCGGCGGCGAGCGACCAGGCCCGCGCGAGCAGCCCGGCCGGGGCGAGCAGTGCGATGAAGAGGACGACGGCGATGAGGCGGCCCACGCCCCCAGTGTGCCCCGGATGTCGGGCTAGGCGGTACCGCCCGAGCTCGTCGCGGCAACTGGCGCGGGGTCCTCCAGCCGCCACGTCCCGAACACCCGTTCGGCGTTGGCGGTGAGGGAGGCGCAGAGCTGCTCGAGATCGGTGCCGGTGACCTCGGCGAGGGCGCGCACGGTGTGCGGCACCAGCCGGGCGGAGTTCGGGCGACCGCGCAGCGGGGCGGGGGTGAGGAAGGGCGCGTCGGTCTCCACGAGGAGCTGGTCCAGCGGGGTGATCGCCGCCGCCTCCCGCAGCTGGCCGGCGTTGCCGAAGGTCAGCGTCCCGGCGAAGGACAGCACGTGGCCCCGCTCGATGCAGGCGCGGGCGAAGCCGGCGTCACCGGAGAAGCAGTGCAGCACCGTGCGCTCCGGGGCGCCCTCCTCGTCGAGCACCCGCAGCACGTCGTCGTGGGCGTCCCGGTCGTGGACGACCAGGGCGACCCCGTGCCGCTTGGCGATGTCGATGTGCGCCCGGAAGGACGCCTCCTGCGGTGCCCAGCCGTCCTCGCCGGTCCGGTAGCGGTCCAGCCCGGTCTCCCCCACCGCCCGCACCCGGGGCTGGGCCGCCAGCCGGTCGATCTCGGCCAGCGCGGCCTCGGTCGCCGCTCCCGCGCCGGCCTCGTTGGGGTGCACCGCCACGGCCGCCAGCACGTTCCGGTGCCGGGCGGCGAGCTCCGCCGACCAGCGCGAGGAGGCGACGTCCACCCCCACCTGGACCAGCCGCGGCACGTTCACCGCGACCGCGGCGGCGATCGCCTCGTCGACCTCGGCCTCGGCGGGTGTGCGGTCCTCGCCGCCCACGGCGATGTCGAAGTGGGTGTGGCTGTCCACGGCGGGCGACGGCAGCGGCTCCGGGGACGGCGGCGGCTCCCCGCGCTTGTTCGCCCGCGACGACGCCGAGCGGCTCACCGGGCGGCCATGTTGGCCACCATGGCCCGGACGGGGGTCACGCCTCGCCGTCCGTGCTGCTCGTCCCGCCGGCCTCGAGCCGGGCCAGCTCCTCCTCCACGATCGAGGGGTCGAGCTTGGTGAAGACCGGCGTCGGCGCGGCCAGCGGCGTCCCGGGCGGGGGCAGCGGCGTGGACGCCCAGGTCGCCTGCCCCTCGCCGTAGGGGCCGGTGATGATCGGGTACGGCGAGCCGTCGTCCAGGTCGTGGGTCTCGACGACCTGCGGCGCGACCGACCACACCCCGGTGCCCCCGAGCAGCTCGTGCACCTGCTGCGAGGAGTGCGGGAGGAACGGGGTGAGCAGCGTGTTGCAGTCCTTGATCGCCTGCAGCGCGGTGTGCAGGACGGTGTCCCGGCGGGCCGGGTCCTCCTTGAGCTTCCACGGCGCCTGGTCGGACAGGTACTTGTTCGCCTCGCCCACGACCCGCATCGCCTCGGTCGCCGCCGCCTTCTGCCGGTTGCGGGCCAGCAGGTCACCGACCGGCCCGAAGGCCCCCGACGTGGTGGCCAGCAGCGCGCGGTCGGCGTCTGTCAGCTCCCCCGGCGTCGGGACGGCGCCGACGTTCTTGGCCGCCATCGACACCGAGCGGTTGACCAGGTTGCCCCAGCCGGCGACCAGCTCGTCGTTGTTGCGGCGCAGGAACTCCGCCCAGGTGAAGTCGGTGTCCTGGTTCTCCGGGCCGGCGACGGCGATGAAGTAGCGCAGCGCGTCCGCGTCGTAGCGGGACAGGAAGTCCCGGACGTAGATGACGACGTTCCGCGAGGAGGAGAACTTGCGCCCCTCCATGGTCAGGAACTCGCTCGACACGACCTCGGTCGGCAGGTTGAGGGCGCCCAGCGACCCCGGCGTCCCGCCCTTGTCCCCCGCGCCGTTGTAGCCGAGCAGCTGGGCCGGCCAGATCTCGGAGTGGAAGACGATGTTGTCCTTGCCCATGAAGTAGTAGGCGTCGGCGTCCGGCGTCTGCCACCACTGCCGCCAGGCCTCCGGGTCACCGGAGCGGCGGGCCCACTCGATCGACGCCGACAGGTAGCCCACGACGGCGTCGAACCAGACGTAGATGCGCTTGTCCGGCCGGTCGACCCAGCCCTCCAGCGGCACCCGCACGCCCCAGTCGATGTCCCGGGTGTAGCTGCGCGGCTTGAGGTCCTCGAGCAGGTTGACGCTGAAGTTCAGGACGTTGGGCCGCCAGCTCTTGCGGGTGGCCAGCCAGTCGCCCAGCGCCCGGGCGAACGCCGGCAGGTCGAGGAAGTAGTGCTCGCTCTCGACGAACCTCGGCGTCTCGCCGTTGATCCGGCTGACCGGGTTGATCAGGTCCACCGGGTCCAGCTGGTTGCCGCAGTTGTCGCACTGGTCGCCGCGGGCGCCGTCGTAGCCGCAGATCGGGCAGGTGCCCTCGATGTAGCGGTCGGGCAGCGTGCGCCCGGTCGACGGGCTGATCGCGCCCAGCGTCGTCTGCGGGAACACGTAGCCGTTCTTGAGCAGCCCGAGGAAGATCTCCTGGCTGATCGCGGCGTGGTTGGCCGTCGTCGTCCGGGTGAACAGGTCGTAGCTGAGCCCGAGGCTGGCCAGGTCGTCGACGATCACCCGGTTGTTCCGGTCGGCGATCTCCCGCGGGGTGATGCCCTCGGCGTCGGCGGCGACGGTGATCGGCGTCCCGTGCTCGTCGGTGCCGCTCACCATCAGCACCTGGTCGCCGGCCATGCGGTGGTACCGGCTGAAGACGTCGGAGGGCACGCCGAAGCCCGAGACGTGCCCGATGTGCCGCGGGCCGTTGGCGTAGGGCCAGGCGACGGCGGTGAGGATGTGCCGATCTGTCACGACCTGAGGGTAGTGAGGTGACGTCCGGGCCGTTCGGACGCCTGGGTCAGGGGGCGTCGACGACCGCAGCGGTGCTCGGGCCGGTCGGGGGGTCGGCCGGCCCGCCGAGCAGGGCGACGCCGGTCAGGGCGAGCCCGATGCAGGCCAGGGTGACCCCGCGGAGCACCCGGCGCTCCCCGTCCCGAGCCGGGCGGACGGTCTTGGGGCGGCCACCCGCCTCGACCCAGGACGCGGCCGACGGGGCGGTGGCCAGCAGCAGCTTCGCGGTCGGCACCCCGAGGGTCAGCAGCGCCAGGGCCGGCACCGGCAGCGCACGCAGCGGGCCGAGCGCGACCAGCCAGACCCCGTCCCCGCCGAGCACGCCGGCGACGGCGAGGACGAGCAGCAGCACGATCTCACCGCACGCGACCGCGACGACCAGCTGACGGCCGGCGCCGTCGACCAGGTTGGCCCCGCCGCCGGCGCACAGCACGACCCAGCCGGCGAGCAGCACGAGGACGACCGCGACCAGCCGGCCGTCCGGCCGTACACCGGTGCCGAAGACGCCGTCCAGGCTGGTCAGGCCCAGCGCGAGCAGGCCGAGCGACTGGAGCACCGCCAGCGCCGCGGCCGCGGCGACCGGGGCGGGCAGCCGACCGGCCCGGCGCGGCGACCGGGCCGCCACGACGGGCGGATCGGTGCGGGCGTCGACGAGGGCGCTCGGCACGGGGACCTCCTGACCGGGGACGGGTGTCCCTGATCAGGTCGGGCGCTGCGGTCTCCCCCCGGAGGGGAGGACGGAAGGGTCTCACCCCGGGGGGTGAGGCCCGGCGGTCAGCGCTCCCCGCCGGCCTGCTGTCCCGCTGCCTTGCGCTCGGCCGCGCCCTTGACGGAGAACCGGGAGTTCCGCCGTCCGTAGACGAAGTAGAGGGCGACCCCGAGCAGCATCCAGATCACGAACCGCAGCCAGGTCTCCCCGGGCAGGTTCAGCATCAGGTAGATGCTCGCCGCGACCGAGAGCCACGGGAGGAGCGGGACCAGTGGCACGCGGAAGGACCGGTGCAGGTCCGGACGGGTCTTGCGCAGCCGGATGACGGCGTAGGACACCAGCACGAACGCGAAGAGCGTGCCGATGTTCACCAGCTCGGCAAGGGTGCTCAGCGGGATCAGCCCGGCCAGCACCGCCACGACGATGCCGGTGATGACCGTGATCTTGTACGGCGTGCCGTACCGCGGGTGGACGGCGCCCAGCGTGGGCGGGAGCAGGTGGTCCCGGCTCATCGCGAACAGCACCCGGGACTGGCCGAGCATCAGGATCATGACCACCGAGGTCAGCCCGGCCAGGGCCCCCACCGAGATGAGCCCGGAGAAGAACGGCAACCCGACGCTCCGGAACGCGTCGGCCAGCGGCGCCGACGTGGACAGCTCGGTGTACTTCTGCATGCCCACCACGACCAGGGACACGGCGACGTAGAGGACCGTGCAGATGACGAGCGAGCCGATGATGCCGCGCGGCAGGTCCCGCTTGGGGTCCTTGGTCTCCTCGGCCGCCGTCGCGACGATGTCGAAACCGATGAAGGCGAAGAAGACGATCGCCGCGCCGGCCAGGATGCCGCCCACGCCGAACGTGCTGGGCGCGAAGCCGAACAGGGTCTGGATCAGCGGCGCGGTGAGGCCGCTGCCGGTCTCGCTGGGCTCGGCCGGCGGGATGAAGGGCGTGTAGTTCGCGGCCTTCACGTAGAAGATCCCGACCCCGATCACCATCAGGACGATGGCGACCTTGATCGCCACGATCACCGAGGTGACCCGGGAGGACAGCTTGATGCCCAGGATCAGCACGCCCGTCATCACCGCGACGATGAACATCGCGGGGATGTTGAACCTCGCCTCCTCCCCCGCGATCGACGTGGGCAGCGGGATGCCCAGGTCGCCGAGCAGCTGGTTGAGGTAGCCGGACCAGCCGACCGCCACCGTCGCGGCACCCAGCGCCAGCTCGAGGACGAGGTCCCAGCCGATGATCCAGGCGACCAGCTCGCCGAGGGTGGCGTAGGAGAACGTGTACGCCGACCCCGCCACGGGGACGGTGGAGGCGAACTCCGCGTAGCAGATCGCGGCCAGCCCGCAGACGATGCCGGCGATCACGAAGCTGATGGCCACGGCCGGTCCGGAGTCGGTCTTGGCGACCTCACCGGTGAGCACGAAGATGCCCGTGCCGATGATCACGCCGACCCCGAAGACGGTCAGGTCCAGGGCGGAGAGGTTCTTCTTGAGCTGGTGATCGGGTTCCTCGGTGTCGCGGATCGACTCCTCGACGCTCTTGACCCGTGCCCGGTTGGTGGCCACTGGAACCCCCCTCGAGCGGGCGGTGCCTCAGCCACCGTCCGACTGGTGATCATCCGTGCGGGGAGCGTCCCACAGGGCGGCCCATCCCGCAGACCTACGCTCTGAACACCATCCGGCCGGTCCCGACCGGTCGCACGAGAGACCAGGAGAACCCGGTGACCAGCACCGACAGCACTTCCGGCGCCCGGTCACGGCTGCCCCAGGTGCGCCGCCCGCGCCCGGCCGGTGCGCCCACCGTGCCCGCCACCGAACAGCGGGCCACCGACTTCGTGGTCGACTGCGCGGTGTACGTCGACGGCCGGCGGCAGACCCCGGTGGCCTACGACGAGGCGCTGCGGGCGGCGGTGGAGAACGACGGCTTCGTGTGGCTGGGGCTGCACGAGCCGACCGAGGCCGACCTCGCGGGGGTGGCCGCCGTCTACGGGCTGCACCCGCTCGCGGTGGAGGACGCCGTCGAGGCCCACCAGCGGCCGAAGCTGGACAGCTACGACGACAGCCTGTTCATGGTGCTGAAGACCGCGCGGTACGTGGAACACGACACGCTCACGGCCACCAGCGAGGTGGTGAACACCGGCGAGGTCATGGTCTTCCTCGGCAGCCACTACGTGATCACCGTGCGGCACGGTGACCACGGCGGCCTCAAGGACCTGCGGAACAGCCTGGAGGGCCAGACCGACCTCCTGCAGCTGGGTCCCTCGTCGGTGCTCTACGCGGTCAGCGACCTGGTGGCCGACCACTTCGTCGAGGTGGCCGAGGCCGTCGAGGACGACGTCGAGGAGCTCGAGGCGTCGGTGTTCAGCCCCTCTCGCGCCGACGACACCCCGCGGATCTACCAGCTCAAGCGGGAGCTGGTCCAGCTGCGCCGGGCGGTGCAGCCGCTGGAGGTCCCGCTGTCGATCCTGGCGGAGCGGCCACACGACCTGGTGCCCGACGCGATGCGGTCCTACTTCCGCGACGTCCAGGACCACGCCCTGCGGGTCCGGGACCAGGTGGCCGGCCTCGACGAGCTGCTGTCGAACATCCTCCAGGCCGCGCTGGCCCGGATCTCGGTGGCGCAGAACGACGACATGCGCACGATCTCCTCCTACGCCGGCCTGATCGCCGCGCCCACGCTGATCGCGGGGGTTTACGGGATGAACTTCGATCACATGCCCGAACTGCACTGGGACTTCGGGTACCCCTTCGCACTGCTGCTGATGGCCACCCTCTGCTTCCTGCTCTACCGCGGCTTCAAGCGCAACCACTGGCTGTAGCCGCGGCCTGACATCGAGAGTGCGCTGACCGTCGCCCATCGGCCCGGGCAGCGACGATCAGCGCACACTCGACGTGCTGTGGACGACGCCAGCGCGGAGGGGCGCTGGTCGGGCACGGTTCCCGGGTGTCCGTGCCCGCACCACCGGAGCTCCTCGCCGGCCCGTTCCGTGGCTCCGCCGCGGTGCGGCGCGGGCTGCTGACCGCCCGGCAGCTGCGGCACCGGTCGTGGCGGCGGCTGTTCCCTGACGTCTACGTGCACGCTGAGCTGCCGGTGACGCACCTGCTGCGCGTCCAGGCGGCCGCGGTGCTCCGGCCCGATGCCGTCGTCACCGGTGCCAGCGCCGCCGTCCTGTGGGGCGTCGACCTGGCCGGCCCGGAGGACGACGTCGAGGTCACCCTGCCGCCGGGCAGCCACCCCGTGCGGGTCAGCGGGCTGCGCGTCCGACGGGAACCGATCCCCGACCAGTCGCTGTGCCGACGCCGTGGCGTGCGCACCACCACCCCGGAGGCGACCACCGTCTCCGTCGCCCGCCACCTGCCCCTGGACGACGCCGTCGCCGCGATCGACCAGATGGTGGTGTCTGGGAAGGTCGACCTGGAACCGGTACGTGCCGCTGCCCGGGAGCTCACCGGACGCGGGTGCCGCCGCGTGCGCGAGGCGAGTGCGCTGGCCGACGGGCTGGCCGAGTCGCCGCAGGAGACGCACCTGCGGTTGCTCCTGGTCCGGAGCGATCTGCCTGTCCCCGTCGCGCAGTTCCGGGTGCGCCACGGCACGGTGTTCGTGGCGCGGGTGGACTTCGGGTGGCCCGACCGGCGGCTGGCCGTCGAGTACGACGGGACCTGGCACGCGGAGCCCGGCCAGTTCCGCGAGGACCGGCGACGCCTCAACCGCATCCAGGCAGCCGGTTGGCGGGTCTTCTTCGTGACCGCCGCCGACCTGCACCGTCCGGCCGACCTGCTGGCGAGGCTGGGCGCGGCGCTGAGCCGTTGAGCCAAACAGCCGCTGAGAGTGCGCTCGTCGTCGTCCTGCGGCGCGGATGGTGACGATCAGCGCACTCTCGGCGCGCGAAGGGCGGGGTCAGGGGGTCTTGGCGGCGACGACGGCGTCGTAGACCACCCGGCGGGACAGCCCGGTGCGCCCCACGACCGTGCGGATGGCCTCCTTGCGGTCGGCACCGGCGGCCTCCTCGGCCGCCACCTCCGCGGCGAGCTCGGCCGGCGACATCGACACCGGCCCGGCGACGGCGCCCGCGACGACCAGGGTGATCTCCCCGCGCACGCCCTCGGCGGCCCAGCTCGCCAGCTCGCCCAGCGGCCCGCGGCGGACCTCCTCGTGGGTCTTGGTCAGCTCGCGGCAGACGGCGGCCGGACGGTCGGCACCGAAGGCGCCGGCGGCGTCGGCCAGCGCCTCGGCGAGCCGGTGCGGCGACTCGTAGAACACCATCGTGCGGAGCTCCCCGGCCAGCGCGGCCAGCGCGGCCCGGCGCTCACCGCCCTTGCGCGGCAGGAACCCCTCGAAGCAGAACCGGTCGGTCGGCAGCCCGGACACGGCCAGCGCGGTGACGACGGCGGACGGGCCGGGCACCGAGGTGACGGCGATGTCCGCCTCGATCGCGGCCCGCACCAGCGTGTACCCGGGGTCGGAGACCGAGGGCATGCCGGCGTCGGTGAGCAGCAGCACCGTGGCACCGTCCCGCATGGCGGCCACCAGCCCGGGCAGCCGGGCCTGCTCGACCGACTCGTAGAAGCTGACCAGCCGCCCGGTGAACGTCACCCCGAGGTCGGCGGCCAGCCGGTGCAGCCGGCGGGTGTCCTCGACGGCGAGCACGTCGGCGGTGGCCAGCACCTCGCGCAACCGGGGGCCGACGTCGCCGGGCTGCCCGAGCGGCGCACCACCGAGCACGAGACGTCCCGTCATGCCCCGACCCTGCCACGACCGATCCCCTCGGCCTGCCTGCAGGGGCCCGGCGCGAGCCTGCGAGTGCCGGGGGGCAGGCAGGTCCTTTGTCTACCCTGGCGCCCATGGCGGTGCTGACCCCCGAGCGGACGGAGTCGGCTCCCGAGGACCCGCGGCCGCGCCGGCTCCCCGCACTCCCCCGGCCGCGCCGCCAGTCCACCCCGCCGCTCCCCCGCGACCGCCGGCTGGCCGCCGTCCTCACCGCGGTGCTCGGGGTGGCCACGCTGGTGACCCGGCTGTGGGACATCAGCTACCCGGCGGACCTGGTCTTCGACGAGGCGTACTACCCGCCCGAGGCCCGGGAGGTCCTGGAGCTCGGGTACGAGTACAACCGCGGCTACACGTTCATCGTCCACCCGCCGCTGGGCAAGCTGCTGATCGCGGTCGGCGAGCACTTCTTCGGCTACGACTCGTTCGGCTGGCGGCTGCCCAGCGCGGTGGCCGGCACCATCGCCGTCGTCGTCCTGACCCGGCTGGCGCGGCGGCTGACCGGCTCGACCCTGCTCGGCCTGGTGGCCGGTCTGCTGCTCGCGCTGGACGGGCTGTCGTTCAGCCTCGGCCGGATCGGGCTGCTCGACGTCTTCCTGCAGATGTTCGTGGTGTGCGCGGTCAGCTGCCTGGTGGTCGACCGGGACCAGGTGCGGGCCCGGGTGCGCGACGGCGCGGCCCGGGTGACGCGGAGCGGGTTCGCGCTCGGTCCGCGGACCTGGCGGCTGGCCGCCGGCGTGCTGTTCGGTTGCGCCTGCGCGACCAAGTGGAGCGGCGTCTACTTCCTGGCCTTCTTCGCACTGCTCTCGCTGTGGTGGGACCGGTCGGCGTGGCGCGAGGCGGGCGTCGCCCGGCCGACGGCCGTAGCGCTGCGCCGCGGTCTGCCGGGCGCCGCGTGGGCCCTCGGCGTCCTGCCGGTACTGGCCTACCTGGCGACGTTCACCGGCTGGTTCCGCGGCGAGGACTCCCAGGGCCGGCACTGGGCCGAGCAGCACCCGGACACCGCGTTCCCGTTCGTCCCGGGCGCCCTGCGCTCGCTGTGGCACATGCACGGCGAGTGGCTGCGGTTCCACAACGGGCTGTCGACGCCGCACCCGTGGCAGTCCGAGCCGTGGTCGTGGCTGGTCGACGGCCGCCCGATCCTGCTGTGGAACCCCCAGGGGCTCACCGACCCCGAGGGCAACCAGGTGATCCGGTACATCCTGATGCTCGGGACGCCGACGCTGTGGTTCGCGTTCGCCCCGGCGCTGGTGTGGCTGGTCTGGCGGCTCGTCGCGCGCCGCGACCCCACCGCGCTGACCGTCGGCGTCGGCATCGCCGCGGGCTGGCTCACCTGGTTCGTCAACCTCGACCGGACCATGTTCATCTTCTACATGGCACCGGTGCTGCCGTTCTTCGTGCTGGCGGTGACCCTGGTGCTGCAGGACGTGCTCGGTGCCGCCCGGGCCAGCGCGCTGCGCCGCCGGATCGGGCTCGCGGCGGTCTGCCTGTACCTCGCCGCGGTGGCGATGACCTTCGTCTTCTTCTACCCGATCCTCACCGGGCAGCCGCTGTCGCACGCGGAGTGGGCCCAGCGGATGTGGTTCCCCTCCTGGTTCTGACGCCCCGGGACCCAGCCGGGATCAACGGACGGCGACCGACGGGAAGCCTGCCGGGACGAGCCGGTGGGCCTCCGGGATCTCCTCGACGGGGTGCCGCGGCGCAGGCGCCAGGTCCAGCACCATCCGGGTGGGGGCGAACGCCTCCGCGTAGCCGATCCGCGCCTGGGCGCCCCAGTGCCGGGCGGAGGCGACGACGGCGTCCGGCTCCACCATGGCCGACATCTCCACCTGCGAGGCGTGCGCCCCGAGCGCGGCCAGCTTGCCCGACAGGTAGGCGGTGACGTCGACGAATGTGGTCGGGCTGAAGGTCAGGGTCGAGGGGCTCTGGTAGTGCAGCACCCGGGACAGGCGGCGGGCGGCCGACAGCGTGGCCGCCGCGGTGGCCCGGTGGTCCTGGTGGCTGTCGTCGGGGGCGTGCACGTAGACGACGTCGGCGTCGGTCTCGGCCAGGGCCCGCTCGACGACGGCGACCGTGGCGGCGTCCGGGGTGAGCGTGCAGTCGCGCAGCCCGCCCCACAGCAGCCCGGCACCGAGGGTGCGGGCGGCCCGCTCCTGCTCGGCACGGCGGCCGACGACCGCCGCGTCGTCGCCGGGGCCGTTCTCCCCGCCGGTCATCACCAGCATGGTCACGGCGTCCCCGGCCGCGGAGTGGGCCAGCAGGGTCCCGCCGCACCCGAGCTCGATGTCGTCGGGGTGCGCCCCGACGGCCAGGACCCTACGCATCGTCCCGGCCTCCCTCGGTGCGGACGGTGGTGGGCAGCGGCCGGCGGCGGGCCCGGTGCAGGGCCACCGCGCCGATCACGCCGGCGCCGACCAGCACGATCGCCGGCCCGGTGCCGTTGCCCTCCGCGGGCAGCTCGGTCGAGGCCGGGCAGCGCTTGGCGTTCATGGTCGCGACCACGGAACTGCCACCGACGGTCCAGGACACCGAGTTCCCGGTCGTGAACGCGACGGTGAACACCCCGCGGTGGACGCCCGGCTGGAACGTGGTCGGCTGCTCGCCGTTCCGCGCGCTCGGCCGCAGCACGTTCTCGGGACCGACGGCCCAGGTCACGGGGGCGTTGCTGCTGTTCGAGTAGCCCATCAGCGCCGTCCACCCGGCCGCGCCGTGGAGCTTCGTGACGCACTCGAACAGCGGGGTGACCACGCCGGACTGGGCGACGGCCGTACCCGGGGCGGCCAGGAGCCCGACGAGGCCGATGACCGCGACCAGACCGGTACGGGCGGCACCGGCGCGCCGGCGCATCCTGGACTCCATGCTCATGATCGGTGTCCTCGCTCCGGAGGCGGCTCATCCGCCCGTCCCGACCTCATCGGCGGGGACGGCGGGGAGCTGGAGCGCGGGTGCGCAGCGTCACCCGAGCGGGTGGTCACACCGCGTCCGCCGGTGACCGCAGCTCCCAGCACGCCGAGCGCCAGGTCGGCCGCTGCCGGGAAGGAGCCGGCGACCGCCCAGGCCGACGGCGAGTCGGGGGCGGCCGCGTACTCCCCCTGCCGGACCCGGATCGCCCGGGCGCCCACCGCCGCGGCCACCGCGACGTCCTTGCCCGGCCGGTCACCGATGACCAGCAGCCGCGCCGCCGGTACGCCCAGCGCCGACGCGACCGCCTCGATGCCCGCGGGGTGCGGCTTGCGGACTCCCCGCCCGCCGAGGGCGTCGGTGACGACGACGACCGGCAGCAGCGGCAGCAGGCCGGTCGCGGTCAGCTTCGCCGCCTGGATCACCGGGTTGCCGTCGGTGAGGCAGGCCAGCGGCGCGGCGGCGGCCAGTGCGCGCAGCGCCTCCTCGACCCCGGGGTACGGCACGAGCCGGGGCGGGGTGTGCCCGGTGAACGTCGCCACCAGCGCCGGGACGTACCCGGGCAGCTCGGCGGCGGGCACGCCCACGGCGAGCAGCGCCCGGTCGATGGTGCCGCCGGCATCGGACCCGGTGGCGAGCTCGCGCCGCAGCGCGGCGTGCACCGCACCGCCGTCCAGCCCGGCGGCCCCGGCCGCCTCCCCCACCGCCGCGGCGGCCGACGCCAGGTACTCCGCCTGCGGGTACAGCGTGTCGTCGAGGTCGACGACCACGCCCAGCGGCGGGGGCCCCGACCAGCCGGTCACCACGGCAGGCGACCGTCGGTGAAGTCCGGCTCGTCGAGCGCCAGCAGGGCATCGGTCCGCTCGTCGGCCAGGACGGCGGCGACCTGCGCGCCCGTCGTCCCGTCGCCGTAGGGGCACGGCACCGTCACGGCCCGCTCCTGGCCTTCGAGGCTGGTGTGGCCGGCGGCTGCGGTCAGCACGGCCGCAGCCGCCCGGTCGTCGGCCAGCCCGGCGAGGGTCGTCGTCCCCGCCTCCACGCCCTCCCACCGCGGGGTCGAGCCGCGCAGCACCACGACCGGCACGCCCAGGTACGCCGCCTCCTCCTGGATCCCGCCGGAGTCGGTCACCGCCAGCCGCGCGGACGCGAGGGCGGCGAGCAGGACGTCGTGGGCCACCGGCCCGGTGAGGGTGATCCGCGGGTGGTCCAGCGCGTCGGCGAGCCCGGCGGCGGCGAGGCGGGACCGGGTGCGCGGGTGCACCGGGAACGTCACCGGCCCGACCTCCTCGGCGAGCCCCCGGACCACGGCGACCAGACGGGCGAGGCGGACGGGGTCGTCCACGTTGGTGGGCCGGTGGGCGGTGACCAGCACGCCGGAGCGCTCGGCCGGCGGGACCCGCCGGACCCCCCGCGCGACGAGGGTGTCGATCACCGGGTTGCCGACGACGAAGACGCGCTCGGGGTCGACCCCCTCGGCGGAGAGGAACGCCGCGGCCCGCTCGGTGGGCGCGAAGTGCAGCTGGGCGGCTGCGGCGGCGACGCGCCGGTTCACCTCCTCCACGCTGCGCGGGTTGAGGCTGCGCAGGCCGGCCTCGAGGTGCGCGAACGGCACGCCGGCGGCGCGCGCGGCCAGGGCGTAGGCGGGCACCGTGGCGGTGTCCCCGAGCGCCAGGACGACGTCCGGCGCGGACCGGGCGACCGCCCGCGCCGCGTCGGCGTGCAGCGCGCCCGCCCGCTCGGCCGGGTCGGTCGGCAGCCGGAAGCGGTGCCCGGGGGTGAGCCCCAGCGCCGTCTGCAGCTCCGAGCCCATCGCCGGGTCGGTGTGCTGGCCGGTGTCCACCACGCTGACCCGGTGCCCGGCGGCCTGCAGGGCGCTGACGACAGGAGCCAGCTTGACGACCTCGGGACGGGTGCCGAACGGCACGAGCAGGTGCCGCCGGCGGCTCATGCGTGGACCGCCGCCGGGACGCAGGGATCAGCGACCGGGCTGCCGTCCTCGCTGGCGTAGGTCTCGGCGAAGTAGCGGCTCATCGAGACACCCGGCCGGAAGGACAGGTCCGGGAGCGGCGCGTCCGGCTCGCGGACCCCGGTCAGGTAGGCGGCGACGACGTCGGCCCCGGCTGCGAGGGTCAGCGGCAGCCCGCCGGAGAAGCGCGGGTTGATCTCGACGACGGTCACCGCCCCGTCGTCGGCGACGAAGCCCTGCACGTTGGCCGGCCCGGTCAGCCCCACCGCGGCCAGCGCCCCGGCGACGACGGCGGTGACGGCGGCGGAGGTGAACGTCCGGCCCTTCACCGAGATGCCGGCCTTGGTCTCCTCCCGCCACCGCGGGACGACGACGCGCAGCCCTCCGGCCCGGTCGACGAGGGCGTCGGCGGTGAACTCCCGGCCGGCCAGCCGGGTCTGGGCGATGAGGTCGGCACCCTCGCGCAGTGCCGCGGCGACCTCGGCCCGGTCGTCGAGCAACCGCACCCCCCGGCTGCCCCGGCCCGCGCGGGGCTTGACCACCCACGGACCGGGGACGCCGGCGAGCTCGTCCGCCGCGGTGGCCGGGTGCGGCACGCCGGCGGCCGCCATCCGCCGGGCGAAGGCCTCCTTGTCGCAGCACAGGTCCACGGCGGCCAGCGCCGGCAGCCAGCTGGCGATGCCGGCCGCGGCCAGCCGGTCGGCGCCGGCGGTCAGCTGCGGCAGCTCCTCGGCCACGGTGCTGACGAGCGCGTCGGCCCCCTGCGCGGCCGCGACCCCGAGGAGCGCGTCCACGAAGCGCGGGTGGTCCCCGCGCGGCACGGTCACGCCCACGGTGGCCAGTGCGCCCCCGGCCGCCGCGGGGTCGGCATCGGCGGCCACCACCCGGTGGCCGAGCGCGACCAGGCGGCGGATCACCGCGACGCCGGCCGGTCCGCCGGCGCCGGTGACCAGCACGGCCGGGGCACCGCCGTCCGGGTGCACCGTGGGCGCGGGTCCCGGGGCGGCGGGAGCCGACCGGGGCTGGGGCAGGGCGGAGGTCATCGTGGGTCCTGGATCGGTAGGAGGGGCGTCGGCCGCACCGGCGGCCGGGACAGGGCGGAGCGGGGCACCGGCAGGGTGTCGTCCATCGGCGGGACCCCGGGCACCGAGCGCGGCAGCAGCCAGCCCCGGGCCCAGAGCCGCAGCGCGGCCACCCGGGGGCCGGTGACCGGTTCCCACTGCCGGGCGGCGACGGCCTCGGCGAGGACGCCCAGGACGTAGGGGTCCTCGTCGTAGGTGGCCACGGCGATGAGCGAGGCGGAATGGACCCCGAGGCCGTCGGCGACCAGGGCCCGGACCCGCTCGGCCCGCTCGGCCGGGAGCAGGTGCCCGATCCGGTAGTCGATGCGGTCGGCCTCCCGGCGAGCGGCCAGCCACGCCGCGGTTCGGCGCGGCAGCACGTAGCGGTACAGCGCGCCGGTCAGGTTCCAGCGCCGGGACACGATCGGCGTCGGGTCGTCCGCGAGCCGGTAGCCCAGGCCCGGCCGCGCCCAGCTGTCCGGCCGGCGGGCGGTGTGCCGGCCGGCGACGTCCTGCTCGGCGCGCTCGGCGGTGGGCAGCGTGATGCAGATCATCAGCAGGAAGCCGCCCAGGGTCGCCGCCAGGTTCCAGACGGTGCCCACCCAGTCGTGGAAGAGGACGAGAGCCGGCGTGCCCCACGCCAGCCCGGCGAGGGTGGAGGCGAGCAGCCGCAGGTGGTTGAGCGCCAGCAGCGCGGCGACGGCGACGACCAGCCCGGCCACCGCGTGGTGGCGCCGGCTCCGCAGCACGACGGCGGTCAGCGCGGTCAGCCCGAGCACGGACAGGATCGAGGAGCAGGACGCGGTGACCTCGGCCAGGATGACCTCACCGTCGGGCCGGAAGACCAGGACGTGGCGCGGCAGGCTGCCGGAGACGGAGTCGACGCCGAGCAGGCCGAGCACCTGGGCCACCCAGCGGGCCTCGTGCTCCTGGAGGAAGCCGGCGCCGTACCGGTAGCCGACCGCGCAGATCGCCACCGCCAGCAGCAGGTCGACCAGCACCGGCCGCAGCCGCCGGCTGCTGCGCCGGGACTGCCGGTGGCGGTGCCGCCCGTCGGGGAGCACGTCCGTCCCGGCCATCACGCACCGGTCCCGGAGGCGGCCGGCGCGGCGGGCGGCGGGACGGTCCGGACCGTCGAGGTGGCGCCGGACCGCGTCGTCTTCACCCAGGTGTACGGGCGGCCGAGCATGCCGTCGAGGTAGGCGCGGGTGGTGACCCAGATCGACAGCGCGAAGGCCGGGAGGAAGCCGAGCAGCCGCCAGGCGGCGCGCCGCTCGACCCGTCCGACGAGCAGCCCGACGGAGAGCTCGGCCAGCGGTCCGATGAACAGCAGCATGGACAGCGGGAGCACCCCGACAGCCGGCAGGTCGCCGATGCCGAAGGCACGCAGCACGGTCAGCAGCAGCCCGATCCCGCTGAGCAGCGGCACGTGGTAGACGAGCAGGAACAACGTCGTCTCGACCTTCTCGACCCCGGACAGGTGCGGGGACCGCATGAGCGGGCGCCAGTGGTCCCGGAAGCACTTCTGGTGACCCCGCGCCCAGCGGTAGCGCTGCTTCCAGAACCGCTGGGCGCTGACCACCGCCTCCTCGAAGTCGACGGCGGACAGGTCGTAGCGGACCCGCTCGCCGGCCAGCAGCACGCGCAGGGTCAGGTCGGTGTCCTCGGTGACCGAGTGCGGGTTCCACCCGCCCAGGCGCCGCAGCGTCGTCATCCGGACCGCGCAGTTCGCCCCGCCGTACGCCGGCAGCTCGAACAGCGCCTGCCGGCCGTACTCGTTGACCAGGTAGCCGGACAGGTAGTCGACGAAGACCGTCCCGGCCATCTGGGAGTCCCGGCCGTTGCGGACGACGCAGCGGCCCATGACCGCGCCGACGACCGGGTCCCGGAAGTGGCGGACCAGGCGGCGCAGCGACGCCTGGTCCGGCTCGTGGTCGGCATCGAAGACGACGGCGACCTCGGCGTCGACCAGGCCGAGGGCGTCGTTGAGGGCACCGGACTTGCCGCCGCCGGAGCCGGGCGCGCGGTGCAGGACGCGCAGCCGCGGTTCGCGCGCGGCCCAGCCGTCCAGCCGGGCGCCGGTGCTGTCGTCGGACCCGTCGTCGACGACCACCAGGGTGAGCCGGTCCACCGGGTAGTCCAGCGCGAGCAGTGCGGTGACCATGCCGTCGACGACGAGCTCCTCGTCCTTGCAGCCGACGAAGACCGCGACCGAGGGGGTGTAGCCGTCCAGCCCGACGTCGGCGGCGAGCATGTCGTTCTCGGCCCAGCGCGCCGCGGCGACCGAGAAGGCGAGGTGCCGGCAGAAGTAGACGCCGAAGACGACGTTGAGCAGGCCGGCGACGACGCCGAGGGTGCGGTCGAGGCCAAAGCTGAGCGCGACCAGGGCGAAGCCGACGACGTAGGCCAGCAGGACCAGCCTGCGCCCCTCCGGCGCGGTCGCGTGCGGGTCGGCGGCCGGTGCGACGGCGGCCGGGGGCACGTCGGCGGCAGCGGGCTGCGCCTCGTCGTCCACGGCTGTCCCGGTGACCACGGCTGCCCCCTCTGCCATTCCGCCCGCGTGGGGCCCACTCCCCCTGTCCGGTGGGTCATCGGCACTGCGACCTGCGTCCTTGAGCGGAGCAGGGCTCCCCCGGCGGCGAGCCGTGTCTGCTCGGTCACCCGGACTGGCGGGGACACATAGTTGGGTTGTACAACTGAACGGTGGACGTCGACCGCGGGCAGCTCGCCGAGCAGCTGGACGACGTGGTCATCGGGCTGCGCCGGCTCACCCTGGACCGCCAGGGGCTGAGCCAGCCCTCGATGACCGCGCTCGTCAGCCGGCTCGTCGACGCCGGCCCGGTGCAGCGGCGCACCGACCCCGGCGACGGCCGGGCGGTGCTGCTCAGCCTCACCGCGGCTGGTGCGGAGCTGCTGGACCGGCGTCGCGAGGACCGCGCCGCCCGGCTGGCCGGCGCCCTTCCCCACCCCTGAACCGGAGGAACTCGTGTCCGCACACGGCGGCGCCAGCACCACGAGCATGTCAGCCCAACCCAAGGCGGTCTTCGCGGTCGCCTTCGCCTGCGTCGTCAGCTTCATGGGCATCGGCCTGGTCGACCCGATCCTCCCGGCGCTGTCCGCGCAGCTGGACGCCACGCCCAGCCAGGTCAGCCTGCTGTTCACCAGCTACCTGGTGGTCACCGCGGTCGCGATGCTCGGCACCAACTGGGTGTCCAGCCGGATCGGCGCCAAGAGGACGCTGATCACCGGCCTGGCCGTGATCGTCGTCTTCTCCGCCCTGGCCGGGCTGTCCGGCTCGATCAACGAGATCGTCGGCTTCCGCGCCGGCTGGGGCCTGGGCAACGCGCTGTTCATCGCCACCTCGCTGGCGGTCATCGTCGCCTCGGCCTCCGGTGGCTTCGCCGGTGCGATCGTCCTCTACGAGGCCGCACTCGGCCTCGGCATCGCGGCCGGTCCGCTGGTCGGCGGCCTGCTGGGCGACGTCAGCTGGCGGGGGCCGTTCTTCGGCGTCGCCGTCCTCATGGCGATCGCACTGCTGGCCACCGTCGTGCTGCTCGACGCCACGCCCAAGCCGGCCGAACCGACCCCGCTGTCGGCACCGCTGAGGGCGCTGCGGCACCGCAGCCTGCTGACCATGAGCCTGACCGCCCTGTTCTACAACTGGGGCTTCTTCACCATGCTGGGCTACGCGCCCTACCCGATGGAGCTCTCCGCGATCCAGCTCGGCTTCGTGTTCTTCGGCTGGGGGCTGCTGGTCGCGTTCTTCGCGGTCATCGGTGCGCCCCGGCTGCAGGCCCGCTTCGGCACCGCGCCCTCGCTGTACGGGGCACTCGGTCTCTTCGCCGTCCTGCTGCTGCTGATCGGCCTGTTCACCGACGTCCGCTGGGCGCTGATCACCTGCGTGATCGCCTCCGGCATCGTCGTCGGGATCAACAACACGCTGACCACCCAGGCGGTCATGCTCGTCTCGCCGGTGCCCCGCCCGGTCGCCTCGGCCGCCTACGGCTTCGTCCGGTTCCTCGGCGGCGGCCTGGCGCCCTACGCCGCCGGCAAGCTGGCCGAGCACTACGGCCTGCACGTGCCCTTCGTCGTCGGCGCGGTCGCCGTGGTGCTGGCCATCGCCGTGCTGTCCACCGGCCACCGGATGCTCACCGCGGCCGACGCGGAGATGGCCGCCGGCTCCGGGGAGCCCGACGACGTCGCCGGGGAGGTCGCCGACGAGTTCGGCGGCGCGCCCGGCGCCATCGACCAGGAGGTCGAGCCGGAGCTGGTGGCCCGGAGGGATTCCGCCACCCGCTCCTGAGGGACCTCCTGCACACGCGACGCCCCGGTCACCGGCGACCGGGGCGTCGTTGCGTCCCCAGCGGGGACGCCGACCGGCCCCTAGCGTGAGGGCTCCGACGACAGGGAGCTCCCCACGATGACCGGACCGGTGACCACCGCGCTGGACGGCGACGTCTGGCACCTCACCCTCGACAACCCCACGGCGGGCAACGTCGTGGACCAGGCGATGGCCGAGCAGCTCGGTGCAGCGATCGCGCAACGGCCCGCCGGCGCCCGGGCGGTGCTGCTGACCGCCACCGGACCGAGGTTCTGCGTCGGCGGGGACGTCCGCGCCTTCGCGGCCGCCGCGGACGACCTGCCCGAGGTCATCGGCCGGCTCGCGCAGACCTGGCACGGGACGATCCGGGCCCTGCTGTACTGCGAGGTCCCGGTGGTGGCCGGCGTGCACGGCGCGGTGGCCGGCGCCGGGCTCGGCCTGCTCGGCGCCTGCGACATCGTGGTCTGCGCCCGCAACACCAAGCTGCGGCCGGCCTACGGCGGCCTCGGCCTCACCCCCGACGGCGGGACGTCGTGGGCGCTGACCCGGGCACTGGGGGCACCGCGCGCGCTGGAGCTGATGCTCACCGACGGCACGCTCAGCGCCGCCGACGCGCACCTGTTCGGCCTGGTCGCCCGGCTGGTCGACGACGACGAGCTGCTCGACGTCGTCACCGCCCTGGCCCACCAGGTGGCGGCCGGACCTATCAGGTCGATGGTGCGCACCCGCGGGCTGGTCCGCCGGGCGGCGGTCCGCACGCTGGAGGAGCAGCTCGTGGACGAGGAGCGGCTGATCCGGGTGTCCGCCACGGACCCGGAGAGCCGGGAGGGCGTCACCGCGTTCCTGGAGGGACGCCGACCGGACTTCCCCGGCGCGGGCTGAGGAGATGCGTCAGGCCGGGCCCGATGGGCCCGGCCTGACGAGGGTGGAGCTGAGGGGAATTGAACCCCTGACCCCCTCGATGCGAACGAGGTGCGCTACCGGACTGCGCCACAGCCCCTCGGACGGAGAGCCTACCGTCCCCCTTCCCGGCGCCGACACGGGGTCGGCGGCCAGGAGGGTCCTTCCTGTCAGCCGTTGGCCGCGCGGGGCCGGTAGACGTCGATCTCGGCGAAGCCGATGTCCTCGTCGTCCAGCCCGACGACGGCGCTCTGCTGCCAGCCGGCCGAGACCGGCGTGCGGGCGGCGACCACCCGGCCGGGGCGCAGCGGGTGCACCGGGGCCAGCGGCGCGCTGGGGTGGACCGGTCCGGTCTCGGCGGTGACCACCGGGCCGGGCCGGGCGGCGGGACGCTGCGCGGCGGGCCGCTGCGGCATCGGCCAGGCCTCCGGGGCGCGGCTGCGCGGCCGCTGCGCGGCCCGGGCCCGGCGGCGGGCCGCGGCCCGCCGCTCGCGCTGCGCTGCGGCCCGGATCACCATGAGGTAGCCGACCACGGCGACGTCGAGGAGCACCTGCGGCGCCCACAGCCAGGAGCGGTAGGTCAGCGCGCCGACCAGCGCCAGGACGGCCAGGGCGACCAGGCCGGCCAGCGTGCGGCGGCGGACCGCGTGCACGTCGACCTTGAGCTCACCGCTGCTCACCAGCGTGGCCCGGTCGATCGTCACCCGCTCGGTCTCGGCGTGCACCACCGGGTCCACCGGACGGCGCCGTTGCAGGGTGCGGCCCGAGTCGGCCACGCCGGTCCCCGTGCGTGCGTCGCCCCGGGTGACCACCATCGGCACCAGGACCACGAACCACAGCACGACGAGAGCGGCCAGCAGAACGCCCGATCCCATCACTTCCACCCCGATCCATCCGTGGCACACCGTGACGGCCCCATCCCTGGGGCCACTCGAGTCACATCCGTCACTCGGCAGTCAAGGTAAGCGCCTGGACTGCCGATATCCGGGACGTTCTCCGGTGTGTCGGCGCGTCGCGCCCGATGTGTTGGCGTGTCGGGGTCCGCCGCGGGTCTTGCAGCGGTGACGGAGGGTCAGCGATCAGGGAGCACTGCCGCCCCCGACCGGCTCAGCGCGGCGCCTGCGCCCGCCACCGGGTGAGCAGGCTCCCCGCGGTGTCCTCGACCAGCAGTGCGTACGCGAGGTGGTCGCGCCAGGCCCCGTCGATGTCCAGGTAGCTGCGGAACAACCCCTCCTGGCGGAAGCCCAGCCGCTCGACCAGCCGGCGGCTCGGCCCGTTCTCCGGCCGGATGTCGGCCTGCAGCCGGTGCAGCCCGACCGGGCCGAAGGCGTGGTCGCAGACCAGCGCCACCGCCAGCGAGGCGATCCCCCGGCCGGCGACCGCGGAGTCCACCCAGTAGCCGAGGTGCCCGGACCGCAGCGCCCCCCGGACGACGTTGTCGACCGTCACCTGACCGGCCAGCCGGCCGTCGACGAACAGCGCGAAGGGCAGCGACATCCCGACCCGCGCCCGCCGTCCGGCGGCCCGCCGCATCGCGCGGTAGGCGGCCGGGGTGTGCCGGTCGCGCCAGGGCACCGGTGAGGACGGCTCCCAGGGCGTCAGCCACGCCTCGTTCGCCGTCCGCACCCGGGCCCACTCGCGGGCGTCGGCGCGGCGCAGCGGCTCGAGGACGACCGGTCCCCAGCCCAGCCGAGCCGGCCAGCCGGGGTGCAGCGCCGGGTCCAGCTCAGCCTCCGAGGAGCATCGGCATGACCGTCACCAGCCCGCCGGCGGACACCTCGGTGACGTCCTCGTCGACCACGATCAGGCAGTTGGCGCGGGCCATCCGGGCCAGCATCGCCTGGTCGCCGTCGCCGATGGGCTCCACGACGTACCCGCCGTCGGGGTGCCGCATGACCTGGCCGTGCAGGTACTGCCGGTACCCCAGCGGGGAGAGCAGCTGCTGGGCCGAGACGGCCTGCACCGTGCGGCGGAACAGCTGCCGCTTGCCCAGCATCAGCCGGATCGCCGGGCGGACGAAGACCTCGAAGGCGACCAGCGCGGCGACCGGCTCGCCGGGCACGCAGATGACCGGGACACCGGTCGGTCCCAGCGTGCCGAAGGCGTGCACCGGGCCCGGGTGCATCGCGACCTGGGTGAACGACAGCCCACCGAGCTCGTCGAGGGCCTCCTGCAGGACGTCCGGTGCGCCGGTGGCGAAGGTGCCGGCGATCAGGACGACGTCGCTGCGCAGCGACTGCCCCTCGATCAGCTCGACCATCCGGCGCCTGTCGTTGGGCAGGATGCCGCCGCGGTAGGCCTCGGCTCCGGCGTCCCGGGCCGCGGCGGCCAGCGCGTAGCTGTTGACGTCGACCTGCTGCCCGGGGCCGACGGTGGCGCCCACGTCGACCAGCTCGTCCCCGGCGCACAGCACGGCGATCCGCGGGCGCGGGCGCACCGCCACCCGCTCCCGGCCGACAGCGGCCAGCAGGCTGATCTGCGCCGGGCCGATCGGGGTGCCGATCTGCACGGCCGTGTCGCCGGGGCTCACGTCGTCCCCGATCCGGCGGACGTAGCTGCCCGGCGCCAGCGCGGCGTAGACCTGCACCCGGGCGAGGCCCTGGTCGGTCCAGGCGGCCGGGACGACGACGTCGGCCCCGGCCGGCAGCATCGCGCCGACGGCCACCTTCTGCGCCAGCCCGGCGGCGATGGCGGTGGTCTCGGCCGACCCCGCGGAGGTCTCCCCCACGACGGCCAGCACGGTCGGCACCTCGACCGTGGCGGTGGTGGTGTCCGCGGCGCGGACGGCGTACCCGTCCAGGCCGGCCTGGTCGAAGGCCGGCAGGGCGCGGGAGCTGGTGACCAGCTCGGCGCAGAGCAGACCCTGGGCGTCCAGGACGGCGAGCTCGATCGGGGCCGGCTGCGGCACGGCGCCCAGGATGTCGTCCAGGTGCTGCTCGACCGAGCGCAGCCGCACCCCGGAGACGTCCACCGAGCCGGTGTCGGCCAGCGGGTCGGGGGTGCGGTCACCGGTGGCGATGGCCGGTGAGGGGACCCGGTCGGAGGCGAACATCTCCCGGTCGACCTGCACCGTGTCGGAGCCGACGGCCGCCGGGCGCTCAGCCGTGACCAGCTGGCCCTCCCGCCGCGGCTTGACCAGCTGCCCCTGACCGAGGTCGAGCTGGCTGGTGTCCCGGCCACCCCCGGAGAACCACCCGCGTGTGCTGTCGTCGTTCATCCCCACCACCGTCGTCCTTCGCGCCGTCGGGCCTGTCCCCCGTGGTCGAGGCGCGACCACGGCCGCCGATCGACGGACCTGCGCCTGACGATGGTGCCCTCTGGGAGGCCCGGTCAGGCCGGCGACGCGCCCTCGGCGGGCAGGTCGGCCACGAAGTCCCGCAGCCAGGGGCCGAACGCGGGGCCCAGGTCCTCCCGCTCGACGGCGAGCTGGACGACGGCCTTGAGGTAGTCCAGCTTGTCCCCGGTGTCGTAGCGCCGGCCGGAGAAGACGACGCCGTGCACCGGCACGCCGTCCTCGACCAGCTTGAGCATGGCGTCGGTCAGCTGGATCTCCCCGCCCCGGCCGGGCGGGGTCTCCCGGATCGCGGCGAAGACCTCCGGGGGGAGCACGTAGCGGCCGATGATCGCCAGCGAGCTGGGGGCCTCGTCGACCGGGGGCTTCTCGACCATGCCGGTGACCCGGAACACCTCGTCCTGCCCGGTGTCGCCGGAGACCTTCGCCTCCTCCACCGCGACCGCGCCGTACTTGGAGATGTTCTCCGCACCGACGTCGAGCAGCGCCACGACGGCACCGCCGTGCTCGGCCTGGACGGCGAGCATCTGCTCCAGCAGCAGGTCGCGGGCGTCGATGATGTCGTCCCCGAGGAGCACCGCGAACGGCTCGTCCCCGACGAAGGCCGCGGCCTGCAGCACCGCGTGACCCAGCCCCTTGGCCTCGCCCTGGCGGACGAAGTGCACCTGCGCGACGTCGGTGGAGGCGTGCACCGCGTCCAGCCGCGACTGGTCGCCCTTGGCCTCCAGCGCCGTCTCCAGCTCCGGGGTGCGGTCGAAGAAGTCCTCGATGCTGCCCTTGTTGCGGCCGGTGACCATGAGCACCTCAGGCAGCCCGGCGCGCGCCGCCTCCTCCACGATGTACTGCAGCGCCGGCCGGTCGACGACCGGCAGCAGCTCCTTGGGAACCGCCTTGGTGGCGGGGAGGAACCGGGTGCCCATCCCGGCAACGGGGAGGACGGCCTTGGTGGCCGGGCGCTGGCTCGGGGTGGACGGACTCGACATGGCGGGCAGCGTAACCAGCCAGCCGCCCCGGGCGACTCCCCCGACGTGGTGAGCGGTGAGGCGACGCCGCGCACGGTCCTGCCGGCCGGGGCGGCGTCCGCAGCCCGTCTGCCGGCTGGTGGCAGCTGGCCTCACGGGTCGCCCGGGCCTCTGAGAGGGTGACGGACGTCTCCGTCATCTTGCTGGAAGGACCCTGCCCCCGTGAGTGGCCCCCTGGACGGCGTCCTCGTCGTCGACCTCACCCGCGCCCTGGCCGGCCCGCACGCCGGGATGATGCTCGGCGACCTCGGTGCCCGGGTGGTCAAGGTCGAGACCCCCGGCGGTGGGGACGACAGCCGCGGCTGGGGCCCACCGTTCGTCGACACCCCGGGCGGGCGCGAGTCCACCTACTTCTTCTCCGCGAACCGCAACAAGGAGTCGATCGCCCTCGACCTCAAGGACGAGACGGACAAGGCCGTGCTCACCGAGCTGGTGCGCCGCGCCGACGTGCTGCTGGAGAACTTCCGTCCCGGCACGCTGGCCAAGCTCGGCTTCGGCACCGACGTGCTGGCCGAGCTGAACCCGCGGCTGGTGACCCTGGCGATCAGCGGCTTCGGCCACGACGGCCCCGAGGGCGGCCGCGCCGGCTACGACCAGATCGCCCAGGGCGAGGCCGGGCTGATGTCGATGACCGGCTCGGGGCCCGAGGACCCGCAGAAGGTCGGCGTCCCGATCAGCGACCTGCTGGCCGGCATGTACGGCGCCTACGGCGTGCTGGCTGCGCTGCTCGAGCGGGAGCGAACCGGCCGCGGCCAGGTGGTGCGGACCTCGCTGCTGGCCGCCGTCGTCGGGGTGCACGCCTACCAGGGGACCGCGCACACCGTGGGCGGCAAGGTCCCCCGCGGGCAGGGCAACCACCACCCCTCGATCTCGCCCTACGGCCTCTTCCACTGCGCCGGCGGCAGCGTGCAGCTGTCCTGCGGCAGCGAGGGGCTGTGGCGCCGGCTGTGCACCGAGTTCGGCCTGGACGCCGACGCCCCCGGGTTCGCCACGAACGGCGAGCGGGTCGCCCGCCGCGAGGAGGTCATCGAGCTGCTGGAGGGCGTCTTCGCCGACATCGAGGCCCCCGAGCTGCTGGCCCGGCTGGCAGCGGCCGGGGTGCCGGCGGGGAAGGTGCGGACCCTCGACGAGGTCTACTCCTGGGACCAGGTCGAGTCGCAGGGTCTGGTGATCAGCGTCGAGCACCCGACCGCCGGGCCGCTGACGTTGCCCGGCCCGCCGCTGCGCTTCTTCACGCCGGGCACGGACGGCGAGCAGGAGACGACCCGCCGGGACCACACCCCGCCGCCGGTGCTGGGCGCCGACGGCGAGGCGGTCCGGGCCTGGCTGTCGGGGTCGGAGCTGGGCGAGGCCGACGGGGTGCCGCAGCCCGAGGGCGACGACGTCGAGGACGGGCACGCCACGTGAGTTCCCGGCTCGACGCCCGGGGCCTGCGGGACCTGGTGCTCGACCCCGGGTCGTGGCGGTCGTGGGACACCCCGGTGCCGCCGCGCGCCGTGGACGACGACTACGCCCGCGACCTGGCGCTGGCCGCGGAGCAGACGCAGCAGGACGAGGCGGTGGTCACCGGCGCGGGGACGCTGCGCGGCCGGCCGGTCGCCGTCGTCGCCGGGGAGTTCGGCTTCCTCGCCGGCTCGATCGGGGTGGCGGCTGCCGAGCGGTTGATCTCCGCCGTGGAGCGGGCCACCGAGGAGGGCCTGCCGCTGCTGGCCGCACCCGTCTCCGGCGGCACCCGGATGCAGGAGGGCACCGTCGCGTTCCTGCAGATGATCGGCATCACCGCCGCCATCGCCCGGCACAAGGAGGCGGGGCTGCCCTACCTCGTCTACCTGCGCGGCCCCACCTTCGGCGGGGTGCTGGCGTCCTGGGGCTCGCTGGGTCACGTGACGATCGCCGAGCCCGGTGCCGCGATCGGGTTCCTCGGCCCCCGGGTCTACGAGGCGCTGTACGGAGACCCGTTCCCGGCCGGCGTGCAGACCTCGGAGAACCTGGCTTCGCGCGGGCTCATCGACGGCGTCGTCCCCCCGGACGAGATCGCCGACGTCGCCGACAAGGCGCTGCGGGTGCTGGCCGCCCGGGAGACCTGGCACCGCGGGGCAGCGGTGGAGGGGCCGGTCGAGGGTGACGGCACCGACGCCGACGACCCGGAGGACGGGCGCACCGCGTGGGAGGTCGTCACCGCCTCGCGGCGTCCGGACCGTCCCGGGGTGCGGCAGCTGCTGCGCACGGCGGCGACCGACGTCGTCACCCTGAACGGCACCGGTGCCGGCGAGTCCGACCCGGGCCTGCTGCTGGCGCTGGCCCGCTTCGGCGGGGCGCCGTGCGTGCTGCTCGGCCAGGACCGGCGCGGGCAGTCGCTGTCGGCACCGCTGGGGCCCGCCGCGCTGCGCGAGGCCCGGCGGGGCATGCGGCTGGCCGCCGAGCTCCGGCTGCCGCTGCTCACCCTGATCGACACCCCCGGCGCGGCGCTGTCGGTGGCGGCCGAGCAGGGCGGGCTGGCCGGGGAGATCGCCCGCTGCCTGCAGGACCTGGTGATGCTCCGCGCACCGACCCTGGCGGTGCTGCTCGGCCAGGGCACCGGTGGCGGGGCGCTGGCCCTGGTGCCCGCCGACCGGGTGCTGGCGACGGCCAACGGGTGGCTGGGCCCGCTGCCGCCGGAGGGCGCCTCGGCGATCGTGCACCGCACCGTCGACCGGGCCGGGGAGATGGCGGCCTCGCAGGGCGTGCGGGCCACCGACCTGTGGCGGGCCGGCATCGTCGACCGGGTCGTGCCCGAGCGGCCGGACGCGGCCGACGAGCCGGTCGAGTTCTGCATGCGCCTGGGCCGGGTGCTCGCCGAGGAGCTGGCCGGGCTGCTCGGCCGCGACGACGTCGAGCGGATGCGCAGCCGCGCCCGCCGGTGGCGGCACCTGGGCCACGCCGGCCGCTGACCCCGTCGCCCAGCAGTGATCAGGTCACCTGATCCACGGCCGTCCTCCCGCACCTACGTTCGTGCAGGGGGACGGCCGTTGGTGCGGTACGACGGCTGGCGGCAGTTCCTCGGCGACCCGGTGACCTGCCTCCGGCACCTGGCGTGACGTGGGCCGCTCACGACGGGGTTGCTGCGCCGAGGATCGGGCACGGTCGGGAGGGAGCCGGTGAGACCGTCCGGCTCTTCCCGCGGCTGACGCCCGCAACCTCCAGGAGACCTGATGTCCCACGACCAGCACACCGTCCTCCGCTCGATGCACGACCTCGGCCTGGCCACCTGGTTCGGCGGCAACCTGATGGGTGCCGTCGGCCTGAACAAGGCCGCCGCGGCCGCGCACGACAGCACCGAGCGCACCCGGCTGTCCTCGATCGGCTGGGCGGCGTGGTGGCCGGTGCAGGGCGCGGCCATGGCCGCCCACCTGGTCGGCTCGGTCGGCATGCTCCGCGCCGACCGCGGCCGGGTGGCCACCGACTCCGGCGCGACGGCGAACACGGTGCTCAAGAGCGTCCTCACCGTCGCCGCCATCGGGACGTCGGTGGCCAGCGGCGTGCTGGGCGCCAAGATCGGGGCCCAGGCGCCGACGCCCAGTGCGACCGCGACCGAGCCGAACGCCGCCACCCCGCCGGACGTCGCGGCGGCGCAGCGGGGCCAGAAGCCGCTGCAGTGGGTGAACCCCGCGCTGACCGGGGTGCTCATCGTGCTGGCGGCCCAGCAGGGCGAGCAGCAGCGGACCAGCTCCACCCTGCGCGGCGCCCTCGGCGCCGGCCTGACCAGCGTCAAGGCCGCCGTCCTGCGGGCCGCCTAGCCCGAGGACCCTCGGCGGGAGCCGGTCAGGCGGCCGGGCGCGCCGCCGCGGGCAGGCCCCACGCCTGGGCCAGGAGCTCGAGGCTGTGCAGCCGCTCGGCGACCCCGTGCGTCGAGGCGGTGACCATCAGCTCGTCGGCGCCGGTGTCCGCGGCCAGCTGCCGGAGGGCGGCGACCGCGGACCCCGGCCCGCCGATGATCGCGTTGCTGGGCATCGCCTCGGCGGCCGCGCGCTCCGGGTCGGCGACGGCCTCCTCCAGGCTGGGGACCGGCCGCAGCCGGTTGGTGCGGATGGACAGCCGCATCAGCTGACCGGGCAGCGCGAGCCGGCGGGCCTCCTCGTCGGAGTCGGCGACCAGCGTGTTGGCGGTGACGACGGCGTACGGCCGGTCGAGGACGGCGGAGGGCACGAACGTCTCGCGGTACAGGTCGAGCGCCGCGACCGTGTTCGGGTTGCCGAAGTGGTGGGCGAAGGTGAACGGCAGGCCGAGCTGCCCGGCGAGCTGCGCGGAGAACCCGCTGGAGCCCAGCAGCACCACCCGCGGCGCGGTGACCGCCGCCGGCGTGGCGCGGAAGCGCTCGGCCAGCCCCCCCTCCACCCGCTCGTCACCGAAGAGCCCGAGCAGGTCCAGCAGGTTGGTCGGGAAGTCCTCGGCGGACAGCGCCTTCGGGTCCCGACGCAGCGCGAGGGCGGTGTGCTGGTCGGTGCCCGGCGCCCGACCGATCCCCAGGTCGATCCGGCCCGGGTGCAGCGCCTCCAGAAGGGCGAACTGCTCGGCGACCACGAGCGGGGCGTGGTTGGGCAGCATCACCCCGCCCGAGCCGACCGCGATCTGCGCGGTCACCGCCGCGAGGTGGGCGATGAGCACCGGCGGGTTGGTGCTGGCCACGGCCGGCATGTTGTGGTGCTCGGCCACCCAGATCCGCCGGTAGCCCAGCCGGTCGGCGGCCTGCGCCACGCGCACCGTGTTCGCCAGCGCGTCGGCGGTCGACTGACCGGACCCGACGGTGGCCAGCTCGAGGACGGACAGGGGCAGCGGGGTCTCGGACATCACCGACGTCAACGCCGTCCCGGTGGACGGGCTTCCCGGGAGGTCAGCCGGCCTCGGGCACCCGCAGGGTGCGGTCGGGGTCCAGCCGGTCGAGGACCGCGCCCAGCGCCTCCTCCAGGGCGTCGGTCTGCGCGGGGCTGAGCGCGGCGAACAGACCCTCGCGCACCGCGGCCACGTGCCCGGGCGCCACCCGCGAGACGACGTCCCAGCCGGCGTCGGTGAGGACGGCGACGTTGCCCCGCCGGTCCTCGGTGGCCCGGACCCGGCGCACCCAGCCGCGCTCCTCCAGCCGGGCCACGGTGTGCGAGAGCCGGCTCTGCGACTGGTTCGCCGTCCGGGCTAGGTCGCTCATCCGGCGGCTGCGGTCCGGCGCCTCGGACAGCATGGCGAGCACGACGTAGGCCGCGTGGGTGAGCCCGGCGTCGCGCTGCAGCTGCGCGTCCAGCGTGCGGGGCAGCAGCTCGGTCACCGCCAGCCAGGCACGCCAGGTGCGCTGCTGCTGTTCGTCGAGCCACGGGGTGTCCACGGCCCGACGTTATCCGCCCGCTGGGCGCCGCGATCCGGTAGACAGCGGACCGTCGCCGTGCGCGCCCGATCGAGGGACACCGCCTGGTGCGGACGGCCCGCCGGACAGAGGAGAGACGATGAGCACGGCCACCAGCACGGACCCGCAGACCCCCGCGGTGCACCATGCCGACAGCCACGACCTGATCCGGGTGCTCGGCGCGCGGGTGAACAACCTCAAGGACGTCAGCGTCGAGATCCCCAAGCGCCGGCTGACGGTGTTCACCGGCGTCTCCGGCTCGGGCAAGAGCTCGCTGGTGTTCGACACGATCGCCGCGGAGTCCCAGCGGCTGATCAACGAGACCTACAGCGCCTTCGTGCAGGGCTTCATGCCGACGCTGGCCCGGCCGGAGGTCGACCTGCTGGAGGGCCTGACGACGGCGATCCTCGTCGACCAGGAGCGGATGGGCGCCAACCCCCGCTCCACCGTGGGCACCGCCACCGACGCCAACGCGATGCTGCGGATCCTCTTCAGCCGGCTCGGCACGCCGCACATCGGTCCCCCCACGGCGTTCTCGTTCAACGTCCCGACGCGGAGGGCGAGCGGGGTGATGAGCACGGAGAAGGCCGGCGGCCGGGTCGAGAAGGCCGTGGTGCGGGACGAGGTCTACATGGGCGGCATGTGCCCGCGCTGCGAGGGCATGGGCTCGGTCTCCGACTTCGACCTCACGGCGCTGTACGACGAGAGCAAGTCGCTGGCCGAGGGGGCGCTGACGGTCCCCGGCTACAGCATGGACGGCTGGTACGGCCGGATCTTCAGCGGCGCCGGCTTCGACATGGACAAGCCGATCAGGGAGTACACGAAGAAGGAGCTGCAGGACCTCCTCCACAAGGAGCCGACCAAGATCAAGGTCGAGGGCATCAACCTCACGTTCGAGGGTGTGATCCCGAGGATCCAGAAGTCGATGCTGTCCAAGGACGTCGACGCGATGCAGCCGCACATCCGCGCCTTCGTGGAGCGCGCGATCACGTTCCAGACCTGCCCCGAGTGCGACGGGACCCGGCTGACCCCGCAGGCCAGGTCGTCGACGATCGAGGGCAGGAACATCGCCGACCTCTGCGCGATGCAGATCAGCGACCTCGCCGGCTGGGTCCACGCGCTCGACGAGCCCTCCGTCGCCCCGCTCCTCACCGGTCTGCGGCACCTGCTCGACTCGTTCGCCGAGATCGGGCTGGGCTACCTGTCCCTCGACCGGCCGGCGGGGACGCTGTCCGGCGGTGAGGCCCAGCGCACCAAGATGATCCGCCACCTGGGGTCCTCGCTGACCGACGTCACCTACGTCTTCGACGAGCCGACCATCGGTCTGCACCCGCACGACATCGAGCGGATGGACGACCTGCTCCTGCAGCTGCGCGACAAGGGCAACACCGTGCTCGTCGTCGAGCACAAGCCCGAGACGATCGCGATCGCCGACCACGTCGTCGACCTGGGCCCCGGCGCCGGCACCGGCGGTGGCGAGATCGTGTACGAGGGCACCGTCGACGGGTTGCGCACCAGCGGCACGCTGACCGGCCGGCACCTGGACCAGCGGGTGTCCCTGAAGTCCTCGGTGCGCACCCCCACCGGGGCCCTCGAGGTGCGCGGCGCGGACACCCACAACCTCCGGGACGTGGACGTCGACGTCCCGCTCGGCGTGCTGGTGGTGCTCACCGGCGTGGCCGGGTCGGGGAAGAGCTCCCTGGTCCACGGTTCCGTCGCGACCCGGGACGGCGTGGTGGTGGTCGACCAGGGTGCGATCCGCGGCTCGCGGCGGAGCAACCCGGCCACCTACACCGGGCTGCTCGACCCCATCCGCAAGGCGTTCGCCAAGGCCAACGGGGTGAAGCCGGCGCTCTTCAGCTCCAACTCCGAGGGCGCCTGCCCGACCTGCAACGGCGCCGGCGTCATCTACACCGAGCTGGGTGTCATGGCCACCGTGGAGTCCCCCTGCGAGGAGTGCGAGGGGAAGCGGTTCCAGGCCTCCGTGCTGGAGCACACGCTCGGCGGCCGGGACATCGCCGAGGTGCTGGCCATGTCGGTGGACGAGGCCGAGGAGTTCTTCGGCGGCGGCGAGGCGCGCACGCCGGCCGCCCACACGATCCTGGACCGACTGGCCGACGTCGGGCTCGGCTACCTCACGCTCGGCCAGCCGCTCACCACCCTGTCCGGCGGCGAGCGGCAGCGGCTCAAGCTGGCCACCCGGATGGCGGAGAAGGGCGGCGTGTACGTCCTGGACGAGCCGACCACCGGCCTGCACCTGGCCGACGTCGAGAACCTGCTGGGCCTGCTCGACCGGCTCGTCGACTCCGGCAAGTCGGTCATCGTCATCGAGCACCACCAGGCGGTGATGGCGCACGCCGACTGGATCATCGACCTGGGCCCCGGCGCCGGCCGCGACGGCGGCCGGATCGTGTTCGAGGGCACGCCCGCCGACCTGGTCGCCGCCCGCTCCACGCTCACCGGTGAGCACCTCGCCACCTACGTGGGCGCATGAGCCCGTCCCCGCGGGCCCGGGGATGTGGACGACCCAGGGTCCGGCTCGGGAGGATGCGGACGTGCCGCCGCCTCCCCCGACACCGGGACCCGTCGTGGACCCGCAGCGGCTGCGCGACCTGGCGCTGCTGCGGCGGGTCCGCGACCGGATCGACCGGGAGTACGCACAGCCGCTGGACGTCGAGGCGCTCGCCCGCGGGGCGCACATGTCGGCCGGCCACTTCAGCCGCGAGTTCAAGCGGGCCTACGGCGAGTCGCCCTACGCCTACCTGATGACGCGTCGCATCGAGCGGGCGATGGCGCTGCTGCGGCGGGGCGACCTGAGCGTCACCGAGGTCTGCCTCGCGGTCGGCTGCTCGTCGCTGGGCACCTTCAGCACCCGGTTCACCGAGCTCGTGGGCGTGCCGCCCAGCAGCTACCGGCGGGCGGCGCACGCGGCGGCGGGGATGCCCTCGTGCGTGGCGAAACAGGTCACCAGACCGGTCAGGAACAGAGAAGCGCAGGTCACCCGCCCGCCCCTAGCGTGACGGTCATGGACACCACCGGCACCATCACCGGCACCATCACCGGCATCGCCATCCACTCGACCTTCCTCCCGCACGAGGACGCGGAGGCCTCGCTGACCTTCTACCGGGACGTCCTCGGCTTCGAGGTCCGCAACGACGTCGGGTCCGGCCGGATGCGCTGGATCACCGTCGCGCCCGCTGACGCCGACGGCCCGTCGATCGTGCTGTACCCGCCGGGGGCCGACCCCGGCATCACCGACGACGAGCGCCGGACCATCGCCGAGATGATGGCCAAGGGCACCTACGGGATCATCGTGCTGGCCACCAAGGACCTCGACGGCGCCTTCGCCGCCCTCACGTCGCGCGGGGCCGAGGTCGTCCAGGAGCCGATCGAGCAGCCCTACGGGATCCGCGACTGCGCCTTCCGTGACCCGGCGGGCAACCTGGTGCGGATCAACCAGGTGCGCTGAGCCGGCGGGCCTCGTCGGGAGCCGTGCCCGGCGCCCCGATCGGGGAGACGCTCGTCACCCGCGCGACGGCGACACCCGCCACCACGTGGACGGCGGGCGGCCGGACGGCGCATCATTGGCAGTCGCCGGCGGTGAGTGCCAGCCCGGCCCGGTCACCGACGAGGAGTTCGCAGCACTGTGCCCACCTACCAGTACGTCTGCACCAACCCCGAGGGCAAGCACGAGTTCGAGGTCGTGCAGTCGTTCACCGACGCCGCGGTGACCACCTGCCCGGAGTGCGGCTCGCCGGTGCGCAAGGTCTACGGCTCGGTCGGCGTCGTCTTCAAGGGCTCGGGCTTCTACCGCACCGACAGCCGCAAGACCGAGAGCACCAGCACCCCGGCGGCCGCCAAGGAGTCCTCCGGCAGCGGCGGCAACGGCGGCAGCGGCGGCAGCGGCGGCAAGGACTCCTCCTCCGGCGGCTCCTCCTCCTCGACGTCCTCCCCGGCGCCGGCCGCCTCGCAGGGCAGCGCCAGCAAGGCCGCCGACTGACCCAGCACGACCGCCGCCGGCCCGCTGCCGGGCGTCCACAGCCGGGCAGCCGGTCCACACCCCGGCACTGACCCGGCCGGCCGGCCGCGCCGGCACCCAGCATCGAGGGGTGCCCCGACTCCGCCGTCCCCGCTCCCCCGTGCGCCTGCTGCGGCAGGTCACCGCCGGGTGCCTCGCCTGCCTGGCCCTGGCGCTCGCGCTGCGTCCGCCCCCGGCTCCCGCGGCGGAGCCTGCGACGACCCCGGTGGTCACCGCCGCCGAGGACCTGTTCCCCGGCACGGTGCTCGCCGTCGACGACCTGGCCGCGGTCGCCGTCCCCGTCGACCTGGCCCCGGCCGGGTCGGTGGCCGACCCCGGCGAGCTCGCCGGCCGGGTGCTCGCCTCCCCGCTGCGGGCCGGGGAGGCGGTGACCGACGTCCGGGTCGTCGGGCCGGGGCTGTGGTCGCAGGTGCCGGCGGGCGAGGTGGCCGCACCCGTCCGGCTGGCCGACCTGGCGGTGGCCACCCTGCTGCGCGCCGGTGACCGGGTCGACGTGCTCGGGACCACCAGCGGCGATGGCGGCGCCGGCGCACCGGCCGTCGAGCTCGTCGCGCGCAGCGCCCTGGTGCTCAGCGCGCCGCCGGCCGCGGACCCCGACGCCGGGGTGGGCGCGGGCACCGACAGCGGCCTGCTCGTGCTCGCCGTCCCGCCGGACACCGCCCGCCTGCTGGCAGCCGCCGGGGCGGGCGGCACGCTCACCGTCACGCTCGGCCGGCCGTGATCATGGGGCCACCGCGCGTCGCCCCTCCGACCGAGGGGTGCGCAGTTGCTCACGAACGTCCTCCGGGGGTTCAAGGACTTCCTCATGCGCGGGAACGTCGTCGAACTCGCCGTCGCGGTGGTCATCGGAGCCGCGTTCACCGCGGTCGTCAGCTCGTTCACCGAGTCGTTCCTGCAGCCGCTCATCGGCCTGGTGGGCGGTGGCGGCGTGACCGGCGGCAGCACCGTCATCGACGACCAGGTGTTCGCCTGGGGCGACTTCGTCAACCAGCTCATCACGTTCGCGCTGACCGCGGCGGTCATCTACTTCGTGGTGGTGCTCCCGCTGAAGACGATCGCCGAACGGCGCAGGCGCGGTGAGGAGGCCGGCCCCGCCGCGCCGACCCAGCTGGAGCTGCTGGCCGAGATCCGTGACCTGCTGCGCGCCCAGCAGGGCCTCCCGCCGGCGACCGCGGAGGAAGCCGGCCGGCACGCGCACACCGGCGAGTTCCCCCGCCCGGTCTGAGGAAGGCCCCTCTGCCCGGGGTGACGTGCTGGAACAACCCCGCTGCAGGGACCCGCGCCGAGCAGGTGAGCTGCTGGAACGGCCCCCTTCCCGGGGCCCGCCTGAGCAGGTGAGGTGCTGGAACGGCCCCGCTGCAGGGGCCCGCGCCGAGCTTGCGAGGCGTGGGGGGCAGCGGGGTCCTTCTACCAGTGCGGAGGGCGGTCCTCCAGGTAGCGGCGGTCGTCGTCGTCCGGGTCGGTCAGCCGCTCACCCCAGCCGACGTCGCTGTCGTCGGGTGCCCGCTCCGGTCGCGCGACCGGGAGGGCGTCGTCGTCCGGCCGGTGGGCCGGGGGCGGCTCGGGCACGGACACGCAGCCGAGCGTAGGCGGGTCCGCCGGCCGCTGCCCCCGGCAGGCCGTGCTCAGTCGACCGGCTGACCCAGCCCCTCGAGGACCTCGGCCCCCGGCAGGGCGGCGAGCACCGCCCCGGACACCGCGAGCTTGCTGCCGCGGGTGCCCGAGCCGACCACCAGGAGCTCACCGGCCGCGACCGCCGCGTCGACGAGCACCGGCCAGGACGCCGGCAGGCCGATCGGGGTGATCCCGCCGTAGGCCATGCCGGTCTCGGCGACCGCGACGTCCTGCGGCGCGAAGGACGCCTTGCGCGCGCCCAGGTGCCGGCGGACCAGCCCGTTGACGTCCGCGCGGGTGGTGGCCAGCACCAGGCAGGCGGCCAGGGTGGTCTCCCCCGCCCGCCGGGCGGCGACCACCACGCAGTTGGCCGAGGCGGTCGCCGGCACGCCGTAGGTGTCGGTGAACGCCGCGGTGTCGGCGGACTCCTCGTCGATCGCGGCCACCCAGGCCGGGCCGGACAGCCCGGGCAGCGCGGCGGCGACCGGCGCCCCGAGCAGCTCCAGGTGGTCGGCGGCCGGCCGCCAGGTCAGCGTGCCGAGCTGGACAGCGGTCATGCCCTGATCCTGCGGCACCGGTGAGCCGGCCCGCTCGGCCGGGTCGACCGGACCCCGGTGGCCGGGTTCCCGCTGGTCGAGGGCGCCACGGCCAGGAGAGGATGACGGCCATGATCGGTCAGCTGCACTCCGTGGTCATCGACGCCCCCGACCCACACGCCCTGGCGACCTTCTACGCCGGGCTGCTCGGCATGGACGTCACCGGCGAGCCCGGCGACGACTGGGTCGTGGCGACCGGCGCCGGCTACCGCATCGCCTTCCAGGAGGCCCCGGACCTGCAGCCCCCGGACTGGCCGGACCCCGACCGCCCGCAGCAGTTCCACCTCGACATCCGGGTCGCCGACGTCGACGTCGCCGAGCCGCAGGTGCTCGAGCTGGGCGCCCGTCGGCTGCCCGGCGGCGGCGGCGACTTCCGGGTCTACGCCGACCCGGTCGGGCACCCCTTCTGCCTCGTCTGGGACGCAGCGTGACCCCGGACCTGACGGCCGCCAGCGCCTTTGTCGCGGCGACCGGCCTGGAGCTGACCGAGGTCACCGGCACCCGGGTGGCCGGCTCGATCGACCTCGGACCGGCCCACCACACCCCGTGGGGCGTGGTGCACGGCGGCGTCTACTGCACGGTCGTGGAGTCCGCGGCCAGCATCGGCGCCAGCACCGCGGTGGCGGAGCGCGGCCAGTTCTCGGTAGGGGTGTCCAACCAGACGGACTTCCTCCGGCCGATGACCGCCGGCCGGCTGGACGTCGTCGCCGAGCCGGTCCAGCAGGGGAAGACGCTGCAGCTGTGGCTGGTCACGCTCACCCGCGAGGACGGCAAGCTGGTCGCCCGCGGCCAGGTGCGTCTGCAGAACGTGCCGCTGCCCGCAGCGTGATCGACCGCGTCGGCCGGGCGGTGGCCGCCGCGGTGGCCGTCGCCCGTGCGCACGGGCTCACCGACGTCGACCCGGTGCTGCTGAACGACGGGGCCAACGCCGTCGTGCACCTGAGGCCGGCGCCGGTGGTGGCCCGGGTGGCGACCACCACGGCGTTGCTGCGCCCGGAGATCGACCGTCCGTTCCGCCGGGAGGTCGCGCTCGCCGCCGCGCTCACTGCGGCAGGCGCGGCCGTCGTCCCACCGTCGGAGCTCGTGCCGCCCGGCCCGGACGAGCACGACGGGCTGGTCCTCTCGTTCTGGCGGTACCTGGAGGTGCTGCCCGGACCCCCGACCGCCGTGGAGGCCGGGACCGCCCTCGGTGAGCTGCACGCCGTCCTGGCCGGGCTGCCGCCGCCGTGGGACGGATCGGCGCTGGACACCCCGCTGGAGGACCTGGCCGTCTTCGCCGAGCGCGGCGTCGAGCTGGGCGCGGACCCGGTGCAGGTCGGGCGGACGGCCGAGCTCGTCGGCGTGCTCCGGCCGCTGCTGGACGGTCCCGTGATGACCCTGCACGGCGACACCCACCCGGGCAACCTCCTGCGCACAGCGGAGGGGCTGGTGTGGGCCGACCTGGAGGACAGCTGCCGGGGTCCGCGTGGCTGGGACCTGGCGTGCCTGCGGACCACCGCCCGGCTCGACGGCCGCGCGGCGGTCGACGCGCTGCCCGATCCGATGAGCGAGCTGGAGCTCGCCCCCTTCGTCTGGCTGCGGGCGCTGCACGTCGCGGCGTGGTGGTCGGTGCACGCCACCCGGGAGCCGGCCGACCGGCCGGAGGCGACCCGACGGCTGACCGCCGCCGTCGACGGGGTCAGCGCAGGGCTGCTGGCACCGCCGCCGGGTCGAGGATGACCCGGAACAGCGCGCGGGGGTCCTGCAGGGTCGCCGGCGGGCGGGCCGCCGAGCGGGGCACCACGTGGGCGAACCGGGCCGGTCGGCGGTGCGGCAGCAGCTCGCGGCCGGCGAAGGAGTAGCCCCCCACCACCTCACCGAGCAGCAGACCGGCGCCGTGCTCGATCGGCAGGCCGACCAGGTCACCGGGCGCCATCTCGTCGAGCAGGGCCGTCAGCTGGCGGAGGTCCTTGCTGGGCCGCTTGTCGGACAGCTCCTTGGCCAGCGCCCGCAGCTCAACGGGCGTCAACCCGGTGGCGTCGACGTCGACCCCGGCCTGGGTGCCCAGCCCGACGATGCCGGTGGCCAGGGCGGCACCCAGCTCGGTGTGCGCCCGCGGCCGCACCACCCAGACCGGCACGCCGTCCGGTGCGACGGCGGGCGGGACGTCGTCGGCGCCCGGCCACTTGTAGGGCAGGTCGTCGGGGTCGGTCGGGAACTGCGACCGGTAGAAGTCCGGGTCCTTGGCCAGCAGGTTGGAGCGGTGCGAGAGGTGCAGCTCCTCGTCCCCGACCCAGCTCGGCAGCAGGCCCGCGACGGCCGCCTCGGCCTGGGTCATCGTCGCCGCGTCCGGGGCGAACTCGGCGATGAGCGTCTCGGTGCTGTCGGCGAAGCCGCGCTCCCGCCAGACCCGCACCATCGCCAGGGAGTAGACGACGAGGCCGACGGTGTGGCCGCGCCACATCGCCACCACGGGGTGGTTGGCCCAGCCGTAGTCGGGGAGCTCGAGCGCGCGGAGCACCTGCAGGCACTCCACGCGCTGCTTCCCGAGCCGGGGGTTGTCCAGGAGCCGGGCGGACTCGGTGAAGTCGGCGACCGGGAGGAACGTCTGCATCGCCGTCCAGTCTGGTTCACCGGTCCAGCTCGCGCAGTGCCGCCTCCCACCGGGCCCGCCGCTCGTCGTCGTCCTGGTCCCACCAGGCCGGACCGCGCTCACCGAGACCGGTCTTGGCCAGCTGCACGCGTGCCCGGGCGGCGGTCACCGCGTCGTCGTCCCCGCGGGAGGTCCGCACCGCGGAGCGGGCCACCCCGAGGTGGTGCAGCAGCCGGCTGCGGACGTCGGCGGGCAGGGCGGGGTCCGCCGTCCGCCAACGCCGCCCGTCGACGACGATCCAGCGGCCGTCGTCGGTGTGCTCGACCTCGCGGGCCACCGGTCAGGCCACCCGGCGGGCCAGCTCCGGCAGCACCACGCCCAGCGGCGCGTCCACCTTGAGGTCGGCCTTGGCGTCGCCCCGGGTGGGACCGGAGTTGACGATGGCCACCGGGATGCCGCGCCTGGCGGCGTGGATGACGAACCGGTAGCCGCTCATCACGGTCAACGACGAGCCCAGCACCAGCAGCGACCGGGCCTGGTCGACCAGGCCGAAGCAGTGGTCGACGCGGTCCCGCGGGACGGTCTCGCCGAAGAAGACGACGTCGGGCTTGAGCGGCCCGCCACCGCAGGCGAGGCAGTCGACCATCACGAACCCGTCCAGGGCCTCCTCCGGCAGTTCCACGTCCCCGTCCGGGTTCACCTCCTCGGCGGCCTCCGGCCGGAACCCCGGGTTCGCCGCCCGCAGCCGGACGTCGAGCGCCGCCCGGTCGGCGACGTCCCCGCAGCCCAGGCAGACCGTGCGGTCCAGCCCGCCGTGCAGCTCGACGACGTCCCGCGCACCGGCGGCCTGGTGCAGCCCGTCGACGTTCTGGGTGATCACCCCGCCCACCGCCCCGGCCGTCTGCAGGGCCGCGACGGCCCGGTGCCCGGCGTTCGGGCGGGCCTCGCCGATCTGCCGCCAGCCGACGAAGCTGCGCGCCCAGTACCGGTGCCGGCCGCGCGGGTCGCGAGTGAAGGTCTGCCAGGTCATCGGGGTGTGCCGGCGCAGCGACCCGGTCGCGCCCCGGTAGTCGGGGATGCCGGAGTCGGTGGACAGGCCGGCGCCGGAGAGGACCAGCGCACCGCCGTCGGCGAGCAGGTCGGCGAGCGCGGGGACGCCCTCCACGGTCACGGGTGCTGCGGTCACCGGCCCATCGTCCCTGCCCGGGGACCGTCGCGCCCGTGCCCGGCTCAGCCGGTGGTGACGGCGTGCTCCAGCCGCTCCAGGAACGCCTCGTGGATGCGGGCCAGGCCCTTGGGCGCGAAGGTGCGCTCGAAGAACCCGCCGATGCCCCCGGCGCCGTTCCAGGTCGTGCGCGCCCGCACCGTGCTCACCCCGGCGTCGGCCGGGGCGACGGTCCAGGTGGTGACCATGCTGGAGTTGGCGTCGCTCTCCACCAGCGCACCGTCGGGGCCGGCGCTGACGACGACGTCCTGCTCGCGGACCCGCTTGGAGGTGGCCTGCAGCCGCCAGTGCACCCGGGTGCCGGCACCCTGGCCGCCGGCGTCGACCCGGTACTGGCTGTACTGCTCGGGCAGCGCGGCGGGACGGGTGGTGACGTAGTCGGCGAGCGCGGCGCGGACGACGTCCACGGGTGCTCGTACGACGCGTTCGGCGGTGGCTACGACCTGGCCCATGCCCCCCATCCTGCCCGGCCCAGGGTCAGGTCGTGGGCGAGGCGGTCGCGGCGGTCAGGGCGTGGGCGCTGCAGGTGCAGGTGCCGCCGTTGCGGGCGGACAGGACCAGGGAGACCGCGTGCGCCCGGTCCCGGGCACCCAGCTTGCGCAGGATCGCCTTCACGTGGGACTTCACGGTGTCCTCGGAGATGAACAGCGCCTTGCCGATCGCCCGGTTGGACTGGCCCTGGACCAGCTCGTCGAGCACGTCGGACTCCCGGCGGGTCAGCGGCACCTCCGGGGTCAGCTCGCGGGACACCGGCACCTCTCCGGCCTCCCCGCGGCGGATCTGCGGATCGACCACCGTGCGCCCGGCCCGGGCGGCCAGCACCGCCCAGCCCAGCAGCGTCGCCGAGGTGTTCATCAGCAGGTAGCCGCGCACCCCGGCGGCCAGGGCCTCGTTGACCACCGCCGGGTCCTCGGCGGTGCCGACCGCGACGATGGCGATCTGGGGGTAGCGGCGGCGCAGGTCCCGGCAGGCGTTCAGCGTCGCGGCCCGGCCGGTGCCCAGCTCCACGATCACCGCGTCCGGGCGGGCGGTCTCGGCCAGGGTCAGCGCCCGGCGCGGCTCACCGGGGGTGCCCACCGCCTGCAGGCCGGCGGTCTCGTTGACCATGCCGATCAGGCCACGGCGCAGGACCGGGGCGTCGGCGAGGATGAGGACGCGGGTGACGCCGCGGGTGGTGCCGGCCATCGGGATGGACACGTTCGTTGCTCCGCTCACAGTGGGTGATCGACTGACAACCAGTAGATCGACCGGGTGAACGGGTTCCTTGAACACCTTCCTGACCCCGCCTCGACGGGCTCCGCCGGCGTCCTCACGCACCGTGGCCGGCGGGACCCCGGTCAGCGCGCCTGGTCGCGGCGGAACCGGGCCGGCCGCCGCACCGTGCCCCGCCCCGCCCAGGCCGTGCGGCCCCAGGTCACCTGCTCGGGCGAGGGCAGCGGCAGCGGGTCGCCGGAGGAGGTGACGTCCAGCCTGCTCAGCGCGCCGCCCTCGACGAACAGGAGCACGTTGCCGATCGGCCGCCCGTCCGGGCCGACGACGGTCCCCTCGACCGGGGCCGCGCCACCGGACGACGTGGTCGCCACGTCGCTGGGCACCTGGAGGTCGAGGGTGCCGCACCCGCACCGGCAGCCCGGGGTCGCCGTCGCCCGGTCCACCTGGGCCCGCAGCTCGGCCGCGCCGGGGAAGTCGTGCGCGAGCAGGGCGTGCAGCAGGGCTCGTGCGTCCGCGGACAGCGGGGCGGGGTCCTCGCGCGGCCGGGTCTTCCCAACGGTCATGCGACCAGTGTCGTCTGCGTCCCGGCCGGGGTCCACGACCCCCCGGGGCCCGGCCGCTCAGGCCGTCCAGCGGGCCGGGATGCGGCGGGTGTCGGCGCCGGCGACCGCGCGCTCCTGCGCCGCGGCCAGCAGCACGGCGACCTCGTCGGCCAGGTCCGGCGGCACCGAGAGCGGCAGCCGCAGCCACCGGTCGGCGGTGCCGTCGACGGTGAACCGCGGTCCCGGCGTCACCCGCAGGCCGAGGTCGAGCGCGTGCGCGGCGAGCCGGGTGGAGCTGCACCCGGGCAGCTGCGCCCAGAGCACGGCGCCCGCCCGCGGCCGGACGACCCGCCAGTCGGGGAGCCGGCACGCCAGCGCTGCCAGCAGCGCGTCCCGGCTGGCGCACAGCCAGGCCACGCGGTCGGCGACCACCTCGTCGGCGACGGCGAGCAGCCGGGTCGCGACCAGCTGCTCGAGCACCGGGCTGCTCAGGTCGACGGTGCCGCGCACCTGCGCGACCCGGGCCAGCAGCGCGGGGTCGGCGCGGACCCAGCCCACCCGCAGCCCCGACCAGTAGGCCTTGCTCATCGAACCGACGGTCACCACCCGGTGGTCGAGGGCGGCCAGCTGGGTCTGCGGCTCGCCGTCGAGGACCAGCTCGGTGAAGGTCTCGTCGGCGACGACCACCGGGGCGTCGAGCGCGGCCAGCAGGGCTCGACGCTGGGCGCCGTCGGCGAGCAGGCCCGTGGGGTTCTGCCCGTCGGGGGTGACCAGCGCGATCTCGGCCGCGGCGACCGGCAGCTCCCAGCCGTCGGCGCTCACCGGCAGCGCCACCGGGCGCAGGTGGTTGGCGGCCAGGGAGTCGAGTGCGGCGGCGTAGGTGGGCTGCTCCACCAGGGCGCGCTGCCCGGGCCGGGTGACGGTGCGCAGCAGCAGGTCCCAGCCGGCCAGCGCGCCGCTGGTCACCATCACCTGCTCGGCCGCCGTGGCGAGCCCGCGCCGGGTCAGGTGCTCCGCGATCGCGGTGCGCAGCGCGGGCAGTCCGTAGGGGTGCAGCCCGTACCCGGCCAGCAGCGGCCGCAGGTCGGCGGTGGCCCCGGCGACGGCGTCCAACAGCTGGGCGGGCGCCGGCGCCGCGGCGACGGTCAGGTCCCGGACGACGGCCGGCTCGCCCGGGTCGGCGTCCGGTCGCACCGGTGGGACCGACGGCAGGGCGACGGTGCTGCCGGCTCCGGCCGCGCTGCGCAGGTACCCCTCGCCGCGGAGCACGTCGTAGGCGGCGCTGACGGTGGTGCGGCTGAGGCCGAGGGCGCCGGCGAGCTGCCGCTCCGACGGCACGCGGGTGCCCACCGGCAGCCGGCCGTCCAGCGCGAGCCCGCGGACACCGGCCGCGACCGCGGTGTACGCAGGCCCCTCGGCCAGCCACGGGACCAGCAGCTCGGCGAGGCGGTCGGTGCGCACCGGGTCATCCTGCGCCACTTGGCCTGGTCGCGACAGGGCCAAGACGTCGGACTTGGCCCTGGTGCCGGACCGTCCGCCCCTGCCAGCGTGGGCCGCATGCATCTGATCGAGCCGGTGCCCACCGACCGCCGTCCCGCCCGGTTCGTGCTGCTGCTCGCCGGGCTGGTCGCCTACGGGGTCAGCGTCGGGCTCATGCTGCGGGCCGGGCTCGGGCTGATGCCGTGGAGCGTGCTGGACCAGGGCCTGTCGGAGACGTTCGGCCTGGAGGTCGGCACCTGGTCGATCATCATGGGCGTCGTCGTCCTGCTGCTGTGGATCCCGCTGCGCCGCCGCCCCGGGGTCGGCACGCTCGGCAACGTCGTGCTGGTGGGGCTGACCATCAACGCCACGCTGGTCGTGCTGCCCGAGACGCACACCCTGGGTGTCCAGGTGCCGCTGCTGCTGGCCGGCGTCGTGCTCAACGGGGTCGCCACCGGCGCCTACATCGGGGCCGGGCTGGGCGCGGGGCCACGGGACGGCCTCACCACCGGCATCGCCGCGCGCGGGTACTCGCTGCGGCTGGTCCGCACGTCGATCGAGGTGGCCGTGCTCGGGATCGGCTGGCTGCTCGGCGGCACGGTCGGCGTCGGCACCCTGCTCTACGCCGTGGCCATCGGACCGCTCATGCACCGCACCGTCCCCGCGCTGCGGCTGCGCACCGGGGCGGACCGCACCGCCCCTTCCGGCAGCGTCGCTGCGGCGTGCGACAGGATCACCCCGCGTTGAGCTCCGCCAGGCCTCCGGCGAGCCTCGGGCTCCGACGACGCAGCGGGTCAGCGCTCGGCGCACCCGGTCCCGTGCGTCGACGCCGGCGACGCCGACCTCGAGCGCGCCGGCCCCTGGGCAGGGCGCGACCGGGGACGTGAGCCGACGGTCCAGGGTGCGGGGGACGCTGCCGCACCGGGTCGCCGGGCTGCCTGGAACAGCTCGACCAGGTTGCCGTCGGGATCTGCGAGCAGGACCTGACGCCCGCCGGGGCCGGTGACCACGTCGCTGCGGAGGGGCAGGTGCGCGTCACGGAGCCGGGTGATCTCGGCGTCGAGGTCGCCGACGACCAGGTGGATGCGGTTGCGACCCGCGGTGGCGGCATCGTCGGGGGTGGCCCGGGCACCGGAGCTCGCGGGGATGCCGGTATCGTGAGCCGACATCGGCTCTCGACATCGCCGCGCCGACAGAGGTGTCGGTGCGGGTGCCTGCGACGACCCTCGGTGAGGAGCGCGCTGTGAGCAGCGGACCCGGGCTGACGCGCCGGCTGGGCACGACCGATGCGGTGGTCATCGGTCTGGGGTCGATGCTCGGCGCCGGCGTGTTCGCCGCCTTCTCGCCGGCCGCGGCCGTGGCCGGCACCGGCCTGCTGATCGGGCTGGTCGTCGCGGCGGTGGTGGCCTACTGCAACGCGACGGCCTCAGCGCAGCTGGCCGCGCAGTACCCGACCTCCGGTGGCGCCTACGTCTACGGACGTGAGCGGCTCGGGAACTGGTGGGGCTTCCTCGCCGGCTGGGCCTTCGTGGTCGGCAAGACGGCCAGCTGCGCAGCGATGGCCCTCACCTTCGCCGCCTACACCGCCCCGGAGGGCTGGCAGCGACCGGTGGCCGTGGCTGCGGTGCTGGGCCTGACCGCGGTCAACTACCGAGGCGTGACCCGCACGGCGGCGCTGACCCGGGTCATCGTCACCGTGGTCCTCTGCGCTCTGGCGGTCGCGGTCACGGCGACCCTCCTCGGCGGCGGGGTCGACGTCGACCGGCTCGGGACGTGGGCGTCGCCGGACGGGGGCGTCCACGGGGTGCTGCAGTCGGCCGGGCTGCTCTTCTTCGCGTTCGCCGGCTACGCGCGCATCGCCACGATGGGCGAGGAGGTCCGTGATCCGGAGCGGACCATCCCGCGCGCGATCCCGCTGGCCCTGGGGATCACGGTCGTCGTCTACGCCGTGGTGGCGGGGACGGTGCTCGCCGCGCTGGGCCCCGGTGGTGTCGCCGGTACGGCCCAGCCGCTCGCCGCCGCCGTCGAGGCGAGCGGCTGGGCGTGGGCCGCCCCCGTCGTCCGCGTCGGTGCGGCCGCGGCCGCCCTCGGCGCGCTGCTGGCGTTGATCGCCGGCGTGGGCCGCACCGCCCTGGCGATGGGGCGCGTGGGTGACCTGCCGCGGTACCTCGCCGCGGTGCACCCCCGCTTCCACGTGCCGCACCGCGCAGAGCTCGCCCTGGCCTCGCTCGTGTGCCTGCTGGTGGTCACCGTGGACCTGCGGGGCGCGATCGGGTTCTCCTCCTTCGGGGTGCTGCTCTACTACCTCATCGCCAATGCCGCGGCGTTCACCCAGGACCGCGGGCACCGTCGCTTCCCCCGGGTGCTGCAGCTCCTCGGCGGGCTCGGCTGCCTGGTCCTGGTCGTCACCCTCCCGTGGTCGACGGTGACCGGCGGCGTGGTCGTCCTCGCCGTGGGCGTCGCCTACCGGTTCACGCGGCTGCGCCTGTCGGCCCGGTGACCCGGCGGGCAGGCCCGGGACTCCCGCGGCTGACGCCCGCTGGGGTCACCGCCCGGTCGTACGCTTGCGCAGCCGACATCGGCTTCGTCACCTCGCGGCGTGGACAGGAGGCGGTGTGCGGGAGTTCCAGCGGGGCGCGATCCGGCTGCACATCCTCCACCACGCCGCCGAGGAGGAGATCCACGGCGCCTGGATGACTGCCGAGCTGGCACGTCACGGCTACCGCATCAGCCCCGGCACGCTCTACCCGACGCTGCACCGGCTGGAGGCCGACGGGCTGCTCGCGTCCCGGCAGGTGGTCGTCGACGGCCGGACCCGACGGCTCTACCGCGTCACCGACGTCGGTCGCACCGCCCTGGCCGAGGACCGTGCCGCCCTCGCCGAACTCGCCCGCGAGGTGCTGGGGCCGCAGCAGCCGGAGTAGCCGCGCAGGAGGCCGTCGTCGGGGTGCCCCCAGCAGGATTCGAACCTGCGACACACGGTTTAGGAAGAACCGTGTCGCATGTCGCTGACCTGCACTTATAGTGATTTCAGCGGGTCTCGCGCGAGTCCCGTGCAACAAGTAGAGGCGCGGAGCAGGGAGTACCGGCGAGGAAGGGGCAGTCATGGCGACTACACCGAGATCCCGCCGGGGGTGGGGTGCTGTTCGCCGTCTCCCCTCCGGTCGGTGGCAGGCCAAGTGGCCCAATCCCGACACGCGGACGCTGACACCGGCACCCGAGACCTTTCCGACCAGGGCTGCGGCTGACCGCTGGCTGTCGCACAAGCGAGTCGACCTCGAACGGGGTCACTCCGTCGACGACCGCGCCGCAGCGAGACCGCTCGCGGACTGGTGGCCTGGCTACCTCGCGTTTACTCAGGCCCGCTGTCGCCCGTCGACGGTCGCCAACTACGAGCACGCCTGGCGACTACGCATCGCGCCCCGGTTCGGCACCGTCGCGGTCCGGCACATCAAGGCCAGCTCCGTCGAGGAGTGGCTGTCGGCCATGACGGCGAGCGGCGCGTCGGCGTCGAAGGTCATCGAGGCCCACGGTGTGCTGAAGCGCGTTCTCGACCGACCGGTGCGCGACGGGGTGCTGCCGGCGAACCCGTGCGCGACCCGACGCGGCGCTCTCCCTCGCCGTCCCACAACCGATCGCCCGGTGCTCTCGCCGGCTCAGGTCGAGCAGCTCGCCGCGCAGATGGGACGCGAAGACGACCGGCTCCTGGTCCGCACCCTGGCATACACAGGCCTGCGAATCGGCGAGGCGATGGCGTTGCGGCGCAGCGACATAAACGCTGCTGCCCGCACCATCCGGGTACAGCGGAGCGTCGACGGAACGACGGTCGTAGGCCCCACAAAGACCCATGCCAGCCGCACGGTGACGATGCCGACCAGCCTCGCTACCGCTCTCACCAGCCACTTGGCCGCGACTCCCGGCGAGCTGGTGTTCCCCAACAGGAGCGGAGGCTTGCGTCGCTATCGGACGTTCCGGCGCGACTCCTGGGACCCCGCGGCCCGCGCAGCCGGCCTGACCGTCACACCTCACGATCTGCGTGCTACGTGCGCGTCTCTGCTCATTGACGCCGGCGCCAGCATCAAGGACGTGCAGACACAACTGGGCCATCAGGACCCGATCACGACCCTCGCGCTCTACGCCCGAGTCCGCCCCGGCCGAGCTGATGTGCTCGCCGACAAGATGGACGCCCTGATCGCCGAGGTGTCGTAGCCGCCCGCGGAGGACGAGAAGCCGCTAGGTCAGTGCCGCGTGTGGCGCGCTAACACCGAAGTCTGAAGGTTCTTGCGGTCGGTCCAACGCACGCCCCCACGGTTGCTTCGCGATGGCCAAACCTTGGGCGTGAGCTCCTATGTGCAAGGGCTCGGCGGTAGCGTTTCGGCTGGCGGTGGGTGCGGTGGACTGGCCGCAGCGAAGAGCAGGTCAGGGACTGTGAGCCTGTCGCGCAGCTGGCTTCGGCCGTGAAGACGCGTCCCGTTTGCCGCTGCCGCACTCACCGTCCTATCGCGGTCGGTGCCCGGCCGGCGGCGAGGTCTTCGTGCAGCGTCTTGTAGACCACGTCGGAGAGGCGTCGTTTCAGGCAGCGCAGCGCTTCGCGTCCGGTCTTTCCCTCGGCGCGCTTGGGTCGAGCCTCGCCGGTGACGCCTGCGAGCACCCCGCCTCGGCGACGGGGCGCCTCTTCCTACCGCAGGTGCAAGAGGTGTGCTGACTGAAGACAGGTAGGGGTGACGTTGATCCGCCCCTCAGGTGAATGCTGCGGCGACATCGACGGGCGAAGTCATTCGGTTCGGTCGTCCGGCGGCGTGTGGGATGCGTGGGGCAGTCCTGCGACGGCGGTGAGCGTGTCGGCCTCATGGCGCAGTCGTCGAGCGTGCTCATGCTCGCCCGCCTGCTCGTAGACCCGTGCCGCGGTCTGCCGCTCGTCGATCTCGGCGCGCACGACAAGCTCGATGTCCTCATCCGACAGCTCGCGGCGCGCGACCTCCCAGACACCGACTCCCACCGGGGTCTCCTCCAGCGCGAGGCTCTCTCGATCATCCGTGGGCGCGACCGCTTCAGCGTTGTCCAGAGCAGCCAGCGTGGCTCGTAGCACGGCCACCAGTGCCCCGTCCCGCTGCTTGAGCGCGCCCGGGAGGGCTGTACGCAGGCGTTCTCGCACGTTGATCGACACCGCTCGGAAGATACCGGCCACGCTGCCCGGCGCCCCAACGGTCACGCTCCGCTGCAGGTGTCCGGCAGCGGCCACTAGGGACGCGAAGGCCAGGAGCCCTCAAGGTCTGTCCCAAAATAGAGTGACTCTCTAGAGTATCTCTCCATGGTGAAACTCGCCGCGGCTGACCGACTCCTCGCCGTCGCGCTGCCGTTGTTCGTGGCCCACGGGTACGCCGGGGTTTCGCTGGAGACGGTGCGCCGGGAAGCCGGCGTATCCAACGGGAGCCTCTACCACCACTTCCCCCGCCGGGCAGATCTGGCCGCCCGGCTGCTGACGGAGGGCATGCGCGCGTGTCAGCAGGACATCACCGACGCGCTGGCCGTCCCGGCGCCGGCCGAGCAGGTCATCCGCACGGTCGTCGTCGCCCACCTGCGGTGGGTCGAGCAACACGCCAACGTGGCCCGATGGGTCTACAGCGACCTCCCGGACGAGGTCCTGCTGGCCGCCGAGCCCCAGCTCAGCGAGGACGGTCGCCGCTACGTCGATGCTGTGGACGGCTGGCTGCGCCAGCAGGCCGAGGACGGCGCGTTGATGAGGCCGTCGTTCGGGATCGCGCATGCCCTGTGGCTCGGACCGGCGCAGGAGTTCGCCCGGCACTGGTTGCGCGGCCGCTCCAGACAACGGCCGACCGAGGCCGCCGGCGCTCTCGCCGACGGCGCCTGGCGCGCTCTGGCCCCCCGATGAACGCACCGGACCGTTTCATCCCGTATGCCAGACCCAGCCGGTACCTCGAGCTGATCGGACCGGTCTTCCAGTCCCAGACCGACGCGGCCACGATCGGCATCCGGCTCGATGAGCGACACGGCAACGCCCGCGGGTTCGCCCACGCGGGGGTCCTGGTCGCCCTCGCCGACACGCTCATGGGTCACACCGCCCAGCGCGCCGGCCCGCCCGACACCCGGCTGGTCACCGTCTCGTTGACCACGGACTTCCCGGCCACCGCCCGGCTCGGCGATTGGCTCACCGGCACAGCCACCGTTCAGCGCATCGGCCGCACGCTGGCCTTCACCAACTGCCACTTCACCGCCGACAGTCGACTGGTGCTCACCGCCAGCGGCGTGTTCGCCTCGGTCTCACCGAGGGACCCCTCATGACCCCGACGCCCGCGGCCGCGTTCCGGCACGACGTCGCCGACTGGGTGCTCAGCCTCCCGGTCGCCGCCGCCTTCGGTCTGGCCTTCGACGAGCTCGCCGACGGGCGAGCAACCACGCGGGTGGCGTGGCGACCCGAGCACTCCCACGCCCCCGGCGCCTTCCAGGCCAGCCCGGTCGCCACCCTCGCCCGACTTCACCGGCGGCGCGGCAGCGGCCACGCTGCTGCCCCCAGGGTCTGCTCTAGCCACCGTCGACTACACGGCCAAGTTCCTCACTGAGGCTCGCGGCGACCATCTCCTCGCCCGCGGTCGAGTTCTGCGCGCGGGTTCCACTCTCACCGTCGCCAGTGTCGACGTCTATGCCGTCCAGCACGGGAGCGAAACCCTCTGCGCCACCGCGCTCGTCACGGTCCGGACCTGGTGACGCATTGACACAACGCCGCGGCACCCGGCGCGCCTGCCGCCGCAGGAGTGACTGGCCCTGAGGCCGCCCTCCGGGCCAGCACGCGAGGCCCCGGCCCCGATGTCCCTAAGCGGCCCACTCAGGGGCGACCTGCCCTGAGGCTGACTTCAGCGCGCAACGCCGTCGGATGAGGCACTAGCCGAGTGGCGGCGCAGAAGCGATCTATCGTCGGGGCGTGGGATGGCTGTCGATAGGTAGAGGTCGCGTCAAGCCCCGTACGATCACGCGCCTGGCCGACTACCGGGGCGAGGCCCAAGTCGTCGTCGAGGCAACTCAACTCGGAAGCGACTACAGCCAATCCCAAGCCCGCCGCATCGTTGACGAGTGGGTGGAGTTCTTCGCTTCCCGCCCCTCTCCGATTCGCGACCTGAGGTTCGTCAGCCGAACTCCGAAGCGGCTCTTCGAGGCTCTGCGCGGGCAGACGCAGCTCGAAGCACTGACGGTGAAGTGGGGCGACTACGCCGATCTGACGCCGGTCGCCGAGATGGCTCACTTGCGGAAGTTGCACCTCAGCGGCGCATCTTCCGTCGAAGACCTTCAGCCGCTGGCTCGTTCGCCCCGTGTCGAGGACTTGCTGGTTGAGGGGCTCCGACGGGTGCGAGACCTGTCGCCCATCGGGGACATGAGTGGCGTTAAGGACCTTGAGCTTGGTGGCGACTGGATGTCCCCGCGGGTGGTGCATGTCGAGTCGTTCGGCTTCCTTCGGAAGATGCCGCAGTTGCGCTCCCTGCTGCTGCACTCCATCGCGGCTGACGACCTGGACTACGCGCCCGTTCTCGCACTACCCAACCTGACCTCCGTGCGAGTGATGGAGGTTCGGGGCATGCGACCCAGCATCGACGTGCTGAAGGCCGAGACTCCGTGGACGGAGTGACAGCACACGCGTCATCCAATGGCGAAAGCAGGCTCGCCCTAAAGCCGCCTTCAGGGCGACGTCGGCTGACCTGGCACTGACCCCTCGGACCCTCCGCAGAGTCGGGCCTGTTCTCCGCAACTGCCCGTCCCGCGGTCGTGGGTGGCGAGGAAGGGTGGGCGGCAGGCCCATCCCAGAGGGACGCGCAGTGCCCTTCGGCGCCGTCCAGGGCCGTGATCATGGGCGGCGAGGAGCAGGCCCCCTCCGCGCCAGGACGGCTCTCCTTCGTGTTCACCGCCTTGTCACCCCCGCCCTCTCCGTGACGTCGGGCGCCCCCCTTCTCGACGCGCAGCCGGACCTAGGGAGCACTCCCGGCCGCTGACCTGCGGGGTGACGTCGCCGTGAACGTTCCTCGGCCACCTTGAGCTCATCGACGGACTCAGCCGGCCACCGCCGGCCAATCCGGCCTGCGACCGGCGCACCCGCGGCTGAGAGGGGGTGGACGACGGTGATGTCGTTGCACAAGCTGTCGGCCGGGGCGGGCTACACATATCTGACCCGGCAGGTCGCTGCCGGTGATGTCACCGCCCGCGGCCGGGGATCGCTGGGCGCCTACTACGAGCAGCGCGGGGAGTCCCCCGGCGTGTGGCTGGGCGCCGGGCTGGCGTCGCTGAACGGCGGCCCTCGCGCGGGTGATCCGGTGGCCGAGACACAGATGCTGGCGTTGTTTGGACGCGGTCACCACCCAGGCGCCTGCAGCCTCACCGGTGTGGCCGGGCAGCGCGGTGGCAGCCCGGGGTCAGTGCAGCTCGGGGTGCCGTTCGTCACGGCCGGGCCGCGGGTGTCGGTGGCCGGCTACGACTTGACGTTCTCCCCGGTCAAGAGTGTCTCGGCGTTGTGGGCGCTGGCCGACCCGACCCTGGCGGCGCAGGTCGAGGCCGCCCACGCCGCGGCGGTGGCCGACACGATCGGCTGGCTGGAGCGCACCGCGGTCTACACCCGGCTGGGCGCCGGCGGGCTACGGCAGGTCGACGTCACCGGGCTGCTCGCGGTGGCGTTCACCCACCGGGACTCCCGCAACGGCGACCCTGACCTGCACACCCACGTCGCGATCTCCAACAAGGTCCGCACCCTCGACGGGCGGTGGCGCGCTTTGGACGGCCGGGCACTGCACGCCGCCGCGGTGGCGGCGTCGGAGCGGTACAACACCCGGCTGGAAGCCCAGCTGGTTCACCGGCTGGGGGTTACCTTCAGCGATCGGCCTCCCCGCCCGGGGGTGCGGCCGGTGCGGGAGCTGGCCGGGGTTCCCGTCGAGCTGATCGCCGCGTGGTCGACCCGGCGGGCGCAGATCACCACCGGCTCCGCGCAGCTGCTCGAGCGATTCCGGGCCACCTACGGACGCGAGCCCACCACCGCCGAAGGGCATGCCCTGGCTCAGCAGGTCACCCTGGCCACCCGGCCGGCGAAGCACGGCCCGCGCAGCGAAGCTGAGCAGCGCCGGAGTTGGCGGGCTCAGGCCGAGCACCTGCTCGGCGGCGACGCCGCCGGGCAGATCCTCGACCGGGTCCTACGCCAGCCACCGGCCGCGTCCACTCTCGACCCGGACTGGACAAGCCGCGCTGCCCGCAGCGCGGTGGCCACGGTCTCCACCCAGCGGGCGGTGTTCACCAGCCACCACCTGCGGGCCGAGCTGGAACGCCTGGCCCGCACCGACCGGATCCCCCTGTCCGCGGTGGACACCGCGATCGAAGACGCGTTGACGGTGGCGCTGTCGGCGGACCTGTCGCTCCGGCTGGACCGCAAACCCGGCGCGGACCACCCGCCCGCCGAGCCGGATGTCGCCGAGCCGGCCGGGCTGCGCCGCCGCGACGGCAGCAGCGTCTACGCCACCGCGCACACCCAGCTGCACACCACCCCGGCGCTGCTCGCCGCCGAGCGGCGCATCCTGGCCGCCGCCGAACGCGGCGACGGGCACCGGGTTCCGGCCGGGCTGATCGAACTCGCCCTGCTAGAGGCGCGTCTCGCCGGGCGGCCATTGAACGAGGGGCAGCAGGCGATGGTGCGGAAGCTCGCCGGCTCCGGGCGGCGGGTGCAGGTCGCGCTCGCCCCGGCCGGCACCGGCAAGACCACCGCACTCGGGGTGCTGGCCCGGGCGTGGACCGACGCCGGCGGCACCGTCCTGGGTGCCGCGCCCTCCGCGGTCGCCGCCCACGAGCTGCTGAAGGCCACTGGGCATCCGGCGGTCACCCTCGCCGCCGCGCTCCGGGCGATCGACGCCGGCCGGAACCGCGATGCTGAGGCGCCGTGGATCGCCAGCGTGCCGCTCGGCGCGGAAACGCTCGTGCTTGTGGACGAGGCGGGAATGGCCGCCACCACCGACCTCGCCGCACTCATCGACACGGTCACCGCTGCCGGGGGCTCGGTGCGGCTGGTCGGTGACACCGCCCAGCTGTCCTCCCCGGCCGCCGGCGGCATCCTGCACGACCTGGTTCGCACCCACGGCGGGGTGCGGCTGGACACCCCGGTCCGGTTCACCGACCCTGCCGAAGCCAGGGCGACGTTGGCCATCCGCGCCGGGGACCCCGACGCTTTGAACTTCTACGCCGAACGCGAGCGGATTCACGGCGCCCCCAACACCCTGGGGAGCGCCGCAGGCGGTGCCGACGGTGCCGAGTCGGCGCTGGCCGGGTGGGCGGCCGACCGCGCCGCCGGCGCCGACAGTCTGCTGCTGGCTGGCAGCAACGCACTGGCGACCGAGCTCAACGCCCGCGCCCGCGCCGCGCGCCTGGCCTGCACCGCGGCCTGCGGGCAGCCGGAGGTCCGGATGCGGGATGGCACCGCCGCCTCGGTCGGCGACCTCGTACTGGCCCGGCACAACCAGCGCGATCTGCCCATCACCGCCACCGAGTGGGTCAAGAACGGTGACCGGTTCACCGTCACCGCCCTAACCGGCGACGGCGGGCTGCGCGTCCGGCACGCCCCCACCCGCCGGCAGCTCACCCTGTCCGCCGCGTATGTCGCCGAGCATGTGCAGCTGGGCTACGCCGCCACCATCCACCTCGCCCAAGGCGCCACCGTCGACACCACCCACACCGTGCTCACCGGCACAGAGACCCGCGAACAGCTCTACGTCGCCTTGTCCCGCGGTCGGACCGCCAACCACCTGCACCTGTCCCCCGGCCCGGTCGACGACCAGGACCTCGCGCATTCCGCGCTCACCCCCGCCCGCCCGGCCAGCGAAAGATCGGTGGACCCGCTGGAGCTGCTGCGCACCGTGCTGGGCCGCACCGGCCCACGCCCCTCCGCCACTAGCACCCTCACCGCGGCCGCCGACCCTGGCCGGCAGCTGCACGCCGCCGTCGAGCGCTACCTCGACGCCCACGCCCTCGCCGGGGTCTATAGCCCACGCCCCGGCGAGCAGGCCACCAGCGAAGGCCCGCTGCCATGGCTACCGCCCCCGCCCGAGCCTGACTCGACAGCTCCCGACCGTGACGAGCTGGCCGACTACGTCCAGCAGCGCGCCGACCTCGTGCACGCCCTGGCCGCGACCATCACCGCCGACCACCTCCCCGACACCGCCTGGGCCGACCAGCTCCGCGAAGCCGACCCGGATCTGGCCCGGCGGTTGGCGGTCTGGCGCGCCGCCACCGGCGCCGCCGACCACCCCGACCCGGTCGGACCCCGCGACTCCCCCACACCCGAAGTGCGCGCGCAGCTAAAAATCCTTGTCGCCGCCCAGCTGTTCGACCACGAGGCAAACGGCCTCGACCAGCAGCTGGAAGCCGGACCAGCCCGCATCCGGCCTCCCGAACGCATCCTTAGCCGCGCCCCTGACCACCGGCGAGCCTTGAGCGTTGGCCGATGACCCGCCCACCGCACCGGCGCAATTGCCCGCTCAAGTGCGGCGTCAGCGATCGGACTCCCGCGAGGATTCAGTCGCCGGGTGTCACCAACCGCCGCTTAGACGCGCCTATAGACGCCAAGAGGCCGTGGGCACCCGCGGGTAGCCGAGGTCGCGGCCCAGTGCGGCGACCCGTGTGCAAAGGAGCGAGCATGACCGCACCGAAGCCCCGCCCCCCCGGTCGACGCCGGCGACCAGCTCCACGACGTCCACAGCGCCGCGGACTACCTCCGGTGCGGACCGCGGCTCATCTACCGGCTGGTCGCCGAACGGCGAGTGAAGTTCACCTACGCCGGCCGCTCCCTGCGCTTCTAGCAAACCGACCTCGACGCCTACCTCGAGACCCGCGCCGTCGAGCCCATCGATCCACCCCTCCCGCGCTGACCATCGCCCCTCAGTCGGAGCGCTGGCGTCTCGAGCAGGGACGTGGGCGGCCGACAGCCTCGACGTCCGCGGGTCTACTGACCTGCTCAAGGTCAGCATGCGACCAAGTCACGCCCCAGTAGCCGGGCGCAAAGATGGGGGTAAAGCGTGTTAGCACGCGATGTCGACGGGCTCTTCGCCCATTCAATCCAGAATAACCCCAGGTCAGCGGCTTGCTTGGTGGGCCCCGTGGGGATCGAACCCACAACCCGCGGATTAAAAGCTCGGACGACACCCTGTTCTGACCAGCGCGTTAATGATCAACCGTGGCTCTTACCTGCGGTTTCGCCGTTGGGCGTTCACGGCCAAGTATGACGATTGTTGGCCGTCTTGTGGGCGTCTTGTGGGCGCCGCGTGGGGGTAGGCCAGCCCAGCAAGCTGCCCGTTAGATGTCCCTGAGGGCGGCTTTGGAGACACCGACGAGGCAGCGCGCCCCTGCCTGTTTCAGTAAGACAGCCAAAGTCGGCGTCCCTACCGCCGGTAGCCGGTCAGACCGACGGACCGCATTGCTGCTGTCCTACCGCAGGCTCGAAGGCACTTGAGGTCCGAAGGGTGCCGAGTCGTTCAGCTCTGTCGGCGTCGTCGCTTCGGGTATCCTTGGGGGCGGGTAGCTCGCTGGTTGAGGGCCGGAGCTTCCCGCCCGAGAGGAGTCCCTACAGCGTGTGGGGCATTGATCCTCGGGTCTGGCAGCACCCCCGGGTGCCGCAAGTAGGGGACTCGGCCCCAAGCCCTGGGTTTCTCGAAAGCGGTGACCGACAGGAAAGCTCGGGGTTGGTGTAGGTGTCCTAGGTGATGCCGTGCCCGCAGGTGGGCGCACTGTGCTGCTGGGAATGACACGAGGAGCTACCGTCCTCGTCGGGCTGGGGCGATGAGGCTGGCTGGAGCGCCCCGTGGCCGACTCTCCCGCGTCGACCTTGCACGCCATCGGAGACATCTTGTTCCGCACAGGCGGAGCTACGGGTGCAGGCGTGGCCCTCGCATCTGGCGTCGAGCCCTCTTGGGGACTGGCGGGCTGGGCACTCGGAGCTCTCGTCTTCGCCAACGTCCTCTTCCCCGTGACCCGAGCCATCGGCCGGGGCCTGGAGCACCACATCGACCAACGCATGGGCACGCCTGCGGAGTCGTCTTCAGCGGAGCCCGCGCCAGCTGAACGGTCGTTAGAGCAGCAGGCCGTTGAGTCCTGAACGGTCCCTTCGCCGGCCGCCTGGGCTGCATGTCGCAGTCCGCACCAGCCCCCTGGAGGCAATTGAGGAGAAGGCTCCACGCAGGCCCTTGGGGTGTCCTTCAGTGGGCCGCTCAGAGACACAGCGGCCCTTGGCCTGGTGCATCCAGTCGGTGGCGGTCACGCCGGCGATCGGGACGTCGGCGACGTTGGCCCGGGACGGGGGGGCAGGCCGGGGATCCTGGTGGTCGCTGACAGGACGCTCGTCCGCGCACTCCGGGTGCAGGGGCCGCTGGTCAGTGTGACGGGGTAGGCCAGGTCCAGTCCAGGTCGCTAGCCCTGAGGGCGGTCTTCGCGGTGGCCTTGTCGTCGTAGACGCGGGCCAGGACGTGCGGTAGATCTGGCCACTGGACTTCCGAACATATTCCGAATACGATGGGTCCATGACGGCCGCACTAGACATCCCGCTCGCGACGCGACGCTCCTCGGACCTGAGCAAGCACTCGGCCGAGGTCTTCGCTGAGGCAGAGGACCACCCCGTGACGGTGACCCGGCGCGACGGTGAGCCGCTGGTCCTCATGTCGCAGCGCGAAGCTGAAAGCCGTTCCCGCCTGCTGGAGTTCGCAGCGCAACTCATCACCGTCGCCCTGGACGACGACGGCACGCTCGCCGAGCGCATGGCCAAGTCCTTTCCATGGATGCTCGCACTGTCGCCGACAGACCGCGCGGCCTGCGCGCAAGATCTCGTTGACGCCGCGCGTGCGTCGTTCTCCACCCATCAGTCCCACCTCGTGATCGCAGAGCTGGTGTCATGGAGGGAGACCGCCTCCGCCCTCGCCGCCGGGCTCGGCAGTGCAAACCTCGAATGGCTCGACGACGATGAGACTGTGGAGCGTCCGTAGCCGTGGCGGCGGCCAAGCGCGGCGAGCTCGTCCCACGGCCCCCAAAGAAGACCGAGTACGAGCTCCGCTTCGGCACCGCGCAGGCACGCAAAGGGTGGCAAGACCTCGTTGCAACTATCCGCAACGCCATGACGGAGACTTGGGACTTTCTTACGGGAACGCCCCTGCTTCAGACTCCGACCAACTACCCCCTGCGCGGCGAACTCGGCACGATCTCACGCGGAGGAACAACTCACGAGCGATGGCAGCACAAGCCGACGGCGAAAGGCACAGCGCGCATCTGGTTCTACGTCCACGAGCGAACGGTCGTCGTCGAGCAGGTGCACACAAGTCATCCGAGCGAGACTAAGTAGCCGCTTAGGACCACATAGGCGCGTTGAAGCGGAACGTTGATGAGGTGTTCGATCTTGACGTGCTCGCGTTGATTCAGCGCGCTGACCAGCACTAATGCCGTTGACTTGTGATGGTCGAGCACGAGGAGAACCGACCGTTTTGCGGACTCTTGCGGACTTTTTGCGGACTGAGCGTCGCGCTCGCCGTAGCGGGCACGGTGCCTCAGTCCGCAACTGTCGTTGAAGGGCGGGCTGCAGAGGCAGCCTCGATCCCGCCCGGCCAAAGGACGCGAGGCGGAACTTCTGGTGCCCGCGTCGTCGCCGCAAGTGCGCCGCCTGACCGACGCCAGGCGGCACGCTCGCTTGGTCGAAGGCCGTTAGAGTTCCGGAGGTGAGCAAGAAGCCGCTCGCCGATGCCCATCGACGCGTTGGAGAGGCCGAGCACGCCGTAGAGCGTCGGATGCTCCAGCACGCCGACAAGCTGCCCGACTCGGATGAGGTGCGGCGACGCGCCCACGGTTTGTCGGCCAACGGCCAACGGCACATTGACGAGGCCAACCGCCTGGACCCCGACGCCGGCAGGTAGCGCTCGCTCCGCCCGAAGCGTGACGGTGGCCAACCGAGACGGTCAATCGCCCGCGCACGGGGTCTCCGGGCCGCGCCAGGGCATGAGGCGAAAGCACTCACCTTCTCAACGACGCTGCTCACCTCGCTCGCCGTACCCGCACACTGCCAGGGCGGCTTGTGGGGATTCAGGGAAGTTCAATGGAGTGCGTTTTCGCAGGTCAGCGCGCTGCCCAATCACCCGGGGACATGCGCGAACCACCTTGAACGACCCGCTCAGGCCACCACAGTGGCACCACGCGGCGGCCGCCAGTCCCCCTCGGACACTCGTCTCACCCGATGTTCGGCGTGCGGAGGCGACCGCCGCCTTCACGCAGGCTCATTGGACTCGTGCCCTGTCCCGGACGCAGGTGTGCACGGACGGATTTCAGACGGGGCTGGCCTCGACGACGCGCATCGGGCTGGCCGTGTCGACACCCGGTCGAGCCGGAAGCCACCCTGTTCGAACAGCGCAGTCAGCTCGGCCGCCGTCCGCGCCCGTCCCCCGGTGACCGTCAGCATGACCAGATCGAGGGTGCGTGGCCGCCGGTCCGATCCCTGCTCGGCGAGAACACCCTCGATGACCACCAGCGTGGAGCCGTCATGCGCGGCCCGTCGGAGCGCGCGCAGGATCTCGACACACTCCTCGTCGGCCCAGTCACGCAAGATCTCCATGAGCAAGTACGCGTCCGCCGCAGGAAGCCGATCGGCGAAGAAGTTCCCTGCCTGGACGGTCATACGCGGGTGCTGTCGTCCAGCGACTCGGCAACCTCGGGCCCCGAGCGCCTATGGGAACCGGCGTACGACGCCGACAGTCAATCCCGCACCGGCGCCTGAGTCTCCGAGGTCACCGCGCCGTTCAGCCTTGCCCCGTGGCCGGCGGGCATGCGGCCGATCGTGCGCAGGGCTGGCCACCCCGGCGCGCAACTGCAGATCACCCACATCGACGACCTCCACGTGACCGCCTTCGTCACCAACCGCACGAAAGGTCAACTCGCCGAGCTGGAGCTGCGGCACCGGGAGCAGGCTCGCGCCGAAGATCGGATCCTGTGGGCGAAGGACACCAGACTCGCCATCCTGCCGCTGCACGACTTCACCCAAGCGCCAGACCTGGTGCGACATCGTGCGGGCGGAGTCCAAAGCACGCGCACCATCGCCATGCAGCTCGGCTTTCGAGCGAACACGACCTCTCGCGCTTTCACAGGCAGGCGTGTCGCTGCGCCCAAAGTTTCGTCACTGAACGTCGCTTTGACGAGCGGTGGGACACTCGCTCGGCTCCTGACGTCTACGGGGGTCCCGATGCCCGATACTTCGCAGCGTGACCGGTCCGACCGTCAACATGGTTGATCATCTAGCGCAGTTTCAACTCCCCCAGCTCGACGGGGGCTCGTGGCCCGAGTGGATTTCCGCAATCGGCTCCGTCTTGGCCCTCGTTTTTGCCGCCCTCGCGGTATGGGCAGCTTTGAAGGCGAACCGACATCAGTCGAGGCAGATTGAGCTTCTACTGGCAGAGCAACAGGAAGCACGGAACAGGGAAGAGCGAAGTCAGGCCGAACTGGTCTACGCATGGTGGGGCAAACTCAGCCCAAAAGAAGGACCTCTGCTTATCAATCGCTCCGGACTGCCAGTTCATAGATTTGTAGCCACCGTCCGCGACTTCCGTGATGTGACGCAAACCTTCGGATCCTCCGTGCTAGCTCCAACCGATACCCCCACGTACTACGAGCAGTTGCCAGACACTTCAAGAGGAGGCTCCGTCGACCGTAGCCAGGCGATCGGCATGGTGATTGGCGTCGAGGTAGAGTTCACGGACAAGAGCTGGACGCGGTGGCGCCGCGACGTCAATGGCGAGCTCCACAAGGTCGGAAAAGCCGATCCATATCCGGAGAAATTGCCACCAGGTGGGCGACCGTTCGATCCAAGCGTACTACGCTAGTAGAACTGGACCACGTTAAAGCGAACGTTGACGAAGCGCTGGATCGGCATCGCCAACCGTTACATAATGCTTCTTACCAACTTTTTAACTGTTGACCACCGCTGGGTGCTGATGAGCGAAGACGAGTCTCTTGCGACTTTCTGCGGACTGAGTGCGGACCGCTACGACTTCTGCCCCAGGCCAGCAAACTGACCGACCGCCGGACTGTCATCCGGCCAAGCTTGTCCCGCCTTCAGGCACGCTAGGCAGGACAGACGACGAGCGACATCTGGGCGGACAGACATATGTGCAATACGGTCGCCCCACTCGTCCTTTAGCCATCCGGCCGCCGCAAAAGCCTACGGATTAAAAGTCCCGACCCGGGGATGTTGACCGGTGCCGACGGATGCTAGTTACGAAGGTCAAAGCCGCCTAACTTGCCGAAGGCTGCCGCCCCCCGTGCCCCGATGGCGGGGAGTCCGCGACCACACTGCGACCACAGCCGCCGCGACTCCTGCAGCCGGCCCTTGACGAGGACGTGAGGCTCCCGATGGGTAAGTCGTCTACCTCAACGAGGCCTCACCCGACGCGAGATTGCCGACTTAACGGAGGGGCATGAGGAGAGTGCGACCCGTCGTCACTACCGTGTCGGCTCCGTGGGCAGGTTTGCGTCGGACTACTGGCCGAAAGGCGTTGCCCTGGCGGTGCTCGTGGTCGCCGGCTCGACACCTCTTCGGTCGAAGGTCAGGGATTTATCGGACTGACACTTCCGGGACGTACCCCTTCGGGTCAGCACGGGAATCGCAGCGGTCGCAGCGGTCGCCATACCGTTCGCCTTCGACGCCCTGAACAACCCTGCGAGGATCCACGTAGCAGCAGCCTTAATCCTGGCTTAGGCGACGGCGACAGGGGTGGTGCGCGCGTCCCCGCCGGTGCCGTCGTTCGGGGTGTGCCGGTGAGGTAGAGATAGACCTCCTCCTTGAGCCCTTTCGAGACCGACCGGGCGCGGGTCCATGCTTCGACACGGTCGCGCCGAGCCTCGCCGTACGGATGATCGGCACCACCGCGAGCGTCACCGCCGCGGAGACGCTGAGTCCCCCGCCCTTCGCCAGGGGTCAGTTTAAAGGCGCCGCCGACACGAGCAGCGCTCCGTCCGTGCTGAACGCCGCATCCGTTGTGGGCCTCGGTGGCCCCTCAGCGGTTCACCGATGGCCACCCCACTGATTGGATCCCAGACCCGCACTGATCCATCGGCGCCGCTGCTCGCAAGCATTCGCTCCTGAGAATCATAGGCGGCATTGGTGGCAGCACCGGAGTGCCCAGCGAAAACCATGCTCGGGCCCTCCTGGCCCGGTCCCACAACCGCACCGTGCCGTCGTCACCGCCGGCCAACCGGGCGTCGGGACGGTGCAACCACGTCGCGACCCCAGGACTCAATAGCGCAGGTCAACCTATGTGCCGGTGGGTATCCAATTCCGTGACGCAGCGGTGACGCACTGGTGACGCCCTAGTTCGCAGACTGTATCGGCGAGGCTCCTCGGCGCTTCGGGGAGTGAAAACTTTTGGAGGAACCGGAGCGTGAAGGCGATGCGAGTCGCCACCGTACCTGACTCTTCATCTAGCCGCCGAGAGCAGCGCGTGTTAGCCGTTCGTAGTCATTCGCGACGCTGGATCGACACGGTGGACCGCGGAGACGAGGTTTCCACCGGCAGGGTCTTCAACAGCGACGGCGGCGAGGTGGCCATGCTGGCCGCTGAGGTGTACCGCCGGCCGATAGGTTCAACCATCATGGAGTTCGCCCCAGGTGGAGTTCCGTGGGTAAGCACATGAAGTTTCGTTCCCTCCCGAAGAGCACGGAGGGCCGGTCAGCCGTAGGAGCCACCGACGCATACGCGGCGTTCATCTCCTACAGCCACGCCGCTGACGGCAAGTTGGCTCCGGCCCTGCAGACCGGGCTGCATGGGTTCGCTCGGCCCTGGTTTCGACTCCGGGCGCTGCGCGTGTTTCGAGACCAGGCCAGCCTCTCAGCCAATCCCGGGCTGTGGACCTCCATCCAGCAGGCGCTCGGAAGCTCGGAGTTCTTCGTCCTGCTCGCCTCCCCCGAAGCGGCTCGCTCGCCCTGGGTGGGACGCGAGGTCGCCTTCTGGCTGGAGCACAAGTCACTGGCAACGTTCCTCATCGTGCTCACCGACGGCAAGGTGGTCTGGAACTACGTCGATGGGGACTTTGACTGGACTCGGACCACGGCGTTGCCGCCATCGCTGCACGACGTTTTCTCCGAGGATCCGCGCTACATCGACGTGCGCTGGGCGCGGGCCGAGGAGGACGTGTCCCTGCACAATCCGCGGTTTCGCAACGCCGTGGCGGACGTCGCGGCGCCGTTGCACCATCGGCCCAAGGATGAGCTGATCGGAGAGGACGTCCGCCAGCATCGGCGGACGATTCGCTGGGTGCGCTCCGCGGTGGCGACACTCACGATCCTGCTAATCCTCGCCCTCACCGCCACCGTCGTCGCCGTCGACCGGCAACAAGCCGCCCAAGAACAGCAGCGCATCGCCGAAGAACAGCAGCGCGTCGCCGAAGAACAAGCACGGACGGCCATCGCCCGCCAACTCCAGGCCCAGGCCGAACTCCGTCTCGACCAAGACCCACGCACGGCACTGCGGCTTAATGAAGTGGCCGTCCACATTCATCCCGGTCAGGAGACCCGCTCGGCGCTGATAAACAACGTGCTCACGACTCCGTACCGGGGAATCCTCACCGGCCACACCGACCTGCCGAGCGCGGTGGCGTTCGCCCCCGACGGCCACACCCTCGCCTCCGCGAGCCTTGACGGCACCGTGCGGCTGTGGAACACCAGCTATCCGACCACCTCCACTGAGCTTACCGGCCACTACTACGGGGCATTGTCAGTGGCCTTCACCTCGGACGGACACACCCTCGCCTCCGCCGGCTACGACGACACCGTGCGGCTGTGGAACAGCAGCGATCCGACCAATCCCACCCCACTTGGCGCTTGGCTGACCGGCCACGGCGGCGCGGTCTGGTCGGTGGCCTTCGCCCCGGACGGGCACACCCTCGCCTCCACGGGCGAGGACGGCACCGTGCGGCTGTGGAACACCAGCGATCCGACCAATCCCACCCCACTGGGCGCTCCGCTGACCGGCCACGACGACACGGCCACGGCGGTAGCCTTCGCCCCGGACGGGCACACCCTCGCCTCCGCCGGCGAGGACGGCACCGTGCGGCTGTGGAACACCAGCGATCCGACCAATCCCACCCCACTGGGTTCCCCACTCACCGGCCACACCGACTCGGTCCGGTCGGTTGCCTTCGCCCCCGACGGGCACACCCTCGCCTCCGCCGGCTACGACGGCACCGTGCGGCTGTGGAACACCAGCGATCCGACCAATCCCATCCCACTGGGTTCCCCACTCACCGGCCACACCGACTCAGTCCGGTCGGTTGCCTTCGCCCCCGACGGGCACACCCTCGCCTCCGCCGGCTACGACGGCACCGTGCGGCTGTGGAACACCAGCGATCCGACCAATCCCACCCCACTGGGCGCTCCGCTGACCGGCCGCGACGGCTTGGTCGTGGCGGTGGCCTTCGCCCCGAATGGACAGACTTTGGCCTCCGCCAGCGGCTTGCCCGGCGCCGCAGGCACCGTGCGGCTGTGGAACACCAGCGGACCCGCCGCCCCGACCCGATTGACCGGCCACGACGGCCCCGTCATCGCAGTTACCTTCGCCCCCGACGGGCACACCCTCGCCTCCGCCGGTGAGGACGACACCGTGCGGCTGTGGAACACCAGCGATCCGACCAACCCCACCCTATTGGGCGCTCCGCTGACCGGCGACGGCGGTGCGGTCTGGTCGGTGGCCTTCGCCCCCGACGGCCACACCCTGGCCGCCGGCCACGAGGACGGCACCGTGCGGCTGTGGAACACCAGCAATCCGACCAATCCCACCCCACTGGGCGCTCCCCTGACCAGCGACGGCGGTACGGTCTGGTCGATGGCCTTCGCCCCCGCCGGCCACACCCTGGCCGCCGGTGGCAACGACGGCACCGTGCGGCTGTGGAACATCAGCGATCCGACCAATCCCACCCCGCTCACCGGCGACGGCACGGCGGCCGCGGTGGCCTTCACTCCCGACGGCCACACCCTCGCCTCCGCCGGCCTCGAGAACGGCACCGTGCGGCTGTGGAACACCAGCGATCCGAGCAATCCCACCCCACTGGGCGCTCCGCTGAGCGGCCACGACGGCTTCGTCATGGCGGTGGCCTTCGCCCCGGATGGACACACTCTGGCCTCCGCCGGCGGCCCGGTCGGCGGCGACGACACCGTGCGGCTGTGGAACACCAGCGATCCGACCAATCCCACCCCACTGGGGTCCCCACTCACCGGCCACACCAACTCGGTCCGGTCGGTAGCCTTCGCCCCCGACGGGCACATCCTCGCCTCCGCCGGCGAGGACGGCACCGTGCGGCTGTGGAACACCAGCGATCCGACCAATCCCACCCCACTGGGGTCCCCACTCACCGGCCACACCGACTGGGTCCGGTCGGTGGCCTTCGCCCCCGACGGGCACACCCTCGCCTCCGCCGGCGACGACGGCACCGTGCAGCTGTGGAATCTCACCGACCTCATAGAGTTCCGAGCGCATGACATGGAGCGTGCTTGCGCCATTACCGGCGGTGGCCTGAGCCGCGACGAGTGGGGGAGCTACGTCTCCGGTCTTGACTACGTCGACGTCTGCGACACGTGATGTGGCTGCGGAGCCTGCTAAGGCCGCGCCTAACTCCTCGCGCGGTCGGGCCTGTCCTGCCACGACCTCTCAGCTAGGGCGTGTCCCCCAAACGGTCGCCTGGCCACGCTCAAACCATCTGGCTCAGGCGTCGGCTGGCCCGATGCCAGCCCGGACAATGCGACCACACCGCGACCACCAGCCGCATAAGCCCTGCTCAGACGTTGCGCCCGCGGATACCTAATCGGCAGGCTGCTCACACCTGGCCACCGTCGTCCCACAAAGGGGGTGGCGGTGAATCTCAGCGCAGGGCGAGGGGTACCGACCGTTCAGCGGATGGACTGGCCGATTCAGCCTTGGACCCGGACGTACGCCGCTGCCGCTCGCCCGAAAGCACTGGTAGCACCATGATTGTGCCGTCTTGGCTCAAGCCGACGACGCTCCCGTCGAGCAGCCTGCGCTACAACGCCACGGCTCCAGCCCCGGATCGACGGTGTTCGGGCTCCGATGTTCGCCCGCGCACGTGCCCAGCTACGAGGCCGCCCCGCCTGGTCCAACGAACCACCAGTCCTAGCCACACACGGCGCAGAGGTGCGCAAGGGCCAGCCGCACGCGCCGCGGAAGACCGGGTCGCTCATGGGCCGACTTCCCTCGCGGCGCCGACCCGTCGGCTCACCCACTTTCAGCCCGCGTTCGTGCAGCGGGTCAGCGATGAACCGGTAGCCAAAGGCGGGGTCGTCGTGGTGGATGTCGTAAGCGGCGTTCAGCTCCAAAGCCATTATGCGCCGGACACTGCAGCTGGGATGCGTCCTGCGGGATGGCCTGACAGTCGCTAATTGAGGTGTCGCATTGGGACTGGGACGACGTGCACCGGATTAATAGCCGGGGCAGCGCGCGCCTAGCCCTACGATGACCTCCCGAGAGCCAAGTGGCCCCATATGTCAGCGCGGCTCGGCGGGGCCGCGATCGGAATCCGCGCCACAACTAGGAGTGGCGACAGTTGAGGTGCCATTGGAGCACCACGAATTTTCCCGCGGCGTTGCTATGGCGAAGGAAACCCATTAATTGTACGGTAGCTAAGGGAACAAGCACACCGCCAGCGAGAGTGACCGCGGTAAGACGATCCGCTCGCTTACAGCTGAGTCACCGACCCTGGATCGGCTAACTGATATTCAATAGACACATCGGCATGTCGCGATGCTAATGCGGCGTACGCGTCTCCAGCTTCTTTGGAAAGCTGATATGTCGTGATAAGCATTTTGGCCTCAGCGTGCTGCCGCCGGTTTTCAAGCCAACGCTCTATAATTCGTCCGATGGTCACCACTGTCACCCCCGTGACAGCAACCAAAGCTGCCACCGTAATGGGTTCAGAGGCGAGGTCCCCACGACGATCCAGGTCCCTAACCACCTCGACTTGATCCAAAGAATCGTTGTCGAGCTGACTTGTAATGTATCTGACGAGATCCTCTGTGTCATCGCCGGCAGATACCGACATAACCGTGTCGAACTGACCTCGAAGATCATCGACTTGTGCGCCGAGATCGTGCTCAGTCCATACCACTTTTTCCTCCTTGGCTCGACTTCCAGTGCTGACTTAGCTCTGCTTGTATGCTCGGGAATCCGCAGTCCTTGTAGTCGCGTGGAATGGCGGGGTAGCTGTTGCAGTAGTTCGCGGAGTATTCAGGACATGCCACGTGGTGACACAACCGGTTCGCAGGGTCGACCCCGACCTCGCTCGCCCGGTGGACCACGCTATACATAGTCAAGAATCGCTTAAGCTGCCACTGAGGAATTTCCGTATCTCCGACAGTTATCAGCGTCGAAGACGCCTCGTTCTTATAAAGCTTGACGAACGACACGGGCGGCGCGAGGTCTAACAGAGCACCCCAAAATGCCGCCTCTTCGACCCAGGCGGGTTGGGCTAGCAGGTACCGGTATGCTGGCTGCGCCCTTGACCGCTCATCCCACTCGCGAGCCTTTTCGGTAAGAAAGGGGTGGGTCAAGGCTCCTGCCTCAGACGAGGCATACAGCCAGTCATCAAGATTTACGCGGTGATAGGGGCTCCCGAGGAGTTTGGCGTCCTGCGAATCGGACTCGTAATCCAGCCGACTGACAATGTCTTCGACAAGCCTCGCCCACTGCCGGGGTTCCGGATAAGACAAGAAACCGTCAAGGCGGCCTGCGTCCATGTGGGACTTCAGGGCACCTAAGAGCTCGATGAAGGCGCGGCACGGTTCCGACGTACAAAAGGCTCCATTGACTAGTGGGACGGTGCAAACCAAGGCAACATCTTCCCCGAGCACTTCCCGCACGATCTCATAGCCGTCGGAGTATGCGGGGAACCGCTTGCACCACCGACGAAAGGCCTTGGGACTCGTTCGGTCCGCAGGATTCACCTGGGTGACCTGAAACTCGGAAATGCTTGCGGCCGTCTCGAGAAGGTCCTGCGGACTTATCGCCCAGTGGTGCTTCGCCCCAGGAGGTGCAGGAGTGTCTGGGCCTCCGAGAGCAAAGGTTGCCTCACCTATCTGCCAGATCTGCGAAGGAAGCGACAATCGATATAGCTCGGGAAGCAGCACATCCCAAGCGTGGAGGCCCTTACCCTGGCTTGCCATCTTGACGTACGCCTGAATCATGACGCGATGGGACAACACGGCATACCTGTATAGAAACGGGAGCCGCAGCCCCTGCCAATAGTGGTAGATCTCATGGAAGAACGTATTGGGTCGGCTCGAGAATTGCTTCACCCAGGCCGCCCGCAGGCTCTCTACATCCCCAGTATCATTCAATAAGGCGGCGACATCGACATCGAGGTCGTAGGGTTTGACGTGGATGTACATTATGAAGGTCGACTGATTGACGTACGATCTCATCTGACGATCCCCCGCTTCTTAACTGACTAAGGTTGGTGCTTCCGTCCTCGGCGCACCTAGCGGACTTCCACCCGGCGGCCAAGGGCCCGCACCGTAGTTGGCGAAGCGTCACCGCTGCGTCACCGTGGCCTCATCGGTCACCCGTCATGGGTCTTATGCAGCGCCTGCCGGCGTCTTGACCGGCCGTCAATTTGGTTGCAGCGTGAACAGGACCCTCCGCATGACGCCTCGGTCGAGGATTAGCCTGAAGGCCCACGGCGGCGTGACGTCACGGATCGCTGTGCCGGACGTATGAGGTACTCCGATCCATCAACCAGGGCCGACCCTTACCGTCGACCGGGCCCAGCCAAGTTTCGTGCCGTCTTCATGCGGCCCCGGAGCCAGCCGGTGACGTGCTTACCGCTCGTGAGGGTCACCGGCTTGGGTGGGATGACGCGGGAGACACCCGGCCGGGCCAGCGCCGCCTGCCAGCTTCGACTCGAGCCCTTCGTCGAGCGTTGGCCTCCACATGCCTCCAACGTCGGAGCTTCTTCTCAGCGTGGCGTCATAGCGGCGCGTACATAAGTTCGACAAGCCGGGCGTCCTGATTCGGGGATGTAGACCAGCACCAGTGCGGCGGGCTCGTCTGTCAGGGATGCAGAGTCACTTGATTCGCGCCTCGGCCTGGAACAGGCACACAGCTCGCCTTTATCCGAGCCAGTTCCGGTCGATAGCCCTTGCGTTGGTCGCCACTGGCCTCACCTAAACAGCTCGACACAAACAGGGACCCCCACATGACAACGACTCCGCGCCTGTGAACCCTTGCGCGGCCAGCGAGCCTGCTCGCGGTCTCAGCCGTTGTCACCGTCGGGCTCGCGGCCTGCGGGGCTGGCAAGGCCGATAGCACCGCTTCACCGAGCCCATCAAGCACGGCCGCCGTCGCCTCGACGGCCCCCACTCCAATCGCGACAATGTTGACGCCTGCAGACACTCTGGCAGCGGACCAGGCCCTTGTTCGGAGCCTTTACTACTTCGACTCCCAGGCCACCGAGGGCACATTGGCCGACGACGCCGCCGTCACCGTTAGTCATAATCACCCGACTACAACTACACGGCGTCGAAATGCGAGGCATCCAGCCACAGTCTGGGGTTGACCGATGACTACATGGCATCCCTTGTGCCAGACACGGCACGGATGGCGCTAAATCCGGATTGGGCGCTCTCTTCGACGAGTGGCCGCATGCTGGAATAAAGCCGGGTGGACGGGTGTATATCCTTCCCGTGGAGTTCTCTCAGAGCGACCCCCATGTTGACTTGACGACACTTCCACGTATCAGGTCCACGTACCAATACTTGACGGAACCGCGTACTTCTTCTAGCAGTGCGAGTAGCGAGCATGCCGCCAGTAGTTCCGGGCCACTGGCCCTTTCCCGGCGTCGAGCCAGTCGAGCACGACGACCTAGACCTTCCCGCCCGGCCAGACCGCGACCACGGCACTCACCCGCTACAACACCGTGACCACCGTCTACGTCCAGGTCCTCTTACCTAAAACATCGCTCAGAGCGACGTGAAGGGGCATCTACACCGCACCCTTGGGGTCCTGGCCCAACCGACACCACGCGCGCTTCTCAGTCAGAAGCGCGACCAACGCCGTTCCCGCCGAGGTTTCACTCGACCGATAGCTCATCGCTTGGTGTCGATTCTTGCCCCCCTGATCCGCTGGCGCTCCCGACGGATGAGGTTTTGTGAGCTGACCCAGATCGCCCAGATGCCGCCGATTCCTGTAGCGACTGTAAACGGAAACGTGAGCCACGGAACTCTGTCAAAGGCCGACAAGGCGGACACGGCAACTAGGCCAGCCGTGAGCAAGCTTACGAGCACAACTGCGGTGACCCAGAGGAGAGGGACCCAGCCCCGCCGACGCCGACCCTGATGCGCGAGCCAAGCGGCCGTCACCGCCAGTCTCGGTCGATAGGAGGCGCAATCCCCGACTCCCGTCACCACCGCAGAACCGGGGTGACCGGAGGGGAAGCCGAACTGCATGAACGGCATGTCGCTCCGTATGGCGGAAACGCCGTCGAAGATCTCGAACCCGCTGGATGCCACCAAAGACACGTCTGACACGTAGCGAGCCCCTGTCCCGAGACCGGCCCCGCGCGTAGCCACCTGAACCTTCGGGTAATCATCGGTGCTCGTCTGCTCGTCCTTTACCAGGACGATGACGGGCTGCCCCATGTCTGACTCCATGCGCTCCGCGAGCTTCCAGAGAGTCGAGATGCTCAAGGTCATCGACGGCAATCGGATGACGTCCGGGTTCAAGGGGTGTCGAAGGGTGCGAACTTGCTTCAGGCGGGGAGCCACAGAGTAATCGTGCACCAGCCGGTACCAGGGTTGGGGAGCCGACCCGCATAGCAGGCGTCATCAAGGCATGACCGCATCACGACGTGGGCCCAGTGGGTGCTGGGCGCTCACCATTGCACCCCGGATGGCATCGACCAGGCCGTCGACGAAGCGGGCCAGCGAAGTGCGTTCGGCCAGCTGCTGCAGTGCCTCGCCCAGCGGCACCCCGGGCCGGGTCCGATCACGGGGCAACCGCCGGCAGAAGGGCCGTGCCCAGGCAGTCGCGTGCGGCCATCACCTCGAGCTTGATGTCGGGGCACCGCGCCAGGGACAACCCTCATGCTGATCAGGCGCGGTGACCCAGCCGCGAAGCATCGGGCCGTCTCGACCTCAGCAACATCACCCGCGCCCCGCAGACCGGCATCAGACGCCCCTCCGCCGCCACTGCCGACAGGCGAGATCATGACCGACACACCTCATGCACCCGCGGCTGCGCAATTCGTTGTGACGAGTTCCAGAGCGGTCACTCCCACTCGGTGTCGGCCGCGTCAGGCCAATGGCGATCCGCCGACGAGCGCCAGAGCCTTCTCGTAGCGCCCGCCGAAATCGACGCGAGCGATGTCCCCGAACGCCCACTTGGTCGGACGCCCCTCCCCCTCGGCCCGCGGGGTGATTTCCAGCAGGTGCACCGATCGGTCACAGAAGCGGACGGGCGCCGCGAGCGCTCGTCCCACGAAGTCGTCCGGTCCACCACGCCGCTTGACCCTCGACACGTCGCTCAATCGCAGCGCGACGTAGCCGTTCAGGTCGATGCCCGGCGAGAAGACCGCCAAGAGCACCCAGGCGCTTCCGATGGTCATGACAAAGCCGTCGATCTTGTCGCACCGGGGGATGCTCCTCAAGATGCGGATCAGCGACTGGTCGCGAGCTGCCGCCTCCAGCTTGTCGCGGACATCCGCGCTCTACCGCACATCCCTCCAGGGGTGACGTCTGAGGACGCCGGGGTGACGTCGGGGTGACATGCACGCCGCCTCGGCCCAGGCCATCGGGGACGAGCGCTGACAGCGATGGAGCTTGATCGACGCCTGCTGATCGCAGTCATCTGTCGGGCCGTCCGCCAGAAGATCGCACGGGGAGGCATTCGTGACCGTTCGACTGCTCACTACCGAGGAGGTCGCCGCTCGCTTCCGGACCAGCCCGGCCACCGTCCGCTACTGGCGCCACACGGGCATCGGGCCCGCCGGCGTGCGAGTCGGCCGTCGCGTGCTTTACGACGAGCTTGAGGTCGACCGCTGGTGGCAGTCGAAGGTCGGCGGGGACAAGGCCACCCGCGTCCACAGGTGACCGCGCACCGTCGCCACGTGTCCGCTTCATCGGGCAGGCTCGGTCAGAAGCGCTTCGCCCGGCACACGCGGACAGGAGGTCCCCTGCCGTGGACGGCTCCATCACCCGCATCACGCTGAGCGATGGGACCTCTCGCTACCGCGCGCGGTACCGCGATCCCGGTGGTCGGCAGCACGAGAAGCGGTTCGCCCGGAAGGTCGACGCGCAGCGCTGGCTCGACGAGGCGACGTCCGCGATGGTCACCCAGACCTGGACCGCGCCGGACCGCGGCCGGATCACGGTCGCCGCGTGGGCAGACCGGTGGCTCGCGGCGCAGACGCAGATCAAGCCGAGCACGCGGTACCGCTACGAGGGCCTGCTCCGTACCCACGTCCTGCCCACCTGGGGCACCTATCGCCTCGCCGACGTCACGCACGCTGAGGTCGCCAGCTGGGTCGCCGGGCTCCGCGCGAACGGGTCCGCGCCGGCCACCGTGCGTCAGGCGCACCGCGTCTTCGCGTTGCTGCTCGGACTGGCCGTGCGGGACGGGCGCATCCCGCGGAACCCCGCTGATCGAGTGCCTCTCCCCCGTATCACCCGCGACGAGCCGCGGTTCCTCAGTCGCGAGGAGGTCGAGCGCCTCGCTGCTGCAGCGGGCGACGACGGCGACGTCATCCGCCTGCTTGCCTACACCGGTCTGCGGTTCGGCGAGTTGGCCGCTCTGCGAGTGCGCCGCGTCGACTTCCACCGTCGCCGGCTCACCATCGCGGAGTCGGTCACCGAGGTCGCCGGCAAGCTGGAGTTCGGTACGCCGAAGACCCACCAGCACCGGAGCGTGCCGCTACCGGCCGCGTTGGCCGACGGGCTGGCCGCGCGGTGCGAGGGCAAGCAGGGTGACGACCTGGTGCTGACCACCTCCGCGGGTACCGCGCTGCGGCTGCGGAACTGGCGCCGCGTCGTCTTCGACCCCGCCGTCCGCGCATCCGGGCTGACCGACGTCACCCCGCACGATCTCCGGCACACCGCCGCCTCACTGGCGGTGGCCAGCGGGGCGACCGTCAAGAGCGTTCAGCGGATGCTCGGGCACGCCTCGGCGGCGATGACGCTCGATGTCTACGCCGGCCTCTTCGACGACGACCTGAGCGATCTGGCGGCGCGGATGGACGCGGCCGCGCAGCAGGCCGCCGACAGTCTTGTGGGCGTCTTGTGGGCGCCACCCCAGGCGAGCAACCCGAAGCAGGGCAAACGCTCAGGTAAGCGCGGTGGGCCCCGTGGGGATCGAACCCACAACCCGCGGATTAAAAGTCCGCTGCTCTGCCAGTTGAGCTAGAGGCCCGGTGGGTGCAGACGACCCTCCAGACACCCACGACGCGACGCGGAGGCGGTCTGGAGGCCGCTCGCTGCAGCCCGCAGCGAGGCTACCGCCCGTTCCGGCCGGCGAGTCGACGCAAGCCCTAGCCGGGCGGCATCGGCGGTGCTTCACCCGGTGCCACGACAGCCCCGATCAGCCGGAACAGGTGGTCAGCGGCGTTCGGGTAGTTGCCCTCGGCGTCGAACGCACCGGGCAGGTACGTCACGGCCACCGCGATGGCGATCTGCTGGGAGGGCAGGTACGCCGTCGTCCCGCTGATCCCGGCCAGCAGCGGGTCCTGCAGGATCCACGACCCGGAACGGACGACGCCCAGGCCGAAGTTGTACCCCTCTACCTGCGTGAAGCAGGAGGGCGCACAGCTGGGGTCCGAATGCCCGAAGCCGAGGAGGTCCGGGTCGGTCATCGCGTGGTAGCTCCCCTCGGACAGGAGGGCGCCGGTGCCGACCTGCGCCGCGGTCGTGGCCAAGTCATCGATGGTCGTCGTCTCGTTGGCGCCCATCGGCGTGCCCCACTGCGTGTTCCAGAACGTCGACTCCTCGTAGAAGGCGGTCGCCGGCGGGATGCCCAGCGCGGCCCGGCGCTCGGAGCTGAAGGTGTGGAGGACCGGGTCGGGGACGTCGGAGGTCACCGACGCCACGGTGTCGGTCAGCCCCATCGGGTCGAGCACCTTCTCCTGCAGCAGCTGGTCCAGCGGCTTCCCGCCGATCCGGGCGAGGACCTCACCGAGGATCATGAAGTTCGTGTGCGCGTAGCTCCAGTTCGTCCCCGGGGCGAACACGGCCGGACGGCTGAACGCGTACGCGAGCCGCTCCTCGAAGGTCCAGATGTGGAACGGGTCCGCGCTCCACGCGGCCTCCCAGGCCGGGTCGGTCTCGTAATCGGGATACCCCGAGGTCTGGTTCGCCAGCATCCTCAGCGTGACCTCGTCGGCCTCGGGCAGGTCCGGCATCCAGCGGTCGATGGTGTCGTCGAGCCCGACCTCGTGCTCGTCGACGAACTGCATGAGGAGCGTGCCGAGGTAGGTGAAGGCGACGGCGCCGTTGCGGAAGTGCATGTCGGTGGTCGCCGGCACGCCGTCCATCGACGTCCCGAACGCCTGCCTCGCCACCACCTCCCCGCCCTGCGTGACCTCGACGATCACCGCGCGGAGGTGACCGTCGGCCATCGCGGTCTGCACAACGCCCGCGACCGCCGACGCCGTCTCCTCCGGCGGAGCCGCAGCGGAGGTCGTGGCCGCACCGGACGGCACCGCGGCCGTCCCGAGCGTGACCACGGCCAGGACGGCTGCCGGCACGAGGAGTCGCTGAGCAGTTCGGGTCCCGTTCTCGCTGCGGAGCATGGTCATGAGACGCATCCGTTCGGGCTCGATCCAGCGTGGCCTGTCGGCCGACCTCGGGGCAGGCCGTCCGGCGGAGCCTCCCAGCCGGCGCTGCGGTGCCGGCGATCTCGACAGCGGAAGCCGCCGACGAGCGAAGGGTCGTCACTCCGTGTGCGACAGCCATGATCCGAACACCACCGGATGAGGTGCGGACTCCAGGACCGCCCGACGCGCGGTTGGGGACGGCTCGGGGATCGGCCGAGGGCTCAGAGCACGGTGAACAGCACGAACAGCAACGCGGTCAGCACGAGCGAGACCAGCAGCGAGCCGAGGCAGCCCAGCCGGCTGGAGAAGAGGAACACGTCCGGACGGTGCCCCGGCGACGGGCCCACGAACCGCTCAGCCGGTGCACACCCGGCCGAGGAACTCCTCCAGCTGGGCCTTCTGCGCGTCGTCGAGCGGCAGGTCCACTGGCACGCTGCCGCCGTCGCCGACCGTCACCGCCAGCGGGAAGACGAACGGCTTCTTCGTCTCGGCGAGCGCGTGCGGGTCGCAGCGCGCCGCGTCGAAGGTCACCGGCAGCCGCAGCTCGTCCCGGTCTGACGGCAGCGTCACCGGCAGGTCGTCCTCCAGCACCGGCTGCAGCACGACGCTCCCCCCTAGCCGGGTGACCTCGACCGGGTCATCGCCGGAGCGCCGGGTCAGCACCACCACACCGGTCGTCGTCGTCCCCGCCTCGGTCAGGTCCTCCACCGCGATGCCGACGACCGCCAGCACCCGCTCGACCGCGCACTCGGCGTCGTGCACCTGCGCCATCGTGTCCCCGGCCAGGGGCACCCGCAGCTCCTCGGTCGTCCCCTCCGGCCGCACGACGGTCACCCGCGCCGCCACGGGGTCGACCCCGGTCGCGCAGTCCACCGCGCCGAACGGCGTCGGGAGGTCGATCGTCTGCCCGGGCGCGTACGCCGCCGCGACCGCCCGGGCCGGCACCGGGGCGAACCCCGGCGAGTCCAGCTGCACGGAGGTCACCGTGAACGGTGCCGGGCCGGTGTCGGTGAGCCGCACCTGCACCTGCCCGCCGAGCGCGGCGTCGGTGCGCAGCTGCACCGCCTCGCCTGCGATGCCGGGGACCTCCGGGAGGACCTCGGCGGCCGGCGTGGAGGACACAGCTGGAGCCGCCGCGGGCTCATCCGCGCCGCTGCAGCCCGCCAGGACGACGACCAGAACCAGACCGACGGCCGCTGCCCGCACGGCCGAAGCCTAGGTCCGGGTCAGCCGCCGGCGGTCACTTCGAGACGTGCCGGTTCGGCAGCTTCCCGAAGACCCGGCCGGCCTCGTACCTGACCTCCAGCCGCTCCTGCGCGCTGGCCGTGGGCCCGCGCCGGGGCTCGCCGCTCTCCAGGTCGAACGCCGAGCCGTGCCACGGGCAGACCAGGCAGTCGACCCCGCGCACCTCCTCGACCGTGCCCTCGGCGAGCGGTCCACCCACGTGCGCGCAGGCGTTGACGAAGGCGTCGACCCGGGCACCACGGCGGACGACGGCGAGCCCGACCGGCGTCCCCTGCCCCTCACCGGTCCGCAACGCCGGGCGCCCCTCGGGCAGGTCGTCGAGGGGGCCGAGGTCGATCCACTCGGTGGTGAGCTGCCGGGCCTCGGTCACCGCGTGGTTGGCCCCGGAGGACTGCGCGTAGGACATGTGCCCGCCGATGGAGGCCGACGCGCTGGCCACCCCGAGCCCGCTGTAGGCCAGCACCCGACCGAGCGTGCCGTTGCCCCGGCGCCGGGCCACCAGCGAGCCCATGTAGAGGCCGAGCGCGGCGGTGTTGGCGACCGCGTGCAGGGCGCCGAGCCGGCGGACGGCGTCGTCCTGCTCCGACCAGTCGGCCGCGCCGGCGAGGGCGGCGGGCAGGCTGGCTGCGACGCCGGTGCCGATCAGCGCGGTGGCAGCCGGACGGGCCGGCGGTACCGCGTCCAGGATGCCGGCGGACAGCCACGTGCCCACCGGGACCATGGCCAGGATGGGGTGCAGCGGGTGGCCGAGCCAGGTGCCGTGCAGCAGGTCCTTGAACGCCTGCGGCCGGAGCACCTTGTTCACCGCCGCCCGCGCGCTCTCCAGCGACTTGTCGAACGACGACACCTCGGACAGCCGGTCCAGCACGGCGAGCAGGCTCATGCGCTCGCCCATACCCGTTGGGGGCCACCGGAACCGGCCCGGCGGACCGACGCCGGGCTCACCCGGCCGTCGTCCAGTCCGTCCCCTCGGTCAGCACCGCGATCGCCGCCGCGCCCACCTCGTCGACGTCCCCCGCGAGCTCCGCCAGCGCATCGCGCAGCGGCCCGGCAACGCCCTCCTCCGGTGAGCACAACCGCAGCGCCAGCCGGTCCGCCGCCGTCCGCAGCCGCTGCGCGGCCGGCACGTCCCCGGCCGCGTAGGCCGGTGCAGGTCCCGGCCAGGCGACCCCGGCCTCGGCACACAGACCCGGCAGCCGGCGCAGCAGGCCGGCCGACGCCGCGGCCGTCCGCCAGGCGGTGCCACCGGTCAGCTCCGGCGGGCAGGTCAGCGTCCCCTCGGCCCAGCGCAGCACCCCCAGGACGTCGCCCCACACCACGTCGGACAGCACGCTGCTCGCCGCCCCGGCCGCAGGCGACCGGTGCGCCCGCACGAGCACCCCGCCGAGCGAGGGGTCGTAGAGCCAGGGACGCCGAGGGCCGGTTCCGCGCACGGCACCACCGTGCCGAGGGCGGGGGGGGAGGCGGCTGACAGCCGCCTGTGACCTGATCGTGACCACTCTCCGTGATCGACCTCACGGAGTGTCAGCGCGCCGCGCGGGGAATCCAGGTGCGCACCTGAGACTTGTCGGTGGAGCATGCAACCGTTGAGCCCTCGGCTCTCGAAGGAGTACACGTGACCTGCCCGTCCCTGCTGCGCCGCACCACCCTCGGTGGCGCGCGCGAGGCGGGTTCCCTCGTCACGGCCGAGCTCCACCGGGCACCCCAGCTCCTCAGCCTCCTGCGAGCCCGCCTGCACCAGGACGACGCCCGGGCCCAGTTCGTCCGCTTCGTCGTCGTCGGCGTCGTCTCCAGCACGCTCTACGCGGTGCTCTTCATCGCGCTCGGCGGCCTGGGCGATCAGGTGGCCAACGTCGTCGGCGCGGTCGCCTCCACCCTGCTGGCCAACGAGATGCACCGCCGGCTGACGTTCCACGCCGGAGCGCGGGTCTCCTGGTTCGCCGCCCAGTGGGAGGGCGGTGGGCTGGCCGTCATCGGCCTGGTGGCCACGTCGCTCGCACTCGCCGGCGTGCACGGCCTGGTCGGCGACGTCGGCGCGGTCGCGCAGCTCCTCCTGATCGCCGCGGTGACGGGCGCGATCGGGCTGATCCGGTTCGTCGCCCTGCGCAGCTGGGTCTTCACCACCGCTCCGCGCCGGGACTGACCTGCCGCCACGTCGAGCCGCGGGAGGTCGCCGTCCGCCCTACCCTGCTCCCATGGACGATCGACTGCACCGAGCTGCCCGCGGAGCCGTGGGCGCCGCCGCCGGGGTCCTGCTGCTGCTGCCGCTGGCGGCGTGCAGCTCGGACAACGTGGACTGCTCCGGCGGGACCTGCACGGTGACGCTGGAGGGGGACGGCGCGAAGGCCAGCATCCTCGGCAACGACCTGGCCTTCGTCGGCACGGAGAACGGCAAGGCGACCGTGTCGGTCGGCGACGCGAGCGTCTCCTGCGCCGAGGGTGAGAGCGTCTCGGCGGGGCCCCTGTCGATCACCTGCACGAAGGTCACCGACAACTCGCTCGAGCTGACCGCGAAGGCCGGCTGACCGCCGGTCACCCGGCGGTGGCCACCTCCACCACCACGCGGGACGGCCCGGTGAGGGAGTAGACCCGGAAGGGCGCGCGGGTGGCGGTCCCGACGACGGCCGCCGAGGTGCCCTCGAAGGTGCCGTCGAAGAACACCCCCTGGACGACGTCGGTGCCCGAGACCGGCACCGCGCCGCGGGCCACCTCCTCGGCACCGGAGTCGTAGGGGTAGCTGGTGCCCTGCAGCGTCACGCCGAGGTACGCCGACCCGGGGACGTCGATCGCGGCACCGCTGCCCTGCGCCGACGGGGCGTCGACGTACTCCACCGACCAACCGGGCGTGCCGCTGCCGGACAGCTCGAAGACCACCCGGTCGAAGCCCTCGTGGGCGGCCGCGCGCACCGCGGTGACGGTCAGGCCGTCCGGGTCGACCGCCTCGGCCACGTCGGCCCGGGTGTCGCCCGGGAACGGCGTGCTCCCGGCCTCCTCCCTGGCCGGCGCCGCCGACGAGGCGGCCACCTCGGAGGACGTGCTGCCGGCGGCGGTGGTCGGGGCGGCGACCGACACGCTGCCGGTGGAGGCCGCGGCGTCGGGGGCGGTCTGCGCGGCGCACCCGGCGGAGAGCGCGGCAACGGCCAGGCAGGCGAGCCCGGTCATCCGGGAGGGACGTCGTGTGAGCACGACCGATGCTGGCACGCAGGGCGCTCCGGATCGGCTCGCCACGCGGCGTCCGGGCCCCCGTGCGGGGACCCTCCCGCGGCCATGTATGGTTCTCCCTGCCTCCAGCGACCACGAGCCCCCATCGTCTAGCGGTCCAGGACGCCGCCCTTTCAAGGCGGTAGCACGGGTTCGAACCCCGTTGGGGGCACGCACGACAGCACCACAGTTCAACGCAAGGCCCTGTAGCGCAGTTGGTTAGCGCGCCGCCCTGTCACGGCGGAGGTCGCGGGTTCGAGTCCCGTCAGGGTCGCCATCCGGTACCAGCACCCACTGGTCCCGGTGCTGGGGCCAGGTAGCTCAGTCGGTACGAGCGCTCGCCTGAAAAGCGAGAGGTCGGCGGTTCGACCCCGCCCCTGG
>NZ_SJEX01000019.1 GCF_005930495.1 Modestobacter excelsi | reverse complement strand
GTGCGGGTGGGGGCGGGGGTCTCGCTGGGCACGGAGGCTCCATCCGGCTGGCGGTCGGCGGGTGACCTCTCAACGTTAGTCGCCGGCGTGCAGCGGTCCCGCAGCGCCGTCGTCCCGTCCCGGCCCGTCGGCGGTACCGTCCTCGCCCGGCCCGTGGTCGGCGGCGAGCCGGCGGCCGGCCGCGACGACCACCAGCGCCAGCAGCGGGAGGACGAACACGGCCAGGAAGCCGCGGCCGGACTCGTGCCCGGACACCAGCAGGGTCAGCATGGTGACGGCGGCGAGCGCGCCGGCGCCCGCGGTGCCCCAGACGACCACGTCGACGTCGGAGGTGCCCGCCCGGTCGTCCCGGTCCACGTCCGGCATCCGGCCTCCCCGGCTCGGTCCCCCGTCTGCGGTACAGGATGGCCCCCGGGGCGTCAGCCGACGAGGGCGGTGACCACGGTGGCCAGCCCGGTCAGCACGACCAGGCCCAGGGTGAGCAGCCGGAACGGACCCTGCGGGACCCGGGCGGCCCAGCTGTTGCCCAGCGCGTTGCCCAGCAGGCCACCGGGCAGCCAGCAGGCCAGCAGCACCCCGACCCGGCCGATCTCGACGTCACCGGCCAGCCCGATCAGCGCGAGCGCCAGCCCGTTGCAGACGATGAAGTACACCGCCAGGTCGGCCACGAACTGCCGGGGCGCGACCTGCTGCCGGGCGAGCAGGACCACCGGCGGCGGGCCGTTGAGCGAGGTGGTGATGCCCAGGAAGCCACCGAGCAGACCGGCGGTCCCGGCGGCCAGCCGCGGCGCCCGGGCGCTGCCCGCCCGGGCCGGGTCGGCGGGACGCAGCAGCAGGTAGCCGGCCACCACCACGGCAACGGCACCCGCGGTGACCTTGAGCGCGTCCCCGCCGACCACGTCCCGCACGAGGTAGCCGATCAGCAGCCCGGGCAGCGACCCGGCGACCAGGTCCGCGGCGCGGCGGCGGTGCACCGACCGGTGCAGCCGGGCGATGGTCGCCAGCCGGGTCAGCAGGCCGATCGCCAGGTTGACCACGACGACGTCGGTCAGCTCCATGCCGATCAGCAGCAGCACCGGTGTGCACACCAGCGAGAAGCCGAAGCCGGTCACGCCACCGAGCAGGCTGGCGCCGAGGACGACGACCCCGCCGGCGACCAGCAGCAGCGGGGTCACCCGGGCAGGTAGACGCCGGGCTCGTCGAGGGCGTGCCGCCACACGGGCGCGCCGGCGATCTTCACCTCGGTCGCCGACAGCGCCCGCCGGTAGGACCCGACGCCGTCCCAGGCGGTGTGCAGCGCGAACAACTCGGGGTCGTCGGCGGCGCGCCCCAGCTCGCCGTCCCGGAAGCCGGGCCGGGCGCGCAGCGCGGCCAGCAGGTCGGCGGCGGCGGAGACGACGGCCGGGACGTCGGCGGCCGGGACGCGCAGGCGGGTGACGGCGAACACCGGGAGCCCCTCTCCGCCGGGTACCGGCGAGGTTGACAATGGTTCTCATGCGCTCGGACGATGGTGCCATGCCGGCGTCCGCGACCTCCTCGTCGCGGACCGTCCCGAGCGACGTGCAGGCGGCCAGCGAGCTGCTCACCGCGCTCGCCTCGCCGCTGCGGCTGTCGATCGTGACGCTGCTCGACGAGCACGGCTCGCGCTGCGTGCACCAGCTGGTCGACGCCCTGGGGGTGCCGCAGCCGCTGGTGTCCCAGCACCTGCGGGTGCTGCGAGCGGCCGGGCTGGTCACCGGCGAGCGCCGGCACCGGCAGGTCGACTACCGGCTGGTGGACGCGCACGTGGCGCACATCGTGCGGGACGCGATCGACCACGCCGGGCACGGTCGGCCGGCGGAGGCGACGGCCTGATGGCCCGCCCCACGCGCCAGCGCGCCGCTGTCGCCGCGGTGTTCGACGACCTGGACGGCTTCCACAGCGCCCAGGAGGTGCACGCCCGGCTGCGCACGGCGGGCGACGGCGTCGGGTTGTCGACGGTCTACCGCGCCGTCCAGGCGCTGGCCGACGACGGCGAGCTGGACTCGATCCGCACCGACTCCGGCGAGGCGCTGTACCGCCGGTGCAGCACCCAGCACCACCACCACCTGGTGTGCCGGGTGTGCGGCCGCACCGTGGAGGTGGCCGGGCCGACGGTGGAGGCGTGGGCCGACCGGGTCGCCGGTGAGCACGGCTTTGCCGACGTCAGCCACACCCTGGAGATCGTCGGCACCTGCTCGGAGTGCCGCGCCCACACGGCCTAGCAGACGTCGCACCACTGCGGTGCGAACCGTCGGGCACAGGTGGACTCGGCAGTACCGTCCCGCTGTGGCGGTCTTGGTCATCGTCGTTGTCGTGCTGTCGGGTGCGCTCGGGCTGCTGGCGCACCACCGCCTCGCCAGGCGCGCGGGAACCGAGAGCCAGCACACCGCCGAAGGCATCCCGCTGACCGACCTGCTCGCCCCTGTGCGCATCCTCGTCGCCCTCGTGCTGGCGTTCGTCCTCGTCCAGACGTTCTCCTCGTACGAGGACGCCAGCGACGCCGCCGACGACGAGGCCGGCGCCGTGGCGACGGAAGCCGTGGCGGCGGCGCTCCTCCCGTCGCCGACCGGTCCCGACCTGGTCGGCCTGCTGCGCTGCTGTGCCCGCGCCGTCGCCGGGCCGGGGTGGGCGTCGCTGGAGGCGACCCGTGCCACGTCATCGATCTCCAGTGACGCCGATGCGCGGGTCGCCGCCGCGGTCGCGTGCACGGCCGCCTTCGCCAGCCGCGGTACCCGGCCGAGCCTGCGCTGGACGCTCCTGGGTGTCACCACGCTCATCTTCACGGCGTCGCTGCTGGTGATCCTCGACCTCGACCGCCCCTTCGGTGGCGTGGCCAGGATCGACCCGACGGCCATGCGCGCCGTGGACGAGCAGATCGGCACCATGCCCTTCGGCGCCGACCCTCCCTGCGACCTGTCCGGTGCCCCACTGGGCGGTGGCTGACTCGTCAGGCGCTGCCGAAGCGGCGCTGCCGGCTCGCGTACTCCTCGCAGGCCTGCCACAGCTGCCGGCGGTCGAAGTCCGGCCAGAGCGTGTCCAGGAAGACCAGCTCGGCGTAGGCCGACTGCCAGAGCAGGAAGTTGCTGGTGCGGTTCTCCCCGGAGCTGCGGACGAACAGATCGACGTCGGGCATGTCCGGCTCGTCGAGGAACCGGGCCACGGTCTTCTCGTCGACCTTGTCCGGCTTGATCCGACCGGCCGCCACCTCGCGGGCGATCGCCGCAGCTGCGTCGGCGATCTCGGCCCGGCCGCCGTAGTTCACGCACATGGTGAGGGTCAGGACGTCGTTGTCCCGGGTGAGCTCCTCGGCGATCTCCAGCTCCTTGATCACGCTGCGCCAGAGCTTGGGACGACGACCGGCCCAGCGCACCCGCACCCCGAGCTCGTGCATCTCGTCGCGGCGCCGGCGGATGACGTCGCGGTTGAAGCCCATCAGGAAGCGGACCTCCTCGGGGCTGCGCCGCCAGTTCTCGGTGGAGAACGCGTAGGCGCTGATCGCCCCGATGCCCAGCTCGATCGCGCCCTCGACGCAGTCGAAGAGCGACGCCTCGCCCGCCTCGTGCCCGGCTGTGCGCGGCAGCCCGCGCTGGTTGGCCCAGCGGCCGTTGCCGTCCATCACGATCGCGACGTGGTGCGGCACCTTGTCCGCCGGGATCGGCGGCGGCGTGGCCCCGGACGGGTGCGGGTTGGGCGCCTTGACCTCGCGCCTCACGCGCGGTCCACCAGCGGCAGCGAGCGGAGCCCGCGCTCCAGGTGCCACTGCAGCAGGGCCGCGACCAGACCGCTGCCCTCCCGGCGGTTGACGGCCAGGCTGGCCTCGGCCCGCCCCCAGTCGCCGGACAACAGCGCCTCCAGGAGTTCGATGGTCACCGGGCTCGGCATCGCCGAGCCGGTGGGCCGGCAGGACGGGCACACCGTGCCCCCCGCCGGGACGGAGAAGTGCCGGTGCGGGCCGGCCTCGCCGCAGCGGGCGCAGTCGCCGAGCGCCGGTTCCCAGCCGGCCACCGACATCGCCCGTAGCAGGAACGCGTCGAGCACCAGCGGCGCCGGCTTCTCCCCTTCGGCCAGCGTGCGGAGCGCCCCGATGACGAGCAGGAACATCCGCAGCGACGGCTCCTTCTCCTCCGCGGTCAGCCGGTCGGCGGTCTCCAGCACCGCGGTGCCGGCGGTGTAGGCGCGGTAGTCGCCGACCACGGCCGGCCCGTAGGCGCGGATCGACTCGGCCTGGCTGACGATGTCGAGGTTGCGCCCGGTGTAGAGCTGCAGGTCGACGTGGCTGAACGGCTCCAGCCGCGCACCGAACTTGCTCTTGGTCCGGCGCACGCCCTTGGCCACCGCGCGCACCTTGCCGGTGCGCCGGGTCAGCACGGTGACGATCCGGTCGGCCTCGCCGAGCTTCTGGGTGCGCAGGACGACGCCCTCGTCCCGGTACAGCGCCTGGGGGGTCGTGGACAAGGTCAGTACCCGAGCCTGTTGAGCTTCTTCGGGTCGTCCTGCCACTCGCCCAGCACCGTCACGTGCAGGTCCAGGTGCACCCGGCCGCCCAGCAGCGTCTCCATGCCCACCCGCGCCTCGCTGCCGATCGCCTTGATCGTCTGCCCGCCCTTGCCCAGCAGCATCGGCTTCTGGCTGGCGCGCTCGACGTGCAGCAGCGCGTGCACCTCGGTGAAGACGGCCTCCGGGTCGCGCGGGTCGGGCTTGCGGACGACCTCCTCGATGCTGACGGCGAGGGAGTGCGGGACCTCCTGGCGGACCTTCTCCAGCGCGGCCTCGCGGACCAGCTCGGCGAGCTGCCGCTCGACGTCCTCGTCAGTGGTCTGCTCCTCGGGGTACAGCGCCGGGCCCTCGGGCAGCAGCCCGATCAGCAGGTCCTCCAGCAGGCCGACCTGGTCACCGGAGACCGCGCTGACCGGCACGACCTCCCGGGCGTCGACGAGCTGGCTGGCGGCCACCAGCTGCTCGGTGATCGCCTTCTTGCTCGCCGCGTCGGTCTTGGTGACGACGACGACGATCGGCGTGGACACGGCCTTGAGCTGCCGGGCGATGAACGCGTCACCGGACCCGACCGGCTGGTCGGCGGGGATGCAGAACACGATGACGTCGACGTCGGCCAGGGTGTCGCGGACCACGTCGTTCAGCCGCTGGCCCAGCAGGCTCTTGGGCTTGTGCAGCCCGGGGGTGTCGACCAGCACCAGCTGGCCGGCCGGGCGGTGCACCACCCCGCGGATGGCGTGCCGGGTGGTCTGGGGACGGTTGCTGACGATGCCGACCTTCTCCCCCACCAGGGCGTTCGTCAGCGTGGTCTTGCCGGCGTTGGGCCGGCCGACCAGGCAGGCGAAGCCGCTGCGGTACGGCGGCTGATCGGGGAGGGTCACGCCGTCCAGTCTCCCACCCGGTACCGACACCGCGGCCGCACCCGGGCGGCCACCTGGGACCATGGCCGCATGCCTGCCCGGTCCCGACGTGAGGACGGTGAGCCGCTGGTGGTCCGGGCGGTGCTCGACCGGGAGCGGCACGTCCGCCAGGTGACCAGCTACGGCTACCTCGCCCGGCGCGGCCCCAAGCGGCACGTCACGGTCACCCCGCGCCCGCTGCGGTACTGGCAGTACGACCCGGCGCGCCCGTGGGTGGTGGCGGTGACCGTGCTCGCCGTGGTGGTCTGGCTGGCCTTCCTGGGCTGGCGCGACGGCGGGACCGCCGCCGCCGACGAGGCGCCCCTGGCGATCGGGCTGGCGGTCGTCGTCCTGCTCGGCGCGACCGGCCGGTTCACCATCGGCGACCACGCCGTCTCGACCGACATCGCCGGGCTGCGGCAGGTGTCGTCCTTCGGCGTCGTCCCGCTGGTGCTGGTGTCCGAGGTGGTCCGGGGCCGCGCTCCGCAGGGCTGGCCGACGCCGAAGGCGCGGGGCGGCTGGTGGCCCGGGCGGCGCCGGGTCAGCGTGCGGCACCTGGACGCCGACGGGCTCACCGAGCAGGCCTTCACCGTCTGGGTGCGCGACCCGGCCGCCGTGGCCGACGCCCTCGGCCGGCCGCTGCCCCGCTAGTCCTCCCCGAGCCCCGGGGTCAGCAGCCGGGCACGGGCGGCCCGGCGGACGGCGTCCAGCCGGGACGTCGACCCCAGCTTGTTGTTGATGTTGCTCAGGTGCCGCTTCACCGTGCCCTCGCTGATCTGCAGCTCGCTGGCGATCGCCTGGTTCGACCGCGCCCGGGAGACCAGGGTGAGCACCTCGAGCTCGCGGGCCGACAGCACCGAGGCGCCCGAGGCCGCCAGCCCGGCCAGCCCGCCTCGGGAGACCGCCAGGGTCACCATGTCGGGGGCCGCCTCGGTGCTGGCCCGGATCGTCGAGACCAGCTCGTGGTGCCCGATCGTCTTGACCAGGTAGGCGGAGGCGCCGCGCAGCAGCAGCTGGCGGGCCAGCGTCGTGTTCTCGTGCATGGTCAGCACGACGATCCGGGTCGAGGGTGAGGCGCTGCGGATCTCCACCAGCGAGGTGAGCACCGACTGCCCGGGCATCTCCACGTCGAGCAGGACGACGTCCGGGCGGTGCTCGCGGGTGAGCCGGACGGCGTCCTCCCCGTCGGCGCCCTCGGCGACCACCTCGATGCCCTCGTGCACGGCGAGCAGCGCGCCCAGGCTCTCCCGGAAGAGCCGGTGGTCGTCGACGAGGACCACCCGCAGGGGCGGCGGCGCGCCGGTCATGCCGCCACCGGCAACGGCACGGTCAGCGCCAGCCGGACCCCGCCCGGCCCGGCCTGCAGCAGCACGCTCCCGCCCAGCCCCTCCGCGCGTTCCTGCATCGACGCCAGGCCGACGGTGCGGCTGCCGTCGACCGCGGACGGGTCGAACCCCGACCCGTCGTCGGCCACCGTCGCCCGCAGCCGTCCCTCGGCCACCTCGACGTCCACCTCCAGCCGGGTGGCGCCGGCGGCGTGCAGCAGCGAGTTGCGGACCGCCTCCCGGATGATCAGGTAGCTCTCCTCCTTCACGTGGGCGGGCAGCGGGTGCGCGTGCTCGCCGGCGTCGGTGAACGAGACCTCGCGGCCGGCCGGGACGGCGAAGTCCAGGTACTCCTGCAGCGCCTGGCCCAGGCTGCGCGGCCCGACGACGTCGCGCAGCCGGGTGGCCATGCTGCGCACCTCGTTGAGCGTGTCCAGCAGCACCTGGCGGGTGGTGCGCAGCCGGTCGACGTCCGGGGTCCTGCCGCTGGCGAGCAGGTGCAGGGCCAGGTCGACGCCCTGCATCGCGGCGCCGATGCCGTGGCTGGTGGAGTCGTGCAGGTCGCGGGCGACCCGCCGGCGCTCGTCCCGGTTGGCGTCGCTGAGCCGGGCCAGCAGGACGTCGACGTAGGACACCGCAGCCGGCAGCACCAGGGTGTCGATGACCTCGTGCAGGACGACGGCGACCCGCTCGGCGGGCAGCTCCGGGTGGGCGGCGGCCAGCGGCGGCAGCGCCTCGCGGAACAGCAGGCCGGCCGCGCGCAGCGACTCGGCGGGGTGCACCCCGGTCCGGGCCCGGGCCCCGCCGACGTCCGGGCCGGCCGGGGTCGCCGGCATCGGCATCCCGCGCAGCCGGGCGTGCACGACCCGGAGGACGGCGGCCGCCCGCCCGCCGAGCTCGGCCCGGACGGCGTCGTCGCCGGCGAGCCGGGGGGCGACCTCGGCCACCCGGGCGACGAAGGCCGCGACCACGGCGGCGTCGACCTCCGCGTCCCGGTCGTCTGGGGTCATGCGCGCACGATAAGGGGGACGACCCCGTCCCGTTGCCTGGACGTGTCGGGTGGATCACACGGCGGTGGTGCGGACCGCCCCGTCCGGGCCGGCGAGCAGGACCGGCGCGGACGGGGTCAGGTCGTGCACGGCGGCCAGCCCGGCCGGCTCCACCGACTCGGCGCTGCTCACCACGGCGGCGGCCTCCAGGCCCTGCACCCCGCTGGACACCGCGGCCGCGACCGCGGCCTGCAGGGCCGACAGCTGCAGCGACGCGAGGGAGACCGTCGCCGCCAGGTAGGTGCGGCCGTCGGTGTCCCGCACCGCAGCACCCTCCGCGGCGCCGGTCCGGCCGCGGGCCGAGCGGGCCAGGGTGATCAGCTTGGCGTCCTCGGGGTCCAGCTCTGCGGCGGTCACGAGGCGTCAGCCTTCCACGGCGGCGTGCTCACGCTCCCGGGCGGGATGGTCGGGGGCGGCCTCGTCGTCGGTTCCTGCCTCGGGCACGCGGCAGACCAGGATCGTGTCGATCTGGTTGCGCCGACCGCCGGTGCTCTCGGCGACCAGCCGGAGCCCGCCGACCACCGCCTCGGACCCCTCGATCGGCACCAGGCCCAGCTCGCGGGCGAGCAGCCCGCCGACGGTCTCGACGCCGTCGTCCTCGGGCAGCTCGACCTTGAACAGGTCGGCGAGGTCCTCGACCGGCAGCCGCGCGGTGATCCGCACCGACCCGTCGGGCAGCTCCTCGACCGGGGGCCGCTGCACGGCGTCGTGCTCGTCGTCGATCTCGCCGACGATCTCCTCGAGGATGTCCTCGATCGTCACCAGGCCGGCGAAGCCGCCGTACTCGTCGACGACGACGGCCATGTGGGTGCGCGAGGCCTGCATCTCGCGGAGCAGCTCGTCGACCGGCTTGGACTCCGGCACGAAGGTGGCCGGGCGCATCAGGTCCTCGACCCGCGGCTCGCTGGCCCGGGAGTCCGAGGAGCCCTGCGAGCGCCGCACCAGGTCCTTCATGAACACCACGCCGGTGATGTCGTCGACGTTCTCGCCGATCACCGGCAGCCGGCTGAACCCGCTGCGCAGGCACAGCGCCAGCGCCTGGCGCAGCGTCTTGCCGCGCTCGATCCAGACCACGTCGGGCCGGGGCACCATGACCTCGCGGGCGATGGTGTCACCGAGCTCGAAGACCCCGTGGATCATGTTGCGCTCGCCGGCCTCGACGACGCCGCGCTCCTCGGCCATGTCGACCAGCTCGCGCAGCTCCACCTCGCTGCTGAACGGGCCGTCGCGGTAACCGCGCCCCGGGGTGATCGCGTTGCCGACCAGGATCAGCAGCGTCGCGATCGGCCCGAGCACGCGTCCCAGCAGCCGGATCAGCGGCGCCGCCGCCATCGCGACCGCGTAGGCGTGCTGCCGCCCGACGGTGCGGGGGCCGACGCCGATGAGCACGTAGCTGACCACGGTCATCACCGCGATCGCGGTGAGCGAGGCGACGGCCAACCCGTCGACGAGCCGGTAGACGACCAGCGCGACGAGCACGGTCGCCGCGGTCTCGCAGGCGATCCGGAGCAGGAGCAGCAGCGCGACGTGCCGCGCGCGCTCCTGCATCACCACGGACAGCGCCCCGGCGCGCTTGGCCCCGTCGCGGCGGAGCTCGTCGACGCGCGCCTTGCTCAGTCGTTGCAGCGCGGCGTCGAGCGCGGCGAAGACGCCGGCGACCAGCACCAGGGCGACGGCGATCACCAGCAGGACGATCGCGGTCGCGCTCATCGCGTCCCCGGCTCCACCGGTTCGGCGGCGAGCGGCGCGCTGGTCACCGGCTCGCCGGTGACCGCCTCCCGCGGGGTGGAGCGGAAGCCCTCGAGCAGCGAGGACTGCAGGCCGAACATCTCCTTCTCCTCGTCGGGCTCCATGTGGTCGTACCCGAGGAGGTGGAGCACGCCGTGGGTGGCGAGCAGGAGCAGCTCGTCGGCCATCGAGTGGCCGGCGGCGCGGGCCTGGCGGACCGCGACGGCCGGGCAGAGCACCACGTCACCGAGCAGCGCCGGACCGGGGTCCGGGTCGTCGGGGCGGGCGGTGTCCAGCTCGTCCATCGGGAAGGCCAGCACGTCGGTCGGGCCCTTCTCGCCCATCCACCGCTCGTGCAGGCTGGCCATGTAGTCGACGTCGACGCACAGCACCGACAGCTCGGCGAGCGGGCTGACGTCCAGGGAGTCGAGCACGTACCGGCAGACACCGGCCAGCGCCTGCTCGTCGACGGCGATCTCGGACTCGTTGGCGACCTCGACGGGCACGCCGCTCAGCTCCCCTGCTGCCGGGTGGGCCGGGCCGGCCGGGTGGCGCGGGCCGGGCCGGTGGCGGAGGGCTGCCGGGTGGCGTCGAAGCGCTCGTAGGCGTCGACGATGTCCCCGACCAGCCGGTGCCGGACGACGTCGGTGCTGGTCAACGTGCTGAAGTGCACGTCGTCGATGCCGTCGAGGATCTCCCGCACGATCCGCAGCCCGCTCTGCGCGCCACCGGGCAGGTCGACCTGGGTGACGTCGCCGGTGACGACCATCTTCGAGCCGAAGCCGAGCCGGGTGAGGAACATCTTCATCTGCTCGGCGGTGGTGTTCTGCGCCTCGTCGAGGATGACGAACGCGTCGTTGAGCGTGCGGCCGCGCATGTAGGCCAGCGGGGCGACCTCGATGGTGCCCGCCGCCATCAGCCGCGGGATCGACTCGGGGTCGACCATGTCGTGCAGCGCGTCGTACAGCGGCCGCAGGTACGGGTCGATCTTGTCCGACAGCGAGCCGGGCAGGAAGCCCAGCCGCTCGCCGGCCTCGACCGCCGGCCGGGTGAGGATGATCCGGTTGACCTGCTTGGTCTGCAGCGCCTGCACGGCCTTGGCCATCGCCAGGTAGGTCTTGCCGGTACCGGCCGGGCCGATGCCGAACACGACGCTGTTGTGGTCGATCGCGTCGACGTAGCGCTTCTGGTTCAGCGTCTTGGGCCGGATGGTGCGGCCACGCCGGCTGATGATGTCCAGGCTGAGGACGTCGGCCGGGCGCTCGGAGCCGCCGGCCTTGAGCATGCCGACCACCCGGCGCACCGAGTCCGGGCGCAGCGTCTGACCGGTGGCGAGCAGGGCGATGAGCTCGTCGAAGACCCGGACGGCGAAGGCGTTGTCGGCCGGCTGCCCGGTGATCGAGATCTCGTTGCCGCGGACGTGGACGTCGGCGTTGAGCTCGCTCTCGACCAGGCGGAGCAGCTCGTCGGCCTGGCCCAGGAGGGCGACCATGGAGACGCTGTCGGGGACGGTGATGGCGGTGCGGACGGCGGCCTGTGCGGCCTGCGGGTCCGGGACGCCGGCTCCCGCAGCGCGCGCGGAGAGCTCACGTTGGGTGGCCGCGCCGGGGGCGGCGGGGACGGCGTCTGGTGCGGTGTCGGGCAAGTACGCTCGACCCTGCCTTCCTGCGACGGGGCTGTGACCCGGACGAGTCTACTCGCGCCCGGGCCCGCTCGGCCCGCCTCGACCGGACCGGGTCAGCGGACCGCGGCGTGCCGCTCCCGCTTGACCCGGTACATCGCCTCGTCGGCCCGGGCCAGCACCGCGTCGGCGTCGTCGTCCCCGGTGGACAGCGTGACGCCCACGCTCACCCCGACCCGCACCTCGACGGGCCCGTCGGGGCCCTGCCCCACGACCACCGGGGTGCCGACCGCCGCGACGATGCGGGCGGCCAGCGCGGTCACCGCGGCCTCCCCCGGCACCCCCGGGCAGACCGCGACGAACTCGTCCCCGCCCAGCCGTCCGACGGTGTCGCCGGGACGCAGCACGCTCTGCAGCCGGCGGGCGGTCTCCCGCAGCACGAGGTCCCCGGCCAGGTGGCCGTGCTCGTCGTTGACCGCCTTGAACCCGTCGAGGTCGCAGAAGAGCACGGCCAGCGGCAGCCCGGTGCGAGCCGTCGTCACCAGCCCGTGCTCGACCCGGTCGACCAGCAGCCCGCGGTGGGGCAGCCCGGTCAGCGGGTCGTGCAGCGCCTCGGCGCGCAGCCGGTCCTCCAGCTCCCGCTGCCGGGTCACGTCGGCCAGCGCCACGACGGCGCCGAGCAGCCCGCCGTCGGTGTCGTGGATCGCCGCGCCGGTCACCGACAGCCGGCGCGCCGGTCCGGACGGCGGCGCGGCGACGATCTCCAGGTCCTGCACCCGCCCCTCGCCGAGCGCGCGGGCCGAGGGCATGTCCTGCGGTCGCAGCGGTGTCCGGCCGTCCGCGGCGAACAGGCTGCCGAAGACCTGGCCGGCCGGTGCGAGCCGGTCACCGAGCCGGACGGGGCCGTGCCAGTCGCGGCAGACCTGGTTGAACTGCTGCACCCGTCCCTGCTCGTCGACGGCGAGCACCCCGACCGGCAGCGCGTCCAGCAGCGCCCGGTCGAAGGCGTGCGCACGGGCCAGCTCGGCGGCGAGCACCTCGGCCCGCCGGGCCTGCCGGTCGCGCTCGAGGAGCGTGACGACGACGTCGGCGAGGTCGGCCAGCCGCTGCAGGTCCAGCGGGCTGAAGGCGTGCGGCTCCGGGTCGAAGACGCACAGCGTGCCGATGACGACCTGCTCGACCCGCAACGGCGCGCCGACGTAGCCGCGGACCCGGCCGTACCGACCGTCGACCCAGGGGTTGTCCCGGAACCGGTCGTCGACGCGCAGGTCCGCGCTGGCGAAGACGTCCTCGGTGAGCTGTCGGGTCTGCTCGCAGAGCGACTCCCCGCGGGGCGAGGGGCCGCCGACGAAACCGTGCGTGGCCAGCTGGCACTGCTGCGCGTCGTCCAGGACGTTGACCGTCGCGCACGGGGCCCCCAGCAGCGCCGCGGCGAGCCGGACGATCGTGCCGAGCTCGGCCTCCACGGCGAGGTCGGGCAGACCCAGGCCGGCGACGACCGCCGCCTGCCGGGCACGCAGGGACGCGGCGGCAGGGCCAGGACGGGGAGCGGTCACCCCGGGGACATCGGCGGGCGACGTCGTCGGGAGCAGCCCGTCTCCCCCGGGGGAGTGGGGCGCTCAGCCCGGCGGCCAGCCCAGCCCGCGCCCGCCGAGCACGTGCAGGTGCACGTGGTGCACCGTCTGCCCGGCCTGCGGGCCGGTGTTCGCGACCAGCCGGTAGCCCGGCTCCGCGCCCTCGGCGGTGACCAGCCCCTCCTGCACCGCGACGGCGTGCGCGGCGGCGACCAGCTCGGCGGTGAGCCCGGGGTCCGCTGCGGCCAGCGCGCCGAGCGTGGCGTGGTGCTCCCGCGGCACGACCAGCACGTGGGTGGGCGCCTGCGGGTTGATGTCGCGGAAGGCGAGCGTGCGGTCGGTCTCCCGGACGACGTCCGGCCGGATCTCCCCGGTGACCATGCGGCAGAACAGGCAGTCGCTCGGCGGCTCGCTCATGCCGCCGACTCTAGGACGCGCAGGTCGACGGAGGAGGGGTCCGCCGGCGAGGTCACCCGCGGCATCGTCGGGATGCCGGCCCGGTCACCGCCAGCGGGTACGGGCGTTCAGCGCGGCCAGCACCGCTGCGCCGGCGGTCGAGGTGCGGAGCACCTCCGCACCCAGCCGGACCGACTGCGCGCCGGCCGCGCGGAAGGCCACGACCTCGCCGTCGGTGAGCCCGCCCTCGGGCCCGACGATCACCGCGATGGTGCCGGCCGTCGGGACGTCGATCGCGGCGAACGGCTGGCGCGCCTGCTCGTGCAGGACCAGCGCCAGGTCGACGTCGGCGAGCATCCCGCACACCTGGCGGGTGCTCATCGGCTCGGTGACCTCGGGCACCCGCGGACGGCGCGCCTGCTTGCTGGCCGCGCGGGCGGCGGAGCGCCACTTGGCCAGCCCCCTGTCGATCCGGTCCTCGCGCCACCGGGTCACGCAGCGGGCCGCGGTCCACGGGACGACCCGGTCGACGCCGAGCTCGGTGGCCAGGTCGACCGCGAGCGGCCCGCGGTCGCCCTTCGGCAGCGCCTGGACCAGCACGAACGCCGGGGACGGCGCCGGGACGTCGTGCCGGGCCAGCACCTGGACCTGCAGCGTCGCCGACTCCGCGCCGAGCACCGAGCCCTCGACGACGACGCCGCGGCCGTCGGCGACCCGCACCCGCTCACCGACGGCCAGCCGCAGCACGTCCACGGCGTGCCGGCCCTCGGCGCCGCCCACGGTGAGCACGTCACCGGCCGGCAGCTCGTCGAGCAGGAACAGCGGCGCACCGTCGGCCTGCAGGATGCCGGACGGGGTGTCGCTCATCGGCCGTTGAACGCGTCGCGGACCCGGGAGAACAAGCCCCCGGTGTTGGCGCCGGTGCCCTCGGTGAGGTCCTCCCCGCGCAGACCGGCGAGCTCGCGGAGCAGTTCCTGCTGGCGCTCGTCGAGCCGGGTGGGCGTGGTGACGTCGAGGTGGACGAGCAGGTTGCCGCGGCCGGTGCCGCGCAGCCGCGGGGCGCCGTGCGCGCGGAGCGTGAGCACGTTGCCCGACTGGGTGCCCGGCTTGATGGTCAGGTCCTCGTGGCCCTCGAGCGTCTCCAGCTTGAGGGTGGTGCCCAGCGCGGCGGCGGTCATCGGCAGGGTGACCCGGCAGTGCAGGTCCTCGCCGTCCCGGGTGAAGACGTCGTGCGGCCGCTCGTGCACCTCGACGTACAGGTCGCCGGCGGGACCCCCGCCGGGGCCGACCTCGCCGTAGCCGGCCAGCCGGATCCGCATGCCGTCCTCGACCCCGGCCGGGATCTTGACCGGGATGGTGCGGCGGGCGCGCACCCGGCCGTCGCCGGCGCACTGCGGGCACGGGTTGGGGATGACCTGGCCGGTGGCCTGGCAGGTCGGGCAGGGCCGGCTGGCGATCACCTGGCCGAGGAAGGAGCGCTGCACGCTCTGCACCTCGCCGCGGCCGTTGCAGGTCGTGCAGGTGGTCGGGTGGGTGCCGGGCGCGGTGCCGGCCCCGGTGCAGACGTCGCAGAGCACCGCGGTGTCCACGGTGATCTCGGTCGTCGTCCCGAAGACCGTCTCGTCGAGGTCGAGGTCGACCCGGATGAGGGCGTCCTCACCCTCCCGGGTGCGGCTGCGGGGCCCACGGGCACCGGCGGCGCCGCCGAAGAAGGCGTCCATGATGTCGCCGAGACCACCGAAGCCCGCGCCGGCGCCGAAGGGGCTGCCGGCACCGCCGCGACCGGTCTCGTACGGGTCGCCGCCGAGGTCGATGATCCGGCGCTTCTCCGGGTCGGTCAGCGCCTCGTAGGCACGGCTGACCTGCTGGAACTGCTCCTTCGCCCCCTCGTCGGGGTTGACGTCGGGGTGCAGGTCGCGCGCCATCTTGCGATAGGCGCGCTTGATGTCGGCGTCACTGGCTCCGGGCTGGAGGCCCAGCACGCCGTAGTAGTCGGTTGCCATCGAGCGTTCTCGTCCTCAGCTCTCGGCCAGCAACTGGCCGACGTAGCGCGCCACGGCTCGTACCGCGGCGATGTTGCCTGCGTAGTCCATCCGGGTGGGGCCGACGACGCCGAGCCCGCCGAGCGCCTGGTCGCCCGACCCGTACCCGACGGAGACGAAGGAGGCACCGGTGAGCGCCTCGTGCTCGTTCTCCTCGCCGATGCTCACCGTCACGGTGCTCGGTCCCACCTCGGCCATCAACCGCAGGACCACGACCTGTTCTTCCAACGCCTCCAACAACGGCCGGACGGTGTGCGGGAAGTCCAGCGCGCTGCCGCGGGCGAGGTTCGCCGTCCCGCCGATCACCAGCCGGTCCTCCGAGGGCTCGACGAGGGTCTCCAGCAGGGTGGCGCTGACCCCGGCGACCAGCGCGCGCAGCTGCGGCGGTGCGCTGTCGACCAGGTCGCCGACCTTGTCGCTGGCCTCGGCGAGCTTCGCGCCGGCGAAGGCGGCGTTGAGCAGGGAGCGCAGCTCGGCGACGGTCTCGGCGTCGGTCTCGACCGGGACCTCGACGACCCGCTGCTCGACCCGGCCGGTGTCGGTGATCAGCACCATCAGCAGCCGGTGCGCGGCCAGCGGCACCAGTTCCAGGTGCCGGACGGCGCTGCGCGACAACGTCGGGTACTGCACGACGGCGACCTGGCGGGTCAGCTGGGCGAGCAACCGGACGCTGCGGCCCAGCACGTCGTGCAGGTCGACCGCACCGTCGAGGAAGCGCTCGATGGCCTTGCGCTCGGCGACCGAGAGCGGCTTGACCGCCGACAGCCGGTCGACGAAGAAGCGGTAGCCCTTGTCGGTGGGCACCCGGCCGGCGCTGGTGTGCGGCTGGGTGATGTACCCCTCCTCCTCCAGCACCGCCATGTCGTTGCGGATCGTCGCTGGTGAGACGCCCAGGTCGTAGCGCGCGGCCAGGGCCTTGCTGCCCACCGGGTCGTTGGTGGAGACGTAGTCCTGGACGATCGCCCGCAGCACCTGCAGGCGCCGGTCGTCGTGCGCCACGGCTGACACCTCCCGTACCGGTTCGACGAGCCCCTTCCTGGCACTCAGGTGGACCGAGTGCCAGCATACGACCGGCGGCCCGTGCCGTCCTCCGGCTCGCTGGACCGAGGTGGTCGGGTCGGCCCCCGGTGGGATCGACACCGGGCCCGCAGCCGTCGCAGGCCGTCGGGGAATGACACTAGGGTGGTTCGTGTCGACGGACCTCGGGCAGCTTGGTCCGGTGAACCGGGAGGACCAGCCCTGATCTTCAAGGCGGTGCGGGACGGTCGGCCGTACCCCGACCACGGCTTCTCCACCCGCGACTGGGCGATGATCCCGCCCCGGCAGATCCGGTTGGACACCCTCACGACCACCAAGCGCGAGCTGGCCCTGGACGCGCTGCTGGCCGACGACTCGACGTTCTACGGCGACCTCTTCCCGCACGCGGTGCAGTGGCACGGCGAGATGTACCTGGAGGACGGCGTGCACCGCGCGCTGCGCGCGGCCCTGCAGCAGCGCAACGTCATCCACGTGCGGGTCCTCGACCTCGACGCGCTGATGCTCGCCGACCAGGACGTTGCCGCCGACGTGCGCTGACGGCCCCCTTGCAGGGTCCCGCCCCGAGCGGAGCGAGGGGTGGGGGGCAAGGGGGTCCTTTCAGAGCCAGCCCTTGTCCTGGGCCACCCGCGCCGCCTCGACCCGGGTGCGCGCCCCGGTCTTGCCGATCGCCGAGGACAGGTAGTTCCGCACCGTCCCCTCCGAGAGGAACAGCCGGCCGGCGATGTCGGCGACGGTCGCCCCGTCCGCCGCCGCCCGCAGCACGTCGGCCTCCCGCGCCGACAGCGGAGTCGCGCCCAGCGCCAGCGCCGCGGCGGCGAGGTCCCGGTCGATCACCCGCTCCCCCGCCACCACCGCCCGGATGGCCCGGGCCAGCTCGGCGACCGGCGAGTCCTTGACCAGGAAGCCCGCCGCGCCCACCTCCATCGCCCGGCGGAGGAACCCCGGCCGGCCGAAGGTGGTCAGCACGACGGCCCGGACGCCGGGGAGCTCGGCCGCGAGCTCGCGGGCCGCCTCCAGCCCGTCCTTGCCGGGCATCTCGATGTCCAGCAGCGCGACGTCCGGCCGGTGCTCGCGGGCGGCGGCCAGCACCAGGTCGCCGCGGCCCACCTCGGCCACCACCTCGATGTCGCCCTCGAGGTCCAGCAGCGCCCGCAGCGCCCCCCGCACCAGGGTCTGGTCCTCGGCCAGCAGCACCCGGATCGTCACGTCGGCGCCCTCCCCACGGTCAGCCCAGCCGGCAGCAGCGGCACCTCGGCGCGCACCCGGTAGCCGCCGCCGTCGACCGGACCGGCCGCGAGCTCCCCGCCCAGCGCCGCCACCCGCTCCCGCAGCCCGGCGAGCCCGGCCCCGGAGCTGCCCAGCACGGTCAGCCGCTCCCCGGTGCCGGCGCCGTCGTCGGTGACCGTGAGCACCGCCCGGACGCCGTCCTCGGTCAGCTCGACGGTCACCCGCGCCGCGCCGCTGTGCCGCAGCACGTTCGTCGTCGCCTCCCGCACCACCCAGCCCAGCGCGGCGTCCACCCCGCCGGGGAGCACCGGCACCGCGTCCGGCAGCCGGACGGTGACGCCGGCCCCGCTGAGCGCGGCGCGGGCCTCGGCGAGCGCCTGGGCGAAGCTGACCTGGCGGTACCCGCTGACGGCGTCCCGCACCTCGGCCAGCGCCCGGCGGGCCGCCTCCTCGACGTCGGCCATCTCCTGCCGTGCGCGCGGCGGGTCGACCTCGGCCAGCCGGCGGGCCAGCTCGCTCTTCAGGGCGATCAGCGACAGCGAGTGGCCCAGCAGGTCGTGCAGGTCGCGGGCGAAGCGCATCCGCTCCTCGGCGACCGCGCTGCGGGCCAGCTCCTCGCGGGCCTCCTGCAGCTCCCGGTTCAACGAGATGAGGTGACCGGTGCCCTGGACGGCGAAGGCGGTGAGCAGGCAGATGGGCGGGAGGAACAGCAGCCCCGGCGCGTCGTCGACGACGATCACGGCGGCGCAGAAGACGGCCGCGGCGAGCACCGCCGGCCACACCCACCGGCGCGGCAGGGTGGCGGCGGTGGCCGCCGACACGTAGATCATCAGCCCGGCCCAGTCGGCGCCGAAGCCCACCGCCAGCGCGACGGCGAGGGCCACCATCAGGGCGAAGTCCGCTCGCAGCGCCCGGGGCCGGGGCCGGCCGAGCTGGCCCATCACGTTCAGGTAGACGACGGTGAAGGCGAGCAGGCCCGCGGCGGCGACCCAGCGCGCCGCGGCCGGGCGGTCGGTGGTGACGATGTCGGCGATCGGGAAGACCTGGAACAGCAGCCACGGCACCGCCCAGATCGCCTGTCCCCACCGGCTCGCCCTGTCCACCGGTCGGACGCTATCGCTCGGCACGGCGTCCGCGGCTCAGCCGGCGACCGCGTGCAGCGGGCGCCGCCGGGACACCACCAGGGCGGCGGCCGAGAAGACGGCAGCGAAGGCGAGGAGCACCAGCACCGTCGGGACAGAGGGGGCGTGGCCGGCGACGACGTCTCGGCCCAGCTGCGCGTACCAGTAGGAGGGCGTCGCGTGCGCCACCGTGACCAGCGCGCTCGGCAGGATGTCGACCGGCCACCACAGCCCACCGAGGGCCGCGAGGGCCGTGCCGAGGATGCCCGTGGCCGCGCCCGCCGCCTGCGAGTCCAGCGCCGTGCCCAGCGCGATGCCGAGCGCGACGAAGACGACCGAGCCGGCCCACAGCACCGCGACCAGCCCCAGCCAGCTGCCCAGGCCCAGGTCCACGCCGTTGACGAACCGGCCGACCAGCGCGACCACGACCAGGCTGGGCAGCACGAGCAGCGCGCCCACCGCCACGTCGACGGCGAGCGCCGTGCCCGGCGGTACGGGGACCACCCGCAGCTGGCGCAGCCAGCCGGTGGACCGGTCGAAGGCCAGCCGGATGGTCGCGCCCAGGGCCGCGCCGATGGCGCCGTAGGCCATCATCGAGACCACGTACAGCCGACCGTAGTCCTGCTGCCCACCGGCTGTGGTGGCCTGCGCCCCGAACACCTGGGTGAACAGGATGGTGAACAGCGCCGGCAGCACGATGGTGAAGAAGACGTACTGCCGGTTGCGGCCCACCCGGCGGAGCTGGAAGAGCAGCAGGTCGGTCACCGGGCACTCCGCTCGTCGGTGGGCCGGGTGGTCAGGTGCAGGAACGCCTGCTCGAGAGTGGCGCCGCGCACCTCGAGGCCGGGGAGCTCGGCCCGTTCGGCCAGCAGGGCCCGCAGCGTGCCCTCGGCGTCGGAGGTGGCCAGCTCGACCAGCTCACCCACCCCGCCCACCGCCGTCACCCCGGGCAGGGCGGTGAGACCCGCGCGCGGCCCAGGGCAGCGGAACCGGACCGTGCGGCCGGCGACGCGCGACTTGATCCCGGCGGCGGAGCCGTCAGCCACCACCCGCCCGGCGTCGACGACCACGACCCGGTCGGCGACCGCGTCGGCCTCGTCGAGGTGGTGGGTGGCGAAGACGACGGTGTGCCCGCGGGCGGCCAGGCCGCGCATCGTCGTCCAGAACACCTGCCGCCCCTCGACGTCCATCGCCGAGGTGGGCTCGTCCAGGACGAGCAGCGGCGGGGCCCCGGCCAGCGCGAGCGCCAGCAGCACCCGCTGCCGCTGGCCGCCGGACAGGGCGTCGACCTGCCGCCCGAGCAGCCCCTCGATGCCGGCGGTGGTGAGCAGGTCCTCGACCGGCCAGGGGTCGGCGTAGCGCCGGCGGACCAGGGTCAGCACCTCACCGACCCGGGTCTCACCGGGCAGGCCGCCGTGCTGCAGCATCGCGCCCACGCCGCCGGCCCGGATCGCCTCGCCCGGCTCCCGGCCGAGCAGCCGCACCCTCCCTGCCGCCGGCCGGAACAGGCCGAGGGCGGCGTTGAGGGTGGAGGACTTGCCGGCACCGTTGGCGCCGAGCAGGGCGACGGTCTCACCGCGCGGGATGCGCAGGTCGAGCGCGTCGACGGCCACGGTGTCGCCGTAGCGGACGGTCAGCCCCTCGACGTCGAGGGCGGGGGTGTCGGGCATGCGGCCAGCCTGTCGCCGGGCCGGTGACGGCGGGAGTGCCGGACGTCCTCCACAAGGTCTGACGGATGTCAGACGACGACACCCCGGCCCGCCTACGCTCGCGTTGTGGACGTGACCGAGGCCCCGGTGCTGCCGACCACCGCGCCGGCCGACCCCGCGCTCGAGGTGCTGGCGCGGGTGTTCGGCTACGACGCCTTCCGCGGACCGCAGCGCGAGGTGGTGGACCACGTCGTCGCCGGCGGTGACGCGCTGGTGCTCATGCCCACCGGCGGCGGCAAGTCGCTGTGCTACCAGGTGCCGGCGCTGCTGCGCGAGGGCGTGGGCGTGGTCGTCTCCCCGCTGATCGCGCTCATGCAGGACCAGGTCGACGCGCTGCGGGCCCTGGGCGTGCGGGCCGGGTTCCTCAACTCCAGCCAGGAACGCGACGAGCGCCAGGCGGTCGAGCAGGCGTTCCTGGCCGAGGAGCTCGACCTGCTCTACATCGCCCCGGAGTCACTCGGCGCCGGCTCCTCGCCCACCGCCCGGCTGTTGGAGCGCGGCCGGATCGCGCTGTTCGCCATCGACGAGGCGCACTGCGTCGCCCAGTGGGGCCACGACTTCCGGCCCGACTACCTGGCCCTGTCGATGCTGCACGAGCGCTGGCCCGACGTCCCCCGGATCGCCCTGACGGCCACGGCCACCCCGGCCACGCACACCGAGATCAGCACCCGGCTGCAGCTCGACGACGCCCTGCACGTGGTGGCCGGGTTCGACCGGCCGAACATCCAGTACCGGATCGCGCCGAAGGACTCGCCGCACAAGCAGCTGCTGGACCTGCTGCGCACCGAGCACCCCGGCGACGCCGGCATCGTCTACTGCCTGTCCCGGGCATCGGTCGAGAAGACCGCGGAGTTCCTGGTGGGCCAGGGCGTCCCCGCGCTGCCCTACCACGCGGGGCTCGACCAGCAGACCCGCGCGCGGAACCAGTCCCGGTTCCTGCGCGAGGACGGCCTGGTGATGGTGGCGACCATCGCCTTCGGCATGGGCATCGACAAGCCCGACGTCCGCTTCGTGGCCCACCTGGACCTGCCCAAGTCGGTCGAGGGCTACTACCAGGAGACCGGCCGGGCCGGCCGGGACGGCCTGCCCTCCACCGCGTGGCTGGCCTACGGGCTCGCCGACGTCGTCCAGCAGCGCAAGATGATCCAGACCTCCGACGGCGACGCGGCGCACCGCCGGGTGCTGTCCGCCCAGCTCGACGCGATGCTGGCGCTGTGCGAGACCGTCGACTGCCGGCGGGTGCGGCTGCTGGCCCACTTCGGGCAGGAGAGCTCGTCCTGCGGGAACTGCGACACGTGCCTGACCCCGCCGGAGTCCTGGGACGCCACCGTCCCGGCGCAGAAGCTGCTGTCCACGGTGCTGCGCCTGCAGCGGGAGCGAGGCCAGTCGTTCGGGGCCGGCCAGTCGATCGACATCCTGCTGGGCAGGCGCACCGACAAGGTCGTCCAGCACGCCCACGACCAGCTGACCGTCTTCGGCATCGGGACCGACCTGTCCGAGGGCCAGTGGCGCGGCGTCGCGCGGCAGCTGCTGGCCCAGGGCCTGCTGTCGGTGCAGGGCGAGTACGGCACCCTGGCGCTCAGCGAGGCCAGCGGGCCGGTGCTGCGCCGGGAGCGGACCGTGCTGATGCGCCGCGACCCCGACCGCCCGGCCCGCGCCGGCCGGTCCGCGCGGGCTGCGCGGGCCGACCGGGCGGCCGGCCCGGAGCTGCCCGCCTCGGCCGCCGGCGCCTTCGAGCGGCTGCGGGCCTGGCGGGCCGCGACGGCCACGGAGCAGGGCGTGCCCGCCTACGTGGTCTTCCACGACGCGACGCTGCGGCAGATCGCCACCGAGGAACCGGCCACCCTGGCGGCCCTGGGCACCGTCAGCGGCGTCGGCGCGGCCAAGCTGGAGCGCTACGGCGAGTCGCTCCTGGCCGCCCTGCACGCCTAGGCCCCGTCCCGAGGCTCGCCCCGAGCCTGCGAGGGGTGAGGGAGACGGGGTCCTTCCTCAGTCGGTGAGGTCGCGGATCACCGCGTCGGCGAGCAGCCGGCCGCGGTCGGTGAGGACGGCGCGGCCGGCGGCGTGCGGCCCGGCCTCCAGCAGCCCCCGGACGACGGACTCCGCGGCCCGCGCCCGCCCCGCGTCGCTGAGCGCGTCCAGCGGCAGACCGTCGCGCAGCCGCAGCCCGAGCATCACCCGCTCCAGCGCCTGGTCGGCCGGGGTGAGCAGCTCGGTGTCGGCGGCCGGGTGCGCCCCGGCCGCGAGGCGGTCGGCGTAGGCGGCCGGGTGCTTGACGTTCCACCAGCGCAGGCCACCGACGTGCGAGTGCGCGCCCGGCCCGATCCCCCACCAGTTCGCGTTGGCCCAGTACAGCTCGTTGTGCCGGCAGCGGGCGGCCCGGTCCCGCGCCCAGTTCGACACCTCGTACCAGCCGAGCCCGGCCCCGCCGAAGGCCCGGTCGGCCTGCTCGTACCGGTCGGCCAGCACGTCGTCGTCCGGCATCGGCAGCTCGCCGCGGGCGACCCGGCGGGCCAGCCGGGTGCCGTGCTCGACGATCAGCGCGTAGGCGCTGACGTGGTCGACGGGTGCGGCCAGGACCGCCTCGATCGAGGCCTGCCAGTCGGCGTCGGTCTCCCCCGGGGCTCCGTAGATCAGGTCCAGGTTGACGTGCTCGAAGCCGGCGGCGCGGGTTTCGTGCGCGGCCTGGACCGCCCGGCCCGGGGTGTGCCGGCGGTCCAGCACGGCGAGCACGTGCTCAGCGGCGGACTGCATGCCCAGGCTGATCCTGGTGAAGCCGCCGGCCCGCAGCACGGCCAGCGACTCCGGGGTGACCGACTCGGGGTTGGCCTCGGTGGTCACCTCCACGTCGGGCGCGACCGGGAACAGCTCGCGGACGGCGTCCAGCACGGCCACCAGGTCGTGCGCCGGCAGCAGGGTCGGGGTGCCGCCGCCGACGAACACGGTCTGCACCTCGGGCCGGTCGGGTCCGAGCACGTCGGCGGCCAGCCGCAGCTCGGCGATCGCGGTGCCGGCGTACTCGCTGCGGTTGGCGCCGGGGCCCAGCTCGTCGGAGGTGTAGGTGTTGAAGTCGCAGTAGCCGCAGCGGGTGGCGCAGAACGGCACGTGCACGTACAGGCCGAACGGCGTCGTCCGCAGGCCGTCCCGGGCCGACGCCGGCAGCATCGAGGGGCCGGCCGGGAGGGCCGGGGTCTGGCCGAGGAGAGGGAGGGTCTGGGTCGTCGTGGTCGTCATCGCTGCTCCCAGTGTGACCGCCCCCGGCAAGTGACCGGCACCATGTCGGGGTGACCTCTGCGACCACCGGTGACCGCGTCCTGCACGTCGAGGTGTCCTCGGGCGTGGCCCGGCTGACCCTGGACTCCCCGGCGAACCGCAACGCGCTCTCCCGGGCGATGCGGGCGCAGCTCCGGCAGGCGTTGACCGAGGCCTTCGCCGACGACGCCGTCCGGGTCGTGGTGCTCGACCACACCGGCCGGGTCTTCTGCTCCGGCATGGACCTCTCCGAGGCCGCCGGCGGAGGGGCCGCCGACCAGGGGGTCAACGAGCTCCCCGAGCTGCTGCAGCTGGTGTGGTCCGCGCCGAAGCCGGTGCTCGCCGCGGTGCGCGGGCCGGCCCGCGCCGGTGGCGTCGGCCTGGCCGCCGCGTGCGACGTCGTGGTCGCCGGTGCGAGCGCCACGTTCGCCTTCACCGAGGTCCGGATCGGCGTCGTCCCGGCCGTCATCTCGGCGGTGTGCCGGCCACGGATGCTGCCGCACGTCGTGCACCGGCTGATGCTCACCGGGGAGGTCTTCGACGCCGGCACCGCGGCGGCCGGCGGGCTGGTCGACCTGGCCGTCGCCGACGACGAGGTCGACGCCACCGTCGCCGCCCAGGTGACCGCACTCGCGGCCGGTGCGCCGGCCGCCCTCGCCGAGACCAAGCGGCTGCTGCGCTCCGGCACCGACCTGGGCGGTCAGTTCCCCGCGCTGCTCGAGCTGTCGGCCCGGTTCTTCGCCGGCGACGAGGGCCAGGAGGGCATCACGGCGTTCCGCGAGAAGCGCCCGGCCCGCTGGGTGCCGAGCACCTGAGCACAGTTGTGCTCTGCTCACCCTGGTGAGCAGAGCACAACTGTCGCCCCAGTGACCGTCAGAGGACGTAGGTGGCGATCATCTGGCCGAGCTGGCGGATGTCCGCGTTGCCCTTGAACTCCAGACGCACCTTGCCCAGCCCGCTGAACCACCCACCTGCGCGTCGGCACGGTCCGTGCGCTCTTGTCCCCCGGGTCCCGCGGGGTCATCCTCGGCCCATGAGCGAGGCCGAGCGGGACCCGCGCGCCAGGTTCCGGGAGCTGCCGGATCCGGTGCGGCCGGAGGAGCTGGTGGAGACCCGACCCGCCGACCCGCCGCTGCCGGTCGAGACACCCGCGGACGCCGAGCGACGTCAGCTCGCCGCCGGCGGTGGCCCCGTCTGAGGCTCAGCGCAACCGGCGGGTGTTGTCCGGCAGCCGGACGGTGATGCCACGGGCGTCGAGCCACTCGGCGAGCGGGACGGCGACCCGGCGGCTGGTCCCCCACGCCTGCCGCGCCTGGCTGAGCGTGAACGGCTGCGGCACCGTCGCGAGCCGGGCGCGCGCGACCTCGGCCACGCCGGGTGCCAGGTAGACGCCGTCGGTGATCCGCACCAGCTGCTCGGCGCGCACCGCGGCCGCCAGCTCGCGCGTCCCGAGCCCGGCGGCGACGAGGTCGCCCGCCTCCGGGGCAGCGAACGGCGCGTCGGCCAACCGGGCGCGGATCCCGTCCACGGCCCGCTGCACCTCCGCCGGCAGCCCGGGGTCGGCGGCGACCACCCGGCCCTCACGCAGCTCCAGCGGTGCGCGGACGACGGCGGGCACCAGCTCGACGTCGGGCAGCTCGAGCGCCGCGCGCAGCACCGCCACCGGCGGGCCGGGCTCCAGCGGACGCAGCTGCCGGTACCGGGCCACCACCTGCGGCACGCGGGCGGCGAGCTCGTCGGCGAGGCCCGGCGCGATGAGCCAGGGCCCGACGGTCGTGGCCGCGGCCGGCACCGGCCAGCCCATGGCGACGAAGTCGGCGCGCCGGACCCAGCGGCGCCGGGCCAGGTCGGCTGCCGCACCCTCGGCCCCGGGCGGCTGCTCGGCGAGCTCGGCGGCACGCGACCGGGCCGCCCCGCGCCGGCGCAGCTCCGGTGGGTCGACGTCCCGCACGTCCGCGCCCAGCACACGACGCGCCCCGGGGTCACGCAGCAGCAGCCGGTCGCCGACCCGCAGCGGCAGCTCGTGCGCGAGCCGGAGCCGCACCGCCGTCCCGTCCAGCGGCCGCACCCGCGCGGCCACCGTCGCCGACCCGATGTGGACCACGGCCTCGGCCGGGAGCGTCCCCTCGGCCGGCGCCACGAGGGTGACGTCGAGGTCGGCGGTGCGGCGGAACGCCTCGGGGGTGAGCAGCGCGTCGCCGCGGGAGATCTCCTCCACCGCGACGCCGCGCAGGTTCAGCGCCACCCGCGCGGTCGCCACCGCGGTCTCCACCGGCGCCCCCAGCGACTGCAGCCCGCGGACGGTCACGGTCCGGCCGCCCAGGTCCAGCCGGTCCCCCGCCGTCACGGTGCCGGCCGCCAGCGTGCCGGTGACCACCGTCCCGGCGCCGCGGATGGTGAACGCCCGGTCGACCCACAGCCGCACCGGCGCGGCCAGGTCGGGTGCCGGCAGCCCGGCCAGCACCTGTTCCAGCGCCGCGGACAGCTCGGGCAGCCCGGCGCCCGTCCGGGCGCTCACCGCGACGGCGGGGACCTGCCCCAGCGAGGTGCCGGCCAGCCGCTCCCGCGCGTCGGCGAGCACCGGGCCCGCGTCGGCGAGGTCGGCCTTGGTGACCGCGAGCAGCCCGGCCCGGACGCCCAGGGCGTCGAGCACCGCGACGTGCTCGGCGGTCTGCGCCGACCACCCGTCGTCGGCCGCGACGACGACCAGCGCGGCCGGCACCGAGCCGACACCGGCCAGCATGTTGCCGATGAACCGCTCGTGGCCGGGGACGTCGACGACGGCGACCCGCCGGCCGGAGGGCAACGTCGTCCAGGCGAAGCCGAGGTCGATGGTGAGGCCGCGGCGCCGCTCCTCCTCCCACCGGTCGGGCTCCATCCCGGTCAGCGCCCTGACCAGCGTGGACTTGCCGTGGTCGACGTGGCCGGCGGTCGCCAGGACGTCCATGCGTGGCGTCGCTGCTCCGGTCACGTCCACCGGCGGGCCACCTCCTCGACCGCGGCGACCAGCGCCTCGTCGTCGGCCGGGGCCAGGCTGCGCAGGTCGAGCAGCGTCCGGTCCTCCTCGACGTACCCGACCACCGGCCGGGTCCCGAGCCGCAGCGGCTCGGCGAAGCGGACGTCGAGGGCCACCGCGACGCTGGGCAGCTCGAACTCTGGTGCCCCGCCGCCACCGACCCGCGCGGTCGAGTCGACCACCACGGCGGGCACGCCGGCCGCCTGCAGTGCGGCGGCGACCGCAGCGGCGCGGGCACGCAAGCCCGCGGGGTCGGCGTCGAGCATCTGCCGGACCGGGGGCAGCGGCCCGCGCAGCGTCGCCTCGAGCGCGGCCAGGGTCGTCTTGTCCACCCGCAGCGCCCGGTACAGCGGATGCCGGCGGAGCCGCTGGACGAGGTCGGCCCGGCCCAGCACGATGCCTGCCTGCGGTCCGCCGAGCAGCTTGTCCCCGCTGCACAGCGCGAGGTCGGCGCCGGCGGCCAGGGTGCTCTGCAGGTCCGGCTCGTCGGGCAGCAGCGGGTGCGGGCGCAGCAGGCCGCTGCCCACGTCGGCGACCAGCGGCACCCCGGTCCCGGCCAGCGCCGGGGCGAGGTCGACGACCTCGACGGCCCGGGTGAAGCCGCGGACGACGAAGTTCGACGGGTGCACCTTGAGCACCACGCCGGTGTCCGGGCCGAGGGCGGCGGTGTAGTCGGCGGCCGAGACCCGGTTCGTCGTCCCCACCTCGCGCAGCCGCGCACCGGTGCTGGCCAGCAGGTCGGGGATGCGGAACCCGTCGCCGATCTCGACCAGCTCCCCGCGGGCCAGCACCAGCTCGCGGCCCTGCCCGAGCGCGGTGGCGACCAGCGCCAGCGCGGCGGCGCAGTTGTTGACCACCAGGGCAGCCTCGGCCGCCGGCACCGCCGCGAGCAGCGCGGTCAGCGCGCCTTCCCCGCGGGGGCCACGGCGTCCGCTGCCCAGGTCCAGCTCCACGTCGGTGGTGCCGCTGGCGGCGGCCACGGCCTCGACCGCGGCGGCGGAGAGCGGCGCACGGCCGAGGTTGGTGTGCACGAGCACGCCGGTGGCGTTGAGCACCGGCCGCAGGCTGCTCGCCGTGCCGGGCAGGGCGGCCAGCACCGCCGGGACGACGTCGGCGGCGGGCAGCTCTCCGTCCCGGACGCGTTGCTGGGCGGCCTGCACGGCGGTCTTCACCAGGTCCCGGCCCAGCCGGTCGACCGCGGCCGCCACCGGCGGCTCGGCCAGCACGGCGTCGGTGCGCGGAACCGAGCGGCGGGGGTCTCCGGTCATGACCGGGCCAGCGTAGGTCGCCGGTGCGGAGCCGGCCCGGGGGCCGGCCCCGCTCGGGCGGTGGCGGAGGCGGACGGGAATCGAACCCGCCTGACCGAGCTGCTCGGTCACGTCGGCTTTAGAGGCCGCGGGGGCCACCAGACACCCTGACGCCTCCGCCGCCGAGCCTAGGGCCGGACCGGACCGGGTGCCCGGCGGCCTAGATTCACTGCGTGACCGCTCTCGCCCCACCCGTCCGGCTCACCCAGTTCGCCCACGGCGGCGGGTGCGCCTGCAAGATCCCGCCCGGGGAGCTGGAGGCGGTCGTCGCCGGCCTGACGCACACCGGCCCGGTGGACCCGGCGGCCGAGCTCGTCGTCGGGCTCGACGACGGTGACGACGCCGCAGTGGTGCGCATCGCCGGCGGCCAGGGCCTGGTGCTCACCACCGACTTCTTCACCCCCGTCGTCGACGACGCGTTCACCTTCGGCCGGATCGCGGCGGCCAACGCCCTGTCCGACGTCTACGCCATGGGCGGCACCCCGGTGGTGGCGGTGAACCTGCTGGGCTGGCCGCGGGACGTGCTGCCGATGGAGCTGGCCGCCGAGGTGCTGCGCGGCGGGCTCGAGGTGGCCCAGGCCGCCGGCTGCCACGTCGGTGGCGGGCACTCGATCGACTCCCCGGAGCCCACCTACGGGATGGCCGTCACCGGGCTGGTCGACCCCGCGACGCTGATCCGCAACGACGCGGCGACCGCCGGCACCCCGATCTCGCTGACCAAGGCGCTCGGCGTCGGGACGCTGAACAACCGGATGAAGGCCACCGGCGAGGTGTCGGCCGAGGCGGTCGACTCGATGAGCCGGTTGAACGCGGCGGCGTCGGTCGCCGCCGTCGCGGCGGGGGTGCGGGCCGGAACCGACGTCACCGGGTTCGGCCTGCTCGGGCACCTGTACAAGATGGCCCGGGCCAGCGGGGTGACCGCAGTCGTCGAGGCCGCCGCGGTGCCCTACCTCTCCGGCGCCCGGCAGTCCGCCGCCGACGGCTACGTCTCCGGCGGCACCCGCCGGAACCTGGCCTGGGTCACACCGTTCACCGACCTGTCCGCGGTCGACGAGGTGGAGGCGCTGCTGCTGGCCGACGCGCAGACCTCGGGCGGGCTGCTGCTCGGTGGAGAGGTCTCCGGCGCCCCGGTGATCGGTGAGTTCGTCGCCGAGCAGGAGTTCGCCGTCGTCGTCCGGTGAGGTGACCGGCGTCGCACCGCGCCGCCGCCCAAGCCGGCCGAGCTCTTCTTCGCCGAGGTCGCCTGCCTGCCCACCGCGTGGCTGACCGCCTACCGGATGCTCTTCGCCCGGTCCGGGCTGCGACCGGGGTCGACGATCCTGGTGCAGGGCGCCAGCGGGGGGGGGTGGCGACCGCGCTGATCCGGCTGGGCAGCGCCGCCGGCTACCGGGTCTGGGTGACCGGGCGCAGCGAGGACGAGCGCGCCGCGGCCCTCGCGCTCGGCGCCGACCATGCCTTCGAGTCCGGCGCGCGGCTGCCCGAGCGGGTGGACGGCGTCATGGAGACCGTCGGTGAGGCCACCTGGAGCCACAGCATCACGTCGCTGAGGCCCGGCGGGGTCGTCGTCACCTGCGGCGCGACGACCGGCTTCAACCCCGGGGCGGAGCTGAACCGGGTCTTCTTCACCCAGCTGTCGGTGATCGGCTCGACGATGCGCACCCGCGAGGAGCTCGACGACCTGATACAGATGTGCCTGGTCACCGGCGTTCGCCCGCAGATCGACGTCCAGCTCCCGCTGGCGCAGGCCCGGGAGGGCTTCCAGCGGATGCTCGAGGACCGCACCGCCGGGAAGATCGTCTTCACGCTCTGAGAGGAGCTGGCATGCCGCAGGTCGCCCGCACCTGGCGCGGCTGGGTGCGCACACCCGACCGGGACGCCTACCTGGACTACATCGAGCGGACCGGGATGGCGCACTACCGGCAGACCCCGGGGAACCTGAGCGCCAGCATGCTCAGCCGCGACCTCGAGGACGGCCGCACCGAGATCGTGACGATCAGCTTCTGGACCTCGCTCGACGCCGTCCGCGGTTTCGCCGGGGACGACGTCACCGCGGCGGTCTTCTACCCCGAGGACGACCGCTACCTCGTCCAGCGCGAGGAGACGGTCTCGCACTACGAGGTCTATGAGGCGGGCTGAACCGTCAGACCCCGACGCGAGCTGCCGGGACGACCAGGCCCCGCGGCTCGAACTCCTCCACCGGCGGCTGCTGGGTGGGCGCGGCCCCACCGGTCAGCTCCGCGACCGCCGGCCCGACCACCTCGGCGGTGAAGCGGTCGTAGAGCTCCCGGGACTCCCAGACCTCCATGACCTGGAAGCCGTCGGCCGTCGCACGGCCGACGTGCAGCAGCATGCCGTCGACCTCGCCGGCACTGCGACGGAGGATCTCGGCGTGCAGTGCGTCGTAGAACTCGATCGGCGCGGCGACGTCGGACACGATGCCGAAGGTCATGCGGACCTCCTCACCACGGTGGGCCCTGCCGGACGTCGCTCGACGGTAGTCCGGCGGCTGCCCGCCCGGAAGGCGCAGCGGCGCGGGCGCCGCAGACCGGTCAGGCCCGGGCGGCGAGCCGCTCGATCTTCGCGGCCAGCTTCGGCTGGTCCTTGACCGGCAGGAACGGCAGCACCGGGACGAGCTCGGGCAGCCGGGACCGCTCGGTCATGGCGATCCGGAACGCCGTCTCGACGGTGATCCCGTGGTTCGGGCGCGAGAGGACGTCGATGTCGTCGCCGGCACCGACGTCCCCGGTCTCCAGCACCCGCAGGTAGGCGCCGGTGGCGCCGTGCGCGGCGAACCGCTTGACCAGGTCCGGGACGCCCCAGAACCGGGCGAAGTTAGCGCACGGGGTGCGCCAGGCGGTGACCTCGAACAGCGCCGACCCGACCAGCCAGCGCTCGCCGAGGACGGCGGTGCGCAGGTCCAGCCCGCTGGTGCGGAGGTTCTCACCGAACCGGCCCGGGGGCAGCTCCCGGTCCAGCTCGGCGACCCACCAGTCGGCGTCCTCCTGGGCGTAGGCGTAGACCGCCTGGCCCTCGCCGCCGTGGTGTCTCCTGTTGACCTGGACGTCGCCGTCCAGGCCCAGCGGCTCGACGGCGACCCGGCCGGCGACCGGCCGCTTGTCGATGCCCGACCGGTTCGGCCGCTTGCCCGGCAGCGGGAGCAGGGCCGCCCCGGAGACGCAGACCGCTTCGAGCCGGCCCCTCACTTCTTGGCGGCAGTCGACTCGTTGGTGGAGAGGGCGGCGACGAACGCCTCCTGGGGGACCTCGACGCGGCCGACCATCTTCATCCGCTTCTTGCCCTCCTTCTGCTTCTCCAGCAGCTTCCGCTTGCGGGTGATGTCACCGCCGTAGCACTTGGCGAGCACGTCCTTGCGGATGGCGCGGACCGTCTCGCGGGCGATCACCCGGGAGCCGACGGCGGCCTGGATCGGCACCTCGAACTGCTGACGCGGGATGAGCTCGCGGAGCTTGCCGGCCATGAGCACGCCGTAGCTGTAGGCCTTGTCGGTGTGCACGATCGCGGAGAAGGCGTCGACCGCCTCCCCCTGCAGCAGGATGTCGACCTTGACCAGCTTCGACTCCTGCTCACCGGCCTCGGAGTAGTCCAGGCTCGCGTAGCCGCGGGTGCGGGACTTCAGCGCGTCGAAGAAGTCGAAGATGATCTCGCCGAGCGGCAGCGTGTAGCGCAGCTCCACCCGGGTCTCGGACAGGTAGTCCATCCCGGTCAGCGAGCCGCGGCGGCTCTGGCAGAGCTCCATGATGGCGCCGGTGTAGTCGCTCGGCGCGATGATGGTGGCGTTCACGATCGGCTCGAAGACCTTGTCGATCTTACCGGCCGGCCAGTCGCTCGGGTTGGTGACGACGACCTCGGACCGGTCCTCCATCACCACCCGGTAGACGACGTTCGGGGCGGTGGAGATCAGGCTGAGCCCGCTCTCCCGCTCCAGCCGCTCCCGGACGATCTCCAGGTGCAGCAGGCCCAGGAAGCCGACCCGGAAGCCGAAGCCCAGCGCGGCCGAGGTCTCCGGCTCGTAGACCAGCGCCGCGTCGTTGAGCAGCAGCTTGTCCAGCGACTCGCGCAGCAGCTGGTACTCGCTGCCGTCGATCGGGTACAGGCCGGAGTAGACCATCGGCTTGGGGTCGCTGTAGCCGCCGATGGGTTCCCTCGCGGCATGGTGCTGCAGGGTGACGGTGTCGCCGACGCGGGACTGGCGGACGTCCTTGACGCCGGTGATGAAGTAGCCGACCTCGCCGACCCCGAGCCCCTCGACGGGCTTGGGCTCCGGGGAGATGACGCCGATCTCCAGCAGCTCGTGGACCGCACCGGTGGACATCATCTTGATCCGCTCACGGCCGCTGATCCGGCCGTCGACCACGCGGACGTAGGTGATGACGCCGCGGTAGATGTCGTAGACCGAGTCGAAGATCATCGCTCGGGCGGGGGCCTCGGCGTCGCCGACGGGCGCGGGGATCTTCTCGACGATCGCGTCGAGCAGCTCGGCGACGCCCTCGCCGGTCTTGCCGCTGACCCGCAGCACGTCGCCGGGGTCGCAGCCGATGATGTGCGCGATCTCGGCGGCGTACTTCTCCGGTTGCGCGGCCGGCAGGTCGATCTTGTTGAGCACCGGGATGATCGTGAGGTCGTTCTCGATCGCCAGGTACAGGTTGGCCAGCGTCTGGGCCTCGATGCCCTGCGCGGCGTCGACCAGCAGCACCGCACCCTCGCAGGCGGCCAGCGAGCGGCTCACCTCGTAGGTGAAGTCGACGTGACCGGGGGTGTCGATCATGTCCAGGACGTACTCGGTGCTGGTGTCCGCACCCGAGCGCGGGGTCCACGGCAGGCGGACGTTCTGCGCCTTGATGGTGATGCCGCGCTCGCGCTCGATGTCCATCCGGTCGAGGTACTGGGCGCGCATGTTGCGCCCCTCGACGATCCCGGTCACCTCGAGCATCCGGTCGGCCAGCGTCGACTTGCCGTGGTCGATGTGGGCGATGATGCAGAAGTTCCGGATCCGGGCGGGATCGGTGGATGCAGGTGTCGTCACAGTGCCGCCATCGTCCCACGCCGGGGGCCCGCGTCCAGCGATCGGCTGGGACGGGGCGCCCGGGCGGCGGTCCTCCCGGCGCGGGTTGGGCCGTCGGCGGGGTGCTGGTATCTTGTGAGACCGGTCCGCAGGCGCCTCGCTGTGCCGTGGACGCACTGTCAGACATCTTCCTCCGATCACCCGAGGCTCACGCGTGGCGAACATCAAGTCCCAGATCAAGCGGATCAAGACCAACGAGATCGCGCGTCAGCGCAACGTCGCGGTCAAGTCCGCCCTGAAGACGTCGGTCCGGCGTTTCCGCACGGCCGCCGACGCCGGGGACAAGGAGGCGGCGACGACCGCGCTCCAGGTCGCCAGCAAGGCGCTGGACAAGGCCGCCAGCAAGGGCGTCATCCACAAGAACCAGGCTGCGAACCGCAAGTCGGCGCTGGCCAAGAAGGTCGCCGGCCTCTGAGGCTGCGCCTCCGCTCTCCCGCCGAGCCCCTCTCCCGTCCGGGAGGGGGGCTCGTCGCTGTCCCGGCCTCCCGCCGCGGCCCGCTGCCGGGTTCCTCGGCCCCGGCACGCGCCTGACAGGTGCGGCTGGTCAGCGGCCGGGACGCAGCCGTTCCCCGCGACCGGCGACGCCGGCCGCGCGGATCGCCACGATCCGGCGGACGGCCCGCTCCAGCGCGTAGTCCGCACTGGCGGCGGCGCCCTTGACGTCGGCGTTGAGCTCGGCGGCCACCCCGATCGCCTGCTGCAGGGCGTCGATGGTCCAGCCGCGCGCCTGGCTCTGCGCCTTCTTCACCTTCCACGGGGGCAGCTTCAGCTGACGCGCCAGGTCGCCGGTGTTCGTGGTGTTCAGCGAGGCGACCCGGGCCGCGGTGCGGACCCCGTCGGCGAGCGCGTCGGCGATGAGCACGTGGGCCACGCCGCGGTCCAGCGCCCAGCGCAGCATCTCGACGGAGCCGGCCGAGTCCCCGACCAGCACGCGCTCGGCGACGGTGAAGCCGGTGACCTCGGCCTGCCCGCGGTGGAACCGGGCGACCGCGTCGGCGTCGACGACCCCGCCGAAGTCCGACACCAGCTGGCTGGCCGCGGCCGAGAGGTTGCGGAGGTCGTTGCCGACCGCCTCGAGCAGCGCGGTGGCCGCGTCGGGGGTGATCCTGCCTCCGGCGTGCCGGACCTCGTTGCGGAGGAAGGCGATCCGCTCACCCGCCGAGCTGATCCTCGGGCAGTCGTCGACCGCCGCCCCGGCGGCCTTGAACGCCTTGAGCAGCGCCTCGTTCCGCTTGCCGCCGTTGTGCACGACGACCAGCGTGAGCTCCGGGTCGGGGTCCCTGGTGTAGCTGACCAGCTGGTCGGCCAGGGCACCGGCGGCCTCGTGCACCCCGGTGACGACGACCAGCCGGTGACCGCCGAACAGCGAGGGAGCCAGCACCTCCGCCAGGTCACCGATCGGGAGGCCGGCCGCGGCCAGCTCGTGCTCCTCGCTGTCGGAGTGGGCGTCGCGCACCGCCGCGCGGACGGCGGAGACGGCGCGGGCGCGCAGCAGTTCCTCCTCGCCGACCACGATGCGCAGCCGCGATGTCGGTGCGGGCGGTGCTGCTGCGCTGGCTGCCACGAGGCCATGTTGCCACGCGGTGCCGACGGGCCCGGGCCACCGCGGGGTGGGCCGGCGTTCCTGCGGGAACGCCGGGCGCCCCGCCGGCGGTCGCCCGCTGGACGACGTCCGGCCCGCGCACGGCGACACCCCACCGACCGGCCCGGCCCACCACCGCCAGGTCGCCGTCGGAGTCGGTGCGGTAGGTGCGCATGCCGTCCGCGGTCAGCCAGTCCAGCAGCCGGTCGGCGGGGTGGCCGTAGCTGTTGTCCGCACCGACCGAGACCAGTGCGACGGCCGCCCCGCTGGCGGCGAGGAAACCGGGATCGGCGTCGGCGCTGCCGTGGTGCGGCACCTTCAGCACGTCGGCCGACAGGTCGGTGCCGTCGGCGACGAGGCGGGCCTCCGCCTCGGCCCCCAGGTCGCCGGTGAGCAGCACGCGGACGCCACGCACGGTCACCCGCGCGACCATGCTCAGGTCGTTGGGCTCGGCGCCGGCGACCGCGCGGCCCGGGTCCGGCGCCAGCACCTCGATCTCGGCGGCGCCCACGGCCCGCCGCACCCCGGGAGCGAGCACCACGTGCCGGGCACCGGCGGCCGCGACCACCTGCTCGAGCCGGGGCACCCGGTCGTCGGTCGGCGCCAGCGCACCGGTGGCCACCTCGTCCACCCGCCGGCCGGCCAGCGCGCCGGCCAGCCCGGCGACGTGGTCGGCGTCCAGGTGCGACAGCAGCACCAGCGGCAGCCGGTGCACGTCCAGCCGGTCGAGGCAGCCGGCCACGAGGGCGCCGTCGGGGCCGGCGTCGACGAGCACCGCCTCCCCCGGCCCGGTGGGCAGGACCAGCGCGTCCCCCTGCCCCACGTCGCAGGCGACGGCCACGGTGCCCGCGAGCGGCCAGCCCCGGTTCACCTGGCGCAGCGGCCAGCCCAGCACCAGCACGCCGACCAGGGCGGCCAGCGCGAGCAAGCGGAGCCGCGGCCAGTGCAGCAGCGCCCACGCGGCGCCGCCGATCAGCACGGCGAGCAGGACGGCCCCCGGGGCACCGGACGGCCAGCCGGTGGCTCCGTCGGGCACCGCCGCGGCCCGCTCGGCCACCAGCACCAGCCAGCGCACCGGCCAGCCGGCGAGCCAGCTCAGCGCGTCCGCGCCCGCCGGGACGACCGGCGACACCAGCGCCGCCAGCAACCCGAGCACGGTCGCGGGCGCCACCGCCGGGGCGGCCAGCAGGTTGGCCGGCAGCGAGACGACGCTGACCACGCCGGACAGCGCCGCGACCAGCGGTGCGGTGACGAGCCCGGCGGCGGCGCTGACCGCCAGGGCGTCGGCGACCGGCCGGGGGGACCCCTGCGCGCGCAGGGCCCGCGACCAGGACGGCGACACCAGCACGATGCCGGCAGTGGCGGCCACGGACAGCGCGAAACCGGCGTCGGAGGCCAGCTCCGGCGCCCCCAGGAGCAGCAGCACCACCGAGCCGGCCAGCGCCGGCACTGCCGCCCGCGAGCGTCCCGAGGCCAGCGCGAGGACCGCCACCCCGCCCATCACCGCCGCGCGCAGCACGCTGGCACCGGGGCGGGCCAGCACGACGAACCCGACGATGGCGAGCACGGCGACGGCGGCCTGGACCCGCCGATCCGCTCCGCGGGCCCGGAGCGGCCAGAGCACCAGGGCGACGACGATCGCGACGTTGGCACCGGAGATCGTCAGCTAGAGAGGTGACCCTTCGGAACTCGTCGTAGCCGACTGACCGGGCTGGCAGATGTCCTCAGGAGTCCCGCTTACAGCACCGCTCGACGCGCGCGAACATTACTTTCTCGTCGTCGCTTGCGGCCTTCGCCAGGTAGCCAAGGACACCTGTGGTGCCGAGGGAGCCCGCCGAGGCCACCAACGCCAAGAAGCCTCGCGCCTCCTCTTCATCCCTGAAGGCGATGAGCGCGTAGAGCGCCGCGACGACTAGCGCAGTCGCAAAGAAGAAGCTAAGAGCTCGATACGCCAGCTTTCCGCGATGTGCAGAGTTGAGGAGACTCTTCGCCAGCTCGCACAGGTCATTGTCGGACGAGGTGTCCAAAAGCATCGGAGCTATCTCCCTTCACGACACGCCAAGGACAGACAGGACTCTCTCACGGTCATCCGCGCATGTCCCCCCATGTCCGCCTGGCGCGATAGCGACTGCGACTGCCCCCTCACAGTCCCTGACCACGCGCTGCGGAGCAGGCACAGACGCAGACGTTCGGGTCGCCGCCAGTCCGCGAAGCTAACCCGCCACCACCCCCAGCGAGCCCGCTGCCTGGCGAGCGCAGGACCTCTGGTCGCCACTTCGGCAGCCTTGAGGACCCCGGATGGCGGCGACGATGTGTGCCGACTCGAGGCGTCAGCCGACCGTCTCGAACACCTGAGGGCAACGAAGCCGGAGAATGTCCGTGGGGGTGGTGGTATCACCACGAGAGGTCTCGGATTCGATTAGTGAACGGCCCCGCCACGTCTCGACCTCTTCCAGGTGCCAGGGGCGCAGCGGAACCCTGAAGCTCTACGCGGCCGGGCCAGGGCTGCTCGACCAGCCAGATGCGCCGGGCGTCGAGGCCCTGGTAGATGCTGCCGGTGGCCAGCTTTTCGTATGCGTTCATGGCCGCAGACGGTAGGCACAGACGCCTCTGTATGAATAGTTTAGTGTGTATTGCAATTTCTGCTTGTCGGGGGTCCACCCGCGCGCCTTCCGCACGGTGAACAGGGGCTGTCCGGCGCGGCGGACGACACAGCGCGTACCCGGCCGGTTGAACATGAGGGTCCGGCGGGCCTGCTCGCGAACCTCGGCCTCGGTCAGAGACTCGGCGTGCCAGTAAACGTCGGGGACGCCGGGGATGTGCAAGTCGAACACGTAGACGTCGGTGGGCGGCGCGGCGCTGTTTGTAGCGGTCCTGGCACCGGTCTACTCCTTACAGGCCCTCAGGGTGCGCCTATCAAATACCGCAGCGTTGGACGAACATTTGCTGGCTCAGCTCGCGGTCCGCGAGCGCGGCCATCGTTGGGCCGTCGCAACGGTGCCCAGCGCCGTTGACCGTCACGGACAAGGCCACCAGGGATTCCGGCCGCGCATTTGCGAGCGCCTCTGGTCCCCAGAAGACCGGCGCGAGGTCGGTCGCCAGGCCGTAGGCCACCTCGGGGAGCAGCCGCTCGGTGCTGATGGTCGACGCCACAGAGAGGACGACTGTGCGGGTGGGCTCGTCGAAGCGGAACTCCTCCTGTGCTTCGACCAAGCTGTTCGACTTGACCAGCTGCGTCGACAGGGTTTCCTCGTTCTGAGCGAACACGTTGGCCGTCACCGTCGCGACCAACTGCGCCTCCTGCTCCGGTGACAGCGTCGGCGTCGGCGTCGGCGTTGGCGCTGTGCTGGTCGAAGGAGCCGAGGAGGACGGGACAGAGCTGGTAGACCGCGCCGTCGAGGAAGCGGCGGTTGCTTCACTGTCCCCACCGCCACAGCCGGACAGGGCAACGACAGCAAGGCCAGCTACAAGAAGTGAAGTGGTGCGCACGACCAGTGAACCTAGTGCGCGAGCCCTCCAGCACTCGGACCTGAGTGCTGGAGGGCTCGCATGTCCTGGCGTCCGGCGCTGGTGAGCCGACCCCAAAGGGATTAGGGACGGCAGAGCTTCCATCCTTCCGGCGTGCGACCCGCCACGCTCGGTCGGCAGGCCCGGTGACGTTGACGCCACGCCAGGTGGTCGGTCAGCTCACGGCTAGGCGGATGCGGACCAGCGCGGCGGTGTGCGGAAAGCCGAAGCTGACCCGGGAGGTGGCCCGCACGGCGACCCGGTCGCTGGTGAAAAGACCGACCGGGAGGCCTTGACCTCCGCGTCGCGCCGAACGGCGGTGACCACCCGGTCGGCGGGCAGCCCCCAGACCGGGGCTTCTGGGCTGGCTGGTGAGCAGCGGCACCCCGAAACCCACCGCCCGGTCGGCTGGGTCGGCCTCCGGCGAGCTGTCTTCGGTGGGCTCGCTGGTGATGACGCTGAGCCCGGCCACCTTAGCCGGGGAGACGAGCAGCTCTGGCCCGTGAGCCCGACGCCACCATGGGCCGCGCTCGGGCCGGGGGTGCCGCCGATCGAGGCGCTGCAGCAACTGGCCGACCGCACCTCCCCCCTGGACGTGCTGGCCCGCTTCGTCGACGGCCTGGTCGTCGCCATTGAGCGTGGCACCCCGCTGGCCGAGGTGCGGCGCGCCCAGGCCGCCGACGTCCGGGAGGCCGGGAAGCGGCAGCTGCTGGAGGCCGGCGGCCGCAAGGAGATCCAGATGATGGTGCCGGTCGTGTTCCTGGTGCTGCCGATCTCAAACAAGCGTCTTAGTGAGGGCCGTACGGACCTGTCCCGCTGGACGGTCAAGCCGACTCCTGCCGTCCCCGGCAACGTTCGCCCAGACTCGCCGCAGTGCCGTCGGACAAAGGGTAGGTGACGCTCCTTTCCGTGCGACGCAGTCGCTGGCAGACGGCGCAAGTTCCCGCCAGACTGTCGCCGCATGGCCCAGGCCCGCGGGCGGACGTGCCTGGTGTGTCGATGGCTGGGTTGGGCTGGGGGAGGTAATGATGCCTGCGCTGAGTACTACGGTGAGTGTTGCGTTGGTGGTTATCGGCCTACTCTCGATATTTCTATCCATTTTCGTGGATTTGGACCTAACGGTCGGGAATGTCGGGGTCAGATGGGCGCGCAAGCCTGACTCCCTACAGCGAAAAGCCCTGGCCATAGTTGGAGTGGTGACACTGCTCGCTGGGGCATTTTTCGCGCTATACAAGCCGACCTCAAATGTGTCCATTGCCGGGCTCTACAGAGACCCCTCCGGTGACGGCTGTTTCTCCGGGGGCGAGCCGGGGTCCAATTTGGTTCTCGAAGGCAAGATTGTCGCAATTGAAGACTTGGTAATGTGCAACTACACGGATCCCTCCAGGGAGGCAACTCGAACCTACCTGTTCGATATACCTGGCCGATACGCCAACCAGCGGATCGCCGGGCTTTCGGGAATGTTTGGTATTGATGAGGCGGATGACGTTCAGCATCCGGGGGCTCGGGCTGTCTGGACGGTAAACCAAGGCGGGCGTCAAATCTGTGCCGTTGAAGCGTCCTGGAAAGTGCCCGGTAAATGCGTGGTGGATGAGAAACAAGTGCTGCAACCAGATGAACCACTGGAGATTAGAGAAACGCTGGTTAGCCGTGGCGGTGGCTCGGAGGGTAACCTTTACCTCGGCATCGGAAAGCCTCGTCTACGACTACAGCCGTAGTCTCCGCCAGAACTTCTCGTCCCTGTCCCATTGAGCGGGCCACTGTCAAGGCTCGTCTCGCCTGTTACGTCGCCACCCTAGTTGGCTCAGTTAGCTCACCTGATTTGGTTGAGCCGACTGAGCTCCAAGCTAACTGCGCGGGGTCGCGGCAATTCAATCGCCAGCGTTCTGACGATGTCTCGGCCTTGGAGTAGCACTTCTTCGAGCAGCGCCTGCCGTACCCCGTCCTTGCGGTCACCGACTTCGTTGGCGCGAGCCGATCGCCGTTGCGGTTGCGGCTGGCTGCTCGCCAGCCTGAAAGGTCAGGTTCACGCAAGCAGTCGACGCCACCAAGGCCGACCTGTCACCAGTCCTAGTTTCTTGTGTACTTGCTTAGGCGTCCTGGCCATGGCCCGAGCAGCCAAGTGTTGAAAGTAAATGAAGTACTCGGTTTGATTCTTCTCTCGCTGAGCCAATATGAATCGCTCAAGTGGGGTCCAAGCCCATACCACGCTGTGGCCCAGGGCGCCAATTATGAGATCCTCATCGACAATTCCATGGGCGACCAGCTTTCCCAGGTCCTCATAGAAGGCCATGACAAGTTTCGCCTTGTTGCGTAGGCCGTCTGGAAGCCCCTCGATCCCCACGTTGGTGTTGAGGGGATACGGTATGGCCCGCACGGCATTTAGCGCCTCAACGAAGTCGGGCCGACCTCTTTGCCCGAATATGTCCTTGACCACGGACAGCGCCTGAGAAGCGCGAGCAACCTTGACAGACCGCTGATTTGATCGCATCGCGACCAGAAGCGCCAAGACCGATACGGCTAGGGTAGCGACCTCGCTCAACTTCATGACCAGACATCATGCCAAGCCATCGGGACTGCCCCGACTTCAGTTGACTCGTCGGGTGGGGTCGTCAGGCCGCGGTAGCGGCGAGGTTGAGTGTCTCGTATTCGACTGGGGTGAGCCGGCCGAGGCGGCGTTGGCGGCGCCGGCGGTGGTAGGTCCGCTCGATCCAGGTGATGATCGCCAGCCGTAGCTCTTCGCGAGTTGCCCAGCGCTGGCGGTCGAGGACGTTCTTCTGCAGCAGGGCGAAGAACGACTCCATGGCAGCGTTGTCTCCGCAGGCGCCGACTCGGCCCATCGAGCCGACCAGGCCGTTGTTCTTGATCGTGCGGACGAAGGCGTTCGAGCGGAACTGACTGCCGCGGTCGGAGTGGACCACGGTGCCGACCGGATCCCGCCGGATGATGGCGTTGCGCAGGGCGGCGACCGCCAGCGACGCCTTCATCCTCGAGTCGATGGAGTAGCCGACGATCCGGCCGGAGTAGACGTCTTTGATCGCGCAGAGGTAGAGCTTGCCTTCGGCGGTGTTGTGCTCGGTGATGTCGGTCAGCCACACGACATTGGGCGCGGTGGCGGTGAACTTCCGGTCGACCAGGTCGTCGTGCACCGGCGGGCCGGCCTTGCGGTTCAGGCCTCGCTTTTTGGCGAAGATCGACCAGATGCGCTGTTGGGAGCATAACCGGGCGACCCGGTTCTCACCTGCGGCGATGCCCTGCTCGCGGAGTTCGTCGGCGATGAACCGGTAGCCGAAGGCGGGGTCGTCGGCGTGGATGTCATAGGCGGCGTTGATCAGGTGGGCGTCGTCCCAGTCGCGCTGGCTGCCCGGGTTGGCGACCCACTTGTAGAACGCCTCGCTTGGTGAAGCCCAGCACCCGGCAGGTCACCGCGACGGGGATCTTCTCGGCGGCGAGCTCTTGGACCAGCGGGTAGATCATTTTGGGAGGACGTCGCGGGCGAAGTACGCGGTCGCCCGGCGGAGGATCTCGTTCTCCTGTTCCAGCAGCTTGTTGCGTCGGCGCAGCTCCCGCAGCTCGGCGGACTCGTCCTTGCCTCCGCCGCCCCGGTCACTCGAGGCCGGCGGGGCCAGGCCGTCGTCTCGGTCGGCGATCTTCAGCCAGCGCTGCAGACAGGACTCCGAGATCCCGAAGTCCCGGGCGACCTGGGAGATCGACGCCTCGCCCTTGCGGGCCACGGCGATCACGTCACGCCGGAACTCCGGCGGGAACGGCTTGGGCACGGTGCTGATCCTTCCAGCGAGGCCGCAGCCTCACAGGCATGGAGTCAACCGAAGCGGGGGCAGTCCCATCAGCGCACGGCACCATCCGGTGCCGCCTCCGTCACGAGACGTTCTAGCGCCTGCGGGGTCCGTCCACCTGCTGACCAGCATGGGTTCCCCATCTTCCATCTTCCATAGGCGGGATCAAGACACCGGTCGACGTTTAGTGCCGGGCGGGCACCTTGCCTTTGAGAACGGGGCAGCCGTGACTGTGGCGACCTCAGTCGTCTTCGTGGTGCTGCCGGTCACCGTCCTGTTCCCGAAAGGTTCCCACCGGGGGGCTCAGCTCCGCGCAGGGTGCTGATCACACGCAATGTGCCTCGACCGGGGAGAGACCTCGACTCGGAGGACGACCGGAGGCAGCGTCGACCAACGCGGCAGTGACACCGCCTGGCGAACGCTGGGGAACTAGGCAGGTGAGTCGGACGAAGCCCGCCTGGTTCACTTTGCCCTGTGTGCGAGGTTGATTGGGATGCGCTGGGTACGTGGGTCGGCTCCATCGGCACCGTCTTGGCGTTCGTGGTGGCGTTCTGGATCGGCATCCGAGACGGACGGCAACGGGACAAGGCGCAGCGAGACAACGAGGCCGCCCAAGCTCGCACACTGATCGTCGAGGCGACCAAGGGCGCTAAAGAGAGTGTGTGGCACACCGCCACTGTGCAGGTCACCAACTACGGGACAGTGCCGTTCTTGGCCGTCGAAATCGAGCGTCTCGTCGTCCAGTGGTTGGATGGCCAGGGCCCCTGGAAGCAGACCGTCATTGCTGGTCGCCGCGCCGTTCTTCCCGCCGGAGGGTCAATCCGGGCGGGCGTCAAGGTGTATGGGCCAGACGGCGATCAGATCGAGTTGACCGAGAACCATCACGTCTCGGCGGTCGTGAGCTACAGGGACCAGGCGGGTCGCAAGTGGACACGCTGGGGGAACGTCGAGCCCGAGCGGGTTGTAGTGCCGGAAATCCCGCAGCCGCAGCCCCCCGTCCAGGGGCACAAGATCACGCACGTCTAACCCGAGCGGCGACGTGGTGCTTTACCGCAGTCACCCCTACAGGCAACTTAGGGGAATCCCTTTATCAGGCTTCGTCTGACGGTGCCGGACCGATGGCCTTGGGCTCCTCAGTTTTACGGGCACGTGCTTCAAGGAGGCGTGGGGAAGGGGGAGGCGGCAGTTCGTCCAGCGACGTCACCTCGATTGCCGTGTACTCGGGCCTCTCAATGCCGCCGGGTGACACGTGCATCGCTAGCTCCGCATCGACGCGAACGCGCTGGCCGATCCACAGGCTTGAAGTGACAGCGTCGGGGATATCGCCCCGCTTGATGCGCACGGTTTCTTCCGCATCGGTGCGGAGTTCCCACGCGCTGTGATCCGAGATCGTGCGCAACGTACCGACGAGCTGCACTGGCTCGACGTCAAGACTCTGACCAGCGACCAACTCTCCTAGCCATCTGGCAGTGCCCATCGATAGGCGAGCAGTACGGCGATTCTGGTTGGGCACAGCCCACGACCACTCAAGCTCAATGCCCGAATCCAGGACGGCGCTAGCGAGGCCTTTGATACCGGCTGCCACTCGGGCTCCGTAGTCATCGATCTCACGACCGAGGGCAACACTGTCGGCCGCCGGACTTGACGCCTCGCTCAGCACGTCGATCAGTGCGTCCGCACTGCGGTCCACCAAGGGGCGCTGGTCATCGACAAGGGGGACTTCCCCAGTCGGGTACAGCTCCTCAGCCGGTGCCGCTTCGGGAACTACAAACAGCATCACCGAGCCCGGTGCTGTGCCCGCCAGCAGGCGGAGTTGGGTCGCGGAGCGGAAGCGCTCCGCCAACGAGCCCACCTGCGACTTGGACCCTTCCATGGATGCGCCAAGTGCGGTCACCAGCTTCTGAAGCTTAGTGAGCAGTTCCCCTGCACCGTCCATTCGCGCACTGTTCGCATCGACTGCCGGGCCAGTGAGACGGACAACCCCGTGCGAACGCAGAACACGGCCGAGCGTCTGCTCTGCGGCCATGGATTCGACGCCCATGCGGGTCAGGTCGCTGGCTGTAGACCAGTCAGGGGCCTCGACGCCTTCGTAGCGCGCGAAGAAGGCGGCGGCATCCTTATTCAGGGAAGCCATCGAGCACCACCTCTACGTAGCCCCGCCGAGGCAGCGTCTCCGCCCTCGTCCTGGGCGCGCCCTCCGGGCCGTTGCGTACACGCTGCCAGAAGTCATCCCAGTATCCGCGCCACATCGCGTAGTCCTGGTCTCGTGCGTCCTCCATCTCGATGCCTGGCCTGGGCCGCCAGTGCATGATCCGGCAGTCGACCCGCATGTCGTCCCTACGGATAAGACCGTTGGCGAAGAGTGAGATGTACTGACGCGCGTCGGGGTCTTGGCGGACCTCGTCCAGCAGCCCCTCGTCCACGATCCACACACAGTCAATGTCCTTGGGCTCCATCTCTTGCGAGAGGAAGGAACCGCCCACCCAGGCCGCGCAGACCGGCACGACAGCTCTCAACGCGGCGGCGGCCTCATGCCACTGGGCCCAGATGGACTGACGGCTGGCTGAGGCGGACCACTTCGGATCGTTCACCCAGACGGTTGCGATCTGGTCCTGGGTCATGCGGAATCGTCCCGGAGGAAGGCTGCCGCAAGCAAGGTCGAGTAGCACCGCCCTGCCACCCCCTGATCCCGACGCGCCCTTGTGCGCGTACCGCAGGGCTCACCGTAGCGATGGGGTCGGACAGTCACCCAACCGAGACACCACCAACGGGTGGCCCTCCGAGCTGGCGAAATGCGCCCACCGGCAGCACTGAGCCCCCGCCGGACTGCCAACGGGGGGGGGCAGTGCAAGGAGCGCCTTATCGATTGGTGACAGCGGTTCGCGTTCAAGCCCGCGGCGAGGCGGATGCGGACCAACGCGGCGGTAAGCAGCCGAAGCTGATCCGGCAGGTGGCCCGGACGGCGACCCAATCCGAGGCGAGATGACCGACCGGTCGGCCCTCACCTCGGCGTCGCGCCGGACCACGAAGCTGGGAACGCGCCGAGTGGCACTCCAATTACGGGGCACCCCCCGCGGGTCAAATCCGACTGACCGCCCGGCAGCGCGGACTTGATGTAAGTGCCGGCGACACTGGTTTGCTCGTCGTAAGGCGCTTCTGGACGGCCTTGACGGGTCGAGGCACTCCTCCCGCCGCACCTCGCCCACTACCAGCCGGAGGGCCGCGTCCGCAGCGCCTCCTTGACCAGCGGTAGAGCGGAATCTCGCCGGACCACTGGAGGAGGCCGGCGGTTTGCATGGCGGCGACCTCCGGCAGCGGCACGCGCAGCGGGCTGACGCTTGCCGGACGTGTTCCGTGGGCGGGTTGGTTGAACAGCGCCTGCGAGTGCCCACGTGCCCCCGGTCCGCGGTGCCAAGCTGACCAGGGCGTGTGCGCTGAAATCGCGTGGCCCTCAGGCATGTTCATGAGCGTCTCCGGACGGCTGGCCCATACCTTCTAGGCGGGGTAGCCAGACCGCTCGGGTGCTGGCCAAGCGGTCCGATTGAGGGTGATACGTGTGATGTCAGACCCAAGTGCAAATTTGTCTCGCCCACAGCGAGGGAGGCGCGTGTGGGCGCTGTGGGGGGCCGGCGGTCTCCTGGCAGCCAGCGTGCTGTCGCTGTTCTGGACGGTCAACGTCGAACGATCCGGAGCGACCGACAGAACGACGGTCCTGCTGGCATCTGATCTTGTGACAGCAACGGTTGGAGGCTCGAAAATTAACGAGCGAGGAGTCCTCTACTCCCTCGACACCCGAGAGGCGACTATCCGCCAGGATGGCTGCTTCGACCAGGTCGAGTTGGACGACGACGAGTTTCCATTGCGGCACAACGTTCTGGTGTTGGACATCGACCACGTGATCGTGTGCGTGGAAGCAGGAACAATCAAGCGAGTCGATAACCTGCGACTAGCCGCTGGCAACCTGGACGTCCAGCCTAACAATGGTGCAGGCGCGATAGGCATTGTGGATCCACAAGACCCCACCAAGGGTTCGGGTATTGTACGGTTCCGTGAGCTCCAGTACTGGACCGTGCCCAGCGAGTTCGAGATCGGCAAGACGGTCGCGGCTAGCCTCATGGGAGGCTTTGCAGGGGGGTTTTTGACCAATGCAGCATACGGCGCATGGACTGCTCGGCGAAGTCAGGGAGCAATAAAAGACGAAGAGACCTCAGCTGATACATCGACCTCGAAGAGCACCGACACCCGCACGGTTTCCTAGGGCGGTTAACACCGTACGACTTGAGGCTAGGACACAGGCAAGCAGTGCTTGTCGACTCCCAGTCTTAACAGTTCCGGCCCCTTAAGCCGCGACACGGCCCAGGATGAGGAACAGGTCCCCGCCTATCGTCGGGTAGCTAATAGGCGCTGGTCCCCATCAGCAGTCGCGCGCAAGCAAGCGGACCTGCGTACGTGCCCTTGCAACGGCAGCGCGCTCAACTACTCGAGCCGGCTACTCGAAACTACGACCACGGCCATGAGAAGCGCCTGCGTCACGCAAGGTACGCGAGGTACGCGTGTGAGCGGTGGAGCGGTGGAGCGGTGTCGGGGTCGCGGTCATCGGCGTCGCGGGGGGCAGATGCAATCGTGACAGCCGTGACCCTCAAGTCCCGTAACGGCCGGGCGGGCCGGTAGGTGGCCGCGCGGAACCAGGACGGGCCCGGCAACGGCGTCTATGTGCTGCTCGTGGTGACGCTCATGGCTCTACACCACTTTTTCGGCTCGGACGGCCCCTCGTCCGAAGAGCCAGAGCCGGTCGCGGTGATCGTGCCTGACCTTGCCGGTGTGCAGCTGGATCTAGCTGACGCGCAGCTGCGCGAACTGGGCCACCGCAACTACGTCGACGACGGGGAGCCACGGGCACACGACTTGTCCCCGCGGGAGAGGTACCCGTCGCCGGACCCGGAATGGACGGTGGTCACCACCCGGCCAGCGGCCGGACAGTCGTGGGAGGTGGGTAAGCCCATCTACCTGTTTGCGCTGCAGACGACCGAGTACGTGTGGTTCACGGCTCACCCGTCAATGCCGACAATGCCGTCCACCGTTGCCGTCGCCGACCTGACCGCGCAGGGACAGATTCTGTACGAGGTAGAGGAGCTGGTCGACTTCGCTCACGCCCCCGGGCATGAGCCGGAGATCGCGTCCACCCCACTAATGGTCGACCGGCCGATCGCTGGGCTGGCCGACGACCCGTCGTTGGAGCCGCCTGGCGAGCAGGCAGCGCGCGCGAACCTGGCGCGGGCGTCGCAGTACTCCGACGCGCCGTTGATCGGGTCGGTCCCACCGACTGGGACTCCGCTGCGGGCGGGCCAACTGCTCACTGTCACCGTCGGCGACGAGCCACCGTCGGAGTACTCCAGCGGTCACACCAGTGAGGGCGGATACGGATACGGATACGGCGGCGGTGACGACGACGACGACTTCAATGTCCCCGGCTGGGCCTGTCCGACGCGCTTCTGCTGACCAGCCAAGGGGTGTTGTCCCACCCCAACCGGACCTCCTGAGCGACGAGCCGGTCGACCACGGGGTGAGTCGAAGCAGCGAGCGCTACCAGGTGGTCGTCGCGCGGCCTACCCGACGACTGCGGATCCGGAGCCATAACTGCCGCCGTGCTCCGCCCCCGTCAGACAACGTCCGGCTGTCTCCCGCTCTACCCGAGGACAGCTTCGGAGGTGGTGATCGGCCGGCCCAGCTCCTCCTGTCGCTCCCTTATCTTGCTGCGGAGCTGCACCGCGGTGGTCGCCCGGTCGGTGGCATGATGCATCCGGTCGTGGCAGGTTCCGCAGAGGGCGGAGATCCAGTCCACCAGGTCGATGTCAGGGTTGATGTGGTGGGCCTGGAAATGCGGCCGACCGTCATCGCCGACCCAACCGGGTTCGACACCACAGAGTTCGCAGGTTCCGCCAAAGTCGATTGCCCGCTGGACGACGTAGGCAGTCTTCAGCGGGTCAGAGAGCCGCTTGTCCCGGTGAGTCCGTGTCCCACGCCGACGCCGGCCTCCGCTGCCCGCGGCCCTGTCCTTCTCCAAAGCCGCCCATAGCGCGGCCTCGGTCGGCGGGACCGGGGGTGCTGCCCGCGGCAGGGTTGGGACTTTCGTCGTCACGTCGTGTGCTGGCTGCTCAAGGGCGGCGAAGGTAAACCGAAGGTCCCGTCGCCAGTTGCCTTCGTCGTCCTTGCTGGTTCCCCACTCGTGACCGGTCACCTGGTACTCGCCCATGTGGAGCCACCGCGACCCGCTCCGCGCTACCTTGACGAACAGCAGCACGGGAGCCCCGGCTTCCCCGTGTTGCATCAACCGGAGGTTCCCGCCCTTCTCCACCTGGTGCCCGAGCGTGCCCTCGCCGGAGTAGGTGAACTCACGGGGCATGTCGATCCAGGCGTTCGCGTAGAGCTTCTTGAACGGGTTCCAAAAGATGCACAGGTCTTCGCCAACGACGGTGATTCCGCGGTAGGCGATACCCGGGTCTAACCCAGCCGCCTTCGCCGCCGCGTGCAGCACAGTGCGGTCGTACTCCTGGCCGACGACGTACTTGCTCACGAGTGGCTGCCTCCGGGATGCATGGCCGGAACGTAGCCGCCCCAGCTGGCAGGAAGTCGACCCGACACCTGCCGAGTACTCATGCGGTCACGCCTGCGGGAGATCCTCTGGATCACCCTTACGCCCGGCATCCGGGAGCTGGTAGGCGAACTTGCGGGCTTTAAGGGCATCCTCGGCGGGTGACCAGTCGGACCATATGCGGGGCCGGCCCCCAGTCGCGTGGATCTCTCCGGTTGCCTTATCTCGTGACACCGTGATGCCATCCACGACGATCAGGTCGGCGTAGGCGCAGGCTCTCCCGTGGTCGACCTCGTTGATCGTGAGCTCGACCGTGTCGATGACCATCGAGCTGCCCTTGACCTCACAGTGACGTTCAATGCCATCAACGGTGACGGCAATGTCGTACGGCTTGCCGAGCTCCTTCCAATCGGTGGCCCCGAGACCCTGGTAGTAGGCCACTGCCACGTCTAAGGAGCGGCGCTCGATCGCGGCGCGGAGCTTGGGGTCCTGAGCGCGCGTGGTACGCCCGCAGGGGGCTGCCTTGCTGGCGGGCTGGAAGTCCTCCGGGACGTCGGCGTCCTCAACCTCGGCCTCCGCGCTACGCCTCGCCGACTCAATGCCTGGGATGAGGTCGAACAGTTCGACGGGGAACTTGACGAAGTAGGCTTGCTGGGTTCTGACCCGCGTCCCGCCGTAGCGGTAGAAGGGGAAGTAGGTCGGCTCGCCGTGTCTCGCCGCCAGCGCTGCGCTCAGCTCCAGAAGGTTGTCGAGCAGCGGCAGCAACGCCTCCAGGGTGGGTGGCCTGGAGAACATCGTCAGTCCGCCCAAAGGGGCCACCCAGCCCTCGGAGGTTCGCGGGCCGCGCTGGGATCGGCCGACGGTGCCGCGTGGCTGCCAGGTGTACTGCGGGACCGTCGTCGCGGGACCCGTTACCTGCGACCAGCCCAACATCGCGCGGGTCGGTCCTGACTTCCAATGGAGTATCCGGTCGCCGGGCTGCACCTGGCTGACCAGGTCGTAAGACCAGACCCCGGCGTTCAGCTTCGGGGCGTGCAGGTTCGCGCCGAGATCCTCCCGATGCGTGATCTCCATCCAGTACCGCTGGGCCGGGTCCGAAGTCCACCAGGTGTTGAGAGCCACAGGCTTCAGCCTGCTACACGTCGATTCCGTTGCGTCACCAGGACACGGCCTGCTATCGCCGGGAAATGATCCCGTCGTACCAACCCGGTAGCGGTGTGGTCGTGGAGAAGAAGCAGTGCGCGGCGTGCGGGGACGGATGCACGTCGTTCACTTCTACTGGGACAACACGCACCAGCGGCGTCTAAGGATCACTCGACCAGGGAGCGAGCCAGTGCCATCGTGACGCTCGGCTCAGCAGTCTCGTCAGTTGAGCGTGCGCAGGTTTACGGCCCGGTGCCACCCAAGTTTAGCGCCCTCGAAGAACTGCCCCGGAAGATGAACGCCAAGCCGAGCCAAGCCCCTCGGGTGTGTGCAGCCGGCTCCACGGCCACCCGGTGGCCTCCTCTGGGTGATGAGCGCGACCGGCCGGGGGTGGACTGACCCACAACGCCCCGTGCCGAGCCAGCGCGGCCTGCAGGTCAATCGCAAGGGCTTCGTCAGGGGTGGGCGTACACACGGCGACGACGCCAAAGGACTGACGCCTCCGCTCAGCAGGCCATGCCGCGCACTCCTGTCCGAACGCCGACCACGCGGCTGGAACATGGTCCAGGCGGCCCGCGCGCGTAGTCCCTCGACCTGATTGAAATGGTCGGCAAGCGTCACTGCTCCATGGCCAGCGGCAGGGCGGGGCTCAATCATTGGTCGGGTCGATGCGGGCGGCACCCACCGCGCGCCGGTGCACCCCGTGCTTGTCGAGGATCTTGCGGACGGCGGAAAACGACCGGTCGGTCAGCTCGGCGATCTCTCGGAGCGATCGGCCGGTGGCGTACTGCTCGAGCACGAACCGCTCCACCCGCGCTTGCACCGCGGGGTCAGGGCGGGACACTGCGGTGCCAGCGAAGTCCGACAGCGGGCTCAGCTGCGGTCGGGGCGGGTACGGCATGGGAAGACGCTAGGGCTTCCACATTTCTCCCCGCGTCCCCCGCCCGGGGGCGCGCGTGCCCTTCGGCACTCTCAGCCCTTCACCCAAGAGTGTCGGTACAGCGACGGCGCAGCGCAGCCCGCCGCTCGGGCGACATCGGCCGTGGTACGGCCGACAGCGACCGCACAATGGATGAGCTGCGCCCAGCGACCGGTCGCCCGGCGTACGCGTCCTTCGCGGGACGACGTGCCGGGGAACGGACGCCGTGCGCGGCGGTGAAGTCGGCGAGCCAACGGCGCGCGGCGCGACGTTCGACGGCCGCAGCCCGCAGGCGCTCGAGCACCTCGTCGCGCGGATTCTTTACCCATAGGCCCCAGGGGTGCCTCGATCGCGGCTGCCAACAAAGAGTGACCGAGCCTCCTATCTCATGGACTGGCGACCCCGAAATGACCACGCTATGGGCACTCACGACGACCCACGGGGACGGATGTCACATGGCTCAGACGCAGGATGGCGCGCCACTTCAGGATCAGCCGCGCCCGACCGATTCACAAGAACAGCCGTACTTTGTTCCGCCGCAGCCTGGCTATTACTACGTGCCGGTGCCAATGCCGACCGCAGCCCGAGTGCCACCGCGGTCGACAAGCCTAGGCATTTGGGGGTTGGCGTGCGGCATCGCCGCCTTCCTGCTGCCGATTTTCGGTATCATCCTTATCGAGACGACATGGCGATACGAGGACTTCGGCAGGGTTCTCGCCTTTCTCGCACCTCTGGCCGCGATCGTGGGCATCGTTCTGTCGTCGGTTGCGATGTCCCGCCGCTACACCCGCCGAGGATTTGCAATCGCTGGCCTAGTGGTCGGCATCCTGGGGGTCCTCGGCGTGCTCAGCATCCTCGTTGGAGCACTGGCCTACGCATGACCTCCCCACAAGAGGCGAAGTCCCCGACGCCCGCAAGCCGCGCATGACTGCCAACACCGCCTGATCCACGAGTAGGCGGAAGGCCCCTGCAGTTCGGGACTCAAGCGCCTCGGACGGAATCGCGGTTCATAGGGTCGGGCCGTCGAGGCGGCCAGCCGGCGTGGCGCGCCACGTATCCGTAGATGCGTTCGACGAACCGGCCGTCGCTGCTTCGGCGAAGTAGACGAACACCGCCCGTGGACGCAGCCGGTAGTAGCCAGCCCGACGACCCACCCGCCAAGTTCACGTCCTAGGCACTACTCGCCTCGCCCGATGGGGATACGCCGACCGTCGCGTAGAGCGGACGGCCCTACCGAGACGTCGGACTGCGGCACCTACCGAGGGCTGCCCTGGACGCTCACGATGCCGTCCTGGCGGAAGATCCGCGGCCTACGTCGGCATCAGGATCGCAGCAACGCCCTGACTGTCGGGAAGCCGCTGGCCCGGCGGGAGCCTGCCGATCCCGGCGTCGACCAGCTGTTTGGCCTCGGTCAGCGTGATTGGTTTGCCGCCGAGGTCGCCACCGAACCCGAGAAACCAGATCATCATGGGCCAGTAGATGAGCCCTTGGCCCTCGACGTAGCGCCGGATGTGGTGGTCCGGGCCCCAATAAACCAGAGCCCACGGTTCAGGGTCCCCAGGCTCTTGTATCTTGAACCAGCTATCCATTCCGGGGCCACACCTCTCTCCACTGTATTCAACGCGTTAGCAGCGCCACTTCATTCCGCGTGTAGGCAATGGCGCGCCAGCCGAAGCGTCGCTCGGCCTCATTTGCGCCGGGGATTGTCGGGCGATGGTTACCTCGCCGCTGCTCGGCGGCAGGCTGGCCGGTCGGCGAGCCTGCCGCCGGGCAGCAGCTAGTTCACCGGTGCCAGACCGGAGCACCGGCCTGGACGGCCTCCCAGGCGGCCTGCCGCCACTCGACTAGTACTGCGCGCGCCGACAGGTCACCGGCACGAGCGGCGGCCTCACAGGCACCCACCCCGCCCTGAGTGTCGGCGAGCCGCCGCACCGTCCACTCCCCGGGCCGGACCGAACTGCCGCCCGGCTGCTGGCCGAAACGTCGGCGGGCTTCATCGAGCCCACCCTGTCCGGCCCTCACCCACCGACCCCGTTCCGCATCTCCTGCACGCCATCCACGCTGACGTTGAGCAGGCCCGCCCAGGCGTCGGCGTGGTGGCGCGCCCGCTGCCGCTGCCGCAACGCATCACTGCTCACGACGACGCGGCCACGATCCTCCATGGCGGCGTCACGTGCGAGCCGCTCGTGGTCCGCAGACAGGCGGCGGCTCTCCGTGCCGTACCAAGCGCCCAGCTCGGCCCCCAGGGCCTCGCGGACCCGGGCCGGAGCCGTTCCGACCTGCGCAGCCTGGTCGAAGGTCAGGGTCGAGGGGTGCGGCCACCGGCCGGGGTCGGGGTCGAGCGTGAGCGGCCGGTCAGGGCCGGTGAGCGGCCCAGGCTGGGCCTCGCGGTAGTCGACCGTCAGCGGGTGCTTCTGCTCGTTGCCGTAGCGAATTTCGGTCATGCTCTCTCGTTCTCCTTCTCGGTTGCCCTCGCCTCGTTCGCAAGGGAGATGGGGGTGTGGGTCAAGACGCCCAGCACCAGCGGGCGGGGCGGGCCAGGACGACGCGGGCACCAACCTCAACTCGCCCCGTCGCCGGTCGGCAGCGACCGGAGGATGGCGCGCGGATCGACCGGCCGATCGGTACGAGGACTGGCCTGCACCGCGGTCGGCTCAGGGGCCCTCTCGAGCCGATGCCTTCGGCGCTCGTCACTCTTGGCCTGGGCCTCGTCGGCCCGCTCGATGTCCCACTGGAGACGGCGGCGGTCCATCGGCGAGAGGCCGTATCGCTGTGCCTGAAGCCGGATCTCCTGGGCTGCCTCGCGGCGCTCCCTCGCATCGTTGGTCGACCAGAAGTCGTTGACGATCATGGCGAGCGCGAACAGGCCGTGCCGGTCGCTGTTGTCGTACTCGGGGGCCATCGGCGACCCCCACACGTCGCGCCACCACGCCGTCGTCTGCGGGTGCCACTCAGCCGTCTCGGGCGCGCGGCGAGGCAGCGCCGGCTCTCGGATCTCGCCAGGCTCCGGCGTGTGCAGCACGGCCGCCGTGGCCTTCGGCTTCGCCCAGCGATGCCGGGCGGCAGAACCGTAGGGCTTCGGCGGCGGTCCCATCCCAGCCATCAGTCCTCCTTCACCATCAAGATCACGAGTTCCCCCAGAGGTGTGCGGAGGAAAAAGAGCAGTGCGTTCCGGTGTCCGCGGCGGACCGGGGGGAGGGGGCCCCGCCTGGGTCGTTCAGGGTGGTCATGCGGCGACCTCGCGTCGCGAGCACGTGGGGCAGAGCCCGAGCAGCACCAGCAATGAGCCGGACGGGTCGAGAGACGTCATTCCCGGATGGATCTGCCCTGCCTCGACGATGTCGCCGCAGCGGTCACATGTGCGGTCCTCGTCGCCGGCGACGGCCAACATCGGGAGGCACGCGGTGCAGACCATCCGGCCGGGTGCCCACAGCGCGGTGACGACGACCATGCCGGGGCGCAGGTGCGGGCAGAGCCTGAAGGCTGCGGCCATGATGCTGGCCCGCAGGTCGCTGATCGTCTCCCTGAGCCAGAGGGATGGTTCGTGGTCGGGCTGGAACCCGAGGCCTGCGGCGTCGGCGAGCACCTTCATGCGATGCGCACTGGGCGACGGCCGGACGCGGCGACGATTGCTCATTGTGATTTCTCCTGGAGGTGTCGTGCTGGCGGAGGAGGGGTGGGGTTGGCGTCCCTGCGTACGAGGGCTACTGCTCCCGGGTGAGGAGATTTCCTCGGGTCACCGGGGGGACAAAGGGACAGGTGTCCCCCCGTGGCGGGGACCGTCCATGTGAGGCCACCGGCAAACGTGCAGGTGAAGAAGAAGTACTGACTGCCCATGAAGGCCTCTGGCCGGAGGGACGGGGGGACACCTGTCCCTGCGTCCCCCCGTCCCTGCGGCGGTGGCCGTTCACGACCGCACCCGGTAGCGCCATCCCGGCTGGCCGTTGTGGTCGAACTGCTCCACGTCCACCGAGCCAGCACGGACCAGGACGTCCAGCGCGTCGGCCAAGTGCGGCTTCACCCGGCCAGCCACGGCGGCCCGAATCTCCCGGGTGGACCTCCACTCGCCGGCCTGCTTGCGGAGAGCGGTCAGGACGGCCCGGCCGGCCTTCTGCACCCCGGCGTCGGCGACGGTGTCGGCCCTGACGATGTCCCGGACGGCCTCGGCCTCCGCGCGGGCCTTGTTGGCCTGGGCCGACGTCCGGCGAAGCTCGGCCTGCACCTTGGCGCGGGTGTCGTCGGAGATGGCCATCAGCACCCCGGCGAGCTGCCAGTCCTCGTCTGTGACGCCTTTGCTGCCGAGGTGGCCATCGAGCACCGCGAGGGCGGCGGCGACCTTCAACCGTGTGTAGAGCGAGTGGCCGTCGAGGGCGTCACCTTCTCCTCGGCTGCGCCGCCAGTGCGCCTCGGTGATCTCCCCGGTGGCCTCGGTGCAGACCGCGATCTCTTTCTGGCCGACCACCGGTGGGGGCAGCTCGACCGTCCACGGCTTCGGCTGGGCCGGGCGCTCGCGCGGCATGGTCGGGTCGGTGACCGGCAGCCAGAGGAAGCGCTGCGGGGTGCCACCGTCGGCGTCATCGAGCAGCGCGGCGGCCCGGCCGGGCTGGACCCCGGCTACCAGTGCCATCCGGTAGGCGTGCGCCCGAAGGTGCAGCCGCTTGGTCGGGTCGGCGTAGGCGAAGGACAGGGCCTCCCCGGAGTAGGCCTTGCGCAGGACCGCCATCAGCGTGGAGCCCTGCCGGGAGCTGACGGCGGTGGCCTGGTCGATCTCCGGGACGTTGAACAGCACCGACTGCCGGTACTGCCTCACTCCGTCCTTGCCCTCGTAGCGGGCGTACTGGTGGACGACGCCCTCACCGGAGCCGACGTCGGAGGTGTGCAGCACCGGCGAGCCATCCAGAGCGTCGCGGAAGCCGGACAGGTCCAGGACGTCGTCGCCTGCCGCGAGCGCGGCCCCCTTGCCACCCCCGGAGGGGCCGACCAGGGCGATGAACTGGTTCAGGGTGCCGTGCCCGCCGATCGTGGGAGGCAGCACGTAGCCCGGCGGGACCGCGGCGACGGCGCGGGCCATCGCCACCCCCAGCACGGCCAGCGGTGCCACCATCCGGGCTCGGGCGAAGTCGTGCACGCGCCGCAGGACCGGCCGGTCGTCCCAGAGGGGATCAGAGGGGGAATCGGCCTGCACGGGGCGGCTGGGAGGTTTCTGCAGGCGGCTGAGGGCGTCGGCGACGACTTCGGTACCGACCAGGTCGGCCGCACCGTGGCTGTGGTGGCCCAGCTCGGCCTCGATGTCGTCGTCGGACTTCCGGGCGGCCTTCGCCACCCCCCACGCCAACGCCTCGGCGACCTCTCCCGGTGCCAGCTTGCGTACTGGCTCGAGGGTGACCAACTCAGCCATCCGGGCACTGAGGACCGCGACGACCGTGGCGTAGTCGGCCTCGGCCAGGCAGCGCCGTCGTCGCATGGCGGCGATCCGGACGGCCTGCCGCATCAGGTACTGATGACGGCCGCCGGTGACCTCCTCGATGGCCCAGCCCTTGACGGTGGCCCAGACGTAGGCGTCGGTCGAGGCGGCCCAGCCCCAGTCGTGCGGGTCGGAGACGACGTCGCCGAGCAACTCGTTATCCCCGGTGTGCTCAGGTACCCCGTAGGCGTCCAAGGTCTCGGTGAGCTGGTCCAGGGTCAGCACGGCGAGCCGCCGTTGCGCCACTCGATGGTCACCGGCACCGGCTCTGCCTTCCGGTTGACCGTGCCCGGCACCCGCAGCACCCGCGCCAGGTCGAAGACGGCGTCGACTTGGCCGCCGTGACGCTCGGCGACATTGCCCACGAGGCGGCCGAACCGGCGCAAGAGGGCGACCGCAGCCGCCCGCCGGTCACCGGTGAGGTCCCCGTCGTCGGGGTCGATGGCCCACACCGGCTGGAGCCCGTGGCCTGACCCGATGACGGCCACCGGCTCGGCCCCCAGCATCGTGGCCAGGTCGGCGACGACGGCCCAGGCGGCAGTGATCGTCGGCAGCCCGCCCGGCTTGACGTCCAGGTCGGCGTAGATGGCGGCCAGGCGGGTCACCTCGGCAACCGAGCCTCGGCCGCTGGTCGTCGGGCTGACGGGGTTGACGCCCCACCACACGTCGGCGACGTCGCGCCACCGGTCGACCGCGGCATCAGCCTCTGCCGGGGCCAGCACGCGCGGGGAGAAGCCGCCGTCGGGCAGGGCATGGCAGATGCTCAGCCGCTCGTCCGGCGTGTAGCTCAAGGCGTCGAGCAGACGGGCCAGGTCGGTACCCTCGGGGTCGACCAGCTTGGCGGCAGGGTCAGCGGGCGGCGTGTTCCCCTTCGGGAGCACGCCGTTCGTCTCGGTCACCGCGAGGACCCCCGCAGGAGCAGGCGCAGGCGGGCACGCTGGTCGTCGGTCAGCTCGGCGGACGACGGCCCACGGGCAGCGATCCGCCGAGCCACCTCGCTCATGTGTTCGTACTCGGCGGGAGTCACTGGACGATCCATGCGGCGAGGGCGCGACGCTGCTCCGGCGTGGCCCAGCCGGACTCCAGCCACTTGTCGACTCGCGTCAGCAGCGCTCCGTACACGCGGTGGCTGGTCGCCTTCATGTGCGCCGGTGAGTCGTTCTCGATCCGCGTCGGGACGGCAGGCATGGCGGGTTGCTCCTTGGTGCAGTTCGACGGCGCGTGTTCGTGTCTCCATGTGGTCTACGGACCCAAGGTCACGGAAAGGTAACGGCGACTTCCGTGTCGCACGCCCCCCTGACCTGCGCGTTCGCGTCAAGAAGTCCTGACCCAAGGACTGGTAGCGACATACGAAGAAGGCCCCCCAGGGGCATCCTGGGGGGCCTTCTCGACAGACGATGGGGGACTATTCCGGCGCGGCCGGGTGAGGAAGTTTCCTCAACGCCAGTCGACCGCTATCGACTCCTCGTCGAACTTGCGTGCACCTCGTACAGCGGGATTGATCCGCACCGTCATGAGCGTGGAGATGATCTCCCGGCGCTGGGGAAGCAGCAGGCCCTCCCAGCGGTCCTCCGCGCCTGGGCCAGCCATCTCGGCGATCAGCGGAGAAGACCATGTTGGCCGCGCTCGACGCTCGGCCGCTTCGATCTCTGGGAGCAGTCGGGCCTCGATCCGGGACAGGGCCTGTGGGCTCAGGTCCCCGGCGGCGGCGGCGTCGTAGAACCCGTCCAGTCGAGCCCGCTTCTCCTCAGCCTCGGCCAGCGCGGCGGCTTGTTCAGAGTTCTCGGTGTCGACGTGCAGGTCTGCGACATCTGGCCGCTTCAACCACTCCACGATCACCTTGGTGACGAACTTGTCTACGTCCTGCTCGTTGCGGGAGACGTGGAAGCCGTCCACGCACAGGTAGGCCAGCGACCCCCTATTCTTCTGCACGCGGACCCGGCCGCCGCAGACTCCGCAGACCGCGATGCCCGACAGCAGGTGCTTCACCGCAGAGTCGCGCTGGGAGCGCCGGGCCGGGTCGTTGAGCTTGGCCACCAGGGCCAGGTGCGTGCCCTCGTCCAACAACGGCGGCCACCCCGCGTCGCCGACCACCTTGCCCCGGTGGACCCGCTTGCCCGCGTAGCCGGGGTTCACGCACAACCGCTTGACTTGGGTCAAATCCCAGCCCTTCCCGCCACGGGGAGTCGGGATGCCGCGCCGGTCGAAGTCCTGGGCGATGGCGTAGGGCGTCTCCCCATTCAGGACCCGCTGGGCGGCCTCGCGGACGACGGCCGACGTCGTCTCGTCGGGCACCTGCTCCACCAGCTCGCCGGACGCCTCGTCGTACACGCGCCGGTAGCCGTAGAGCAGCTTTCCGTGGGGACGGCCCTTTTCGGCGTTGGCCTGCACCGCGCGCAGCACCCGCTTCCTCGTCTCGTCGGACTCCCGCTCGGCCAGCAGGGCGTCGAGGCCGGTCTGGAACCGGTCAGCCGACTCCCGCATGTCGTAGACGCGGCCGGAGTAGGACCAGAGGATGCCGCGCCCCTCGCACAGTGCCCGCAGCCGGGTGTAGGCGTCCAGGTCGCGCTGGGCGCGCGAGGACTCCCAGGTGACCAGGACGTCGACCGCACCGGACTCGATGAAGTCGATCAGCCGGACGTGCTCGGCCCGGACCTTGGTGGCGTACCGGCTGGCGCTGCGGTCGTTGTCCGTGAAGACCTTGACCACCTCCCAGTCGTTGCGCGCGCAGACGGCCCGGCAGTCGACCTCTTGCTCGGAGACGGAGCGTCCCCGCTCGTTGGGGTCGGATGACACGCGCGTGTAGATCACCGCGCGCAGAGGCGCGGCACTGAGCGGGGTCTCCAGGGTCAGGGTGGCGGTCACATGATCCACTCTACACCTGTCTAACCGACGTTGAACCCGGAGACCGCGGTGAGGTGGGACAACCCGGCCCGCCGGAACTCGGCGGTCAACGCCGGGTCCATGCCGGTGGTGTCCCCGACCACCAGCGCGGGCAGCAGCCCGGCCGGCCGGTCGGGCAGCGTGCGGGCGGCCGACCGGGCGAGGCCGGACCGCAGTGCACCGGCGGCCGTCTGCACCGGGCCGGGCCCGGCCAGCGGGGTCGGTGCCGACCGCGCCGACAGGACGGCCAGCACGTCGTCCCCGGGCTCCGCGGTGCGGACGGCGACCCGCAGCCGCACCGACTGGCCGGGCAGCAGCCCGGTCCACTGGTCCGCCGGACCGAAGACCAGCACCGGGTTCCCCCGGGTGCGGCGGCCGTCGACCTCGGTGGCGGTGGCCGGCACCAGCACCCGGGGCTCGCCGGCGCCGGCGAGGGGCCGCGGGTCCTCGTCGAGCTCGACGACGACCGGCACCACCGCCTCCCGGGCCGCGAGCCCGGGCAGCGGTGAGGCGGTCCGCCCCTGCGCCCGGACGGCGGCGACCGCGCCGACCACGGTGAGCGCCGCCAGGCAGCCGACGACGACGGCAGCGGCAGCGCCGGACCGGTTCCGGGACGTCCGGAGCAGCAGGACGGCCGCCGCCGCTGCGCCACCCGCGACGCCGAGCAACGGCCCGGCCGGCAGCCCGCGCGCGGCGAGCGTGCCCACCCAGACCGTCACCGCCGGGGGCACCAGCCGCAGGTCGACCCAGGACCACCGCTGCTGCGTCCGGACCCGCTGCACCCGGGGCCGGGCCCGCCGGTCGGGCACCTCAGACCCGCACCCGGTCGACCAGGTCGGCGAAGACCGCCGGCCCGATGCCGCTCACGTCGTCCAGCTGGTCGACGCTGGTGAACGGGCCGTTCGCGGTGCGGTGGTCGACGATCCGCTGGGCGAGGACCGGCCCGATGCCCGGAAGGGCGTCCAGGTCGGCGGCCGTGGCGGTGTTGAGGTCCACCGGCCCGGCGGCACTGGACGCAACTGGCACGGCGGCGCCCGGTGCGCCGCCCGCCGGTGCCGCGGCTCCCGGGACCCCGACCGCGATCTGCTGACCGTCACCGAGCACGGCGGCCGCGTTGACCGCGGCCGGATCGGCCTCGGGCAGCAGCCCGCCGGCCGCGGCCAGGGCGTCGGCCACCCGTGCGCCCGCCGGCAGCGTCACCAGACCAGGCGTGCCGACCTGCCCGACCACGGAGACGACGACGGTGCCGGCCGGTGTCGCCGGGGGGCTGGACTCCGGCGCCGGAGACGGCGTCGCCGACGCATGGGTCGCCGACGCGGGGGTCGTCGACGAGGGGGTCGGGACCTGGTCCACCGCCGGCCGGTCCAGCCACGTCCAGCCGACCACGGCGAGTGCGGCGAGGACGGCGGCGGCCCACAGCGCCCACGCACCCGGTCGGCCGGGGTCCAGCCGTGCCGTCCGCCCCGGAGCGCGGTGCCGGCCCAGGGAGGCCGGCAGCGCGACGTCCGGTGCGTCCGCCGGCCCGTCGACCCGGTCCGCACCGTCGTCGGCCCACTCGACGGCGGGCGGCGGCTCCCCGGTCAGGTCATCGTCGGGCACCCAGCCACGGGCCCGCTCCCCCTCGGCCAGCAGCGCACGCAGCCGAGCGCGGATCACGTCACCGTCGTCACGACTGCGGGCCTGGTTCAGCACCCGGCGGACGTTAGGAGCGGCTCCCACCGGTCGGCCAGCTGTCCGGCGGGGTTGTGGACGGCCGCACCTGCTGTGGACAGCCGGCAGCCGCGGCGGTCGGTACAGGTCAGGGTGGCGGCATGGCCACCCTCTGCGCGTCAGTCCTCGCCGGGACCGCGTCCGCCGTCGTCGGCTGGCTGGGGAGTCGGCTGTGGCCGGGGCGTCGGGTCGATGACGACCCCGACCGCTCCGGGCCCCACGTGCGCGCCCACGGCCGCGCCGAGCTCGCTGACGTGGAGCTCCTGCAGCCCGGGCAACCGGGCGGTGAGCTGCTCGGCGAGCCGGTGGGCGCGCTCAGCAGCGGCGAGGTGGTGCACCGCCGCGGAGACCGGCCGGTCACCGGCCACGTCGACGGCGCGCTGCACGAGCCGGTTCAGCGCCCGCCCGGACGTCCGCACCCGCTCCAGCGGCACGACCTGGCCCTCCGAGACGTGCAGCACCGGCTTCACGGCCAGGGCGCTGCCCAGGAGGGCGGCAGCCGCGCCGATCCGGCCGCCCCGGCGCAGGTGCTCGAGGGTGTCGACGACGAAGAACGTGCGGGTCGCGGCTGCGGTGTCCCGGGCGGCGTCGGCGGCCTCTCCCGCGCTGCCGCCGGCGGCGGCCGCGCGGGCGGCAGCGAGGACCGCGAAGCCCGTGCCCATCGCCGCCGAGCGGGAGTCCAGCACGGTGACCAGGTGCTCCCCCACCTGGCCTGCCGCCACCCGTGCGGCGTCCCAGGTCCCGGACAGCTCCCGGGACAGGTGCACCGAGACCACCCGGGGGGCGCCGCCGTCGAGCAGGCGGCGGTAGACGGCGACGAAGTCACCCGGCGTCGGCCGGGAGGTCGAGACGTGCCCGCCCCGGACGCTCAACGACCGCGCCACCTCCGCGGAGCTGACCTCGCTGCCCTCGCGACCGGACCGGCCGGCGAGGACGACGTACAGCGGCACGACCTCGATGCCGTACCGGTGCACCACGTCCGGCGGGAGGTATGCGGTCGAGTCGGTGACCACGGCGACGGCCGGGTGCGCCGGCCCGTCGGTCCGGTCGAGCGAGCCCAGCTCAACCGGCGGCATCGGCGTCCTCGACGGGAGCCGGCGGCGCCTCCTCGGGCGTGGCCCCGGACCGGGGCGCGTCCGGCACGTCGGTGGCCGACGGACCCGGGAACGAGCCCCGGTCGCTGGCCGGACGGCGGCCGCCCTCCAGCTGCCCCGCGGCGGGGACGTACAGGTTGTGCCGCATCAGCCGCCACCCGGACGCCTGGAAGGCCAGCTCGCTCCAGTGGCAGTTCCCCAGCGGCCCGAAGATGCGCTTGTGCTCCAGCCCGAGTCCGAGCAGCGCCTCCACCAGCCGGCCCGCCGTGCCACCGTGCGTCACCAGCACCGCCGTGGCCGCGGGCCGCAGGTCGGCGACGACGGCCAGGGCCCGCGCCGCCACGTCGGCCTGCGCCTCGCCGCCGCGTCCGGGCACCGGGCGACCGGCCAGCCAGTCCTCGTACTGCCCCGGGTGGCGTTCGGCGACCTCGTCGCGGGTCAGGCCCTCCCAGGTGCCCAGACCGTGCTCCCGCAGCCGCTCGTCGACGTGCACCGGGACGCCCAGCAGCGGCGCCAGCGCGCCGGCGGTGTCCACCGCCCGCTGCAGGTCGCTGGAGACCAGCACGACGTCCTGGTCGCGCAGGACGGCGGCCAGGTGCGGAGCGGTCCGGGCCGCCTGCGCCCGGCCCTCGTCGTCCAGCGGCGGGTCGAGCTGGCCCTGGAAGCGCCCGTGGGCGTTCCACTCGGTGCGCCCGTGCCGCCACACGAGCAGCCGGCGGACCGGCGGGGCCAGGGGACCCGCGGTCACCGGTCGGTCTCGCCCGGCCCCGCGTCCACCACGGCGCCGGCAGCGGTGTCGTCACCCGGGGCGTCGGCGTCCGGGATGTCGGCGTCCGGGGTGTCGGCGTCCGGGGTGTCGGCGTCCGGGGTGGAGCCGGGAGCGGCGGGCGGTGCGTCCCGGTCGGTGAACGGGATGACCGGGCAGTCCTTCCACAACCGCTCGAGGGCGTAGTAGGCGCGCTCCTCCGCGTGCTGGACGTGCACCACGACGTCGACGAAGTCCAGCAGCACCCAGCGGCCCTCGGCGACGCCCTCACGGCGCACCGGCTTCACGCCGTGCTCCCGCAGGCGCTCCTCGACGGCGTCGACGATGGACTGGACCTGACGCTCGTTGGGCGCCGCGGTCAGGACGAAGGCGTCGGTGATTGCCAGCCGGTCGCTGACGTCGACGATCGACACGTCGGTGGCGAGCTTGTCGGCTGCGGCCTGCGCTGCGATCAGCGCGGTCTCACGGGCCTCGGCCGAGGCGGTCATCGGGGCATCTCCTGCAGGTCGGGGGACGTGGTGTCCCCGGGGGCTGGGTCGTCGG
>NZ_SJEX01000018.1 GCF_005930495.1 Modestobacter excelsi | reverse complement strand
CGTCCCTGGAGAGCCCGTGCTGATCCTCACGCCGACGCCGTTGCAGACGGCTGCCGAGCGTGCGCTCTTCGCCGAGCTGGCCGGCTGGGACACCGGCAGCGGCGTGCGGGGCGCCGTGGTGGCCTCGCTGCCCGTGGTCGAGGGGCCGATGGAGCGGCGGCAGGCCGACGCGGTGCTGTTCGTGCCCGAGGGCGTGGCCGTCGTCCGGGTGGTCGAGGTGCAGCGGAACTCCGGTGTCGTCACCGCCAACGCCGACGGCGCCTGGACGATCGGCCCCGGTGACGGGCCCGGCGACGTCCTGCAGCTCGACGGCGGCGGCTCCACCCCGCTCGAGGGCCTGATGAGCGCGGGCATGGACGCGGCCGTGACGCTCCGCAAGGCCGGGCTGGAGCCCGGCCGGATCGCCCGGCTCACCGTCCTCACCGGCCCGGTCACCGGCCTGCTGCCCGCGGACGGCGACCTGGGGGAGGGCGACCAGGTCGCGCTGGTCGACCCGCGCTCCCTGCTGCTGGGCGTGGCCCGGGCGGCCCGCTACGCGGGTACCGACAACCCCCGGCTCTGGACGACGGCCGACGTGCGCGCCGCCGTCGAGGCCCTCGGCGTGGCCGGCCGCACCCCGACGGTCGAGGAGCTCAACGGCGAGGGCTTCCCGTACTCGCCCTACGTCCTCCGCCGCCCCGACCTGCTCACCCCCGCCGCGCTGAACGCCTCCCCGAGCCGGGTCGCCGCCGCCCCGCTGACCGGGGCCGGGGTCCACCGCGTGGCGCCGGCCGGTCCGCTGGTCGACCCGGCCGCGGCGGCACGGGTCGCGGCGGCGGCCGTCCAGGCGCAGGAGGAGGCGGAGCGGGCTGCACCCCAGCCGACGCCGCCCCCGCCGCCTGCTCCCGAGCCGGTGCCCGCTGCGGTCTCCCGCTCCGCCGCCCCGGCGCCGTACCAGCCCACCGTGCCGGTGGAGCTGCGGTCGGCCCGCGCGGGGGACACGCTGGCGCTGACCGGCGGACCTGCGACCGCCGGAGCCGGTGGACCGGGCGCCGTCGAGCCGCGTCCGGCGGCCGAGGACACCGGCGGCATCGGTGGGCTGTTCGGCGACGGCGGGACCGTGGCCTTCGCCCCGTCCCGGCGGCGCGAGCTGCCGCCGGAGCTGCGGCCCCGGCCGTTGGCCGGCGCCACGCCGCCGGGCAGCGGCAGCTCCGCCGCGGACGCCGGGGCGCCGGACCGCCGTCGCACGGCCGTGGTCGTGGCCGCGGCGCTCGTGCTGCTGCTCGTCGTGGCCGGCATCGGGTTCTGGGCGCTGGGCAGCGGCAGCAGCGACGCCGGAGCCGAGCAGCCGTCCGCGACGACCAGCGCGGCCGCCCCGCCGACCACCCCGGCCGGCCCGGCCGTGGGGGCGACCGAGGTGGTCAACGGCACCACGTTCACGCTGCGCGCGGTCGAGGTCGACGAAACCTGCCAGGGGCACGCCTACGACGCCGTCGCCGCGTTCTTCGCCAGCTCCGACTGCACCGGCCTGAGCCGGTCGCTGTGGTCGGCCGACGCCGGTGGGCAGCCCGCCGTCGTCTCGCTGTCCCGGGTGACCATGCCCGACGTCGCCAACGCCCAGGCGCTGCGCTCGCTGGCCGACACCGACGGCAGCGGCAACGTCAACGACCTGCTCCGCGAGGGCGTCAGCTACGACGGCGGCCCGTCGAAGCTGTCGGGGGCCCAGTACGCCAGTGCCCAGCAGGGCACCACGGTGACGATCGTGGAGACGTCCTGGACCGACGGGGCCGGCACGTCCTCGGCGTTGGACGCCCTGGCCAGCTCGGCGCTGTCCCTGCCGACGGACTGAGGGAGGACCCCGTCCTCCTCACCCCCTCGCACGCTCGGGGCGAGCCTCTGGACGGGGCCGTTCCAGCCCGTCACCTGGCAGTCGCGGCGGCGACTGCCATGTCGGCGAGCAGGGCGGCCATCGCGGGGCGGGCCAGCCGGCCGGCGCTGTGCGGCGTGGAGTTGATCAGGCCGAACACCGCGTGCGCGCGCGCCCGGCAGGCGGCCGTCGACGCGTCCGGGTGCAGCCGGGTGAGGACGGCGACCCACTCCTCGACGTAGCTGCGCTGCAGCTGGCGCACCCGGCGGGCGTCGGGGTCGCTCAACGCCCCCAGGTCCCGGTCCTGCACGGTGATCAGCGCGGGGTTGTCCAGCGCGAAGTCGACGTGGAAGTCGACCAGCGCACGCAGCTGGGCGGCGGGTGAGCCGCCGGCCGCGGCGATCCGCTCGGTGCCGCCGGCCAGCAGCCGCTCGCTGATCCGCAGCAGCATCTCCGCGAGCATCGCGTCCTTGCTCGCGAAGTGCCGGTAGATCGCCGGGCCGGTGACGCCGACGGCCGCGCCGACGTCGTCCACCCCCACCGCGCGGGACCCGCGCTCGGCGAACAGCTGGGCCGCCGCGCGCAGGATCTGCTCCCGCCGCGAGGGGTTCGCCGCGTCGCTGTGCAGCGCGCTGTCCGGCTGGGAGGTCACGCGAAGAGGTTAACCGCGGTTCACACTGGACCGACAGTGTGAACGGTGGTTAACCTCTGCCCGTGGACGCACCGGTGCTCTCCAGTGCCCCGCCGGCGGACCCGGCGGCGGCCGCGCGCAATGCCGCGCACCACGCTGCGCTGGCCACCGGGCTGGCCGACGAGCTGGCCCGGGTGGCGCTCGGCGGCGGTGAGCGGGCCCGTGAGCGGCACGCCGCGCGCGGCAAGCTGCTGCCCCGGGAGCGGGTCGACGCCCTGCTCGACCCGGGCAGCCCGTTCCTCGAGCTGTCCCCGCTGGCCGCGCACGGTCTCTACGACGGCGACGCGCCGGCCGCCGGCATCATCACCGGCATCGGCCGGGTGTCCGGGCGCGAGGTCGTCGTCGTCGCCAACGACGCCACCGTCAAGGGCGGCACCTACTACCCGATGACGGTGAAGAAGCACCTCCGCGCCCAGGAGGTGGCCCTCCAGAACCGGCTGCCCTGCGTCTACCTGGTCGACTCCGGCGGTGCGTTCCTGCCGCTCCAGGACGAGGTCTTCCCCGACCGCGACCACTTCGGCCGGATCTTCTTCAACCAGGCCAACCTGTCCAAGGCCGGGATCGCGCAGATCGCCGCCGTCCTGGGCTCGTGCACCGCCGGCGGTGCCTACGTGCCGGCGATGAGCGACGAGGCGGTCATCGTCCGCAACCAGGGGACGATCTTCCTCGGCGGCCCGCCGCTGGTGAAGGCCGCGACGGGGGAGGAGGTCACCGCCGAGGACCTCGGTGGCGGTGAGCTGCACTCCCGGGTCAGCGGGGTGACCGACCACCTGGCCGAGGACGACGCGCACGCGCTGCAGATCGTCCGGCAGATCGTCGGCACCCTCGGCCCGCGCGAGCACCGCCCGTGGGACGTCGAGCCGGTCGAGGAGCCGGTGTACCCGGCGGAGAGCCTGTACGACGTCGTCCCGGTCGACACCCGCACGCCCTACGACGTCCGCGAGGTCATCGCCCGGCTGGTCGACGGCAGCCGGTTCGCCGAGTTCAAGCCGCTCTACGGGCAGACGCTGGTCACCGGCTTCGCCCGGCTGCACGGCCACCCGGTGGGGATCATCGCCAACAACGGCGTGCTCTTCAGCGAGTCCGCGCTCAAGGGCGCGCACTTCATCGAGCTGTGCGACCGCCGGAAGATCCCGCTGCTGTTCCTGCAGAACATCTCCGGGTTCATGGTCGGCCGCGACTACGAGGCCGGCGGCATCGCCAAGCACGGCGCCAAGATGGTCACCGCGGTCGCCACCGCCCGGGTGCCCAAGCTGACCGTCGTCATCGGCGGCTCGTTCGGCGCCGGCAACTACTCGATGTGCGGGCGGGCGTACTCGCCGCGGTTCCTGTTCACCTGGCCCAACTCGCGCATCTCCGTGATGGGCGGCGAGCAGGCGGCCAGCGTGCTGGCCACCGTCCGCCGCGACGGGTTCGAGGCCCGCGGGCAGGAGTGGTCGGCGGAGGACGAGGAGGCGTTCAAGGCGCCGATCCGCGACCAGTACGAGGACCAGGGTCACCCGTTCCACGCCACGGCCCGGCTCTGGGACGACGGGGTCATCGACCCCGCCCAGACCCGGACCGTGCTCGGGCTCGCGCTGTCCGCGTGCGCCAACGCCCCGTTGGAGGAGGTCGGCTATGGCGTCTTCCGGATGTGACGTCGTCCCGGAGGGCCATGTCGGCCAACACGGCCCTCAGGCATCAGACGCCGGCGATGCGCGGCGCGGTCGGGTCGACGCCCTCGGGGGCGGTCTCCCGCTTGACGTAGTCCTCGATCTGCTCGACGTCGTGGGCGGACCGGCGGACGACGGCCAGCAGGTCGCTCATCTTGCTGACCTCCTCGACCTGCTCCTTGATGAACCACTGCATGAACTGGTCGGAGGAGAAGTCGTTCTCGCGCCGCGCGATGCCGATGAGCTCGTTGATCTGCTGGGTGACCCGCTTCTCCTGCTCCAGGGCGAGCGAGACCGGGCCCACGACGTCCTCGAACGAGGTGACCGGACCGACGACGCCGGGGATGGCCACCGGCGCGTCGGCGTCGAGCAGGTAGCGCACCATCATCATCGCGTGGTTGCGCTCCTCGAGCGCCTGGTCGAAGAACAGCTGCGCCATCTGCGGCATGGTCAGCTCGTCGAAGTACACGGCGATGGCGATGTACTGGTGGTGCGCGGCGAACTCGTGGCCGATCTGCTCGTTCAGCTTCTCGACGAAGGCGTCGGCGGCCATGGCTGCTCCTCGGTGCGGTGGGACGACGTCCTGCTGACCGTAGCGGGCGACACGCCCGACGCCTCGACGGGTAGGGAAGGCATGGCTAACCTCACTGCGTGGGGAAGTCGGCCAAGATGCCCAAGAAGAAGTGCTGCCAGGACAAGCCGCGCTGCGGCCGGTGCCCGCTGCGCGCGCTCGCCGAGGGCAACCTGCCGCCCGGGTACACCGTCAAGAAGCGCCGGCTGGTCAAGGTCGGCAAGGCCGACCTCGTCCTCGCGAAGAGCACCCGCCAGGCCTGACGGCCGGTCCGCTTCCCGCGCGGAAGGTGGGGCCTGAGGTGTTCGAGACCGTCCTGGTCGCCAACCGTGGCGAGATCGCCGTCCGGGTGATCCGCACCCTGCGGCGGATGGGCATCCGCTCGGTGGCCGTGCACAGCGACGCCGACACCGGCGCGCTGCACACCCGGCTGGCCGACGTCGCCGTGCCGATCGGCCCGGCCCCGGCCGCGCAGAGCTACCTGTCCATCGAGCGGGTGCTGGACGCCGCCCGGCGCACCGGCGCGCAGGCCGTGCACCCCGGCTACGGCTTCCTCTCCGAGAACGTCGACTTCGCCCGGGCCTGCGCCGCCGCCGGCATCGTGTTCATCGGGCCCCCGGTCGACGCGATCGAGGCGATGGGCGACAAGATCCGGGCCAAGCAGACCGTCGCGGCGGCCGGCGTGCCCGTCGTCCCCGGGCGGACCGAACCCGGCATGGACGACGACGAGGTCGCGAAGGCCGCGATCGAGGTCGGCTTCCCGGTCCTGCTCAAGCCCAGCGCGGGCGGCGGCGGCAAGGGCATGCGGGTGGTGCGCGGCCCCGACGAGCTCGCCGAGCAGATCGCCGGTGCCCGCCGGGAGGCCCGCGGCTCCTTCGGCGACGACACCCTCCTGGTCGAGCGCTACCTCGGGAACTCCCGGCACATCGAGGTGCAGGTCTTCGGCGACACGCACGGCACCGTCGTCCACCTCGGGGAACGCGAGTGCAGCCTGCAGCGCCGGCACCAGAAGGTCATCGAGGAGGCGCCCTCGCCGCTGCTGACCACCGGCATGCGGGCCCGGATGGGCGGCGCGGCGGTCGAGGCGGCCCGGGCGGTCGGCTACACCGGCGCGGGCACGGTGGAGTTCATCGTCGACGCCGGCAACCCGAGCGACTTCTTCTTCCTGGAGATGAACACCCGGCTGCAGGTCGAGCACCCGGTCACCGAGTGCGTCACCGGGCTGGACCTGGTGGAGCTGCAGGTCCGGGTCGCGGCGGGGGAGCGGCTGCCGATCGGGCAGAGCGACGTCGTCCTGGACGGGCACGCCGTCGAGGCCCGGGTCTACGCCGAGGACCCGGTCCGCGGGTTCCTGCCGCAGGCCGGGGACGTCGTCGGGCTGCTCGAGCCGTCCGGCCCGGGGATCCGGGTCGACAGCTCGCTGCGGGTGGGCGGGGTCGTCGGCACCGACTACGACCCGATGCTGGCCAAGGTCATCGCCTGGGGGCCGGACCGGGAGACCGCCCGGGCGCGGCTGGTCTCCGCCCTCGGCGACACCGCCGTCCTCGGCGTGGCCACCAACACCACGTTCCTGCGCGACCTGCTGAGCGACCCCGACGTCGTCGCGGGCCGGCTGGACACCGGGCTGATCGAGCGGCGGGGTGAGGCGCTGACCCGCGCCGACCCGCCCCCGCCGCACGTCTACGCGGCCGCGGCGCTGGCCCTGCTGCTCGAGGCCGAGCCGGCCCGGGCCGCCGACCCGTGGGACGACACCTCCGGCTGGCGGCTGGGGGAGCCGGCCTGGACCGTCCGGCGGCTGCAGGCGACCGGCGGAGAGCCGGTGACCGTCCGGGTGCGCGGCCGGGCCGCTGCGGCCGAGGTCCAGGTCGCGGACGGCGCCCCGATGGCCGCCCGGGTCCGCCGGGACGACGACCTGCTCGCCGTGACCCTGGACGACGTGACCACCCACGTCACCGCGGTGCACGCCGCGGGCACCGTCTGGCTGGCCGTCGACGGCCACGTCGCGGCGCTGCGTGAGCACGAGCGGCTAGCGCCCCTGGACGCCGCTGCCGGGTCCGACGGCACGGTGACCGCCCCGATGCCGGGAACGGTGACCGTGGTGCGGGTGTCCCTCGGCGACGAGGTGGCAGCGGGGACCCCGCTGCTCGTCGTCGAGGCGATGAAGATGGAGCACGTGCTGACCGCCCCGGTCGCGGGGACGGTCACCGAGCTCCCGGTGACGGCCGGCCACCAGGTCCGGCTGGACGAGCGGGTGGCCGTGGTGACCCCACCGGCGCCCGGCGGGGAGGAGTAGACGTGCTGGACTACCGGCTGGACGAGGAGACCGAGGCGCTGCGGAAGGTCGTCCGCGAGTTCGCCCTCGAGGTCGTGGCCCCGCAGATCGGCAGGTTCTACGAGCGCGACGAGTTCCCGACCGACATCGTGCGGCAGATGGGGGAGCTCGGGCTGTTCGGCCTGCCGTTCCCCGAGGAGTACGGCGGCTCGGGCGGGGACTACTTCACCCTGTGCGTCGCCCTGGAGGAGCTCGCCCGGGTGGACAGCTCGGTGGCGATCACCCTGGAGGCCGGCGTCTCCCTCGGCGCCATGCCGATCTTCCGGTTCGGCACCGAGGAGCAGAAGCAGCAGTGGCTGCCCCGGCTGTGTGCCGGGGAGGCGCTGGGCGCCTTCGGGCTCACCGAGCCCGGCGGCGGCTCGGACGCCGGCGCCACCCGGACCACCGCCCGGCTCGAGGACGGCGAGTGGGTGATCAACGGCTCCAAGGCGTTCATCACCAACGCCGGCACCGAGATCACCGACCTGGTCACGGTCACCGCGGTCACCGGCACCAAGCCCGACGGCGGCAAGGAGATCTCGGCGATCATCGTGCCCGCGGGCACCCCGGGGTTCGCCGTCGGTCAGCGGTACTCCAAGGTCGGCTGGAACGCCTCGGACACCCGCGAGCTGTCGTTCACCGACGTCCGGGTGCCGGCGGAGAACCTGGTGGGGGAGCAGGGCCGCGGGTACGCGCAGTTCCTCTCCATCCTCGACGAGGGGCGGATCGCCATCTCCGCGCTCGCCGTCGGCCTCGCGCAGGGCTGCGTGGACGAGTCCCTGAAGTACGCCGGCGAGCGCGAGGCGTTCGGGCAGACGATCGGGAAGAACCAGGCGGTGCAGTTCATGATCGCCGACATGGAGGTGCGGGCCTCCACCGCGCGGCTGGCCTACTACCGGGCGGCGGAGAAGATGCTGCGCGGCGAGCCGTTCAAGCGCGAGGCCTCGATCGCCAAGCTGTACAGCTCGGAGATGGCGATGGAGAACGCCCGCTACGCCGCGCAGGTGCACGGCGGGTACGGGTTCATGAACGAGTTCCCGGTCGGCCGGTTCTACCGGGACGCGAAGATCCTGGAGATCGGCGAGGGCACCAGCGAGGTGCAGCGCATGCTCATCGCCCGCTCGCTCGGCCTGGGCTGAGGCCCTCGGGCACACGCCGGCGTGTGCCCGAGGCTGCTCTCGGCGGCTCCGGGATGGCAGGGTCTCCGCACACCCGCGCAGCGGGGCCGGGCGGGGAGGGCGTGATGAGTGACCCGGACACCCGGAGGCGGACGCAGCCCGGGGTGCTGGCCGGCGCCCGCTCCTCGACGATCGGCACGCTCACCGGCGCGGTGGTCGGCGCCTTCGTCCTGGTCGAGGCGCTGCTCCTCGGACTCGGTCTGCTGATCACCCGGGTCCTCGACGGGAGCCCGGTAGACCAGGAGGAGGTGGACTTCGAGAACGCCGTGGCGGCCCACCGCACCCCGACCTGGAACAGCATCACCCACTACGGCACGGTGCTGGGCGCCACCTCAACCGTCGTCGCCCTCACCGCCGCCGGCTGCCTGGTGCTGGCGCTCCGGCGGCACGGACCCCGGCTGCCGCTGTTCCTGGCGCTGGCCGTGATCGGCGAGACGCTGCTGTTCCTGCTGGCCGCCGCCGTCCTGGACCGCCTCCGGCCGCCCATCCCGCACCTGGACGCCGCGCCACCGACGTCCAGCTTCCCGTCCGGCCACACGGCCGCCAGCGTCGCGCTGTGGGTCGGGCTGGCGCTGGGCCTGTCCCGCACCCGGCCCGGTCACCGGCTGCGCTTCCTCAGCTGGTCGCTGGCCGTGGCCGTGCCGCTGTTCGTGCTGCTCAGCCGGCTCTACCGCGGCATGCACTGGCCCACCGACGTCGCGGCCGGCGTGGTGTTCTCGCTGGCCTGGCTGCTCCTGCTGCGCGCCGTCCTCCTCCCCGCAGGCGACGGGGAGGAGAACGGATCGGCTAGGCGGTGACGTCGATGAGGACCTTGCCGACGGCGCCGTCCTGCACGGCCTGGTGGGCGGCGGCGGTCTCGGCCAGCGGGAAGACGTGCAACGGCAGCCCGGCGTCCTCACCGACGCGGACGGCGCCGTCCAGCACGGCCGCGTTGACGTCCTCGACGCCGAGCTCCTTGGCCCGCCGCGGCTCGGTGTAGACCAGCACGAACTGCCACCGCGCGTTGGCGTTCATCTGGGCGCGCACCGGGATGGTCACCTCGGCGCCGCCGTCGTCGGCGTACATCGCGACCGAGCCGTACATCCCGACGACCTGCGCGTCGACGGCGGCGTTGGCGGCGGCGGAGACCTCGACGATGGCATCGACGCCGTGCGGGGCGATCTTCCGGACCTCGCCGACGACGTCCTGCTGCCGGTAGTCGACCACGTGGTCGGCGCCGGCCTTGGCGGCCAGCTGCGCCTTGTCCGGGCCGCTGACCGTGGCGATGACGGTGGCATCGGCCCAGCGGGCGAGCTGGACGGCGGCGTTGCCGACGGCGCCGGCGCCGCCCTGGACCAGCACGGTGCGGCCGGTGAGGGTGCCGGGCCCGATCCGGTCGGGCAGTGACTCGGCGACGGTGAGGCAGCGGTGCGCGGTCAGGAACGGGATGCCGAGGCTGGCGCCGAGCTCGAACGACGGGTCCGGGCCCAGCAGCACCGTCTGGCGGGCCGGGACGACGGTGAGCTCGGCCGCCGTGCCGTGCGGCCGCTGGTAGGCGGCCTCCCAGATCCACACGCGCTCGCCGACGAGCACCGGGTCGACGCCCTCGCCGACGGCCTCGACGGTGCCGGAACCGTCCTGGTTCGGGACCTGCCCACCGAGGCCGGGCTGGGCCTTGCTGCGGGACTTCCAGTCGGTGGGGTTCACGCCGGAGAAGGCCAGGCGCACCCGGACCTCACCGGGACCGGGTTCGGGAGTGGGGCGGTCCCCGAGCTGCAGGACGTCGGGACCACCGGGCTGGCTGTAGGAGATGGCTAGCACGAGCCCTTCCTACCCCTGGGCGACCTGCTGGAACGGCCCCCTTGCAGGGCCCCGCCGCGAGCTCGCGAGTGGTGGGGGGCAAGGGGGTCCTTTGTCAGCTGGCGCGGCGACGGAGCCGGCGGCGCTCACGCTCGGACAGGCCGCCCCAGATGCCGAAGCGCTCGTCGTTGGCCAGCGCGTACTCCAGGCACTCGGTGCGGACCTGGCAGCCGGTGCAGATCTTCTTCGCCTCGCGGGTCGAGCCGCCCTTCTCGGGGAAGAAGGCCTCGGGGTCGGTCTCGGCGCACAGCGCCTGCTCCTGCCAGCCCTGCTCCTCGGCCTCCATGCCGGCGAAGCCGGCGTCGAACACCGTGGCCAGGCCCAGCACGTCGGTCCCGTAGGTGACCGGCGTGGCCTCCACGGCAGCAGCCCGGTAGTCGTCCATCCACGTCACGTCGGCGATGGTCACGATGCGTCCCCCTGCGTCTCGGTTCGGCCTTCGTCACTCGACGACTGCCGCGGGTCACCGTCGGTGACCTGTTGGGGTGAATTACACGGGTGTCCTCCAGGTGGGTCAAATGTCGTCCGTGTTACGCCCGGTCCCATCCGTCACACTCGCCGCAGACACCTCAGGAGTGCCGCAGAGGTGGCTCGACGCGCCGCGTCAGGCGTCAGGTTCTGCCGACGGTGACGGGTCGGTTCGTCCAGTTCGACTTCGGCTCGACGGGCCTCCCGGGCAGCTCCGGGGCGCTCCGACCGCCGGTGCAATCGATCCCGCACCCGGTGGACGGCCGGGCCGTCACATCCGGGCGAGCTCCGCGGCGAGCGGGGCGAGGCCCAGCGGGCCGAGGTCGAGGACGGCGCGGTGCCAGGCCTTGAGGTCGAAGTCCGCACCGGCGCGCAGCTGGGCCTGCTCCCGGCAGGTCAGGAAGACCCGCTCACCCACCTTGTAGACCGGCGCCTGGCCCGGCCAGCCCAGATAGCGGTGCAGCTCGTCGACGCGCATCGCGTCCTCCATGTCCACGTGGGTGCGGAGGAAGGCCAGGGCGACGTCGTAGGTCCACCGCTCGCCGGCCGCCCGCCCGGCCGGGATGGGCAGGTCCAGGTGCACGCCGATGTCCAGCACCACCCGGGCCGCGCGCAGCTCCTGGGCGTCCAGCATGCCCAGCCGGTCACCGGGGTCGTCGAGGAACCCCAGCTCGGCCATCAGCCGCTCGGAGTACAGCGCCCAGCCCTCGGCGTGCCCGGAGCAGGCGCAGAGCAGCCGCTGCCAGCGGTTGAGCAGCGCGGCGTTGTGCACCGTCTCGGCGATCTGCAGGTGGTGGCCGGGGACGCCCTCGTGGAAGACCGTCGTCGTCTCCCGCCAGGTGGTCATGTCGGTGACGCCCTCGGGCAGCGACCACCACATCCGGCCGGGCCGGCTGAAGTCCTCGCTGGGGGCCGTGTAGTACACGCCCTCCCCCGAGGTCGGCGTCAGCCGGCCCTCGATCCGCTTGACCGGCCCGGGGATGTCGAAGTGGACGCCGTCCAGCGCCGCGATCGCCCGGTCGGCGGTCTCCTGCAGCCAGGTCTGCAGCGCCTCCCGGCCGCGGACCTGGCGGGCCGGGTCGGCGTCCAGCGCGGCGACGGCGCCGGCGGGACCCTGGCCGGGGGCGATCGAGTCGGCCACGGCCTCCTTCTCGGCGACGATCCGGGCCAGCTCCTCCCAGCCCCAGGCGTAGGTCTCCTCGAGGTCCAGGTCGACCCCGGCGTGGTACCGCGACTCCAGGGCGTAGCGCTCCCGGCCGACCCCGTCGGCCTGGGGTGCTGCGGGCAGCAGGCTCTGCTCGACCCGGTCGGCGAAGCCGAGCAGCGCGCCCGAGGTCTGCTGCGCGGCCCGCTCCAGGTCCCGGGTCAGGCCTGCGGACCCGGCGGGCGCGCCGGTCACCAGCTGGGTGAAGAAGCCGGGGCGGTCGGGGGTGCCGGCCCAGCGGCGGGCGATCTGCGCGCCGAGCCGCACCTGCCGGGCGGCGGAGGTGCGGCCGTTGCCGGCCGCGGACTCCAGGCCGACCGCATAGCCGTCCAGCGCGGCCGGCAGGGCGGCGAGCCGGCGGGCGATCGTCGCCCAGTCCTGCTCGGTCGCCGCGGGCATCAGGTCGAACGACGAGCGGAAGCCCTGCAGGGGGCTGTCGATGGTGTTCAGGTCGGCCTGTGCCCAGCCCGCCTGGTAGCGGGCGAGCTCGGCACCCAGCCGCTCCAGCAGCGCGCTCCGGGCGACCTCGTCGCGGCGGTCGACCGGCTCGATCCGCCCCGCCATGCCGATCGCCGCCGTCAGCAGCTGGGCGTGCGCGCCGTGCCCGTCGGGGGTGAGGTCGGGCCAGCGGTCGTCGTGCCCGGGCACGCCGATGTAGGTGGCCACCGTCGGCTGCGAGGCGGCGTAGTCCTCGACGAAGCGGTCGGCGAGCTGGTCGAGTTCGGACGGCGGGCGCACGGGCTCGGTCACGCCGGTCACGCTAGCCCCGGGGTCGGCCTGCCGCCCCCGTTCAGTCGTCGGCGCCGGGGCCCTCGGGGAGCAGGCCCGGGAGGTTGACCACGATCGCCTCCTGGCTGCTGCGGGCGATCACGACCACCGCCTCGTCGTCGTGCGGGTTCTCCTCGCGGTGCGGCGTGAACGGCGGCACGAAGACGTAGTCACCGGGCCCGGTGGTCAGCCGGACCTCCTCCCCGCCCTCGGCGAAGACGAACACCGGGTGGCCGCGCAGCACGTGGATGGCGGTCTCGGAGTCGCCGTGGTGGTGGTCCCCGGAGCCGGTGTGCGGTGCCACGTGCGTCTGGCCCATCCACAGCCGCTGGGCGCCGACGGTCTGCGCGGACACCGCCTCCCGGCGGGTCATGCCGGCGGTCTGCCCGGTGTCCGCGGAGAGCTGGTCGGCGCGGACGTGCCGCAGCGGCTGGTGCCAGTCGTCGGGGAGGTCCTGCTGCGGTCCGGCCACGTGCGGTCCTCCGGGAGGGTCGGTGTCAGGGTGCCTCGTCATGATCCCGACCCCCGCGGGACGACGCCAGGGGGAGCCGGCCGGGGTCCCGACGCACGACACCCCGCACGGCCGGGACCGTGCGGGGTGTCGGAGGGGTGGTCAGGTCGGCGCGGTCAACTGGTCGACCGGGCGAACCGCTTCAGGCTGTCCAGCGCGATGGCGATGATGATCACGACGCCCTTGATGATGAGCTGGTAGAAGAACGGCACGTCCAGCAGCACGAGGCCGTTGGACAGCACCCCGATGATCACCGCACCCACCAGCGTGCCGAAGATCCGCCCGCGGCCTCCGGCCAGCGAGGTGCCGCCCAGCACCACCGCCGCGATCGCGTCCAGCTCGTACCCGTTCCCGGCCGTCGGCTGCGCCGACAGGACCCGCGCGGAGAAGATGAGCCCGGCCACGCCGGCGGCCGCGCCGGAGAGCATGTAGGTCGACAGCAGGACCCGCTTGACGTTGATGCCGGCCAGCCGCGCCGCCTCGATGTTGCCGCCCACGGCGTAGACGTGCCGCCCGAACCGGGTCCGCTCCAGCAGGAACCAGAACACCACGTAGACGACCAGCATCACGATCACCGGCTGCGGGATGCCGGCGACGCTGCCGTTGCCGATGCCGCGGAAGCCGAGGTCGGTGGCGACCAGCGGCTGACCGTCGAGCATCGAGTACGCCAGGCCGCGCAGGTAGGTCAGCGAGCCCAGCGTCACGATGAACGCCGGCAGCGCCAGCCAGGCGATCAGGGCACCGTTGACCGCGCCGCAGAGCGCGCCGATCGCGATGCCGCCGAGGAGGGCCAGGGGCGTGGGGACGCCGTTGGTGGCCAGCAGGACGCCGCCGACCCCGGCCACGGCGAGGATCGAGCCGACCGACAGGTCGATGCCCGCGGTGAGGATGACCACGGTCATCCCGGCCGCGAGGATCGCGTTGATCGACACCGAGCGCGCGACGTTGACCGCGTTGTCGACCGACAGGAAGTTCGGCGCGATGGCCGACATGAGCGCGATGAGCAGCAGCAGGACCAGGAAGATGCCGACCCTGTCCCACCAGTAGGCGACGGGGAACCCGCGATTCTCCGGCGGCTGGACGGTCGGGTCGGTGGTCGGGGCGGTGCTCGTGCTCATCGGGCGGTCCCAGCGGTCTCGGTCGGGGCGGCGTCGTCTGCGGAGACGCCGGTGGCGTGTTGCATGACGGTCTCCTCCGTCGCCCGGCGGGCGTCGAGGGTGGCCACGATCTGCCCGGCGCGCATCACCAGCAGCTCATCGCTGATGCCGAGGGCCTCGGGCAGGTCGGAGGAGATCACCAGGACGGCGGCGCCGGTCCCGGCGATCTCGTTGATCAGGCGGTAGATCTCGCTCTTCGCGCCGATGTCGACGCCGCGGGTCGGCTCGTCGAGGATCAGCAGCTTGGGCCGCTGCAGCAGCAGCCGGCCGAGGACCAGCTTCTGCTGGTTCCCGCCGGACAGCGCCCGGGACTCCAGCCCCAGCGCGTTGGAGCGCACCTTGAGCTGGTCCATGACCCCGCGCACGGCTCGCACCAGCGGTCCGCCGCGCAGCACCCCGGCGACGCTGTGCTGCTTGAGCGTGGACATGGAGATGTTGTCCTTGACCGTCAGGTCCAGGAACAGCGCCTGGTCCTTGCGGCTCTCCGGGAGCAGGCCCACCCCGGCGCGCAGCCCCTCGATCGGGTTGCGCACCCTGAGCGGGCTCCCGTCGAGGGAGACGGTGCCACCGGTGGCCCGGTCCGCGCCGTAGATGAGCCGTGCCACCTCGGTGCGGCCGGCACCGATGAGGCCGACCATCCCGACCACCTGGCCGCCACGGACGTCGAAGGACACCGGTCCGATCCCGCCGGGCCCGGTCAGGTCGCGCACCGAGAGCCGGACCTCACCGGCCGGGTGCTGGGTGCGGACGTAGAGGTCGCTGATCTCGCGGCCGACCATCATCCGCACGATGTCGCCCGGGGTGGTCCGGTCCGGGCCGTCGGCGCGCATGTCCCGGGTGCCGATGAGCTTCCCGTCGCGGAAGACGGTCACCCGGTCGGCGAGCTCCCACACCTCCTCCATGCGGTGGCTGATGTAGATCAGCCCCATGCCCTGGTCGCGCATCGACCGGATCAGCGCGAAGAGCTGCTCGGACTCCGTCCGGGACAGCGACGCCGTCGGCTCGTCGAGCACCAGCACCCTGGCGTTCTCCGCCACGGCCCGGGCGATCTCGACCATCTGCTGCATGCCGACGCTGAGCCGGCCGATCGGGCGGGTGGGGTCGATCTGGGCGCCGACCCGGGCGAGCTTCTCCCGGGCCTGGGCGACCATCGTCCGGCGGTCCAGGACGCCGAACCTCGCCGGCTCGCTGCCGGTGGCCAGGTTCTCGGCCACCGTCATGTCCGGGATGGTGTTCAGCTCCTGGTGGATGATCGCGACCCCCGCCGTCATGGCGTCGCGCGGCGACGCCATGACGGCAGGGGTCCCGGAGATCTGGATGGTGCCCGTGTCCGGCTGGTAGTTGCCCGAGATGATCTTCATCAGCGTCGACTTGCCGGCGCCGTTCTCGCCCATCAGGGCGTGCACCTCACCGGCTCGGACGTCGAAGCTGACGTCGGACAGGGCGAGCGTCGCGCCGAAGCGCTTGCTGATGCCCTCGACCTCGAGCAGCGGAGTCGCGGTCTCGTTCACGAGTTCCTCCTGCCAGCCGTCACCGGGTCACCAGCCCTGGTAGTCGGCCACGTTGTCCTTGGTGACCAGGGAGGGCGCCAGCAGCGTCACGCGCTCGGCCGGGTCGTCGCCGGCGACGATGCCCTGGCCGACCTCCAGCGCCTTGAGGGCCATCCCGCCCGGGTCCTGCGCCGCGCTCGCGACGAAGTTGGACGACGGGTCCTCCAGCGCGGTGACCGCCTCGGGCGAGCCGTCGACGCCGACGATCGTCACGCCGGTGCGACCGGCCTGCTGGACGGCGAGGTCGGCGCCCAGGGCCTCCGGGTCGTTGATGGCGAAGATGCCCGTCACGTCCTGGTTGGCGGTGAGCATGTCGGTGGTCAGCGAGAGCCCGCTGGCCCGGTCGTTCTTGCCGGCCTGGCGGGCGACCACCTTGATGCCGGTGTTGGCCGCGAGCACCTCCTCGCAGCCCTTCACCCGGTCCTGCGGCGCCGTGGTCGGGGTGCCCTCGACGACGAGGATGTTCCCGTTGCCGCCCAGGGCGTCGACCAGCGCCTGGCAGGACTGCCGGCCGGCCTCCACGTTGTCGGTGGTGACGGCCGCGTCGGCGCCCTCGGCGTCGACGTCGACGGCCACCACGGTGATGCCGGCGGCCTGCGCCCGGGCCACGGCCGAGGCGATGCCGCTGCTGTCGACGGCGTTGAGCAGGATCAGGTCCATCCCCTGCTGGATGAAGGTGTCGATCTGGTCGTTCTGGGTGCCGAGGTCCTGCCGACCGTCCTGGACGTTGAGGTCGAAGCCCTGGTCCTCCGCGGCCTGCTCCATGCTCTTCTGCATCGAGGCGAAGAACGGGTTGGAGATGTCCTGGAGCATCAGCCCGACCTTGTCCACCTCGCCGTCGCCGCCTCCGCCACCACTGCTGCCGGCGTCGTCGCCGTTGCTGCAGGCGCTCAGCGCCACCGCGCTGAGCAGGACCAGGGCCGCGGACGTCTTCCGGGCCCGGAAGTGGGACAGCATCGTGGTTTCCTCCGTGGGGACGAGCACTCGGGGGTGGGTGCGCGGGGCCGGTCCGTGGGCTCAGGGCGCCCCTGGAGCCGGTACAGCGCGGCAACATTAGCCCCGGCCAGGAGCGGGGGTGACGCAGGTCGCGTCCTGTGTCGCAGAGGTCAGCTGTGCCGACGGGGCCGACGGGGCCGACGGGGCCGACGGGGCCGACGAGGACGGGCCGCCGGCCCGCAGGGCGTCCTCACCCCCGGGCCTGCGCCCACTCCTCCGCCCAACCAGCCCGTCGACCGCTTCTACGCCGGCGGTCAGCGGATCGCCGGCTTCCGCGGCACCCCCTGGGCCGGCGGCAACCTGCCCGAGGACTGGGTCGGCAGCACCACGACCCTCTTCGGGGAGCATGCGACCGGGTTGACCCGGCTGCCCGACGGGCGCCTGCTGCGGGACGCGGTCGCCGCCGACCCGCTCGCCTGGCTCGGGCCGGAGCACCTGGCCCGGTACGGACCCGACACCAAGCTGCTGACCGAGCTGCTCGACGCCGGGCAACGGCTGCCGGTCCACCTGCACCCGGACGGCGCGTTCGCCGCCGAGCACCTGCAGCGCGCGCACGGCAAGACCGAGGCGTGGGTCGTCCTGCCGGGCGGGGAGGTGCACCTGGGTCTGCGGCAGGGCATGGACCGCGCCGAGGCGCGCCGGCTGGTCCGGGAGCAGCACGTCGAGGCGCTCCTCGCCGCGCTGCACCCCCTCGACGTGGCCCCCGGCGATGCCGTGCTGGTGCCGGCCGGTCTCCCGCACGCCATCGGGGCCGGGGTCTTCCTGGTGGAGGTCCAGGAGCCCGAGGACCTGTCCGTCCTGATGGAGTGGCGGGGCTTCGCGCTCGACGGTGAGCGCGACGGGCACCTCGGTCTCGGCTGCGACCTCGCGCTGGAGGCCGCCGACCTCAGCGTCTGGTCGCCCGAGCGCATCGCCGAGCTCGTCGTCCGCGACCGCGGCCGGGGCCCGGTGCTGCCGGGACGCGCAGCGGAGTTCTTCCGGGTGGACCGGGTGCGGGGAGGGACTCGTTTGGCGCCTCCTTCGGGGTCGTCATGGTGACCAGCGGGCAGGGCGGGCTCCGGGCGGCGGGAGGGGACTGGACGGCGACCGTCCGGGCCGGCATGACCCTCCTCGTGCCCCACGAGGCGGGCGCACTGGTGCTGGACGGGGACGTCGAGGCCCTCTGGTGCCGGCCGCCACAGGCCACCTGACCTCGTGCATCACCGGGGGCTGACGGGGTACGTCGCAGCTCAGCGAGTGTCCTGCGACGAAGGAGGAACAGCGATGACCACCAAGGTCGAGGAGTCGATCCAGGTCGACGTACCGGTCAGCACCGCCTACAACCAGTGGACCCAGTTCGAGGACTTCCCCCACTTCATGGGAGGCGTCAAGGAGGTCCACCAGCTCGGCGACCAGCGGTTGCACTGGGTGGCCGAGATCGCCGGCGTCCGGCGCGAGTGGGACGCCGCCGTCCTCGAGCAGGTGCCCGACCAGAAGATCGCCTGGGCGGCCACGAGCGGCGCGACCAACGCCGGCGCCGTCCGGTTCACCCCGGCCGGCCCGGCCGCCACGATGGTGCACCTGACGCTGGAGTACGAGCCGGAGGGGCTCGTGGAGCAGGCCGGGGACAAGCTCGGCATCGTCGGCCGCCAGGCCCGGTCGGACCTGCAGAGGTTCAAGGCCCTCATCGAGGACGCGGGCTACGAGAGCGGGGCGTGGCGCGGCACCGTCCAGCACGGCGTCAGCGCCGGGACGCCCGGCGTCGAGGACGCCGCGCTGTCGCGCGGGGACAGCGGCAAGGCGGGGGTGTCGGCGAAGGTCGTCGCCGGTGCTGCGGCGGTCGCCGGCGTCGCCGCCGCCGCGGTGGCCGCGACGAAGAGCGGCTCGGGGACCGAGCAGCCGCAGCCGCAGCCGACCGAGGCCGCCCCGCCGCAGCCGGCCACGACCCAGCCGGTGACCGTCGTGGACCAGCCCCCGGCGGACTCGGTGCGGGACGGCGTGCTGATCGAGGAGCACGAGGCCGGGGGCTACACCGCGCCGTCCTCCACCGAGGGCGTCGAGTCCACGGTGCGCGGCGACGGGGACGACCCGATGATCGGCGGCGGCAGCCGCTGAGCACGACGGCCGGTGGAGGCGGCTGCGCGCCGCCTCCACCGGCCGGTCCGGGCCGGGTCGGCGTCCGCGTCAGGGTTCGGCGTACCAGGCGAACCCGAGACCCGGGACGACGAGGCCACGGCCCTGCACCTCGAGCGGGCCGTCACTGCTCAGCGCCGGCTCGTAGGTGCCGAAGCCGGTGACGGTGTCGGCGTCGACGACCGCCGGCATCGAGGAGAAGTTCGCCACGCCGACGAAGGAACCGCTGCGCGGGTGCCTCCGTCGCCAGACGAGCACCCGGTCGCTGCCCGCGGTCAGGACGGTGGGCTCCGCCCCGCCGCGCAGCGCCGGCAGCGAGCGCCGCACCTCGCCCATCTCCCGCAGCCCGGTGAACACCCGGCCCTCCAGCGTCGCCGGGTCGTGCCGGCGCCCGACCGCGGTCCAGTCCATCGGCGGGCGGTGCATCCACCGGTTGTCCGGGGCGCGCTCGGGGTCGGTCAGGTAGCCGGCGTCGTTGCGCATGCCGATCTCGTCGCCCATGTAGAGCAGCGGGATGCCGCCGAAGGAGAAGACGACCGAGTACATCAGCAGCAGCCGGCGGATCCCGCGGTGCAGGGCTGCGCCGTCCTCCTTCTCCAGGGCCGACTCGATGCCGCACAGCGACGCCGCCGTCCCCGAGATCCGGGCGTCCCCGGTGAGCGGGTTCTCCTGGAACAGCGCTCCGCGGGCCGGGGAGTGCGGGAAGCGGCCGGAGAAGAAGTCGTTGAGGAACCGCCGGTGCGCATCACCGTCGGCGCCGACGGCGGCGGCGTCGGTGTCGCTGACCGCCCAGCCGATGTCGTCGTGACCCCGCACGTAGGTCACCCAGGTCGCACCGGTGGGGATCGGCCGCATCCGGCGCAGCGCAGCGATCGCCAGCCGGGCGTCCTGCGCCGCCACGCTGCTCCACAGCAGCACCATCAACTGGTTGTGGTACGCCAGCTCGCACTCGGGCCGCTCCCGGGCGTGCGCGCCCAGGTAGGGCACCAGGTCCTCCGGTGCGACGATCGCCTCGGCCTTGAACACGACCGCCGGGGCGGCGATCCGGGCCAGCGCGTGCAGCAGCTGCACCAGGTCGTGGACCTCGGGCTGGTTCTGGCAGTTGGTGCCCAGCCGCTTCCACATGAACGGGATGGCGTCCATCCGGAACACCTCGACCCCGCGGTTGGCCAGCCAGGTGATCTCACCGAGCATCGCCAGCGTGACCTCGGGGTTGGCGTAGTCCAGGTCCCACTGGTAGCTCCAGAAGGTGGTCCACACCCAGCCGCCGGCCCCGCCGCAGGCCTCCGGCACCCAGCTGAACGAGCCGGGCGCCCGGTCGGGGAAGACCTCCGGGATGGTCGCCTCGTAGGCGTCGGGCAGCCGGCGGTCGGGGAAGGCCGTGTAGAAGTCGGCGTACGCCGGGTCACCGGCCAGCCAGGCCCTCGCCCACGGGTGCTCGGCGGCGGTGTGGTTGAGCACCAGGTCGATGCACAGGCTCATGTCGTGCCGGCGCAGCGCCGCGGCGACCGCCTCCAGCTCGGCCATCGTGCCCAGCCGCGGGTCGACCTCGCGGTAGTCCGCGACCGCGTAGCCGCCGTCGTTCTCGCCCTCGCGCGGCCGCAGCAGCGGCATCAGGTGCAGGTAGGTGGTGCCCAGCTCGGCGAGGTGGTCCAGCCGCGCGGGCAGCTGGCCGAGCGTGCCGCAGAACCGGTCGACGTAGCAGACGTAGCCCTGCATGCGCTCGCGCTGGAACCAGTGCGGGTCGATCTCCCGGCGCCGGTCCAGCACCCGCAGCTCCGCCGGCCGCTCCGCGGCAGCCGCGAGGACCAGCCGCAGGCCACGGGCCAGCAGCTCCTCCGGGTCGGCGCGCTGCCCGTAGAGCGCGACCAGCGGGGCGTGCACGTCGACCAGCGCGACCTCGACCCGGGTCAGGAACGCGTCGGCCTCCGCCGGCCCCAGCGCGGCCACCGCCTCCTCGGCCAGCTGCGGCCGCAACCGTCGCCAGGCCTGCTCGGCGGCGCGGGGGCCGCCCGGGGCCGGCGCGGTCACCGACGCGTTCCCGGCCGTTCCCGACCCCCGGTGCGCCCTCTCCCGGGCATCGGGCGGTCAGGCCGGCGAGGCCATCGGCTGGGCTGCTCCGGCCCCGGCGATGAAGTCGCGCACCACGGGGTAGACCTCCGTGTCCCAGCGGGAGCCGCTGAACACGCCGTAGTGGCCCACCCCCGGCTGCAGGTGGTGGTGCTTGCGGTCGGCCGGGATGCCGGTGCAGAGGTCGTGCGCGGCCTCGGTCTGCCCCGGGGAGCAGATGTCGTCGTTGGCACCCTCGACGGTGAGCAGGTCCGTGCCGGAGATGGCCCCGGGATCGACCGGGGCACCGCGCCAGGTGAACGCCCCGGTGGCGAGGGCGTTGTCCTGGAAGATCCGGCCGACCGTCTCGAGGTAGAACTCCGCCGGGACGTCCATCACGGCGCCGTACTCGTCGTAGAAGGCGCGGGTGCTGGCCGCTCGGGCGGTCTCACCGGCCACCAGGTCCCGGTAGAGACGCGCGTGCGCGCTCAGGTGCCGCTTGGGGTTCATCGACATGAACGCGGTCAGCTGGACGACGCCGGGGTACACCCGGCGCCCGGCGCCGGCGTACCGGGCGGGCACCGTGTCGATGACCCGGCGTTCGAAGGACGACAGCGGCTTGGTCGCGGCCATCGTGTTGATCCGGTTCGGGTTCACCCGGGTGTCGACCGGTCCGGCCATCAGGGTCAGGCTGCGGGGCTGGGCCTCGTCGTCGGCGGCGGCCAGCAGTGCGACGGCCGCGAGCACCGGGACGGCGGGCTGGCAGACGGCGACGACGTGGCTGCCGGGGCCGAGGTGGCGGAGCGCGTCCATGACGTGCTCGATGTACTCGTCCAGCCCGAAGCGGCCGTCCTCGACGGGGACGTCCCGGGCGTTGTGCCAGTCCAGGACGTACACGTCGTGGTCGGACAGCAGTGTCCGGATGGCCGGCCGGATCAGCGTCGTGAAGTGCCCGGACATCGGTCCGACGACGAGCACCCGGGGCTGGCCGGTGACCGACGGCTTCCGGAAGTGCAGGAGCGTGGCGAAGGGCGTGCTCGTCTCCGGGTGCTCGGACACCTCTGCCGGCCGGTCGTCGACCAGCACGGAGTCGATGCCGAACGCCGGCCGGTCGTGCGTCGGGCGGGCATGGGCGACGATGTCGCAGGCTGCCCGGAGGTGCCGGACGCCGGGGGCGGTCATGGGCGCAGGCAGCGCGTTCAGCACCCGCGCCGTCCTCGCGGAGACCGCCACCGCCGGTGAGGTCAAGCGGCGTTGCAGTTCGTACGCGGCGTAGAGCATGCGGACCCGCCCGTTGCGTCAGAGGGAGGCGCAGTGGCGCGCCTCACATCGTCGCACTGTATCCATGCACCCGAGGAGTCCGCGCGGGGCACACCGGCCGACGCGCAGACGGGCACCGGGTGGGGCGACCCGTCGCAGGTCCGGCGCCCCCGACCTCGTCCCGCTCAGGCCGGGGTGATCGAGAGCGTGAGCGCCCGCCGGCCCTCGTCCGAGCGGGCGGTGGCCATCCGCTCGGCGCTGGGCGTCCCGTACTCCGTCGTCCGCTGCCGGGCCGGCCGGCCGATGCCGGCGGCCATCGCCTCGAGCTCGGCGATGGTCTTCAGCGAGCCGTTGCCCGAGCCGGCCATCCGGCTGATCGTCTCCTCCATCAACGTGCCGCCCAGGTCGTTGGCGCCGCCGCCCAGCATCGCCTGGGTGCCGGCGTCGCCGAGCTTGACCCAGGAGGTCTGGACGTTGTCGATCCGCCCGTGCAGCAGCAGCCGGGCGACGGCGTGCACGGCCCGGTTCTCCCGGTTCGTGGGCCCGGGCCGGGCGACCCCGGCCAGGTAGATCGGGGCGTTGTGGTGCACGAAGGGCAGCAGCACGAACTCGCGGAAGCCACCGGTCTCGTCCTGCAGGCGGCTGAGCGTGCGCAGGTGCGCCACCCAGTGGGCCGGGGTGTCGACGTGCCCGTACATCATCGTCGAGGTCGTCGGCAGCCCGACGGTGTGCGCCGTCTTGACGATCTCCAGCCAGGTCGCGGCCGGCAGCTTGCCCTTGGTGAGCACCCAGCGGACGTCGTCGTCGAGGATCTCCGCGGCGGTGCCGGGCAGCGAGTCGACGCCGGCCTCCTTCGCCGCGGTGAGGAAGTCGGCGAAGGACAGCCCCGTGCGCGCGGCCCCGTTGACGACCTCCATCGGGGAGAAGGCGTGCAGGTGGATGTCGGGACGGCGGGCCTTCACCTCGCGGGCCAGGTCGAGGTAGGCGGTGCCGGGCAGGTCGGGGTGGATGCCGCCCTGCATGCAGATCTCGGTCGCCCCGCCGGCCCACGCCTCGTCGACCCGGTCGCCGACCTGCTGCATCGACAGGGTGTAGGCGTCGGCGTCGGTGCGCCGCTGGGCGAACGCGCAGAACCGGCAGCCGGTGTAGCAGACGTTGGTGAAGTTGATGTTCCGGTTCACCACGTAGGTGACGTCGTCGCCATTGACGTCGCGGCGGACGGCGTCGGCCAGCGCGGCGAGGGCCTCCAGGTCCGGGCCGTCGGCGCCCAGCAGCGCCAGGTACTCGGCGTCGGACAGCCCGGCGGGGTCGGTCTCGGCGTGGGCCAGGGCGGCGTGCACCTCCGGGTCGCCGGCGCTGAGCGCAGTGGAGTGCCCGTCTCGGGCGGCGACGGTCGCCTCGCGGAGCTCGGACCAGTCGCCGTAGACGGCGTCGAAGTCGCTGCGCCGGTCACCGGTGCGCCCGACCGTGTCCACCTCGACGTGCAGCTCCGTGCGGCCGGTCCCCGTTCCCAGCACTGTCCAGGCCTCGTCCGGCTCCTGCCACGGCAGCCCGACCGGGATCCGTCCCTCCACCGCGAGCCCGTCGGGCCCGGCGAGGGCGGCGACGTGCGGGCGGACCCTCGGGTCGAGCCACGGCTCGGGGGAGGTCACGTAGCCGGGCTGGGCGGCCAGCCGCTCGCGGAGGGTGAAGCCGGCCTCGGCGGTGAGCGCGGTGAGCTCGTCGATGTTCGGCCAGGGCCGCTCGGGGTTGACGTGGTCGGGGGTCAGCGGGCTGACCCCGCCCCAGTCGTCGACGCCGGCGCGCAGCAGCAGCCCCAGCTCGGTGGTGTCCGACAGGTTCGGCGGGGCCTGCACCCGGGCCGCGGGCCCGAGCAGCAGCCGGGTGACGGCGACGGCGGCGACGTACTCCTGCAGGCCGAGGTCGTCGTGGGCGGCCATCGCGGTGCGCGGCTTGGCCCGGAAGTTCTGCACGATCACCTCCTGCACGTGCTGGTGCCGGCGGGCCGAGGCGCGGATCGCGGCGATCGCCTCGACCCGTTCGGCGTAGTCCTCGCCGATGCCCAGCAGCACCCCGGTGGTGAACGGGACGGCGGAGCGGCCGGCGTCCTCGAGCACCCGCAGGCGCACGGCGGGCTCCTTGTCTTTGCTGCCGAAGTGCGGGCCGCCGCGCTCCGACCACAGCCGGGTGGCGGTCGTCTCCAGCATCATCCCCATCGAGGCGGCGACCGGCTTCAGCCGCTGGACCTCCTCCCAGCTCAGCACGCCGGGGTTCAGGTGGGGGAGCAGCCCGGTCTCCTCCAGCACCCGGATCGCCATCGCCCGCAGGTAACCCAGCGTGGAGTCGAAACCGTGTGCCTCCAGCCACTCCGCGGCGACCGGCCAGCGGTCCTCCGGCCGGTCGCCGAGGGTGAACAGCGCCTCCTTGCAGCCCAGCGCCGCGCCGGCGCGGGCGATCTCCAGCACCTCGTCGGGGGAGAGGAACGGGGCCTTGCCCTCGGCGCGCAGCCGGCCCGGCGTCGTCACGAAGGTGCAGTAGTGGCAGCGGTCGCGGCACAGGTGGGTGAGCGGGATGAACACCTTGCGGCTGTAGGTCACCACGCCCGGCCGCCCGGCCGAGGCCAGCCCGGCGTCGCGCACCCGGGAGGCGGCGGTGAGCAGCCGGTCCAGCGGCTCGCCCTCGGCCAGCCCGCGGGCGTGCAGCAGCGTCTCGGCCTCGGTGGCGTCCAGCGTCACCCCGCGTTCGGCGCGGACCAGGGCGCGGCGCAGGGCGGACTCGGACGGAGCGGGCATGGCGGGCATCGGCTCCGACGCTAACCCCGGCACATGTCGCCCGCGTTCCCCGGGGCCATGTTGGCGACATGGCCCGGGGTCCTTCTTCAGGGACGGCGGAGCGGCCGGCCGGCGGCGTCGGTCCAGCGGCCGCGCAGCCGCAGCAGCGGGTCGCCCTCGGCGGCGACCACCGGGACCGCCTCGACCGACAGCAGCACCAGCACGTGGCTGCCCGCCTCGACCACCGAGGAGACCCGGCAGTCCAGGGTCGCGAGCGCCCCGTCGAGGGCGATGGCGTCGCTGACCGGTGCCCGCCGCCAGGGCACCGACTCCAGCAGGTGCCGGGCCGAGGGGCGCCCCGCGGAGGAGAACCGGCTGGCCAGGATCGCCTGACCGGCCGCCAGCACGTTGACCACGCCGGCCCCGACGGACTGCAGCACCTCGGCCGGGTAGCCATCGGCGGCCAGGCCGATCGCGACCAGCGGCGGGTCGGCGGAGACGCTCATCAGCGAGGTCACCGTCGTCCCGACGTCGTCGATGTCGTCGCGCACGGTCAGCAGCACCACCCCGGCGGCGTACTGGCGCAGGGCGGCGGCGTACTCGCCCGGATCGACCGGCATGGCGGTCAGTGGAGCACAACAGACAGGATGGCCGGGTGGCAGACGCGGAGCAGACGTACGACGTCATTGTTCTTGGCGCCGGTTCGACCGGGGAGAACATCGCCGACATCGCCGTCCGGGGCGGCCTGACCGCCGTCCTCGTGGAGAGCGAACTGGTCGGCGGAGAGTGCTCCTACTGGGCGTGCATGCCCAGCAAGACGCTGCTGCGGGGCAGCGAGGCGATCGCCGCGGCACGTGCCGTGCGCGGTGCCGCGGCGGCGGTCACCGGCGAGCAGGACGTCGCCGCGACGCTGGCCCGCCGGGACGACTTCACCAGCCACTGGGACGACGCCGGCCAGGCCCGCTGGGTCGACGGGGCGGGCATCGCGCTGGTCCGGGGGCACGGCCGGCTGGCGGGGGAGAAGCGGGTCGTGGTCGCCCAGCCCGACGGCACGGAGCTCGTGCTGGTGGCGCGGCACGCGGTCGCGGTCTGCACCGGTTCCCGGGCCGCCGTCCCCCCGGTCGCCGGTCTCGCCGAGGTGCAGCCCTGGACGCCGCGGGAGGCCACCAGCGCCAAGGAGGCGCCCGGCCGGCTGCTGGTGCTCGGCGGCGGCTACGTCGGCTGCGAGATGGCCACCGCCTGGCAGCAGCTGGGCGCCTCGGTGACGCTGCTCCAGCACGGCGACCGGGTGCTGCCCGACCTCGAGCCCGCCGCCGGTGAGGCGGTCGCCGCCTCGCTGCGTGCGCTCGGCGTCGACGTCCGGCTCGGCACCCAGGTCGACTCCGCCCGGCGGGAGGGCGGCGAGGTGGTGCTCGGCTGCGGCGAGGAGGAGGTGCGCGGCGACGAGGTGCTGGTCGCGGTCGGCCGGACGCCGAACTCCGACGCGATCGGCCTGGAGACGATCGGCCTGGAGCCGGGCGGGTTCCTGGAGGTCGACGAGTCGCTGCAGGTGCCGGGCGTGCCGTGGCTCTACGGCGCAGGCGACGTCAACGGCCGGGCGCTGCTCACCCACATGGGCAAGTACCAGGCCAGGCAGGCCGGTCACGCCATCGTGACGCGTGCCTGCGGCGAGCAGGTGGACCTCGGCGACTGGTCGCCGTCGGTCGCCACCGCCGACCGCCGCGCCACGCCCAGCGTCGTCTTCACCGACCCGCAGGTGGCGGCGGTCGGGCTGACCGCCGCGCAGGCGGAGGAGCAGGGGCTGCCGCATCGCGTGGTCGAGTACCCGATCGGCAGCGTCGCCGGCGCCGGCGTGTTCGCCGACGACTACACCGGGACGGCGATCGCGGTGGTCGATCCCGACCGGGAGGTGCTGCTCGGGGCCACCTTCATCGGCCCGGGCGTGGCCGAGCTGCTGCACTCGGCGACGATCGCCGTGGTCGGCGAGGTGCCGATCAGCCGGCTCTGGCACGCCGTCCCCGCCTACCCCACGATCAGCGAGGTGTGGCTGCGCCTGCTCGAGACCTGGCGGGGCTGACCGGTGCACGACGGGAGCCGGATCGGGCTGGTCCTGCACCCCGTCCGCAACTGCGGCGGAGCCGTCGGCCAGGTGGCGGCGTGGACGTCGACCCACGGCGTCGAGCTGGTCGCCGGCGCCGCCGACGTGGAGCGGCTCGGGCTGCAGGGCGTGACCCCGGTCGACGTCGAGGAGCTCGCCACCACCGTCGACGGGCTGATCGCGCTCGGCGGTGACGGCACCCTGCTCGGGGCGATGCGGCTGGTGGCGGCCAGGCCGGTGCCGGTGCTGGGCGTGAACTTCGGCCGGCTGGGCTTCCTCACCGAGGTGGAGGCGCGTGAGCTGGACGGGGCGCTGACCGCGATGGCCGAGGGGCGCTCGACGATCGAGCCGCGCAGCTGCCTCGTCGTCCGGGGGCCGGGCTGGGAGGCGGTCGCCTTCAACGACGTCGTCCTCGCCCGGGTGCCGGGCCAGGGGCAGGTGGAGGGCGTGCTGTCGGTGTCCGGACGGCGGTACGGCCGGTACCGCTGCGACAGCCTCATCGCCTCCAGCCCGATGGGCTCGACGGCCTACAACTACGCCGCCGGCGGGCCGGTGATGAGCCCGGGCGCGGCGGGTGTGCTGGTCACCCCGTCGGCGCCGATGAGCGGGATCAGCCGCACGGTCGTGGTCGGGCCGTCCGAGCCGTTGTCCCTGGAGATCACCGGTGGGCGGCCGGCCATGGAGATCGACGGCGTCTGGTCCGGCGAGTGCGCGGTCGGTGACGTGGTGGAGGTGACGACCCGCCCGGACGCGGGGCTGCTGGTCCGGATCACCGACTCGCGGGCCGCCGAGCGGAGCCGGGTCAAGCTCTCCCTGCTGGACCTGCCGCTGCTGCCCGACGAGCTGGTCGAGCTGGTCCCCGACGACCTGCGGCCGCCGCACGCGCCGCAACCCACGCCGCCCGGCTGACCGGCGCTGTCGATCCGGGCGGGTGCCGTTCGTACAGAGGGTGAGAGCCGGCGACGGGCCGGCTCCGACCGGGAGGAGCACCCCATGACCCAGTACCTGCTCAGCGTCGTCGAGCCCAGCGGGGACGGCACGCTGCCGCCGGACCTGGACCAGATCATGGCCGACGTCGGCGAGGTGGACCGGCAGATGCACGAGGCCGGCGTGTGGGTGTTCGCCGGTGGCCTGCACTCCCCGAAGACGGCGACCGTCGTCCGGGTGGCCGACGGCGAGGTGCTCACCACCGACGGGCCCTATGCCGAGGGCAAGGAGCACCTGGGCGGCTTCTCCATCATCGAGGCGCCGGACCTGGACGCGGCGCTCGACTGGGGCACCCGGCTGGCCCGGGCGACGCGGCTGCCGATCGAGGTGCGCCCCTTCCAGGGCGGGGAGTGAGCTCGGGCGTGCCGGTCGAGCAGCCGGTCGAGCAGGTGTTCCGCGAGCAGTACGCGCGCGCGGTCGCCGTCCTGGTGCGGGTCTTCGGGGACGTCGACGTCGCCGAGGAGGCGGTCGCCGACGCGTTCACCACGGCGGTGCAGCGCTGGCCGGAGGACGGCGTCCCGCCCAGCCCGGCCGGCTGGATCATCACCACGGCCCGCAACCGGGCCATCGACCGACTGCGGCGGGAGGCCTCCCGCGACGACCGGCACGCCCAGGCCGCGCTGCTGCACGCCCGCGACGAGCCGCTGGACGTGGGCGCGGTGTCCGACGACCGGCTGCGGCTGGTGTTCACCTGCTGCCACCCGGCGCTGGCACCGGCGGCCCAGGTGGCCCTGACGCTGCGGCTCGTCGGCGGGCTGAGCACCGGCGCGATCGCCCGGGCCTTCCTGGTGCCCGAGCCGACCATGGCGCAGCGGCTGGTGCGGGCGAAGGCGAAGATCCGCGACGCCCGCATCCCGTACCGGGTGCCCGGCGAGCAGGACCTGCCGGCGCGGCTCGGCCCGGTGCTGGCGGTGGTCTACCTCGTCTTCACCGAGGGCCACACCGCCAGCGCCGGGGACGAGCTGGCCCGCCCCGACCTCTGTGCCGAGGGCATCCGGCTCGGCCGGCTGCTGCACGAGCTGCTCCCGGACGAGCCGGAGGTGACCGGCCTGCTGGCGCTGATGCTGCTCACCGAGTCCCGCCGGCCGGCCCGCGCGACCGAGGGCGGCGAGCTGGTGCTGCTGGCCGACCAGGATCGCCGGCGCTGGGACTCCGCGCTGGTCGCCGAGGGCCAGGCGCTGGTCCGGGAGTGCCTGCGCCGTGGGGAGCCCGGGCCGTACCAGGTGCAGGCGGCGGTCAGCGCGGTGCACAGCGACGCACCGACGGCGGCCGACACGGACTGGCGGCAGATCGTGCAGCTCTACGACCTGCTGCTCGCGCTGGCGCCGACCCCGGTCGTCGCGCTGCACCGGGCCGTGGCGGTCGCGGAGGTGGAGGGGCCGGCGGCCGGGCTGGCGCTCGTCGACCAGCTCGACCTGCCCGGGCACCTGGTCCACGCCGTCCGCGCCGACCTGCTGCGCCGGCTGGACCGGCGGGCCGAGGCGGCGCAGGCCTACGCCGCGGCTCTCGAGCGCGGCGGCAACGACGCGGAGCGGTCCTTCTTGGAGCGTCGGGTGACCGAGCTCAGGCTGCCCGGCTGACGCCCGTGCGCCGGGTCGGTCCCGACGGTGCCGACCAGGGGCAGGATGTGGCGCAGGTCACGTCATGGTGACCACGGACTCGAGGAGCAACCATGCCGGAGGTACCGCAGCCCGTCACCGACAACAGCATCAAGGTGCGCCAGCTGACCCATTACCAGTTCAGCTGGACAGCCGGGGAAGCGGGCCAGCCGGGGACCTACACCCTGCAGCTCGTCCTCGACCAGGGGGCGTGGGAGGAGGTGCTGACGCTGGACCCGGACGACGCCGACAACCTCCAGGACCTGCTCACCAACACGAGCACGGTGCACTACGACGTCGAGCGGCGCGTGCTCCTGTTCGGCGTCACCCCGACCGGGAGCTGACGCAGGACCCCACCCGGGCTCAGGGCAACGGGAACGGCTCGTCGTCCGGTGCGGGGAGCTCGCCGTCGACCGTGGCGGTGACGGTCATCGCATCCAGCGTGGCCCGGCCGCCGAAGAGGGAGAGGAACGCGGTGTCGGCGGCGTCCCGGCCGGAGCAGATCCGGACCAGGGACGACGTCGGCGCCAGCCGGGTGGCGTCGACGGTCCTCCACACGCCGTCCACGTCGGCCTCGACGACCGCGTGGAAGTCCATCGGGGACAACCCGGGGGCGTAGACGGCGACCAGCCGGGCCGGCACCTCCAAGGCCCGGAGCAGGGTGATGGTCAGGTGTGCGTAGTCCCGGCAGACCCCCTGGCCGAGCAGCAGGGTGTCGACGGCGGTGTCCACCGGCCGGCTGGAGCCCGAGGTGTAGACCAGCCGACGGCCCACCCAGGCCGCGACGTCGGTGACCAACCGGGCCCGCGGGGTCGTCCGGTCGAACTCGGTGCCGGCGTAGCCCTCGAGCTGGTCGGAGGGGCAGTACCGGCTGGGCCGCAGGAACTCCGCCCACTCCGCCGGGGTCACCCGGCGGGGGCCGCCGCCGGGGTCGACGTGCGCGGTGTAGGCGATGGTCGACCCGCCGGCGCCGAGCTGCAGCCGGTGCACCCGCGCGCCGGGGACGGCGACCTCCTCGACGGGCACCGGTCGTCCGTCGGTCAGGACGGTCAGCTGCTCGCCGGCCGGGGCGGCGACGGCGACCTGCAGCAGCGCGGTCGCCGGCACGGGGGAGGAGACGGTGAGGGAGCAGGCGACATCGATGCGCATGACCGCCGATCCTCGTCCTCCCCCGTGTCGGGCGGATGACGGTGGGATGAGCGGTCGGCCACCCGCCGAGGTGCTCCAGTCCCCGCGCGTCGGTCGTCGGCGCCTCGGCGAGGGGCGTGGCACCCGAACAGTTGCCCGTTACTTTCTGGCCCGTGACTGATTCGTGACCTGAGGACCCATCCGGTCCACGTGCCGACCTCGAACTCCCGTCGTTGCCTCACTCGCTCACGACTTGGAGTCACTCATGTCCCGCAAGAGCGCCACTCGCCAGGCCTTCGTCGCCGCCGCCGCACTCAGCGCCGTCATCGGGCTGTCCGCCTGCGGCAGCACCGACGTCGACACCGCCCAGGCCGCCGACTCGTCGAGCAGCTCGGTCTCCGTGCCCAAGCCCGCCGCGGTCGTCCGCGCCATCCCGGGCGGGGACACCTCCGTCACCCTCGACCCGGGCTTCGTCAGCGCGCTCGGCACGCTGGGCCTGACCCCGGGCGTCACCGGCACGGCCACCCTCGACGGGACGACCGGCGTCGTCGACTTCCGATCACCGGCGGCACCGTGACCCTCTACGACCGCGAGACCGGATACCGCCCGTGGGTCCAGGGCGTCGTCTTCCACAACGGCAGCGGCCTGACCCTGGCTGCCGCCGGCACCACCGTCGAGCTGAGCAACTTCGTCATCGACCCGGGCAAGCCGGCCCGGCTCTTCGGCGACGTGACCGTCAACGGCCAGCCGGCCGCCAGCAACGCGCCGCTGTTCGACCTCGACGGCAGCACGCTGTCCGCGCCGACGACGGACGCTGACGGCTCCGCCGTGCTCGACGGCACCACCGTCAAGCTCTCGGACGAGGCCGCCGCGCTGCTGAACTCGACCTTCTCGACCGACGCGCTCGCCGGCGGCCTGGTCATCGGCACCTCGACGATCACCGTCCACACCTCCTGACGGGAGGGACCCCGTCCGGCCCCGTCCCGAGCTTGTCAGGGGTGGGGAGGACGGGGTCCTCAGGCCCGGTCGCCGACCTGCGGCACGTCGCCGGTGCGCGGGCCGAGCCGCTGCTGGAAGGACTCCAGCCAGGGCCGCAGCCCGGAGAAGTCGGTCGGGTCGTCGGTCAGCGACCGCAGGTCGCCGAACGCGACGGGTTCCCGCGGCTCCGGGACGCCGGCGATGTCCGCGGCCCCGTTGGCTGCCAGCAGCTCGCGCAGCTCGAGGAAGGCCCGGGAGGGCCGGAAGACCCCGGGGTCGAAACCGGGCTCCGGAACGACGTCCGCTGCCCCGTCCACCGCCGGCTCGACGGGCACGTCCGTGACCTCGGCCTCGGCTGCGGGCAGCTCGTCGGTCCCCGCCGGCGGCGCGGCGAGCACGCCGGTGGCCGGCAGGACGAAGGCGTCCAGCTGGGGGACGGCGGCCGAGCGGAGGCTCGGGCCGGTGTCCGCCTCGGGGCCCCACTCGTCCTCGGTCGGGTCGTGCAGCTCGGTCGGCGGGACCAGCTGCGCGCCGGCGTCCACGCCGGCCCCGGCCGACAGGTCGGCGTCCGCGAGGTCGGGCAGCTCCTCCAGCTCCCGCGCCGGCAGGGGAGCCGGGCGGCCGAAGGCGTAGCCCTGGGCCATCGAGCAGCCGTGCTCGCGCAGCCACCGGGCCTGCTCGCCGTCCTCGATGCCCTCCGCGATGACCTGCAGGCCCATGCCCTGCCCCAGCTGGAGCAGGCCCTGGACCAGGGCGGCGGTGGCGGGCTCGGCGACGACGTCGGCGACGAACGACCGGTCGATCTTGAGCGTGTGGATGGGCAGCCGGTGCAGCGCGGTGATCGCCGAGTAGCCGGTGCCGAAGTCGTCCAGGGCGAGCGTCACGCCGGTCTCGGTGACCGTGTCCACGGCGTGCAGCGTCGCGTCGGCGGCGAACAGCGCCGTCGACTCGGTGATCTCCAGCTCCAGCCGCTCCGGGGCCAGCCCGGACTCGGCCAGGGCGTCGGCGACGAGCTCGCTGAAGCCGGGCTCGGCCAGGTGCCGGGCGGAGATGTTGACGTGCACGCGGAGGTCGGCGTCCCAGCCGGCGGCGTCCCAGCAGGCCTGGTGCAGCACCCAGGCGCCCAGCCGGGAGGTGAGCCGGTTGTCCTCGGCCGCGGACAGGAACGCACCGGGCGGCAGCAGCCCCCGGGTGGGGTGCTGCCAGCGGATGAGGGCCTCGTAGCCGAGCAGGTGCTCGTCGGACAGCGCCACGATCGGTTGGTAGAACAGCCGCAGCTCACCGGCCTCGAGCGCGTGCCGCAGGTCGGTCTCCAGCTGGAGCTGGTCGACGTAGCCCTCACCGACCGCGCCGTCGTGCACCTCGACGCGGCCGCGACCACCGCTGGCCTTGGCCCGGGCGAGGGCGCTGTGCGCCTGGCGGAGCAGCGCCTCCGGGGCGATGTCCGAGCCGAGCGTCATGCCGACGCTGGCCGACAGGACGATCTCCCGGTCGAGCACCTGGAACGGCTCGTCCAGGACGCTGAGCAGGCGGTCGGCGAGCGTGCGCAGCGCCTCGACGTCCTCGACCTCCTCGGCCAGCACGAGGAACTCGTCGGCGCCGAAGCGGACCGCGGTGTCCTCGACCCGGGTGCTCCAGCGCAGCCGGTCGGCGACCTGGCACAGCAGCTGGTCACCGCCCTCGTGGCCGAGGGAGTCGTTGACCGCGGTGAAGCGGTCCAGGTCCAGGTGGAGCAGGCCGACCGAGGTGCCGCGGCGGCGGGAGACGGCGAGGGCGCGCTGCAGCCGCTCGGTCAGCGCGCGGCGGTTGGGCAGCCCGGTCAGGGCGTCGGTGTAGGCGCGGCGGACCAGGTCCTCCTCGACGCGCCGGCGGTCGGTGACGTCGACCATCGTGACCACCACGAACTGCGGCTCGCCGTTGCTGCGGTGGACCAGCTCCTGGGACTGGTGCACCCAGATGCTCTCGCCGTCGGCCCGCCGCAGCCGGCGCTCACCGACGACCTCGAGCTGCGGGTCGAGCAGCGGGGTGCCGGGCACGTGCTCGGTCGCGCGGTCACCGACGGGCACGTCGTCCGGGTGGGTCAGCAGGTCCAGGTGCCGGCCGACCAGCGCGCCGGAGGTGCGGCCGGTGAGCTCGCACATGGCCCGGTTCGCCACGAGGAGGTGCCCGTCGGGGGACACCACCGCCTTGGCGATGGGCGCGGCGAGGAACAGGGCGCGGAACAGCTGACCGCGGTCGGCGAGCAGCACGTCGGCTGCACGCAGCCGCTGCCCGGCAGCGCCGGTGGGCACGGAGGCGCCGGACGACTCGGGGGCGGGGATGGTCACGGGGACAGGGTGGCTCATCCGGTGACGTCAACCCGGGAACCCGAGCCGAAGTCGAGTGTTCGTGCCGTCACCCGGTGTGACGAACGGTCCCTCCGGTCACGCAGTGCGCGTCGCGCCACACAGTGCGCGCGCCGAGCGGGAGCGGTCCGACGTCGGAGCAGGCGGGAAGACCTCGTCCTCGCCGAGGAGCGACACCAGCCGGGCGACCGGGCGGCTGCGGCGCACCAGCCGCAGGCTCCGGCCGTGCGAGGCGGCGATCGCGTGCGCACTGGTCAGTGCACGGAGACCGCTGGCGTCGCAGAAGGTGACGTCGGCCGCATCCAGCGACCACTGCCGGCTCGGGCGGGTGGCGAGGATCTCCACCGCCTCGAGCAGGTGGTGGGCGGAGTCCCGGTCCAGCTCGCCGGCCACCCGCACCCGGGCGTGGGGCAGGTCGACCGAGACGGCGATGGACGACGGGTTGACCGGCTGGGTGCCGGTCGAGGAGGAAGGGGTGACCACGGTTCTCCCAGTGGCAGGGGGCGGCGTGTCTCGCGGCGGGTGCTGTCCGCGCAGACGGACGTGCAGGGAGCGTCGCGCTCAGCTCGGGAACCGACCGTATTCGGAAGTCGGTGCGACACGCCAGACCCGCACCACGCGTACCGCGGGTCCGGCGTGTCGGGCCCTCACACCCGTGTGTCGGCCATCCGCACGTCCAGTCCGCTGAGCCGGACCAGTCGCTCGACGCACCGGCTGGCGTGCACCAGCCGGAGCCGGCGGCCGTGTGCGACGGCCAGCGCGTGCGCAGCGGCCAGCGCCCGGAGGCCACCGGCATCGCACCAGGTGACGGCGGCAGCGTCGACCACCCAGCACGGCTGGTCGATGTCGACCAGTGCGGCGAGGCCGTCGAGGAGGTGGTGGGCGCAGTCGCGGTCGAGTTCACCGGAGAGGACCACGGTGGCGCGGGACCACTGGACGGAGACGGTCAGGAGCGCCGGCTCGTCGAGCGGGCGTCGGGTGTCGGACAGTGCGAGCACGGTGGTCTCCCCACGGTGCGGCGCAGGGTCGGCGACCCGGGAGCTCCGGGACGCGGACGCCTCCGCAGGCGTGCGTTCGGCCGGAGCTTCGACCAGCACCGACCGTACGCCTGTCCCTCGGCTCCCGTACAGCCCGCGTCCGGGTGCCGGTCTCAGTCCTCGCTGACCGTCACACCGGGGGAGAAGGCGACGTAGCCGGCGAAGTCGGTGCCCACCCGCTCGACCGCGGACGGCTTGAGGTCGGGGTAGCTCCAGGCGCCGTCCTGCGTCGTGCCGTCCGGCGTGACGACGTGCCAGTACTGGGCCGGCCCCTTCCACGGGCAGGTGTACGGCGTCGGGCTCTCGCTCAGCGCACCCGGCACCACCGCGGACGGCGGGAAGTACCAGTTGCCCTCGATCCGGACGAGCTCGGACTCCGGGGCCTCGGCGATGACGGTCCCGTCGACGGTGGCGCGCATGGGCTGCTCCTCGGTTGACGTGTCGGGCGACACAGCGCACGAACGCGCGCGCCGCCCGGTTCCATCCCGCCGACCGGTGCGGGAACACCACCGGTCCCGCCGACGCTCAAGGCGGCGAGGACGACGAGAGGTGAGTGCGGTGGACAAGCGGATCGGTTTCCTGTCCTTCGGGCACTGGCAGCCCATCCCGGGCTCGCAGGTGCGGACCGGGCGGGACGCGCTGGTGCAGAGCGTCGAGCTGGCCGTCGCGGCCGAGGAGCTCGGTCTCGACGGGGCGTACGTGCGCGTGCACCACTTCGCGCGGCAGCTGGCCTCGCCCTTCCCGCTGCTGACCGCGATGGCCGTGCGCACCTCCCGGATCGAGCTGGGGACCGGCGTCATCGACATGCGCTACGAGAACCCGCTGTACATGGCCGAGGAGGCGGCGGCCGCCGACCTGCTCAGTGCCGGACGGCTGCAGCTCGGGATCAGCCGGGGCTCACCGGAGACTGCGCTCCGCGGTTCCGAGGCGTTCGGCTATGTCCCCCCGGGGGACGGCGACGACGCCGGGCTGGCCCGGGAGAAGACCGGTCTGTTCCTGGCCGCGATCAGCGGCGCGACCGTCGTGGACGCCGATCCGCGGATGACCGGTGGGGCATCCGGCCGGCTCGCCGTGCAGCCGCAGTCGCCGGGCCTGCGGGAGCGCATCTGGTGGGGGTCGGGCACCCGCGGCACCGCGGTCTGGACGGCGCAGCAGGGGATGAACCTGATGAGCTCCACGCTGCTGAGCGAGGACACCGGGGTGCCCTTCGACGAGCTGCAGGCCGAGCAGATCGCCCTCTACCGCGCCGCCTGGGCGGAGACCGGCTGGGAGCACGAGCCGCGGGTCTCGGTGAGCCGCAGCGTCATGCCGATCACCAGCGACCTGGACCGGCAGTACTTCGGCTCCGAGCGCGGCGGCGGTGACCAGGTCGGCATCCTCGAGGGGGTGCGGGCGCGGTTCGGTAAGAGCTACGTCGGCGAGCCCGACCAGCTCGCCGAGGAGCTGGCCAAGGACGCCGCCGTCCGGGACGCCGACACCCTGCTGCTGACCGTGCCCAACATGCTGGGCGTGGAGTACAACGCCCGCCTGCTGGAGACGGTCACCCGGCACGTCGCCCCGGCCATCGGCTGGGTACCGCCGGGGGAGCGCGCCGCCGGCTGAGCTCTCAGCGGTGCGCGGCCGCCTTCTCCAGCACCCAGCCCGTGCCGCTGCACCCGTGCGGCAGCGGCGGGAAGCGGTGGCCCCTCACGTCGGTGGACTCGTAGGTGGAGCCGCACCCGTCGTCACAGCGGTAGATGCCGCTCGCCGGGACGACCTGGCCGGGGTGGTAGACGACCGTGTCGGGAGCCATGCGCGGCGCGGTACCCATCCCGGCCCCGGCCATGCCGCTGCCCGGCTCAGTCCACGGGGCCGGTGCCCAGCACGACCGGGGCGGCGACGATCTGCTGCGCGACCGACAGCGCGGTGTCGATCGGGATCGCGAACGCCTGGCCGCCGGTGCTCGACGCCGCGGTGTCCATGCCGACAACTACGCCCTCGTCGTCGACCAGCGGGCCGCCGGAGTCACCGGCCTCCACGTCGGCCGCGATGCCGATGAGCCCGGTGAGCTGCTCGGCGTCCTGCCCGCTCTCGTCGGTCGCGGTGATCGACTGGTCCAGGGCGGTGACCGTGCCCGCGGCGGCCGCCGTGCCCGCCGCGTCACCGGCGTTGCCGACGGCCATGACGTCGTCGCCGACCGCCACGGTGCCGTCGTCGACCCGCACGGTGTCCAGGCCGGAGGCGTCGGCGAGCTGCAGGAGGGCGACGTCGGCGGTCGGGTCGGTGCCGACGACGGTCGCGGTGTGGGTCTCGCCGGTGCTGAGCACCGTGACGGTGATGCTGGTGGTGCCCTCGACCACGTGGTGGTTGGTCAGCACCTCGCCGTCGGGGGTGAGCACCATGCCGGTGCCGGCCGCCTCGCCGTTGTCGTAGCCGAGCACCGTGGTGATGTCGACGACGCCGACCAGCTGGTCCGCGGTCACCTGGGTGGCCGCCGCGACGGTGCTCGCCGAGCTGCCCGCCGTCCCGGGGGTCGAGGTCCCGCCGCGGAGCGCCCCGGGGTCCCAGCCGTACCCACCGCGGCCGCCGAACACGACGGTCGGGTCGGTGCCCGGCGCGGCGAGCGTGCTGATCGCCACCGCGCGGGTGCGCCGGCGGTTCATCGGGGGACCGGGGCCTGCTCTGTCTCGCTCACGACCCCAGGGAAGGCCTGCCGGCGATGAACGAGCTGCGCGTGCGCTGCGATGTCGCTGCACGCGGGACCGCCCCTTCCGGATGACCACGGCGCCCGGCCCCTCCGGCGGTCCCGCCCGCGCGCCGATGGGAGGGCTCAGTCAACGGGTGGATCGGGGGAGCCGTGCAGGAGTGGCAGGGGCCGTTCGCCGGCCTGGAGGGCTTGTTGGAGGTCTGGGCCTGGTCGGCGGTCGTGACCGGGTGCCTGGTGGCGGTCGCCGCAGTGTGGGTCGTCCGCCACCGGTCGGCCGATCGGCGCGAGCTCGGGTGACCCGCGCTCTGTCGGACCGGTGCGACAGCGTCTACGAGGCGACCGTCCGGCAGCACCACGTGCTCATCCGCGGCGGGGACCCGCGGTTCGACGACGTCACCGACGCGCGGCTGGCCGTCGGGCCACCGTGACCGGCCGCGGTGCGGTGTCGAGCCGCGCGGCGGCGGCGCGGAGCACGCCCGGCACGAGCCGCCGGTGGACGGCGGACGCCGGGGCCCAGACCGCGCGGCCCAGCAGGCGGTCGAACCGCAGGCAGGTCGTCCACGTCACCGCGTCGTCGCCGGTCTGGACCAGCATGGTCGCGCTGAGGAACCAGGACGCGGTCTCCAGCCGGATCCAGTCGGTGCCGCGTCCGCCGATCCGCCAGCCGCCGACCGTGGCCGGTGACCGCCCCCGGCTGAGCCGGAACCCGAGCACGCCGCGCCAGATCAACTGCTCGGCCGGGCTGGGGACGTCGCCGAACATCGCCCTGGCCCACTGCTCCGGCGTCGCGACCACCTCCGTGCGGAGCGTGCACCGGTCGGCGTAGTCGATGCGGGGCAGCGAGCTGAGCTTGCGCGCGGTGTCGGGGACGTCGCGGGTCACGTCGGTGGAGATGGGTTCCATGGTCCGGCCTCCTGATCCATGTACGGTGCCGTACACATTCAAGTTAGCCGGTTTATACGGTGCCGTATACAGATGAGGTGATCGCGCGTGCCCCCGATCCGGACGTCCCGCGAGCAGTGGGTCGAGCAGGGGTTGCAGGCGCTGGCGGCCGGCGGTCCGGACGCCGTCCGGGTGGAGGTGCTGGCCAAGGCCCTCGGCGTCACCAAGGGCGGGTTCTACGGGGCCTTCGCCGACCGGGACGCGCTGTTCGAGGCGATGCTCGACACCTGGGAACGGGAGAGCACCGACGAGGTGCTCGAGCGCGTCGAGCGGGCGGGCGGGGACGCGCCGACCAGGATCCGCCGTGCCGGTGCGCTGACCTTCTCCAGCGAGCGGCTGCTCCCGATCGACCTCGCCGTCCGCGCCTGGGCCCGGCGCGACCCGGCGGTCGCCGAGCGGTTGCGGCGGGTCGACGACCGGCGGATGGGCCTGCTCCGCGAGCTGATCGGCTCCTTCTGCGCCGACCCCGACGAGGTCGAGGCGCGCAGCCTGCTCGCGTTCTGCCTGGCGATCGGCGAGCACTTCCTCGCCGCCGGCCACGGCGACCGCACCCGGGCCGACGTGCTCGCCCGCGCGGGCGACCTGCTGTTCGACGGACCGGCGGCACCGGATCGGTGAGGCCGGGCGCCGCCTGCGTCGGCGCGCCCGGCAGGGATCGAACCTGCGACCAAGTGCTTAGAAGGCACCTGCTCTGTCCACTGAGCTACGGGCGCTCGTGGTGCCGATCATCGCACCACAGCACACCCCGCTCGGGCAGCATCACCTCCGTCGAGGGGTGGGCATGGGCGGGACGACCGCGGAGACCGGTTCATGGGCCGACGGCGACCGGTACGAGGCGTACGTGGGCCGGTGGAGCAGGCCGGTCGCGAGGCAGTTCGTCGCCGGCCTCGCCGTCCCCGGCGGCGGGCGGTGGGTGGACGTCGGCTGCGGCACCGGCGTGCTCACCGGGACCGTCCTCGACCTGGCCGAGCCGGCCGCCGTGCGCGCGGTCGACCGGTCACCCTCCTTCGTGCGATCCGCCGCCGCCCGCCTCCCCGACCGGCGGGCCACCTTCGTCGTCGGCGACGCGCTCGCCCTGCCGCTGCGCGACGCCTCGGCGGACGCGGTCGTCTCCGGCCTGGTGCTGAACTTCCTGCCCGACGCGCCCGCCGCCGTCGGCGAGTGCCGACGGGTCGCCGTGCGGAGCGCGGTCGTGGCCGCGTACGTGTGGGACCACGCCGAGGGCATGCAGTTGATGCGGGCCTTCTGGGACGCCGCCGCGCGGGTGGACCCCGCCGGTGCGGAGGTCGACGAGGGCACCCGGTTCCCGCTCTGCGCACCCGGGCCGCTCCACCGGCTGTTCTCCGCCGCCGGGCTGGACGACGTGGTCACCGGCTCGGTCGACGTCCCGACGGTGTTCGCCGACTTCGACGACTACTGGACGCCGTTCCTCGGCGGCACCGGGCCCGCGCCGGCGTACCTGGCGACGCGGGACGAGGACGTCCGGACCCGGATCCGGGAGGCGCTCCGCCGGGGGCTGCCGACCCGGGACGACGGCTCGATCGCGCTCACCGCCCGGGCGTCGACGGTCCGCGGCCGGGTGCCCTAGCGTCTCCGGCCGCTGGCCGGGCGTCGTCCTCCACACCCGGGGTGGCCGTCCACAGCTGCGCCGGCTGTCTGTCCCGGGAGGGGGTGCGCGCTGGACGGTGGTCGCAGCCCGGCAGGTCGCCGCGGCCCCACCGCACCGAGGAGCACCGTGAACGAGACCTCCCTGCACGTCGTCGGCAACGTCGTCGACGTCCCGCGTCACAACCGGACCACCAACGGCTCGGTCACCAACTTCCGCATCGCGTCGACGTCCCGCCGCTGGGACGACGAGACCAAGGGCTTCGTCGACGGCGCCGCCCTCTTCATCGACGTCGCCTGCTGGGGCGAGCTGGGCGGGAACGTCGTGCGCAGCATCAGCAAGGGCGACCCGGTGGTCGTCGTCGGCAACCTGCTCACCGAGTCCTGGGACAGCGACGCAGGCAGGCGGCAGGCCAACCGGATCAAGGCCACGGCCGTGGGGCTGAACCTGGCCCGCGGCTGGTCGGAGTTCAAGCGGCCGGCGCGTGCTGAGTCCGGGCCCGGCCTCTCACCGGAGGACACCTCCCCGTCCGAGGACCCGTACTCGGGGCGATCGACGGACTACATCGAGGGGGAAGGGACGTTGCACGAGACGGACTCCGACGTCAGCGGCGACCGCGAGGCGGTGCCGACGCTGGCGTGAGACTCCCCGACTGGGAGGATCGGAGTCGAGAACGCAGGGGGTGGGGCCGGAGCCGCGCTACGGCCGCCCTGCCCCGCCCCCGCTCGCGACCTGACGGAAGGCTCGAACCCCCAGTGGCCCAGTACATCTACTCGATGGTCCGTGCGCGCAAGGCGCACGGCGACAAGGTGATCCTCGACGACGTCACCCTGGCGTTCCTGCCGGGCGCCAAGATCGGCGTGGTCGGCCCGAACGGCGCCGGCAAGTCGACGGTCCTCAAGATCATGGCCGGTCTGGAGACCGCCTCCAACGGCGACACCGTGCTGGCCCCCGACGCCTCCGTCGGCATGCTGCAGCAGGAGCCGCCGCTCAACGAGGACCTCGACGTGCGCGGCAACGTCGAGGAGGCCGTCGCCGACCTCCGCGCGGCGTTGACCCGCTTCGAGGAGGTCAGCGCGGCGATGGGGGAGCCCGACGCCGACTTCGACTCGCTGCTGACCGAGCAGGGCGAGCTGATGGAGGTCATCGAGAACGCCGACGGCTGGGAGCTCGACGCCCGCATCGAGCAGGCCATGGACGCGTTGCGCTGCCCGCCCGGTGACGCCGACGTCCGGGTGCTCTCCGGTGGTGAGCGGCGCCGCGTGGCGCTGTGCAAGCTGCTGCTCGAGGCGCCGGACCTGCTGCTGCTCGACGAGCCCACCAACCACCTCGACGCGGAGAGCGTCGCGTGGCTGGAGCAGCACCTGGAGAAGTACGCCGGCACCGTCATCGCCGTCACCCACGACCGGTACTTCCTGGACAACGTGGCCGAGTGGATCCTCGAGCTGGACCGCGGCCGGGCGTACCCCTACGAGGGCAACTACTCCACCTACCTGGAGACCAAGTCGACCCGGCTCAAGGTCGAGGGCGCCAAGGACGCCAAGCGCGCCAAGCGGCTGCGTGAGGAGCTGGAGTGGGTGCGGTCGGGCGCCAAGGCCCGCCAGGCCAAGAGCAAGGCGCGGCTGGCCCGCTACGAGGAGATGGCCGCGGAGGCCGACAAGTTCCGCAAGCTGGACTTCGAGGAGATCCAGATCCCGCCGGGCCCGCGGCTGGGCAGCATCGTCATAGAGACCAAGCACCTGTCCAAGGGCTTCGGCGACCGCCTGCTGATCGACGACCTGTCCTTCACCCTTCCCCGCAACGGGATCGTCGGCGTGGTCGGCCCCAACGGCGCCGGGAAGACGACGCTGTTCAAGATGCTGGTCGACCAGGACAAGCCCGACGACGGCGAGGTCAAGGTCGGCGAGACGGTCAAGATCAGCTACGTCGAGCAGAGCCGCAGCGGCATCGACCCGGCCAAGAGCCTGTGGGAGGTCGTCTCCGACGGGCTGGACCACATCAAGGTCGGCAACGTCGAGATGCCGTCGCGTGCCTACGTCTCGGCGTTCGGGTTCAAGGGCCCGGACCAGCAGAAGAAGGCCGGCGTCCTCTCCGGCGGTGAGCGCAACCGGCTGAACCTGGCGCTGACCCTGAAGCAGGGCGGCAACCTGCTGCTGCTCGACGAGCCGACCAACGACCTGGACGTCGAGACGCTCACCAGCCTGGAGAGCGCGCTGCTGGAGTTCCCCGGCTGTGCCGTGGTCGTCAGCCACGACCGGTGGTTCCTCGACAGGGTCGCGACGCACATCCTCGCCTACGAGGGCGAGTCGAAGTGGTTCTGGTTCGAGGGCAACTTCGCCGACTACGAGAAGAACAAGGTCGAGCGGCTGGGCATCGACGCCACCCGCCCGCACCGCGCGACCTACCGCAAGCTGAGCCGGGATTAGGAGGACCCCCTCGCCCCCCAACACTCGCGAGCTCGTGCCGGGGTCCTGCGAGGGGGCCGTTCCAGCTCGTCACCACGGCAGGTCGGCGCAGTTGCGCCGGCCGGCCGTCGGCGTCTCAGCGGGGCGCGAAGCCGGCGACGAAGCGGCGCTGTCCCGGGGTCTCCACCGCGCGCGGGCGGTAGTGCGCCCGGACGAAGGTCACCGCCTCGGCGGGCGGCACCCCGTCCAGCACCGCCAGGCAGGCCAGCGCCGTCCCGGTGCGGCCGGTGCCGCCGTGGCAGGCCAGCTCGACCCGCTCGTCCGCCGAGCGCTCCCACGCCTCCAGCAGGGCCGAGCGCAGCTCCGCCGGGTCGCCCGGCAGCCGGAAGTCCGGCCAGCGCACCCAGCGCTCCTCCCACGGCACCGGCTCCGGTCGCCGGCCCAGCAGGTAGACCCCGAGGTCGGGCACCGGGCCCTCCAGCAGCGGAGCACCCCGTCCGCGACCCCGCACCCGGCGCCCCGACGGCAGGGTCAGCACCCCGGGCGCGGCCGGCTCCCACCCTCCGCTCATGCCGGCGAGAGTAGGGCCGCGTGCAGGCCTCGAGCAGCACGTAGGGCAGGGTGGCCGCCGTGAGGCACACCGTCGACGTCCCGATGCGCTGGTCGGACATGGACGCCTACCAGCACATCAACAACGTGGCCTTCCTCGGCTACTTCGAGATGGCGCGGGTCGACCTGTTCTTCGACCAGCCCACGCACGACGAGAAGACCGGCCTGCGCCGCGGCATCGTCGTCGCCTCCCATGAGATCGCCTACAAGCGCTCGGTGGTCTACGACGCCGAGCCGCTGCAGGTGCAGATCTGGGTCTCCGCCATCCGCGCCGCGGCCTTCACCTGCCACTACGAGCTGTTCGACCACGGCCGGCTCGCCGTCACCGGCAGCACCCTGCTGGTGCCGGTCGACTTCGCACTGAACCGCCCCCGCCGGCTCACCCCGGAGGAGAAGGTCTTCCTGAACAAGTACCTGGACGAGCCCACTCTCTGACCCCGGGCCTCGGTACCGGGAGCCCGGGGGAGGGTCAGTCGGGGAGGGCGACGATGCGGGGGACCGGGCGGTCGGCGCCGACGGGCGCCCCGCGGCCGGCGGCCTCCTCGTCGGACACCAGCCGGACGACGTCGCCCTCGGCCACCGTCCCGCCGACGAGCACCGCGGCGTTGACCCCACCGCGGGCGGCCAGGGCCTTGACCAGCTTCCAGCCGGTCAGCCGCTCCAGGTGCGTGCACGGTGGGCAGCGCTTGGTGCCGAACGCCAGCACCTCACCGACCGCGAAGTACCGGCCGACCAGCGAGGGCAGCGCGACGCCGTCGGTGACCAGGTTCCGCCGGGTCGCGCCGGGGGTCAGCGGGACACCCACCTCCCGCGCCACGGCCGCCACCTCGTCGGCGTCGATCAGCGTCAGCTGCTTCTCCTGCAGCGGGTAGCCGGCCCACGTCCCCCCGCCCAGCGCGTACCGGTCACCCACCAGCCCGACCCCGGCCAGCGCCTGGACCGACGACGACCGCACCATCGGCGCCGCGGCCGCCGGTGCCGTCCAGATCTCCCGCACCCGACCGGTCACGACCGCCGCCACGCCGCTCGCGGTGGCTCGACGTCGGCGCCGCGGGCGTCGAGCGCCTCGCTGACGTCGTGCGCCATCTGCAGCACCTGCACCAGCAGCGGGGCGATCGTCGTGCGCAGTGCCCGCACGCCCCGCGGCGAGCCGCCGCGTGCCGCCTGCGCGGCCCGGATCCGGTCGGCGCGCTCGGTCAGCACGGGGATGAACCGCAGCGCCAGGGTGATCGCCAGGCCCACCCGCGCCGGCCGCACGCCGACGAGCCGCAGCGGTGCGCACACCGTCTCGACCACCGCGACCATCTCGCTCACCCGGGTCGTCGCGGTGACCACCGCCGCGGCCAGCACCAGGGTCAGCAGCCGGAGCGCGACGTGCGCGCCGGTCAGCAGGTCCGTGGTCAGCGCGTGGACGACGAGCAGCGCCAGCAGCCACCACCGCACCGCGCGTGCCTGCCGGGCGAGGACGGCGACGGGCAACCGCGCGACGAGCAGCCCCACGGCCAGCACGCCGGCCAGCGCCGCGCCGGCCGCCGTGATCGTCGGCAGGGCGAAGAGGGCGACGGCCAGGACGGCCAGACACAGCAGCTTGAGCCCCGCCGGCAGCCGGTGGACGGCACTCGCCCGCGGGACGTAGAGCGCGAGGGTCACCGGTCGGCCATGAGGGTGCGGTAGGCAGCCACGGCGGGGCCCGGGCCGGCGTCCTCGACGACCCTGCCGCCGTCGACCACCAGCACCCGGTCGAAGTCGTGCAGCAGGTCCAGCTGGTGGGTCACCACGACCACCTGCTGTTCGAGCCCCGCGATCAGGTCGCCGACCCGGCGGGCGTTGACCAGGTCCAGCAGCGTCGTCGGCTCGTCGAAGACGATCCGGGCCGGGCGCATCACCAGCACGCCGGCGATGGCCAGCAGCTGCTTCTGCCCGCCGGAGAGCAGGTGCGCGGGATGGTCGGCGTGCCCGGCCAGTCCGTGGCGCGCGAGCACCTCGGCGACACGGGCGGCGCGCTCATCGGCCGGCACCCCCTGGTTCTCCAACCCGTAACCGACGTCCTCGGCCACCGTGGGGTGGACGATCTGCGCGTCGGGGTCCTGGAACACGAACCCGACGCGACGGCGCACGGCGCGCACCTGGGTGCGCGTGTCCAGCCCGTCGACGAGCACCTGTCCCTGGTCGGGCACCACCAGCCCGTTGAGCAGCCGGGCGAAGGTGCTCTTGCCCGATCCGTTGGCGCCGATGACCCCCACGCGCGGCTCGGTCAGCGTGACGTCGATGCCCTCCAGCACCACCCGGTCGCCGTACCGGTGCCCGACCCCGCGCAGTTCGAGGCCGCGGCCGGGGTCGGCGGTGTCGGTGCCTGCCGCGACGGCACCGGGGCGGCGGAACCTCACCGAGCGCCGACGGCCCGTCGGGGACGCTCGATCACCGGGTAGCTGCGCCGCACGACGTCGGCGATGGCCGCGGCGACGAACGCCTTGACGAGGTCGCCGGGCACGAAGACGGCGGCGCCGGACCACAGCGCGGTGTGCCAGGACAGCCCGGCGACGGCCTTGAGCACCGGGACGCCGACCGCGTAGATGACGATGATCCCGCCGACCACGTTGACCAGCGTGCCGACGACGACGTTGTACCGGCCCCAGGTGCGCTCGGTCAGCCAACCGATGACGGCGGCGGCGACCGGCCAGCTGTACAGGTACCCCGCCGAGGCCCCGGCGAAGGGCGCCAGACCACCGGCGCCGCTGGCCAGCAGCGGCAGCCCGACCGCCACCAGGACGAGGAACAGCAGCACGGCGAGGAAGCCCCGGCGGGCGCCCAGCACGCTGCCGGCGAGCATCACGCCGAGCGTCTGCGCCGTGATGGGCACCGGGCCGACGTTGATCGCGGGCAGGGTCCCCAGCACCGCGATGATGGCGGCGAAGAGGGCGATGTAAGCGAGGTCGCGGGTCTTCACGGCGTCTCCTCTACAGCCAGCGGGTGGGAGCCCGCGCGTTCCCGGCGGAAGGTACCGGAGTCCGGCGGGGAGGCGACGGGCCGGGCGCAGCGCCGCACGGCCGCGAGCCCCGTGCAGAGCCCCTGGGAGGGCCTCGATGCCGCTCGCCGTGAGTGTCGGTGCGCTCACCTGCAGATACGTCCGCCGGTTTGCCCGGCCCGGCGCGGCCGTGTTGTCTGGGGTCCTGAGCCCCTCGGCGAAGGCGGAACAACAGCATGGCAACCGGGTGGTGGGCGTCGCTGTGGACGTGGGGGCACCCCGCACCGCAGCAGCCCGCAGCGGCGGCCCCGCGGGACCCCGACCGGGTGCCCGATGACGGTCCCCGACCCGATGCCCCGCCCGCCCCCGACGAGACGGCTCCGCACCGCGCTCCGGCCGGTGCGATGCACACCGGGGTGGCACCGACGCCGCCCCGGGTGCCCGCGCACCTCCAGACGTCCGGCCCGTCCGGCCGACCCGGGTCCCATCCCGACCCGGGGCGCAGCGACCTGCTGCGTCCCCCAGCGAGAACGACAGGAGCCTCATCCGTGGCACAGCTCGACAACGTCATCGCCGACCTGCTCGCGATCGAGGGCGCCACCGGCGCCGCGATCGTGGACATCGACAGCGGCATGGCCCTCGCGGCCGGCGGCAGCCCCGGCTTCGACCTGAACGTCGCCGCCGCCGGGAACTCCAACGTGGTCCGCGCCAAGCTGCGCACGATCTCCGACCTCGAGCTGAAGGACGAGATCGAGGACGTCCTGATCACGCTGCAGAGCCAGTACCACCTGATCAACGTGCTGCGCGGCGAGGGCAACACCGGTCTGTTCATCTACCTCGTGCTCAACCGCGTGGGCGCCAACCTGGCGCTGGCCCGGCACAAGCTGCGGGCGGTCGCCGGCAACGTGGCGGTCTGACGGAGGACCCCGCGCAGCGCTGACGCCCTCCCCGGACGGGGAGGGCGTCAGCGCACCGCCTCAGGCCGCGGTCGAGGCCTCGATGATCCGGGCGCGGACGCTGCCGTCGGCGAGTCCGCCGGTGTCGATCCAGCGGGCGACGCGGCCGCCGGAGACGATGCCGACGCGGTCGCAGCACTCGGCCAGCTCGTCCGGGTCGACCGAGACGACGACGACCGACGCGCCGTTCCCGGTCGCGTCGTCCAGCAGCTGGCGCACCTGCCGGCGGGCCCGGACGTCCAGGCCGCGGGTGGGCTCGTGCAGCACGAGGACGTCGTGCGCGGAGGCGGCCATCCACCGGGCCAGGGCGAGCTTGTGCTGGTCGCCGCCGGACAGCGCACCCACCCGCGTCCGGATGCTCAGCGTCTTCACGTCCATCTGGTGGACGGTGCGGATGACGCTGCGCAGGGTGGCGATCTCCTGGCGCAGGTCGGTCAGCGCCCCCCACTCCTCCTGGGTGAGCGTCCGGGCGATCGTCTCGCCGGGGTCCACCCCGTAAGCGTCCTCGTCGGGGCGGTAGGCGGGCAGCTGCAGCCCACTGCCGTTCGCCCGGGAGCCCAGCTCACGCGGCTCGCCGTGCAGCAGCAGCTCGTCGGTCACGGCGGGCAGCTCACCGGTCAGCGCACCGGCGATCTCCCGGACGCCGGAGGAGCGCCGCCCGGTCAGCCCGATCACCTCACCGCGGCGGAGCAGCAGGTCCACGCCGTCCACCGCGCCGGGGACCCGCAGGTTGCGGACCCGCAGGGCGACCTCGCCGGTGGGCAGCGGCCACGGCGCGCCGGCCACGGGTGCGGCCTCCCGGTCGGCACGCGGCGCGACCGTCGTCACCCGGGGCGCCGGCACCGCCTCGCCGACGGTCTCCGCGGCCAGCCGGACCGGATCCAGGTCCGCGGCCGGGCTGTCCAGCGCGATCCGGCCCTCACGCAGCACCAGCACCCGGTCGACGACCTCGAGCATCTCGGGCAGCCGGTGGCTGATGTAGAGCACCCCGCGGCCCTGGCGGCTGAGCCGGTCGGCCACGGCGTGCAGGCCGGTGACCTCCATGGGCAGCAGCGCCGCCGACACCTCGTCGAGAACCACCAGGCGGGTGTCCTCGGCGAGCACCCGGGCGATCTCCACCAGCCCGTGCACGAAGTGCGGCAGCTCGCCGACGAGGGTGTCCGGGTCGACGTCCAGGGTGACCGCGGACAGCAGCACCTGCGCCTGCCGGCGCAGCTCGGCCGGTGGCCGCCCCGCCTGCGGCGTCCCGCGGAAGACCGCCTGGGCGATGGTGAGCTCCGGGTCGATGCGGACCAGCTGCTCGACCACGCCGACCCCAAGGTGCCGGGCGTCGTCCGCGGACAGCGGCGCGTAGGGGACGCCCTGCAGCGTCATGACGCCGGAGTCGGCGGCGGTGATGCCGGCGAGGATGTCGCCGAGGGTGGACTTGCCCGCCCCGTTGGTCCCGACGAGCCCGACGATCTCGCCCGCGCCGACGCCGAAGGAGACGTCGCGCAGCACGCGACGGGCGCCGAAGGACTTCGTCAGGCCCTGGACCTGGAGCAGCGACATGGGCGGGCGGGCTCCCTGGGAGGGTCGTCGACACAGGTCGATGGAAGGTGGTCCCAGCGTTGGCGGCGACGCTGCGTGACCACCCGCATGCTACCTGGGACCGGAGCGAGCGCCTCCCGGGACGCCGGTCCCGGGAGGCGCTCCGGTGGGGTGCTCAGGCGCTGAGCCACACCGCCCCGTCGACGGGCAGCTGCCCGCCGACGACGGGCTCGCTGGCCAGCAGCAGCTGGCCCTCGGGCAGCGGCACCGGGCCACTGGAGAGGTTGACCAGGCACACCAACCCACCCGGACGGCGGAACGCCAGCACCCCCTCCGGCGCGGGCAGCCAGGCCAGCGCGTCGCCGTCGACGGCGGGGGAGCTGCGCCGCAGCGCGAGCGCGGCGCGGTACAGCGACAGCACCGAGTCGGGGTCGGCGGCCTGCGCCTCCACGGTCAGCGGGCCCCAGCCCGCGGGCATCGGCAGCCAGGTGTCGGCGGCGCTCGTGAAGCCGTAGGGCGGCTGGTCGCCCGACCACGGCAGCGGCACACGGCAGGCGTCGCGGCCGCGCTCGGTGTGCCCGGACCGCTCCCAGATCGGGTCCTGCAGCACCTCGTCGGGGAGGTCGACGTCGGGCAAGCCGAGCTCGTCACCGTTGTAGAGGTAGGCCGCGCCGGGCAGCGCCAGCTGCAGCAGGGCCGCCGCGCGGGCCCGGCGGGTGCCCAGCTCGCCGTCGCCGTAGCGGCTGACGTGCCGGGGCCGGTCGTGGTTGGACAGCACCCAGCAGGCCGGCGCGGGGGTGCCTGCCACGGTGGCCAGCGAGTGGTCGATCGCCGTCCGCAGCGCGGCAGGGTCCCAGGCGGAGGTCAGCAGCTTGAAGTTGAACGCCAGGTGCAGCTCGTCGGCCCGGATGTACTCGGCCAGCCGGTCGTCGTCGGACACCCACACCTCGCCGACGGCCATGGTGCCCGGGTAGCCGTCGAGCACGGTGCGGACCCGGCGGTGCACCAGGTGCACGCCGTCCTGGTCGAACCGGTGGTCACCGGGGCCGTGGTCGGCCAGCAGCCCGGTGTCCTCCATCGGCACCATGTCCGGGAGCCCGTCGGGCTTGGCCATGCCGTGCGCGACGTCGATCCGGAAGCCGTCGACGCCCCGGTCCAGCCAGAACCGCATCGTCGTCTCGAGGTCCTCGACGACCTCGGGGTCGGTGAAGTCCAGGTCGGGCTGCTCGGGGGCGAACAGGTGCAGGTACCACTGGCCGTCGGGGACCCGGGTCCACGCCGGCCCGCCGAACACCGAGGGCCAGTTGTTCGGCGGCTCGCCGCCGTCCGGGCCGCGGCCGTCGCGGAACAGGTACCGGGCACGCGCCGCCGAGCCCGGCGGGGACGCCAGCGCCTCCTGGAACCACTCGTGGTCGTGCGAGCTGTGGTTGGGGACCAGGTCGATGGTCACCCGGATGCCCCGGGCGTGGGCGTCGGCGAGCAGGGCGTCGAAGCCGGGCAGGTCGCCGAACACCGGCTCGACGTCGCGCGGGTCGGCGACGTCGTAGCCGTGGTCAGCCATCGGGGAGGGGTAGAAGGGCGTGATCCACAGCGCGTCGACGCCGAGCTCGGCGAGGTACGGCAGCCGTGAGCGGATGCCGGCCAGGTCGCCGACGCCGTCACCGGTCTCGTCGGCGAAGCTGCGCACGTACACCTGGTAGAAGACGGCGGTCCGCCACCAGTCGGCGTCAGCGGTGGACAGGGTCGGGCTCTCGCTCAGGGGGTGCTCCAGGGGCGGTGGGTCGCGGGAGGTCTGCGCCCGCGTGCAGCCGGCCCCGGGGGGTCAGCGGTTCTGCATGCTGTGGGCGGCCATCTCCAGGTAACCCCACAACGTGGCGTCCTGCTCGGCGGGCAGCTCGAGGGAGTCGACCGCGGCCCGCATGTGGGTGAGCCAGGCGTCCCGGGCCGTCGCGTCGACGGCGAAGGGCGCGTGCCGCATCCGCAGCCGCGGGTGACCCCGGTTCTCCGAGTAGGTGGTCGGCCCGCCCCAGTACTGCTCGAGGAACATCCGCAGCCGGGTCTCCGCGCCCTCCCAGTCGTCGGCCGGGTACATCGGCCGCAGGACGGGGTCCTCCCGCACGCCGGCGTAGAAGTGCGCGACGAGGGCGCGGAAGGTCTCGGCACCGCCGACCTCGGCGTAGAAGGTGCGCGCCGAGGGCAGCGACCGGCTCGTCTCGCTCATGACGTCGATCGTCCCTCAGCGCCGCTGGCCGAGGCCACGTGAGCCACGTCTCCCGGGCCGTCCGGCGGCGGGGAGCGGCGCAGCGCCAGCAGCGGGACGACGACGGCCACCAGCCCGACGCCCCCGGCCAGCGCCACCACGGTCGTCGGCCGCAGCAGCTCGGCGCCCGCCCCGGCCAGGACGATGCCCAGCCCCTGCGCGCCGGACAGACCGGCCACCGCGACGCCGAACGCCCGGCCGCGGAAGGCGCTGGGGACGGCCTGCACGAAGGCGACGTTGAGCGGGATGTTGCACGCCCCGCCGAGGCCGGCGACGAAGAACAGTGCGACGACGAGGCCGTAGGCGAGGAGCCCACGGCTCAGCACGAGCGGCACCAGCCCGGCCAGCAGCACCCCACCGAGCGACAGCGCGAGCAGCGGGGTGAGCAGCCGGTCGCGCAGCTGCGGCGGGCACAGCCGGCCCAGCACCAGCCCGCCGATCGCCGTCCCGGCCGGGTTGGCCGCCAGCAGCAGCCCGGCAGCCGCGGTGGCCCCGTTCAGCTGCAGCGCGAGCGGGGTCGCGACCCCCTCCGGCGCGTTGACGAAGAAGGCGCTGACCCACAGCAGCCCGACGATCGCGCGCAGCCGGGGGATCGACGCGACCAGGTTCAGCCCGCTGCCGGCGTCCTGCCAGATCGACCGGGTCGCCTCGTCGGGGCCGTCCGGCACGGGCGCGGGCCGGCGTTGCAGGCCGAGCCACAGCCAGACCGCGGAGACGGCGAAGGTCGCGGCGTCCACGAGCAGGGCGGTCGCGGGCGAGGACGCGACCAGCAGCGCGCCGCCGAGCAGGTAGCCGACCAGCTGCGACACCTGCGCGGTGACCCCGGTCAGCGACGTGGCGACGGCGTACCGGTCGCCGTGCAGCACGTCGGCCATCAGCGCCGAGCGGGCCGCCTCGAAGGGCGGCGCGCAGAGCGACACCGCCAGCAGCAGGGCGAGGAGCAGCGCCAGCGGCGCGTGCGGGACGGCCATCAACGCGACGAGCACGGCCCGGGCCACGTCGCTGCTGACCAGCACGCGGTGGCGGGGGAAGCGGTCGGCCAGTGCGGCCAGCACCGGACCACCGAGCAGCCAGGGCAGGTAGGTGATGGCGAAGGTCACCGCCGACAGCAGGGGCGAGTCGGTGCGCTGGTAGACCAGCACGGTGAGCGCCACCCGGGCCAGTTCGTCGCCGATCGTGGACAGCAGGTAGGAGCCGAACAGCGGGCGGAACTCGGCCACGGCGAAGACCTGCCGGTACGTCGCCGGACGGCTGGCCTCGGCCACCCGCCCGCGGCGGGGGCGCCTCAGCGGAGCCCTCCGCCGCGGCTCGGCAGTGAGCACAGCCGGCCCGGATCAGCGCCGCAGTCGTCCATCGGGGTCACCGATCGTGCCCGCTTCATGGCGGTGAGTGTTGCAGGTCGGCGCGATGCGGTCGACCATCTCGGCGGATATGGGGCGTCGTCGTTCCGGTACGTTGCGGTCGTCGGAGAACCCGCCGGTCAGCTCTTTGCCGCGGGGGAGGGCTGACCGGCGGGGTGCAGTCCGGTGAAGGCGGCCAGGAAGGCCAGCTGGTCGGCGGCCAGACCCACCGTGCGGCTCACCGCGCGGGCGCCGTGACCCACCGACAGCTCCCGTCGGAGCACGATCGGCGCCTCCGCGCTGGTGGCGTGCTGCAGCGCCGCGGCGAGCTTGCGGGCGTGCAGCGGATGGACCCGGGTGTCGGACTCGAAGGTCGTGAACAGCACCGCGGGGTAGGCGGTGCCCTCGACCACCCGGTGGTACGGCGAGTAGCCCAGCAGCCAGCCCAGCTCCTCCGGGTCCGAGGCGGTGCCGTACTCGTCGTTCCAGGTGCGGCCCAGACCGAACAGCTCGTACCGGACCATGTCCAGCAGCGGGGCGCTGCACACGACGGCGGCGACCAGGTCGGGGTGCTGGGTGGTCATCGCGCCCACCAGCAGCCCGCCGTTGGAGCCGCCCATCACCGCCAGCTGCGCCGGCGTCGTCCAGCCGCTGGCGATGAGGTGCTCGGCCGCGGCGGTGAAGTCGTCGAACACGTTCTGCTTGCGCTCCCGCATGCCGGCCCGGTGCCAGTCCTCGCCGTGCTCGGAGCCGCCGCGCAGGTTGGCCACGACCCACACGCCGCCGGCGGCGACCCAGGCCAGCGCCTGAGCGCTGTAGGCCGGGGTGAGCGAGACGTTGAAGCCCCCGTAGCCGTACAGGACGGTCGGCCGTGGCGTCTCCGGCGTCCCGGTCTGCGACAGCACGAACAGGTGCACCGGCGTCCCGTCCGCCGAGGTCGCGTGGGTCTCGACCACCCGCACGTCCGGGACCGGGCCGGCCACCGGCGCCTGCTCCCAGGTGGTGAGCGCGGTCGGGTCGGCAGCGTCCCAGCGCAGCACCGAGGGCGGGGTGGAGTGGTCGGTGAAGCCCACCCAGGCCGTCGTCCCGCCCTCCGGGGGAGCGCTCACCCCGGAGACGCTGCCCGGGTGCAGGTCGCTGACCTCGGCCAGCCGGCCGCTCCCGTCGGCCGACCACAGCGAGAGCCGGTCGGTGGCGTCGACGGCGTGCACGGCGAGCACCTGCAGGCCGCCGTCCGGGGAGTCGACCAGCGCCAGGTCGGACAGCACGCCGTCGGGCTGCTGCGGGACCACCTCGCGCCAGGCCGCCGGCGCCCAGCTCGCCGGGTCGGCCGGGTCGGCGACCACCAGGCGGTTGCGCGGCGCGTCGCGGTCGGTGTGCAGCCAGAGCCGGCCGTCGCGGGCGACCCAGGCGGTGGTCTGCGCGTCGACGCCGACCTGCAGCTCGCGCAGCGCGCCGTCACCGGCGAGGTCGGCCAGCCAGACGTCGTCCCGGGGAGCTGTGCCGATCGAGGCGGAAACCACCAGCCAGCGGCCGTCGGCGCTGGTGCGGGCACCGAAGTAGGTGGCCGGGTCGGCGCCCTCGCCGTGGACGAGGACGTCGGAGTCCGGGTCGCTGCCCACCCGGTGCCGCCACACCCGCCGGTGGAACTGCTCCTCACCGGCGGGCACCAGCTCGGGAGCCAGCCGGCGGACGTAGAACAGCTCCTCGCCGCCGGGCAGCCAGGCGACGGGGGAGTAGCGGCAGCGGTCGATCGGGCCCTCGAGCACCTCGCCGGTGCCGACGTCGAGCACGAAGAGCTGGGACTCCTCGTCGCCGCCCACCGAGAGCTGGTAGGCCAGCCGGTCACCCTCCCAGCTGGGCGACCAGGCGTCGAGCGTGGTGGTGCCGGCCGGGTCGAGCGCGGTCGGGTCGATGAGCACCCGGACCGTCCCGTCGGGCTCGGTGACCCGCAGGACCGCGTGCTCCTGACCGGGGTCGCGCCGGGTGGAGAAGGCCCGCCCCCGCCGCCGGACCGGGATGCCGACCGCGCCGGCGTGCACCAGCTCGGTGAGGCGGTCGGCGAAGGCCGCGCGGGTGGGCAGACCGGTCAGCAGGCCGGTGGCCAGCTCGTCCTGGCCGGCGGCCCACGCGGTGGTGCGCGGGTCGTCGTCGTCCTCCAGCCAGCGGTAGGGATCGGCGACCGGGTGACCGTGCAGGTCCTCCACCAGGTCGAGGCGGGGGGCGTCGGGGTAGCGCACGCGCCGACCGTAGCCGGGCCCCCTGACAGCCCGGCATCTCACAGCACGGTGGGACAGTGCAGGATGAGCGTGCCCGTGGGCTGTCGAAGCCGTCGGTGGCCCGGGGCACTCGGAGGTGTCCCGTGTCGATCACCGCACTCGGGTCGTCGTCCGCGCCGGGGCACCCCGGCGCCCGCCACGACCGCTCCCTCGCTCCGCACGCGCCTGCCCCGGCTCCGTCCATGACCGGTGCGACGCTCCTGCTCAACGCCACCTACGAGCCGTTGTGCGTGGTCTCCAGCCGCCGCGCGGTCGTGCTCGTCCTGGCCGCCAAGGCCGAGGCCGTCGACGTCACCGACGACGAGGTGCACGCCGAGCGGATCACCCTGGCCGTGCCGATCGTGGTGCGGCTGACCCGCTACGTGCGGGTGCCCTACCCGGTCCAGGTGCCGCTGTCCCGCCGCGCCGTGTTCACCCGTGACGGGTCGACCTGCGTCTACTGCGGCGGCTCGGCGACCAGCATCGACCACGTCGTGCCGCGCAGCCGAGGGGGCACGCACACCTGGGACAACGTCGTCGCCGCCTGCCGGCGGTGCAACCACACCAAGGCCGACCGGTCGCTGGCGGAGATGGGCTGGTCGCTGCCGCACCCGCCGCGCGCCCCCAGCGGCGCGGCGTGGCGGTTGCTGGGGCACCGGACGGTCGACCCCCGGTGGCGGGAGTGGCTCGGCATGCCCGACTCCGTGAGTGCCTGATGGAGGACCCTCCTGCCGCCCAGCCCTCGCGGGCTCGGGCCGGGTCCCTGCAGCAGGGCCACACCGTGGCGCGGCGCCTGTGGGCGCTGGGTGAGCCGTTCCACGCGCTGACCTACTTCGCCGACGAGGCCCGCACCGCCTTCGCCGCCGCCGGGCTGCGCACCTTCTGGGCCGGCTACTTCGCCGGCCGGGCCGCTCCGCTGGGCGCCGTCGGCCCGGAGGTGGTGACGGCGACCTTCGCCTCCTTCGCGCCGGCGTTCGTGGCGCGACGGGTGCCCGAGGTGTGGTCGACGACGTCCCCGGCCGGGGCGCTGGCCGCCCGGCTGGCCGGGGTCGACGCCGCCGTGCAGCGGGCGCTGCCGGGCTGGGCCGACTCGACCGCTGCCGTCGAGGCCGCCACCCTGGCCCGGTGGGCGGCGGAGGCGGTCGACCTCCCGGGCCGCCCGCTGGCCGCGGCGAACTCCGCGCTGCCCGTTCCCGAGCAGCCGCACCTCGCGCTGTGGCAGTCGCTGACGACGCTGCGCGAGCACCGCGGTGACGGGCACCTGGCCACGCTGATGCAGCACGAGCTGCTCGGCCTGCCCGCGCTCGTGCTCAGCGCCGCGGCCGGGACGACGTCCGCCGACTGGCTGCAGAAGGCGCGCGGCTGGTCGACCGACGAGTGGACCGACGCCGGGGTCGTGCTGACCTCCCGCGGCTGGCTGGCCGACGGCGAGCTGACCGCCGACGGGCTGGCGCTCCGGGCCGCCGTGGAGGCGGACACCGACCGGCTGGCGCAGGGCCCGTGGGCCGCGCTCGGCGAGGCCGGCTGCGACCGGCTGGCCGAGCTGCTCGTGCCGGTGCGCCGCGCCGTCACGGCCGCCGGCGACTGGCCGCCGCACAACCCCATCGGCGTCCCCACCGACATCTGACGGACCCAGGGTGACGTCCTGGAACGGCCCTCGTGCAGGGGCCCGCCGCGAGCTCGCGAGTGGTGGGGGGCACGAGGGTCCTCCATCAGGTGACGCGGGCCCGCTGGGTCGGGTAGCTCTCGTGCGCGCCCTCGGCGAGCACGGTGCGCAGCCGGTCCATCGCGTCCCAGACGTCGACGAACCGGGTGTAGAGCGGTGCCGGGCCCAGCCGCAGCCGGTCCGGCGTCCGGAAGTCCGGGACGACGCCGCGGTCGACCAGCGCCTGGGTCAGCTGCCACGCCTGCGGGTGCGCCAGGCTGACGTGCGAGCCCCGGCGGGCCACCTCCCGGGGCGAGGCGACGGTGACGCCGTGCCCGGCCAGCCACTCGTCCGCGAGCGCGATCACCAGCTCGGTGAGCGCGCGGCCCTTGGCCGTGAGGCGCTCGATGCCCGCCTCGGCGGAGATCCGGGCGCCGACCTCCACCGCGGCCATGGCCAGCACCGGCGGTGTGCCGACGCCGAACCGGTCGACGCCGTCCGCCGGCTCGTAGGCCGGCCCCATGGCGAACTGGTCACGGGCGCCGAACCAGCCCCAGATGGGCTGGCGCAGCTGTTCCTGCAGCTCCCGGCGGACGTAGAGGAACGCCGGCGCCCCCGGGCCGCCGTTGAGGTACTTGTAGGTGCAGCCGACGGCGAGGTCCGCGCCGGCGGCGGTCAGCTCGGCCGGCACCGCCCCGGCGCCGTGGCTGAGGTCCCACAGGACGATGACCCCGGCGTCCCGGGCCAGCCGGGTGACCTCGGCGATGTCGACGAGGGCTCCGGAGCGGTAGGCCACCTGGGAGAGGACGAGGACGGCGACCCGGTCGTCCAGCGAGGCGGCCAGCACGTCGAGGTCCAGCCCGGTGTCGATGTGCGCGTCGACCTCGCGGACGGTCAGGCCGCGGGCGGCGGCCACCCCGGCCACGACGTACCGGTCGGTGGGGAAGTCGTCGGCGCAGCAGACCAGCACGTCGCGCCCCGGGCGGGCGTCGACCCCGGCGACCAGCAGCTTGTAGAGGTCGACACTGGTCGTGTCCGAGACCAGCACCTCCCCGGGCCGGGCACCCAGGACGCCGTCGGCCAGCACGTCGCCGATCCGGCGGGACTGCTCGACCCAGCTGCTCCAGGACCCGACGAGGCCGCGACCCCACTCCTGCTCGACCACCCGGGCGACGGCCGCGGGCGTCTCGACGGGCAGCCGGCCCAGCGAGTTGCCGTCCATGTAGAGGCCGCCGTCGACGCCGGTGAACCGGGCGCGGAAGGCGGCGAGCGGGTCGGCGTCGTCCAGGGCGGCAGCCGCGGCGCGGGAGAGGTCCACCTGCCCATCGTGGCGCAGCCCCCGCTAGCGTCCGGCCGTGACCTCGTCGACGGGTACCCAGCTGCACGACCTGACCGCGCTGGAGCAGGCGGCCGTCGTCCGGGCACGGGAGGTGAGCCCGACCGAGCTGGTCGAGCACGCCCTGGCCAGGATCGACGCCCTCGACCCGGGGATCGGCGCCTTCATCACCGTCACCGCCGACCGGGCCCGTGCGGCGGCCGCGCGCGCCGACCAGGCCGTCGTCGACGGCGCGGAGCTGCCGCCGCTGCACGGCGTGCCGACGGCGATCAAGGACCTGAACAACACCGCCGGGGTGCGGACGACGATGGGCTCGCGGGTGCTCGCCGAGTTCGTGCCCGACGTCGACGACGCCGTCGTCACCGCACTGGCCGCCGCCGGCACCATCTCGGTCGGCAAGACGAGCACACCGGAGTTCGGGTTCCCCTGCTACACGGACAACGACCTGACCGGCCCTGCCCGCTGCCCCTGGGACACCACCCTGCTGGCCGGCGGCTCCAGCGGCGGCGCGGCCGCCGCGGTCGCGGCCGGCCTGCTGCCGTTCGCCCAGGGGTCCGACGGCGGCGGCTCGATCCGCATCCCGGCCGGCATCAACGGGTTGTTCGGCATCAAGCCCAGCCGCGGCCGGGTGAGCAACGCGCCGTACAACTCCGAGGTCACCGCCCTGGGCGTGCAGGGCCCGCTGGCCCGGACCGTGCGGGACGCCGCGGCGATGCTCGACGCCATGGCCGGCCCGGTGCCCGGCGACCCGTTCTGGGCGGCGCCCCCGCCGGCCGGGGAGAGCTTCCTCGGCTACGCCGACCGGGCACCGGGCCGGCTGCGGATCGGCCGGTACCTGGACTCCGGGCTGCCCGGCGCCGAGCTGGACCCGGAGGTGCGCGCCGCCTTCGAGGACGCCTCGACACTGCTCGCCGAGCTCGGCCACGACGTGGAGGACCTCCCGTCGGGCCCGCCCACCGCCGACATCTACGGCTCCTTCGAGGTGGTCTGGGCGCTGTCGGCCACCACCCTGCCGGTGCCCGAGGCAGGTGTGCCGCACCTGCGGCCGCTCACCCGGTACCTGCGCGAGCGGGGCCTGGCGCTGTCGGCCCGGGACGCGATGCAGGCGATGTTCGTCCTCCGGCTGTTCGCCCGCCGGTTCATCGAGGCCACCAGCCGGTACGACGTCCTGCTCTCGCCGATCTGCACGATGCCGCCCCGCCCGGTGGGCTGGTTCGGCGACGACGGTCCCGAGGACTTCGAGCGGCAGAAGCGCTACGCCGCGTTCCCGGCCGTCTACAACGTCACCGGTCAGCCCGCGGTCAGCGTGCCGCTGTGGTGGACGGCGGCCGGGCTGCCGATCGGGACCATGCTGGTGGGTCGCCCCGCCGACGAGGCGACGCTCATCTCGCTCGCCGCCCAGCTGGAGCAGGCCCGGCCCTGGGCGCACCGCCACCCCGCTCTGTGGTGACCTGCCAGGCCGGGGTGCCGGTGTCCCGGTAGATTGCGGCCATGCCCGTGACCGAGACCGTGCTCATCTACGGCGTCATCCCGCTGGCGGTCTTCCTGCTGCTGGCGGCGCTGACCCTCCTGCCCGGGCGGGGCAAGGACCGGACCAAGTACCGCCCCGGCCAGCCGTGGGACGTGGCGCCGATCTGGTACGAGCCGCACCCCGATGCCTCCGGTGCCGGCGGTGGCCACGGGGAGGATGCGCACGCCGACGGCCACGTGACCCCGAGCCTCGGTGCCACCGCCGCCGCGCTGGCGATCGGCGAGCACCCGCACGTGCCGCAGGAGCAGCAAGAGCCCGACGCCCACCGGCGCACCGCCGCCGGCGGCGCCCGCGGGACCTGGTGACCGCGCCATGAGCACCGCCTTCTCCGCCGCCCCGTCACCCTCCGGAGACCCCGCCCCGATGTCCCAGCAGCTCGCCACCCGCGACACCTCGCCCGCCGACACCCGCGGCACCTCGACCTCGGACACCAGCGGCTCGGTGGTCGACGAGTCCGGCGGCACCACCCCGTTCTCCTACCAGGACCTGTCCCGCCTCGACGAGGCGCTGACCATGTCCTCGAAGGAGACCGGGCTGCGCTTCACCCTCTACATCGGGGAGCTGGGCACCGACACCCGGACCACCGCCGAGGGTCTGCACGCCCGCTCCGGCGGCGACACCTCCACCAGCGTGCTCGTGGCGATCTCGCCCGGGCAGCGGGTGCTGGAGATCGTCACCGGCACCGCCGCCGCCCGCCGGCTGCCCGATCGGGCCTGCGCCCTGGCGGTGCTGTCGATGACCAACCGCCTCGGCTCGGGCGACCTCGTCGGTGCGATCGTGAACGGCCTGCGCCAGATGTCCGACGCCGCCGGTCGCCCCTCCCGCCGCTCGCACTGAACCAGCCACGCCGCGCCCTGCCCTTGGATCAGGTGACCTGATCACCGGCCGGCGTGCGGGTCAGCCGGCGGCGGCGTCCCGCTTGCGCGCCCAGAGGGCCCGGGCGACGCCATCGCGGCCCTCGCTCACCAACCGGCGCAGCGGTGCCGGGACGTCGTCACCGGCCAGGAAGGCGTCGGCCTCGGCGACCGTCCGCTCCTCGATCACCTTCGGGAACAGGTACTCGACGGCGTTCTTCGCGATCTCGCCGGGCCGGCGGTCCCACAGGCCGCGGATGTCGGCGAAGTAGCGCTCGACGTAGGGCGCCGTGAGCTCCTCCTGGGCCGGGTGCCAGAACCCGGCCACCATCGCCTCGTGCACGGCGTTCGGGATCGACTCGTCGGTGAACGCCCGCTCCCAGGTCTCCGCCTTGGACTCGGCCGTCGGCCGCAGCGCGCGGGCGGTCGCGGCCCGGCGGGCGCCGGTCGCCGTCGGGTCGCGCTCGGCCTCCGCGTCGATCTCCGTGTCGCCGGCCGCCCCGACGGCGACCAGCCCGTGCAGGAACGCCCAGCGCGCGTCGGCGTCGACGGCCAGCCCCTCGAGCTGCCGCGACCCGTCGAGCAGCCCGCGTAGCTCGGCCACGTGCTGCTCGCTGCGGGCGGCCGCGGCGAGGGTGCGCGACCACTGCAGCTGCGCGTCGCTGCCCGGCTCGGCGCTGTGCAGCGCGGCCAGCGCCTTGTCGCCCAGCAGCTCCCAGCCGGTCGGTGCCCAGGCCGGGTCCGCGTAGGCCGACAGTGCCGACTGGACCCGGGCCAGCAGGGACTGGACGACGCTGATCTCGGACTCGGCGTCCACGCCGGCGAGCACCAGCTGCACCCACTCGCGGGCCGGCAGCTCGCCGTCACGGGTCATGTCCCACGCCGCCGACCAGCACAGGGCACGGGGGAGGGACTCCGGGAGCGCACCGATCTGGCTGCGTAGCGTGGCCAGCGACCGCTCGTCGAGCCGCAGCTTGGCGTAGGTGAGGTCGTCGTCGTTGACCAGGACCAGGTCGGCGGCCGGGTGGCCGACCAGCTCGGCCACCTCGGTGCGCGCCCCGTCGACGTCCAGCTCGACGCGGTGCGAGCGGGTCAGGCCCTCGGGGCCGGAGCTGTACAGCCCGACCGCCAGCCGGTGCCGGCGCAGCACCGGGTGCGCCGGTACGGCGGTCTGCTCGATGGCGAAGGCGCTGTACCGGCCGTCCGCGTCGAGGGAGTACACCGGCCGCAGGGTGTTGACCTGGCTGGTCTGCAGCCACTGCGCCGACCAGTCGGACAGGTCGCGGCCCGAGGCCTCGGACAGCTCGCTGAGCAGGTCGTCGAGGGTGGTGTTGCCGTACTCGTGCTTGCGGAAGTACCGGCGCACCCCGGCCAGGAACTCGTCGCGGCCGACGTAGGCCACCAGCTGCTTGAGCACCGAGGCGCCCTTGGCGTAGGTGATCCCGTCGAAGTTCACCTCGACCGCCGCGACGTCGACCATGTCGGCCGCGATCGGGTGGGTCGAGGGCAGCTGGTCCTGCGCGTAGGCCCAGGACTTCTCGGTGTTGGCGAACGTCGTCCAGGCGGTCGTGTACTCGGTCGCCTCGGACTGGCACAGCGTGGAGATGTAGGTGGCGAAGGACTCGTTGAGCCACAGGTCGTCCCACCAGCGCATGGTCACCAGGTCGCCGAACCACATGTGCGCCAGCTCGTGCAGGATCGTCTCGGCACGCCGCTCGTAGCGGGCCCGGCTGGTCTTGGACCGGAAGACGTAGTCCTCCAGGAAGGTGACCGCGCCGGCGTTCTCCATCGCCCCGGCGTTGAACTCGGGCACGAAGAGCTGGTCGTACTTGTCGAACGGGTACGGGTAGTCGAAGACCCGGTGGTAGAAGTCGAACCCGGCCTTGGTGACGGCGAAGATCGCGTCCGGGTCGAGGTGCCGGGCCAGCGACGCCCGGCAGAAGATGCCCAGCGGGATGCCGTCGTGCAGGTCGGTGACGCGGGCGTAGGGGCCGGCCACCAGCGCGACCAGGTAGGTCGAGATCCGCTTGGTCGGGGTGAAGTGGACCAGCTGGGAGCCGGCGTCACCGGCCTCGATGGTCCGGTCGCCGGTGTTGCTCACGACCTGCCAGTCGAACGGCGCGGTGACGTGGACGGTGAAGGTCGCCTTGAGGTCGGGCTGGTCGAAGCAGGCGAACACGCGCTTGGCCTCGGCCGGCTCGAAGTGCGTGTACAGGTAGACCTGGGAGTCCTCGGGGTCGACGAAGCGGTGCAGCCCCTCGCCGGTGCGCGAGTAGCGGCAGTCGGCGTCCACCACCAGCTCGTTGTCCTCGGCCAGCTCCGGCAGGACCAGGCCGCCCTCCTCGGTGTAGCCGCTGACGTCCAGCTCGACGCCGTTGAGCGTGGCGGAGCGGACCCGTTCGGCGACCAGGTCGACGAACGTCTCGGCGCCGGGCGTGCGCGCGGAGAAGGTGAGGGTGGTGACCGAGCGGAACGTCTCCTCGCCGGGATGGCCCTGACCGTCGGTCACGTCCAGGAAGAGGTCGTAGCTGGAGACGGTCAGCAGCGCGGCGCGGGCCGCGGCGTCGTCACGAGTCAGGTTGGGAACTGCCACGGGACGGAGCTTCCCATGCCCGGACGACGGTCTCCTCCCCGTGTGCCCCGCCGGGCGACCGGGAACAACGGGACGGCGTCCGGACTTGCTGGCCGCAGACGACCCGGGCGCTGCCCGGCCGGACCACCGAGAACCTGAGGAGCACCCATGACCGAGGCAGTGCAGAGCGCGCCCACGAAGGCCCGCGTCGACTTCTGGTTCGACCCGCTGTGCCCGTGGGCCTGGCTCACCAGCCGCTGGGTGCTGGAGGCCGCCAAGGTGCGCGACATCGACCTGCACTGGCACGTCATGTCACTGTCGGTGCTCAACCGCGGCCGGGAGCTGTCGCCGGAGTACCAGGCGATGATGGAGCAGGCCATCGGCCCGGTCCGCGTTGCCATCGCCGCCGCGCAGCAGCACGGCGAGGGGGTGCTGGGCGACCTGTACACCGCGATGGGCACCCTCCGGCACCACGAGAAGGTGGAGCTGCCCGACCTGATCGCCCCGGCGCTCGAGCGGGTGGGCCTGCCCGCCGAGCTGGCCGAGGCGGCGGGCTCCACCGAGTACGACGAGGAGCTGGAGAAGAGCCACCACGAGGGCATGGACCCGGTGGGCGACGACGTCGGCACCCCGGTCATGCACATCGACGGCGTCGCCTTCTTCGGCCCGGTCATCAGCAGGGTCCCCACCGGTGAGGAGGCCGGCAAGGCCTTCGACGGCGCCGTGCTGCTGGCCAACCTGCCGGACTTCTGGGAGCTCAAGCGCACCCGCACCGCCGGGCCGGACATGTCCTCCGTCCCCGCCGACGCCCTCGAGCTCAGCGGCCGCTGAACCCGCGGCCATGTTGGCCAACATGGCCGTCCGGCGGCGGGTGACTGCCCCGTGACGGGGCCGTGTTGGCCAACATGGCCGTGCGGCATCCTGACCGGGTGCCGCACCCCCTCCGTCAGCGGATCTTCATCACCGGCGCGAGCGCCGGGCTCGGCGCGGGCATGGCCCGCGAGTTCGCCGCCCGGGGTCGCGACCTCGTGCTGGTGGCCCGGCGGCTGGACCGCCTGGAGGAGCTGCGCGAGGAGCTGCGCGCCCGCCGTCCCGGGATCCGGGTCGTGGTCGGTGAGCTGGACGTCGACGACCCGACGCGGTCGCCGAGGTCGTCCCGCGGCTGGCCGGCAAGCTCGGTGGCGTCGACCGGTTCATCGCCAACGCGGGGATCGGCGAGAGCGCCTCGGTCGGCACCGGGCACGCCGCCCGCAACCGCGCCGTGCTCGCCACCAACGTGCTGGGCACCCACGCCACCTGCGAGGCGGCGATGCAGCTGTTCCGCGCCCAGCACGCCGGCCACCTGGTGGTCATCTCCTCGGTGGCCTCGGTGCGCGGCATGACGGGCAGCCGCTCGGCCTACGGGGCGAGCAAGGCCGCGCTCAACTCGCTGGCCGAGAGCATCCGCGCCGACGTGCTCGGCGGCCCGATCGCGGTGACCACCGTGCTGCCCGGGTTCATCGCCACCGACCTCAACACCGGGCGCCGCGGCCCGTTCACCGTCGACCTGCCGACCGGCGTCGCGGCGCTGACCGCTGCGATCGAGCGCGAGCCGGTGCGGGCCTACGTGCCCGAGTGGCCGTGGCGCCCGGTCTCCGCGCTGCTCCGCGTGCTCCCGCTGCCGGTCCTCCGGCTGCTCACCTGAGCCGCCCGCGGGCGACCGACCGGGTCTGCTCGTCGAACGCCGGCGCGGACCCCGGTTCGGTCAGCCAGCGGGCCAGCTGCGCGAGCTCGTCGCGCTGGGCGGCGACGAACGCCGCGTCCACGACCGCGCCGTGCCCGGGGACGACGGGGCCCCGCGTCTGCGCCAGCAGCTCGGTGAGCGTGTCCGCCCACTCCAGCGGGAAGGCGTCGTCCATGGCCGGCGGCGCACCCTCCTCGACCAGGTCGCCGGCGAAGACGACGTCGTCCACCGCGACCACCAGGTCGGCGCCGGTGTGCCCGCGGCCGAGGTGCCGCAGCGACACCGTGCGGCCGCCGACGTCCAGCACCGCCGCGTCGCCGACGAGGTGGTCGGGCGGGTCCACCGGTGCCGCGGCGACCAGCTCGGCGGCCGGGTCGCCGTCGGCGAGCAGCGCGGCGACGACCGCGGCGCGCTGCTGCTCCGCGGTGCTCAGCAGCTCGGTGACGCAGTCCCGGTGCGCCCAGATGGCGGCCGGGCGGAACGCGGCGTTGCCGAAGCAGTGGTCGTGGTGGGCGTGGGTGTTGACCACCGTCCACGGGTGCGGCGTGACCGCCCGCACCGCCTCGGCGAGCGCGCGGCCCTCGCCCAGGTGCGAGCGGGTGTCGACGACCAGGCAGCCGTCCGCCCCCACGACCAGCCCGCAGTTGAGGTCCAGGTCCTGGTGACGGCGGACGAACACCCGGTCGCCGACCTCGACCCAGCCGGCGGTCACCAGCAGATCCGCATCGGCCGGCCGCGGGAGTCCGTCGACCCGTCGCCCACGCACCGCGCGGTGCCGTCGGCCAGCCGCCGGGCCGACCAGGCGGCGGCGCAGGCGTCCAGCGCGTCGACCACCGGGACGCCGGCCGGGGCGTCGGCCAGCGCCTCCTCCACGTCCATCACCGCGCGCAGCGCCGCCAGCCGCTGGACGGTGCCGCGCGCGGTCCCCTTGCGGTCGGTGACGCCGCCCAGGCCGCAGCGGAACGCCAGCTCGGGGTGCACCTCGACGACCCGCCCGGTGGGCGGCGACCCGAGCGCCTCGTCGAGCGCGCGGATCGCCGTGACCAGCATGTAGGTCTGCGCGGACGGCGCCCTCGGCGGCACGGTGGCCGCCCGGCTGAGCTCGCGGGCGTGGGCGTAGTCGCGGGCCTCGAGGACGGCGCGCACGGGAGAGGGGAACACCGAGCTCGCCGCGCCCGTCCGGCGGAGCAGGTCCCGTGCCTCGACGTCGCAGGCCCGGACGCCGTCCTCGGACAACCCGATCGGCATGTCGATGGCGACCACCGACAGGTCCGGCACGGCGAGCACCGCCGCGACGTCGGGCAGCGCCCGCAGCCGGACCGCCCGCCCGTCCAGCAG
>NZ_SJEX01000178.1 GCF_005930495.1 Modestobacter excelsi | reverse complement strand
TCCGGGGCAAGCGCCACGACGCACATCACGTCCCGGCTGAGTCCCGTGGTGCCGATGGGGCTTCGGCGCCGACCGGGGGCAGTTCCGGCGTCCCGTCTCCCGCACACCCGCCCGTGAGGTGTGCGGACGCACGACGGCGCCGCCCCGGGACAGGGACGGGCGCCGTCGTGCGGAGCGCGGGGGACTCAGTGACCGGCGGGGACCTGCGCGCCGCGCTGCGGCACCGGGTTCGGGCCGCTGGGGAACACCAGCAGGCTGACCACCGCGCCGAGGGCGAAGACCCCGGCCGAGACC
>NZ_SJEX01000177.1 GCF_005930495.1 Modestobacter excelsi | reverse complement strand
AATCCTACTATGCCATAGATCATAAATGTCACCGCGTAGTTCAGGTTATCTATTAAAGTTCCAGCTACCATTGAACCTAAAACCTGTCCAACAGCCAACATTAAAAATGGGATTCCGATACCTAGAGAAGCATTTTTCACAAATATTTTCACCCCCCATACAAGCAATACACCTGTTAAAAAGATATAGCTTGCGCCGAAGAGTGATGAAGCAATAAATGGAATTAACCATGTTTTAGAAGTAAACACTAGTAAAATTGAAGCTAAAGATAACAGTGTAACGCCTAATATATAAGCAAAACGTAATCCTCGCTTATCGATAATGCTTCCTGAAATGCCACCTATTACACCTAAGGCACCTATTAAAATCCAAAATATTGATAATGCAGTATTTGAAT
>NZ_SJEX01000176.1 GCF_005930495.1 Modestobacter excelsi | reverse complement strand
CTGTCCATTTTAGCTAACGATACTAATTGTTTTAGCTGACTTTTTACATTCTCCAGTCCAATGTAGGATTCAATTTCATCAATCGCCGATAAATACGAGTTGCCAGTTACATAAGTACTCAACTGACTTGTGCTGTTTAGTAAAGAGACACTAATTGTTCCATTTGCCTGCCATTGAGAATTATCTTCCACTTTCTCCAATTGCACAACCGAATCACTAATTTGATTTTTATAGTCAAAATAGGGAATATTACTTGATAGTAAAGATAAGTGAGAATTTTCCACATTCATCCCCAGCGTACCATAGACCACATCATTTAATGTAGAAAAGATTAAGTTTTGGATTTTAAATGGATCGCTATCACCTCCAACATTATCAAATGTAACATACTGTATAAT
>NZ_SJEX01000175.1 GCF_005930495.1 Modestobacter excelsi | reverse complement strand
ACGCTGTTCTCCGCCGCCGTGGTGGCCAAGTGCGAGGAGCAATTGCCGTCGCTGTTCTTCGAATTGCCGGAAGGCGTGGCCGTGGAAACGGTGCTGTTGAACATCGCCCGCGGCTTTCATCAGCTGATCAACAGCGACGAGTCGGTGAACCTGCATCGCCTGATCATGGCGTTGGGCAGCCAGGACCCGAAACTCTCGCTGATCTTCTTCGAGGCGGGGCCCCAGCGCATGCTCCACGGCATGGAGCGTTTGCTGGCGCGAGTCAACGAAAGCGGCGTGTTGAGTATCGATAAACCGCGCAACGCGGCGGAACACTTCTTCTGCCTGCTCAAGGGCGCGGCGAACTTTCGGTTGCTTTACGGCTGCGGCGAGCCGTTGACCGGCGATGCGGCCGAGAGCCATGTGCAGGAA
>NZ_SJEX01000174.1 GCF_005930495.1 Modestobacter excelsi | reverse complement strand
AACTGTAATCGAACCACAACCAACGTTAGCACGCGCTCCGATTTCAGCATCGCCTATATAACTTAAATGTGGAAGCTTCGCGCCTTCTTTTACGACTGATTTCTTCACTTCTACAAAGTTACCTACTTTAACTTTATTTCTAATATCCGATCCTGGTCTTAATTGTGCAAACGGGCCTATATTCACTTCATCAGCAACCGTTGATTCATTAATCACTGATTGTTTAATATTTACACCATTACCAATGCTGCTATCAGCGATTTCTGAGTATTGGCCCACTACGACGTTTGAACCGATTACGGTTTTACCAACTAGTTTAACGCCTGGCTCTATCGTTGTATCTGGTCCAATTTGAACATCTTTGCCAATATATGTAGTGAGTGGATCAATAATTGTTACACCGTCACGCAT
>NZ_SJEX01000173.1 GCF_005930495.1 Modestobacter excelsi | reverse complement strand
ATCCAGTTCCTGGCGCTGGGCATCGTCCAGATCCGGCCACACCACTTTACGCGTGCCTTTCGGGGCTTTGTAACCTTGCCAGAATGCCCAGCAGCGATCCGCATCCCAGCCTTCACCGCTTAACTGAACATGCTTGATGCCCAGACCGTCAATCTTGCGCGCCGCACGCTGGATCAGCCCCAGATCGTCTGCCCCGTTCAAATGCAGGGTAATGCCGTCATTATTAATGCTGTAAGTTGCTTTTTCTCCCCAGCGCGCGTCGGCAGGTTGGGTAGAGAGGGTAATCTTCATCGCTTCTGTCATTTTAGTTATCCTTCTTTGTAAAAGGGCCGCCAGTTGGCAGCCCCAGGATTTTTCCGCTAAATGATTCGCGTTGCAGGAAGGCGGCAAGTGAGTGAAGCCCCAGGAGCATAGA
>NZ_SJEX01000172.1 GCF_005930495.1 Modestobacter excelsi | reverse complement strand
AATAAAAACGATGCACACCGGGTTTTTACCGCGTTAATGATTCGCGGGTTTATCCCGGTGCGATGGTGGAAGAAACAGGAAGCTGTATTACAGAAAGTGCTACTACTGTATCCCGATGCGATGTATGTAATGTGAGTCAGATAATGGCACAGGATGTGGTGATGTGGCAGTCTGGAACACAGGATATATTGTCAGAATAAGACCCGTAGGAATAAAAATGAAAAGACGCCTTTTACTACTTTTTCTGTTATCTGTCCTGGCAGTGGGATGCTCGCAGCAAAAAGCTGATGAGCCCCGGCAATTAGTGACGGTGTATCCACGATATCCGGAATATGCTGCAGCAAATTATATCAAGGGGCTGGTTGAGGTTAAGTTCGATATTGGTGCTGATGGGACTGTGACACGGATCGTTTTTCTC
>NZ_SJEX01000171.1 GCF_005930495.1 Modestobacter excelsi | reverse complement strand
GCTTCGTACATTCCGAACGGATCGTTATCCAGAGCAAATCGCCATAAACGGCAAGTCTTTGCCACTAACAGCGAAACTAGCGGACAGCGCCCCCCCCGCAAGCCGATTGTCGAAGGTCATTCGCCAGTCATTCGCAACGGGTCCGTTCGTGATGGGCGCGTGCATAGCCTGTTGGTGAATGAGCGCGGTTGCGACAATAACCGGGAGATACTTTTGTGAATGGACGAAACTTTGACGAGCCAGCGTCAATGGCAGGAGGAACATGCGCGCATGTGTTGAGCGGAAGATCAGTTTGAGGCTATTCGACCTGGATATACTCAAGTATCAAACCGAACTTTTACCTGACGGCTAAATTATTCTTCAGCGCAATCGTGTTGACTTATCACACCAGCTGACTGGCCACCCGTCGTCTCCGCGATAG
>NZ_SJEX01000170.1 GCF_005930495.1 Modestobacter excelsi | reverse complement strand
ACCTACACCACTTGGACCTAAAAAGACAATATTCTGATGGTTTTCTATAAATCGTAAATGAGTAAAATCTACGATTTCTTGTTTATTGACGTTAGGTTGGAATGAAAAGTCAAAGTCGCACAGTTCCTTTTTAAAAGGGAATGCTGCTACCTTAACCATTGATTCAATCATATTCTTTTCTTTAACTGCGATTTCATAATCACTCAATTTAATTAAAGTATCAATAAATGATAAATCGTTAGTGATACTAAAATCTATCACTTCATCTAAATGAGTAATCATTTGATTCATTTTTAGATATGACAGATTATCTTTTAAACGTTGGTAGTTAGTAATATTATTCATCATACATCTCTCCTATCGTTTTTAAATTATCTAAGGCCAGCTGATTAATATCATCATGGTCTCCATAGGAGACAGC
>NZ_SJEX01000017.1 GCF_005930495.1 Modestobacter excelsi | reverse complement strand
CCCCACGCTAGCCAGGGGGTACGACAGTTCCGACTGGTCACCGCAGCACCGACCTGCACGAACGCATCAGAGCCCGCCGGCCACCCGCAGCACCGCGCCGGTGCAGTACGCGGCCTCCGGGCCGAGCAGCCAGGCGATCGCCGGCGCGATCTCGTCGGGCTCGCCGGGCCGGCCCATCGGCACCCGGCCGGTGACCCGTTCCAGCCGCCCGGCGTCGCCGGCGCCGGCGTGGATGCTGGTGCGGACCAGCCCGGGCGCGACGGCGTTGACCCGGACCCCGTCGTCGGCGAGCTCCTTGGCCAGCCCGACGACGAGCGCGTCGACGCCCGCCTTGGCTGCCGCGTAGTGCACGTACTCGTGCGCGGCGCCCAGGGTCGCCGCGCTGGAGGAGACCGCGACGATCGACCCACCCGCACCGCCCCGCCGGCGGGACATCAGCTGCGCCGCGCGCCGGGCGCACAGCACCACGCCGAGCAGGTTGACCTCCAGCACCTGCCGGACGACGTCCACCGGGGTGTCGGCCAGGTCGCCCAGGTGGGCGGTCACCCCGGCGTTGGCCACCAGCCCGGTCACCACCCCCAGCTCCCCGGCCGCGTCGAAGAGGGCGTCGACGTCGTCCGGGTCGGTCACGTCGGCGCGGACGGCGACCGCCCGCACGCCGCGCGCCACCGCGTCGGCGACCACGGCCGCGGCCTCGGCGGTGCCGGTGCGGTGGCCGACGACCACGTCGTGGCCGCGATCGGCGAGGGCGCGGACGGTCGCGGCACCGATCCCCCGGCTGCCGCCGGTGACCAGGGTGAGAGGAGGCACGGGCTGATCCTGGGCCGGGTCCCGCGGACTGTCACACCCGCCCGGCACACTCTCCGGCGTGGCCCACCCTTCCGAAGCCGTCGTGCGGCGGCTGCACCCGCTGCTCGTCGAGGTGCGGGACGCGCTGCTCCGCGGCCTGGCCGTCAGCCGGGTGATCCACGCGACCCACGACTGGCAGCCCACCGCCGACCGCCACCTCGACCACCAGCTGGTCCGCCGGGAGGCGATGGAGCGGCTGCGGCCCTACGCCGAGCACGTCGACCACCCGTTCGGCACCCAGCTCGAGCTGCTCGAGCCCGGCAACGACAACCTCGGCCTGCCGATGAGCGGCCTCATCCTGCGCACGCCCACCGAGGTGCTGCGGGTCTGGCACTCCGAGGACGGCGAGCTGCCGGCCGCCGACACCCACGGGCTGCGGGACTTCTACTCCCAGGCCCCCACCGCCCAGCTGCGGCTGCAGCTGGCCTTCGACGCCGTCCCCGTCGCCCCGGCCCGCCGCGAGCACCTCGCCCTCCTCTGGGCCGACTCGCGCGCTCCCGGCCGCGATCCGGAGCTGGTCCGCTTCGACCTGGTCCGGCCGCGCGGCTCCAGCGGGCGTCGGGTCGACGTCGACTGGCACGTGGGCCTGCTCGACCGGCTGCGCAGCAACGCCGCCTGACTCCTCCCCCACCCCGCGCGCCGTCCGCGGGACCCCGGTCAGCAGAATGGCCGCGTGGTGCACAGAGGCAGGCAAGTAGACCCAGGGATCGCCCGTTCGTGGCTGCTGGTCAACGGCGCGCGCACGGAGCTGTTCGACAGCGCACACGAGTCCCGCGCGGACCAGGTCGTGCTCGACATCGAGGACGCGGTCGACCCGGCGCGCAAGCCGACCGCCCGCGCCGACGTGGTCGAGTACCTCTCCTCCGGCCAGAAGCGCGCCTGGGTGCGGATCAACGACCGGTCGACCGAGTTCTGGTCCGACGACGTCGACGCCCTCAAGGGCCTGCCCGGTCTCGCCGGCGTGATGCTCGCCAAGACCGAGGCCGCCGAGCACGTCACCGAGACCAACGACCGGCTCGGCGGGGACACCCCGGTGCTCGCCCTGGTGGAGTCCGCGCTGGGCATCGAGGAGGCCGTGCGGATCGCCTCCGCGCGTGGCGCCTTCCGGCTCGCCTTCGGCAGCGGTGACTACCGCCGGGACACCGGCACCAGCGCCGACGACCTGGCGATGGCCTACCCCCGCTCGCGCCTGGTCATCGCCAGCCGGGTCGGCGGGCTCCCCGGCCCGATCGACGGCCCCACGGTCAGCACCAGCCACCCCGTGCTGCGCGAGCAGTCCGCGCTCACCGTCTCCCTCGGGCTGACCGGGAAGCTCTGCCTGGACATGGACCAGCTGCCGGTGATCAACGAGGTCATCAGCCCCGCACCGTCGGACGTGGCGTGGGCCCGGGACTTCCTCGCCGACTTCGACGCCCGGGGACAGGTCATCCGGGACGGCAGCGACCTGCCGCGTCTCGGCCGGGCCCGCAAGATCGAGAAGCTGGCCACCGCCTTCGGCGTCGAGCCGAACTGAGCAGGCGCCCGGCCCCTCTTCAGGACGGGGCCGGGCGTGCCCGCACGGCGACGACGACGGTGCCGGCGAGGTCCTCGTCGGTGACCACCCGCCCGGTGAGCCCGGCGGCGCGGACGGCGGCCAGCGTCCCGGCCGCCTGCCCGCGGCTGGTCTCGATCAGCAGCGCGCCGCCGGGGGCCAGCCAGTCCGGTGCGCCGGCGACGACCCGGCGCTGCACGTCGAGCCCGTCGTCCCCGCCGTCCAGGGCGGCCCGGGCCTCGTGGTCGCGGGCCTCCGGCGGCATCAGCGCGATCTCCCCGGTCGGCACGTAGGGCGCGTTGGCCACCAGCACGTCGACCCGGCCACGCAGCGCGGCGGGCAACGGGTCATAGAGGTCCCCCTCGTACACCGAGCCCGCGCCGTTGCGCCGGGCGCAGGACACCGCCGCCGGGTCGACGTCCGCGGCGTGCAGGTCGACCGACCCGACGGCGGCTGCGACGGCCACACCCACCGCGCCGGTGCCGCAGCACAGGTCCAGGACGACCGCCCCCGGCCGCGCCAGCGCCACCGCCTCCTGCACCAGCAACCGGGTGCGCTGCCGGGGCACGAACACCCCGGGCGCGACGGCGAACCGCAGCCCGCAGAACTCCGCCCAGCCCAGCACCTGCTCCAGCGGCTCACCGGCGACCCGGCGGGCGACGAGAGCGTCCAGGTCCCCGCCTGCTTCCAGCAGCAGCGCTGCCTCGTCCTCGGCGAAGACGCAGCCGGCGGCACGCAGCCGGGCGACGACGGTGGCGCTCACGCCTGCCGGTAGGCCGCGTCGGGGACGTCGGTGATGAACATGTGCCCGGGCGCGTGCGTGATCGCGAACGGCGGCCGGGAGGCCATCAGGGCTGCCTGCGGCGTCACCCCGCAGGCCCAGAACACCGGGACGTCACCGTTCTCGCTCTCGACCGGGTCGCCGAAGTCAGGCCGCCCGAGGTCGGGGATGCCCAGGGACGACGGCGAGCCGACGTGCACGGGCGCGCCGTGCACCTGCGGCATCCGGGCGGTAACCTGGACCGCGGTGGCCACCAGGTGACCGGGGACCGGCCGCATCGAGACCACCAGCGGCCCGGCCAGCCGGCCGGCGGGGCGGCAGTCGCGGTCGGTGCGGTACATCGACACGTTCCGCCCCTGCTCGATGTTGCGCACCGGTACCCCGGCGTCGAGCAACGCCGTCTCGAAGCTGAAGCTGCAGCCGATGAGGAAGGCGACCAGGTCGTCGGTCCACAGCCCCGTGACGTCGGTCGGCTCGGCGACCAGCGCGCCGTCGCGCCACACCCGGTAGCGCGGCAGATCGGTGCGCAGGTCGGCGTCGGGGGCGAGCACCGTGCGGTACGAGCCCGCGTCGGTGACGTCGAGCAGCGGCACCGGCTGGGGGTTGCGCTGACCGAACAGCAGCATGTCCCACGCCCAGTCGCGAGGCAGGACGACGAGGTTGGCCTGGGTGAACCCCGGGGCCTCCCCGGAGCTGGGCACCGTGAGACCGGCCCGGTAGCGCGCCCGCGCGTCAGCGGGCATGCGCGGGGCAGCTCGGTCGGCGTCGGCGACGACGGGGATCGTGGTCATCGGACCTTCCTCGAATTGCCGGAGGACGTGGTCGACCCTACGGTCGGCGATCACCAGGCAACAGCGCAGTTCCCGGATCCGCAGGCCCGCAGGAACCCTGGAGCGCCCATGTCGCACACCCCGGAGCAGCCCGGCGCGGAGACCGCGGCGGCGCCGCCGTCGACACGGCTGGCCGCGAGCACCCGCTCGACCCTGCTCGGCGCCATGTTCCTGATGGCCACCTCGGCCATCGGCCCGGGCTTCATCACCCAGACCACGACCTTCACCGTGCAGCTGGGCGCGGCGTTCGCCTTCGCCATCGTCATCTCGATCCTGATCGACATCGCGCTGCAACTGAACGTGTGGCGGGTCATCGGCGTCTCCGGCCGGCGCGCGCAGGAGCTGGGCAACCTCGTCCTCCCCGGCCTCGGCTGGGTGATGGCCGGGTTCCTGCTGATCGGCGGGCTGGTGTTCAACATCGGCAACGTCAGCGGCGCGGGGCTCGGCACTGACGCGATGCTCGGGCTGGACCCGAAGATCGGCGGCGGCCTCTCGGCGCTGATCGCGATCGGGATCTTCCTCAGCAAGCGGGCCGGAGTGGCCGTCGACCGGATCGTCGTCCTCCTCGGGCTGGTGATGATCGCCCTGACGACGTACGTGGCCATCACCTCCGGCCCGCCGGTCGGCCAGGCGCTGCGCAACGTCGTCCTGCCCGAGGAGGTCGACGTCCTGGCGATCACCACGCTGGTCGGCGGCACGATCGGCGGCTACATCGTCTACGCCGGCGCGCACCGGCTGCTCGACTCCGGCATCACCGGCGTCGCGCACGTCCGCGACATCACCCGCGGCTCGGTCACCGGCATCCTGATCACCGCGATCATGCGGGTCGTGCTGTTCCTGGCCATCCTCGGGGTGGTCAGCGGCGGCGCCGCGCTCGACCCGTCGAACCAGGCCGCCTCCGCCTTCGAAGCCGCCGCGGGCGACGTCGGCATGCGGGTGTTCGGCATCGTGCTGTGGGCCGCGGCGATCACCAGTGTCATCGGCGCCTCGTACACGACGGTGTCGTTCGTGACCTCCCGGACCGGCACCAGCGACCGCACCCGCACGCTGCTGGTGGTCGCGTTCATCGGCGTCACCACGCTGGCCTTCCTGCTGATCGGGACGGCGCCCACCACCCTGCTGGTGTTCGCCGGCGCGTTCAACGGGTTGCTGCTGCCGATCGGGATCGCGGTGGTGCTCTGGGTCGCCACCCGCCGCACCGACCTGCTGCGCGGCTACCGCTACCCACGCTGGCTGCTGGCGATCGGCTGGGCCGCCTGGTTGCTGACCCTGTACCTCGCGGTCAACTCGGTGCGACCGGTGATCGACCTGTTCTCGTGAGGGAGGCTGGGCTGGTGGACCTCAACTCCGACCTCGGCGAGGGCTTCGGTCAGTGGACGCTCGGTGACGACGACGCGCTGCTCGGCGTGGTCACCAGCGCCAACGTCGCCTGCGGCTTCCACGCGAGCGACGCCAGCATCATGCTGCGGGTCTGCGCGAAGGCCGTCGAGTCCGGCGTCGCCATCGGTGCGCAGGTCGGTTACCGCGACCTGCCCGGCTTCGGCCGGCGGTTCATCGACATGGAGCCCGCGGCGCTGACCGCCGACGTCGTCTACCAGCTCGGCGCGCTGGAGGCCTTCGCCCGGATCGCCGGCGACCGGGTCCGCTACGTCAAACCGCACGGCGCGCTCTACAACGCGATCGTGCACCACGAGGAACAGGCCGCCGCCGTGGTCGAGGCGATCGTCGACTACGACCGCACGCTGCCGGTGCTCGGCCTGCCCGGCTCCGCGTGGTTGAGGCTCGCCGGGGAGGCCGGGCTCACCGTCGTGCACGAGGCGTTCGCCGATCGGGGCTACACGCCGCAGGGCACGCTGGTCTCCCGCCGGCTGGCCGGCGCGGTACTGCGCGACGCGGCAGAGATCGCCCGGCGGTGCGTGGCGATGGCCGCTGGCGAGCCGATCCGGGACGTCGAGGGCGGCGAGCTCACCCTGCGTCCGGACTCGATCTGCGTGCACGGCGACACCCCGGGTGCGGTGGGGATCGCCCGGCAGGTGCGCGAGGCACTCACCGCCGCGGGGGTCGAGCTGGCCCCGTTCGCCGGCTGATGCGGCTCCTGCCCAGCGGCAGCACCGCCCTGCTGGTCGAGCTGGACGCTCTCGACGACGTCCTCGCGCTGTACGCGGCACTGGCCGCCGAGCCGCCGGTGGGCGTCGTCGACGTCGTCCCGGCCGCGCGCACGGTGCTGCTGGTCACCGACCCGGCCCGCACCACCCTGGCAGCGGTGGCCGACGCGGTGCGCCGGACCACGCCCCGTCCGGACGCCCGCGCCGACGGGGACTCCGTCAGCCTGCCGGTGCACTACGACGGCGCGGACCTCGCCGAGGCCGCCGACCTGCTGTCGATGTCGATCGAGCAGCTGGTGCAGCGGCACACCGAAGCCGAGTGGACGGTCGCCTTCTGCGGCTTCTCGCCGGGCTTCGGCTACCTGGCCCAGCCCGGCGCCGGGTGGGAGGTGCCGCGCCGGTCCACCCCGCGGACCAAGGTCCCACCGGGCTCCGTGGCGCTCGCCGGGGAGTTCAGCGGCGTCTACCCACGGGAGTCCCCCGGCGGCTGGCAGCTGATCGGGCGCACGGACGTGGCGGTCTTCGACCTGGACCGCGATCCGGCGGCCCTGCTCCGACCGGGCAACCGGGTGCGGTTCGAGGTCGCATGAGGACCCTCACCGTGCTGGCCACCGGGCCGCTCACGACCGTCCAGGACGAGGGGCGTCCCGGGCAGGCGGCACTGGGCATCGGGCGCTCCGGCGTCTGCGACCGCGCCTCGGCGGCGCTGGCGAACCGGCTGGTCGGCAACCCCGCGGACGCGGCGGTGCTCGAGGTGACGTTCGGCGGGCTGGCGGTGCGCGCCGGGGCCGACCTGCTCGTGGTGACCACGGGCGCCCGCTGCCCGGGTGCGCCGCACGCCGCCCCGACGGTGCTCCGCAGCGGCGCGGAGCTGCGGCTCGGCGCCCCCGCCGGCGGGCTGCGCAGCTACCTCGCCGTCCGCGGCGGCATCGCCGTCCCGCCCGTGCTCGGCTCCCGCGCCACCGACGTCCTCGCCGGGCTGGGCCCGCCGGTCGTCGCCGCCGGCGACGTGCTGCCGGTGGGCCCCCCGACCGCTCCCCCGGCCGGGGTGGACCTCGCCCCGGTGGCCGACCCACCCGCCGGGGCGGTGACCGTCGCGGTGCTGCCCGGACCCCGGGCCGACTGGTTCGGCGCCGCCGGCTGGTCCGGCCTGGTCGGGCGGCCGTGGACCGTCAGCAGCGACAGCAACCGGGTCGGGGTGCGCCTGGACGGCGTCCCGCTCGACCGGCTGCGGTCCGGCGAGCTGCCCAGCGAGGGCATGGTCCGCGGCGCGCTGCAGGTGCCGCCGGCCGGCACCCCGGTGCTCTTCCTCGCCGACCACCCGGTCACCGGTGGCTACCCGGTGATCGGCTACGTCGTGGACGCCGACGTGGACCGGTGCGCACAGCTCCGGCCCGGCCAGGAACTGCGGTTCCGCGCCCGCTGACCGCTGGACGCGACGGCGGTCGGCCCGGTAGACCTCCTGCGTGCCCCGACCCGTCGACTGGCCCGCCGGCGCGACCTCGCAGGTCACCGACCTCGGCGGCCCGGTGCACCACCTGGACCTCGGCGGGCCGGTGGACGCGCCGGTCGTCCTGGCGGTGCACGGCCTGGGCGGCTCCGCGCTGACCTGGGGGCTGCTCGCGCCGCGGCTCACGGCCACCCACCGGGTGCTCGCCGTCGACCTGTGGGGGCACGGGGGCAGCGGCGTCCCCGCCGGCAGGCCCGCGCTCGCGGACGACCTGCGGCTGCTGCACCGGTTCGTATCCGAGGTGGTCGGCCGGCCGGTCGTGCTGCTGGGTCACTCGATGGGCGGCGTGCTGGCGCTGCAGCACACCGCCCAGCACCCCAACGACGTCGACCGGCTCGCTCTGCTGAGCCCGCCGGTGCCCGGCTCCTCGGGCCGTCTCGACCTGGCACTGCTGGCCCGCCGGGCCCTCCTCCGGCTGCCCGGGGTCGCGGCCGCCGTCGCCCGGAAGCTCGCCCGGCTCCCCGCCGAGCAGGTCGTCGCGCAGCAGCTGCGCCAGGCGACGCCGCACGTCGACCGCATCCCGGCCGAGGGGGTCGCCCCCGTGGTGGTCGAGACCCGCCGCCGCGCCGGCCAGCCGGACGCGACCCGCGCGCAGGCCGTGCAGTGGGCCGGGATCCTCCACACGATGGCGCTGCTCGGCCACGCCGCCGCCTGGCGGGAGACCCTCGCCGGCATCACCGTCCCGGTGCTGTGGCTGCAGGGTGCCGACGACCCGCTCGCCCGGGCCGACCAGGCGGCCGCCCTGGCGGCGACCCGGCCGGACTGGCCCTTCCGCGTCCGCCCCGGTGTCGGCCACCTGCTCGCGATCGAGGACCCGGGGTGGACCGCCGGGCAGCTCCTGGCCTGGCTCGGGGACGGGCCCCGGCTGCACCGTGACCGGCCGCCCCATCGGGACTCGACGGCGTGATCGCCGACGACGAGCTCCACGAGCTGGGCCGGGACTCCGGTGTGCACGGCGAGGTGGTGCTGCGCCGCCGAGGAACGGTCACCGAGCTGGTCGTCGACGGCGTCTTCGCCATGGACGACGTCGACACCTCCACCGAGCGCGCGCTGGCCACGGAGGCGCTGCGCCGCTGCCCCGGGGCGGACCTGCGGGTGCTGGTCGGCGGGCTCGGCCTGGGCTGGACCGCGGCGACCGTGCTGGCCGACCCGCGGGTCGCCGAGCTCGACGTCGCCGAGCTGCAGCCCGCGCTGGTCGGCTGGGCCACCGACGGCCTGCTGCCCGGCCTGCCGGAGCTGCCCGCGGAGCGGCTGCGGTTGCACGCCGGCGACGTCGCGGACACCCTGGCCGGCTCCCCCTCGCACTGGGACGCCGTCCTGCTGGACGTCGACAACGGCCCGGCGTTCCTGGTGCACCAGTCCAACGCCGGGCTCTACGCCGACGCGGGCCTCACGACGGCGCTGGCCGCGCTCCGTCCCGGCGGCGTGCTGGGGATCTGGTCCAGCGACCCGGCGCCGGAGCTGGCCGAGCGGCTGGCCACCCTGCCGGGGACGGCGGCCGTCGAGCACCTGGTCCTGCCAGTCGAGCGGGACGGCCGGCGCTTCGACTACGCGATCGTCGTCGCCCGGGCCGCTCAGTCGCCGGCCGACGGCACGGAGTAGGCGGACCCGCCGCGCATCCTGGCCCGCGCCGCCACGACCAGCGGGGCGAGGACAACGCCGTCCCGGGCCATCCGGGCGCGCAGCTGGCGGCGGTGGACGACCACCCCGATCCCGCCGAGCACCCAGAAGACGTACTGCACCGCGAACGCCGCCCGGAACGCGTCCAGCGAGTAGTCGGTCGAGCTGCCCGGGGTCATCGCGTCCAGCACGAAGCCGATCGCCAGCACGGTGCACAGCGAGGCGACGAAGCCACCGACGTTCACCACGCCGCTGGCGCTGCCGGAGCGCTCGACCGGGTTCTCGGTGCGGGCGTAGTCGAAGCCGATCATCGAGCCGGGGCCGTTGGTGCCGAGCACCACGATCAGCACCACCAGGAGCCAGAGCGGCGCGCGGCCCGGCCAGAGCAGCACCACCGTCCAGACGGTGGCGGTGGCGCCGAGGATGCCGAACACCAGGTTGGACCGGCGCAGCGGCCAGCGGCCGACCAGCTGGCCCAGCAGCGGACCGAAGCCCATCCCGACCAGCACCAGCAGGCTGAGCAGCGACGCCGCCGCGCCGGGCGACAGACCCTCCCCGATGGTGAGGAACGGATAGCCCCAGAGCAGCGCGAACACGGTGCCGGAGAACTGGGTCACCAGGTGGGTGGCCAGCCCGATCCGGGTGCCCGGCTCACGCCAGGCCGCGACGAGGTTGCGCCGGACCACCGCCATGCCGGCCGGCGGGGCGGTCAGGGTGCCGGGCGGGGCGTCGCGCAGCGCGACCAGGACGAGGACCGCCACCAGCACGCCGACCGCGGCGGCACCGAGGAAGGTCGGCGTCCAGCCCGCCGAGTGCAGCAGGGTCACCAGCGGGTAGGCGGCCACGATCTGCCCGACCTGGCCGAGGATGCCGGTCAGCTGGGTGATGACCGGGACGGTGCGGCCGGGGAACCACAGCGGCACGAGCCGGAGCACGCTGATGAAGGTCATGGCATCGCCGGCGCCGACCAGCACCCGGGCGATGACCGCGGTGGGCACGTCGGTGGCCAGCGCGAGCACGAGCTGGCCGGCGGCCATCGTCACCGCCCCGGCGATGACGACCCGTCGGGACCCGAACCTGTCCAGCGCGACGCCGACCGGCACCTGCAGGGCGGCGTAGACCGCCAGCTGGAGCACGAGGAACAGCGAGATCGCCGACGCACCTGCGGAGAACCGCTCCTGCGCCTCGAGCCCGGCGACGCCGAGGGAGGCGCGGTGGAAGATCGCGACGGCGTAGGCGAGCAGGCCGACCAACCAGATCGCGTAGGCGCGCGAGGACGTGGTCTCGGTCGGTGCGGTCACGTGCAGGGACGACGCCGCCACGCCGACGCGCCATTCCCGGCGACGGCTGTGCGGTTCCTCACCCGTCCAGGATCGCCCAGCCGTGCGCAGCCAGCTCGACGGAGTCCCGGCGCACCGCCCCGGCGCCCGCGAGCACCGGACCGACGCCGGGTGCCGGCACCCGGGCCGGCTCGTCGGCCAGGTTCAGCGCCACGACCAGCCGGCCACCGTCGGCACTCGTCGCGTAGCTGAGCTGGCGGTTGTCCCGGTGCAGGGCCGTCGTCCGGGCCCGGTGCAGCCAGCGGTGCCGGCGGCGGAGGCCGATCAGCTCCACGTGCAGCCGGTAGGTCGGCCAACCGAACGGCGCGAGCTCGTCGGGGGTGCCGGGGAACGGCGGCCGGACGGCGTCGTCCCCGCCGGCCCGGTCCTCCTTGACGCCGGTGAAGGCCTGCTCGTCCCCGGCGTAGACCGACGGCGTGCCGCCGACGGTGAACAGCACGGCGAGCGCGTGCGGCAGGTGCCGGACGTCGGTCAGCCGGCTGGCGATCCGGGTGACGTCGTGGTTGCCGACGAAGGTCAGCGGCACGAACGAGTCCAGGAACCCGTCGTGCCGGCCCAGCGCGTGCGCCAGCTCGTGCAGGTTGCCGTCGTTCAGCGAGCTCCAGACCGCCTTCCACAGCTCGTACTGGGTGACCGCGTCCATGCCGGACTCCTGCACGACCCGGGAGTAGTCGCCGTGGATCACCTCGCCGACGACGTAGGCGTCGGGGTGCCGGGCCCGCACCCGGGGGAGCACGGTGGCCCAGAACGACGCCGGGACGGCGTAGGCGGCGTCCAGCCGCCAGCCGTCGGCGCCGCGGTCCAGCCACGCGGTCATCACCTCGGTGACCCAGTCCGCGACCGCCGGCGCGGAGTGGTCCAGCGCCACCAGCTGGCCGTGGCCCTCGAACGTGCCGTACTCCGGCTCGGCGTCCGGCCCGTGCGGCCAGCGCAGCCGGAACCAGTCCGCCGTCGGCGCCGCCGGGCCCTGGTCGAGGACGGCACGGAAGGCCGGGTGCTCCCGGCCCACGTGGTTGAAGACGCCGTCCAGCAGCACCCGCAGGCCGCGGTCGTGCGCGGCGGCCACCAGGACGTCGAAGTCGGCGTCGTCCCCCAGCCGCGGGTCGATCCGCGCGTGGTCGACGGTGTCGTAGCCGTGGGTGCTCGAGGCGAACACCGGACCCAGCGCGAGCCCGTTGGCGCCGAGCTCGACGGCGTAGTCCAGCCACGAGGTCAGCCGGTCGAGCCGGTGGGTGACCGCGCCGTCGGCCGGTGCCTCCCGCTCCGCGCCGACGAAGCCGAGCGGGTGGACGTGCCACCACACCGCGTCCTGCACCCAGTCCGGCATCGCCGTCCCCTCTCCGGTGTCCGGCCCCGAACGCTACGGAGGGCGACCGCACGTCCTCCCGGCGGGCGACGGCCGCTGGACGGAAGCCGGAGCCGGGGTCCGGGGCGCGCCGCAACTACCGTCGGAGGACGTGAGCACCCCGGGGACCTCAGGACCACCCGCCGCCCGCCCCGGCCTGGTTCCGGTGCTGGTGTACCTGGCGATGCTGGTGGCGGTCATCAGCAGCCTGGGCGCCCCGCTGGTCCCGGCGATCGCGGCGGCCAACCACGTCTCGGTCACCAGCGCCCAGTGGTCGCTGACGGTCACCCTGGTCGTCGGCGCCGTCGCCACCCCGGTGATCGGCCGGCTCGGCGACGGCCGGCACCGCCGCGCCGTGGTGCTCGTCGTCCTCACCGTCGTCCTGCTGGGCAGCGTGCTGGCCGCGCTGCCGCTGGGCCTGGGCTGGCTGGTCGCCGGGCGGGCCCTGCAGGGGGTGGGCCTGGGGATCACCCCGCTGGCCATCGCCACCGCGCGCACCGCGCTGGCCGGCGAGCGGTCCCGGTCGACGGTCGCGGCGCTGTCGGTGACCGTCGCGGCCGGGGTGGGGCTCGGCTACCCGCTCACCGGCGCGATCGCCGAGCTCGGCGGGGTGCACACCGCGTTCTGGTTCGGCGCCGGCGCCAGCGCGCTGGCCATCGTCGCCGCGGCGCTGGTCTACCCGCGGTCCCCGGAGGTCCCGCCGCGCCGGCTGGACGTCGCCGGCGCGCTGCTGCTCGGCACCGGTCTGGCCACCGGGCTGCTGGCGCTCGGCGAGGCGGAGACGTGGGGCTGGACCTCGCCGGCGGTCCTCGGGCTCGCCGTCGTGGCGGTGCTGGCGCTGGCCGGCTGGGCGGTGTGGCAGCTGCGGGCGGCTGCGCCGCTGGTCGACCTGCGGCTGGCCCGCGGCCGCACCGCGGCCACCGCGCACGGCGCGGCGCTGCTGGTCGGGCTGGCCAACTACCTGCTGCTCGCCTCGGTCCCGCGGCTGGCCCAGACCCCGGAGTCCACCGGCTACGGGTTCGGGACCTCGATCGTCGTCGCCGGGCTCGTCCTGCTGCCCTTCTCCGTCGCCAGCTTCCTGGCCAGCCGGGCGGCCCGGACGCTGGAGCGCGCCGTCGGCAAGCGTTGGGTGCTCCCGGCCGGTGCGGTGCTGCTGGGCACCGGCGAGGTGCTGTTCGCCTTCGTCCGCACCGACCTGTGGCAGGTCTTCGCCGCCATGGCCGTCGCCGGCTTCGGGGTGGGGACGGTGTTCGCCGCGCTGCCGGCGTTGATCGTCGGCGCCGTCCCCGCCGGGGAGACCGGCAGCGCGATGAGCCTCAACCAGGTGCTCCGCTACATCGGGTTCGCCGTCGGCAGTGCGCTGAGCGCGACGGTGCTGGAGGCTGCGACCGACCGCGGGGCGGAGTGGCCCGACACCTCCGGCTACGCCGCCATCGGGCTGATCGGCCTCGGCGCCTGCGTGGCGCTGGCCCTGCTCACCGCGGCACTGCCGGCCGGTGCCCGTCCGGCGCCCACCCCTTCAACCGCTGCCGCCCCGGCCCGCTGAGCGGACCGGTCAGGCCTCCAGCAGTGCGGACATCTCCGGCAGGTCGAAGAACTGCGCGGTTGCGCGGGCGGTGGGTGAGCCGGCGTCCGGGTCGGCTCCGGCGGCGAGCAGGGCCCGCACTGCGTCGGACGACTGCTTGAACACCGCGGCCGCCAGCGGGCTCTGCCCCCGGTCGTTGATCCGGGCGTGGTCGGCGCCGCGCTCCAGCAGCGCCGCGACGGTGCCGGCGTGGCCGCGGTAGGCGGCCAGGATGAGGAGCGTGTCGCCCTTGTCGTTGGTCAGGTTGGCCGGCACCCCCGCGTCCAGGTAGGCGGTCAGCTGCTCGGTGTCGCCCTCGCGCGCGAGGTCGAAGACCTTGGCGGCCAGCGCGATGACACCGGGGTCGATCGGTTCGCTCACGGTGCCGAGCCTAGGTGCCGGTCCCGGCGCTCCGGCCGGGACCGGCTCCCCGGTCAGCGTGCGGCGACCCGGTCGGCGAGGGCGAGCACGTGCCGCCAGGCGTCGTCGCAGGCCTCGGCCCACTCCCCGAAGGCGCGGTCGAAGAAGGAGTGCGGCGCCCCCTCGTAGACCACGTCGTCGACGTCTGCCCCGGCGGCGCGCATGGTCGCCGCGAGCCGGCGCTGGTCCTCCACCGGCGTCGCCGCGTCCGCCCCGGCGATGATCATGACCACCGGCCGGCGGGCGGCGCCGGCCGCCTCCCCCACCATCTCGGGCTTGCCGTAGAAGCCGGCGCTGCCGGCCAGGTCCAGCTCGCCGGCGGACTGCCGCCACGCGTGGCTGCCCCCGAAGCAGAACCCGACGGTGATGACCGGGAGACCGGGCTCGGTGCGGCTGCGGAGGTACTCGATGCCCGCGGCGGTGTCGGCGTCCACCCCGGCCGGGGTGGTCTGCGGGATGTGGGTCCTCCAGTCGAAGTCCTCCCCCCGGGTGCCGCCCTCGGCCACCCCCGCCGTGCGCCCGAACCAGTCGATCGCCACCGCGGGCAGCCCGGCCTCGGCGAACCGCTCGGCCAGCGCCACGTAGTACGGGTGCAGGCCCCGGATGTCGGGCAGGATCACCACGCCGGCCCGCGCCGGGCCGGCCGGTGCTGCGTACGCGGCGGAGAACTCGGTGCCGTCGGCGGCGCTGAGGGTGAGGGAGCCGCGCTCGGCGACGTCCCCGGAGCGGGGCGGTGCAGGCGGACGGCTGTCGTGGTCGTGGCACATGCCCCGAGTTCTACCTGCGCTCCCGCCGCCCCGCCTGCCCGGGGTCGCTCACGCGTCGGCGGTGCCCGCCAGCACGCCGGGGTCGCCGCCGAACACCGACGCGGCCACCTCACGGCGGGCGTCGGTCAGCCAGCGGTACTGCCGGTTCGCCTGCTCAATCAGCGAGTCGAAGAGCACCGGGTCGATCCGCGGGTCGACCTCCGCGGCGATCCGCAGCGTCTCGAAGCCGCTGCGCTTGCCGCGGACGGCGGAGGCCAGGAACTCGAACTCGACCAGCGAGCTGAGCGGCGAGCGGCTGAGCAGGTGCCCGTTGAGCTTGAGCCGGCTGGCCTTCTCCGCGACCCACACGGCGGCCTGCTTGTACTGCCGCACCGGCAGCCCGAGCGCCTTCGTGGTGGCGGTGAGGTCGCTCTTCTCCTGGCGCAGCTCGTCCAGCAGCTGGCGCAGGCCGTCCTCGTGGGGGCTGCCGCGATGCGCGCCGATCATCCGGGTGACCAGCTCGATGCCGCCCGCCGCGGAGGCGATGTGGTCGTTGCAGTAGACGGCCAGCAGCTCGGGGTGGGCGACGGCGCCGGGAGGCGTCGGGGTGTCGGACACGTGGTCTCCTCGCAGCAGGTGCCGGGTCGGCGTGCCCATCCTGCCGGGTGATCAACCCGGCGGCACCCGCGGCCGGTCACCGGCGGTTGCGGCGGCTCCAGCTGCTCCAGGAGTTGTCGTTGCTGAACACGCTGGTCGCCTCGGCGTCGCGCCGTGACTCGCGGACGTCGCGCCACACGTCGGCGGAGTGCAGCACCCGGGAGCCGCGGCGGCGGACCGCGCGGTCCATCAGCCACCCCACCAGCAGCAGGGCGCTCAGCGCCGCGAGCAGGACGAGCCAGAACCAGACCATGCCGCATGGTGGCGTACCGACACGACGCAGCACCACACCGTCCGCATCTCATGTGTGAGATACGGTGCGCGGCGATGACGCTCACCGATGACACCACCGGCCAGTCGCTCCGCCAGATCGGCGCGCTGGTCCGCGACGCCCGCCGGCACCACGGCCTCACCCAGTCCCAGCTCGCCGAGCGGCTGGGCACCAGCCAGAGCGCGATCGCCCGGATCGAGCAGGGCAACCAGAACCTGACCCTGGAGCTGCTGGGCCGGCTGTCGGCCGCACTGGAGAGCGAGCTGATCACCGTCGGCCGAACCGGCCCCACCCACCTGCGGGTCAGCGGCGGCACCCCGCTGCACGGCAGCGTGACGGTGAAGTCGTCGAAGAACGCCGCGGTGGCCCTGCTGTGCGCCTCGCTGCTCAACCGCGGCCGGACGACGCTGCGCAACGTGTCCCGGATCGTCGAGGTGGACCGGATCCTCGCGGTGCTGACCTCGATCGGCGTCTCCGCCACCTGGGACGCGGCCGGCCGCGACCTGACGATCGTCGTCCCGGAGCAGCTGGACCTGTCGGCGATCGACGCCGACGCGGCCCGCCGGACCCGGAGCATCATCATGTTCCTCGGCCCGCTGCTGCACCGCGCGGAGGAGTTCGAGCTGCCCTACGCCGGCGGCTGCGACCTGGGCACCCGCACCATCGAGCCGCACATGATCGCGCTGCGGCCCTTCGGCCTGTCGGTGGAGGCCCGGGCCGGGGAGTACCACGCGACCGTGCAGCGGCCGGAGTCCCGGGACCGCACGATCGTGCTGACCGAGCGGGGCGACACCGTCACGGAGAACGCGCTGCTGGCCGCCGCGCGGCACGACGGCACCACGACGATCCGCAACGCCAGCCCGAACTACATGGTCCAGGACCTCTGCCTGTACCTGGAGCTGCTCGGCGTGGGCATCGAGGGCTTCGGGACGACGACGCTGCGGGTCACTGGTCAGCCGGTGCTCGACGCCGACGTCGACTACCCGCTCAGCGAGGACCCGGTCGAGGCGATGAGCCTGCTGACCGCCGGCATCGTGACCGGCTCGGAGCTGACCGTGCGCCGCGCCCCGATCGAGTTCCTCGAGATCGAGCTGGCGATCCTCGCCGAGATGGGGCTGCGGTTCGACCTCTCGCCGGAGTACGCCGCCGACAACGGCCGCACCCGGCTGGTCGACGTCACCATCCACCCCTCGCAGCTGCGGGCGCCCATCGACAAGGTGCACCCGATGCCCTTCCCCGGGCTCAACATCGACAACCTGCCGTTCTTCGCGGTCATCGCCGCCACCGCGACCGGCGAGACGGTGATCCACGACTGGGTGTACGACAACCGGGCCATCCACCTGTCCGACCTGACCCGGCTGGGCGCCGACGTCCGGCTGCTCGACCCGCACCGGGTGCTGGTCTCCGGGCCGACCCGGTGGTCGGCCGCGGAGATCGTCTGCCCGCCCGCGCTGCGGCCGGCGGTCTGCATCCTGCTGGCGATGCTGGCGGCCAAGGGCACGTCGGTGCTGCGCAACGTGGACATCATCGCCCGCGGCTACGAGCAGCTCTACGAGCGCCTGGTCGAGATGGGCGCCCAGATCGAGGTCTTCTGATGAAGGACCCCCTTGCCCCCCACCACTCGCAAGCTCGTGGCGGGGCCCGGCAAGGGGGCCGCTGATGGCTGCCGACCGTCAGGTCCAGGGCGGGACGACCACGCCCTCCAGGTCGCGGAGATCGGCGGCGCTGAGCCGGACCACCCGCCAGCCGGCGGCCTCCAGCCGGGCGATCCGGGCCTCGTCGCGGACGATCTGGTGCACCCGCACCTCACGCGGGCCCCTCCAGAGGACCGACGGCGGCCGGACCACGGTGACAGGGTCGTGGGTCGCCGCGAACGGCGCACCGTGCCACGCGGCGGCCGAGTGGCCCGCGATCGTGGTGCCGGCCGGGAGCAGCAGCGCCACGGCGGAGCACCGGAGCCGGTGGTCGAACTCCAGGCCGGGATCTGCGTAGACCCCGTGCACCAGGCGCCGGTAGCTGCGCTCGCGCAGTTGCCTGCGGGTGATGACGCCCTCAGCGATCGCGTGACTCCCGACGAACACGCCGGTCAGGTGGTTGCGCACCTGCCGGAGCGTGCCGGGGCCGCCGGGTCCGCGTCCTCGCCGTCCACAGGCGCGGGCCGTGTTGGCCGACATGGCTCTCGAGGTCAGGACCTCAGCAGGACGGCGACGCCGACGCAGGCGAGGGCCCACAGGCCGCTGGCCAGCGTGCCGATGATGAAGCGCTCCGAGGCGACCGGGGCCTTCAGCTCGTTGAACCGCCCGAGCCCCTTCACCGCGATCAGGACGGCGAGCCCCTCGGCGAAGCCGGCGAGCACCGTGGCCGCGATGGCGGTGCGCTCCAGGACCCCGATCCACGTCCCGCCGCGCAGCACCTCCGGGTCCGACGCCCGCCGCCGGGAAGGGCCGCGGTCGGGGTCGGCGGCGCGGAGCACCGCGGTCGCGACCGGACCCCCGCCGAGGGCCGCGGCGGCCACCGCGAGCAGCACGCCGATGGTCTGCACGTCCTCCCCCACCCGGCCGGTCCGCCAGGCCAGGGCGCCGGCGACGCCGAGCACCGCGACCAGCAGCGAGGCGCTCAGCGCGCTGCGCCGGGTGTCGCTGCGCGGGGTGAGGACGGCGCCGGCGGCCGCGAGGACGCCGAGCAGCACGAGCGTGGCGATGCTCATCCGACCGCCCGCGCCAGCAACCGGGCCGCGGCCGGGCACAGGTCGCGCTCGACCTCCCAGAGCCCGGCGGCCAGTCGCTGACCGACCGCCTGCCGGGAGATGCGGAGCTCGGTGGCGGCCTCGGCCTGGGTGCGCCCCGCCTCGACCAGCCCGATGGCCTCCCACGCCTGCTCGCTGCGCCGCTCGACCAGCGCGGCGAGCGCGGTCAGCACGGCCTGGGCGTCGGCAGCCGGGTCGGCGACCACACCACGGACGGCGACGCGGACCGGTCGCCGCTTGGCCGCCTCCACCGCCGCACGGGCGGCGATGAAGGCAGCCCCGGCGCCCGCGCGGGTGCTGCCGGGCAACGGGGTCTGCACCGGACCCGCGCCGATCCCGACGCTCCAGCCGCCGTCGCGGACCAGCCGGCGGACCACGTCGACGACCACCACCGGGTCGTCGAGCACGCCCTGGAACTCGTCACCGGCGGTGCGCTCGAAGCGGAGCACGGTGGCCACCCCCGAGAGTGCGGCCAGCACGCCGGGCACCCGGTCGGCGCTGCGCCTGCTGCCCCGCTGGTCGACGGTCATCACGAACGGCACCCCGCAAGTCCAGCACCTTGCGGACACAAAAGCAAGCCTAGAGGCTTGTCGGACACCGGCGGGGTCAGGAGGCGGTCAGCTCGGGGGGAACCCGCCGGTCGCGATCGGCCCCCAGCGCTCGATGGTCACCCGCAGCAAGGCCTTGCCCTGCCGCTGCATGGCGGCGCGGTACTCGTCCCAGTCCGGGTGCTCGCCGCTGATCGCGCGGTAGTAGTCGACCAGCGGCTCGAGGGCGTCGGGCAGGTCGAGCACCTCGGCCCGACCGTCCACCTGGACCCAGGCGCCGTCGAAGTCGTCGGACAGCACGCAGAGCGCCACCCGCGGGTCGCGCCGCGCGTTGGCCACCTTCGCCCGCTGCGGGTAGGTCGAGACCACCACCCGTCCCCGGTCGTCGACGCCGCAGGTGACCGGCGACAGCTGCGCCGAACCGTCGCCCCGGTGGGTGAGCAGCAGGGCCTTGTGGCGGGGACGGAGGAAGGCGAGCAGCTCGTCGCGCTCGACCCGGTCGGCGGTGGCGGTCCGTGGCATGAGGTGAACCTACGACCCTGGTAGGACAGCGGGACGGGACCGTCCGTGCGCCTCCCGCCGCGCGACGGGTGGGGGGACGCCGGATGTGTTGGGATCAACGCATGCCCGCCGACCGTTCCGCCGAGCCCGTCACGGCCGCCGACCGCCCGCCGGCCGGGGCCTCTCCGACGGCCGACACCCCCCCTGCTGCCGGCGCTGCCGCTGCCGCCGACACCTCCCCGGAGGCCGGGGTCAGCGGCGCGACGTCCCTCGGGCCGGACGACATCGAGCAGGAGACCATCGGCACCCGGGCGCCGGTCCCGGGGCCGCAGCGCTCCGAGCGCATGCAGGCGGCGACCCGCAGCGTCGCGATCGCCTCCGCGCAGCTCATCCTGATCGTGATCGCCCTGGTGATCCTCGGGTACGTGTTCGGCAAGCTGTGGGTGGTCCTGCTCCCCGTCGTCCTCGGGTTGCTCTTCACCACGGTGCTGTGGCCGGCCACCCGGTTCCTCCGCAAGCACCACTGGCCACCGGCCCTGGCGTCCGCGACGGTGCTGCTGGTCTTCCTCGGCGCGATCGGCGGCATCATCGCGGTGATCGCGCCGCAGGTGGTGGGTCAGGTCGAGGAGCTCGCCGACGGCGTCACCGGCGGGCTGCAGCAGGTGCAGGAGTACCTGGCCGGGCCCCCGTTCAACCTGGGCGACGAGCAGGTCGGCAACGCCGTCGACTCGGTGATCAACACCGTGCAGAGCAACGCCCAGAACATCGCCGGCTACGCGGTCACCACCGCGACCACGATCGGCAACGCACTGGTCAACCTGGTCCTCGCGCTGGTGCTGGCCTTCTTCTTCCTCAAGGACGGCCCCAAGTGGACGCCGTGGCTGGCCGCCCAGACCGGCCCGCGCGCCGCGCCGCACGTGGCCGCGCTCTCCGGCAAGGCCTGGACGACGCTGTCGGAGTTCATCCGCCAGCAGGCGCTGGTCGGCTTCGTCGACGCGTTCTTCATCGGGCTGGGCCTGCTGGTCCTCGACGTGCCGCTGGTCCTGCCGCTGTCCGTGCTGACCTTCTTCGGCGCGTTCATCCCGATCATCGGTGCCTTCGTCGCCGGCGCGTTCGCGGTGCTGATCGCGCTGGTGAGCAACGGCGTCACCACCGCGATCTGGGTCCTGGTCATCGTGCTGCTGGTGCAGCAGCTGGAGGGCAACGTCCTGCAGCCGATCATCCAGGGGCGCGGGCTCAACCTGCACGCGGCCGTGGTCATCCTCGCGGTGACCGCCGGCAGCAGCCTGGCCGGCATCATCGGCGCGTTCCTGTCGGTGCCGGTGGCCGCACTGATCGCGGTGGCCTACCGGTACGGCCGCGACCAGCTCGACGGCCTCACCCCGGAGGTCGGCCCGGACGGGACCAGCCACCAGCTCACCGGGGACTCCTCCGGCGCCCAGCTGGTGCGGCGGCCCGCCGAGGCCGAGCCGCCGGTCAACCCCGAGTCCGAGGACGCCACACCGCAGGAGGCCGCGGCCGGCGGTCGCGGGCTGGGGGTGCTGGGGAATGCCCGGCGTCGACTGCGGCTTCACCGGTGAAGACACCCTCATCCCTGGGAGGACGGACCCGTGCCGCAGCGACCGGAGGACCTCGTCGAGGTGCTCCCCGACGCCGAGCCACTCCTTGCCCGCGAGGCCGCGGTCTCGTCGCCCGAGGAGCGCGCCGGGCTGGTCCTCGTCCACGACCTGGCCGGTGAGTTCGACGCCGCGCACGCCGGCGCCCTGGCCGGCGCCCACCTGCTCGACGCCCTGCCCGCTACGCTGATCGCCCGGTTCGACGTCGACGCGCTGGTCGACTACCGCGGCCACCGGCCCCGGATGGTGTTCAGCGGCGACCGGTACGAGTCGGTGGTCGCCCCCGAGATCGGGCTCTGGGCGCTGGAGGACGACGGCGGCACCCCGTTCCTGCTGCTGCACGGCGCCGAGCCGGACTTCGCCTGGGAGCGGTTCATCGCCGCGGTGCAGCAGCTGGTCGACCGGCTGGGCGTGACCTCGGTGGTGGCGCTGCACGCCATCCCGATGCCGGTGCCGCACACCCGCCCGGTCACCGTCACCGCGCACGCCACGCGCCGGCAGCTCATCGAGTCCTACCCGGTCTACTGGGGCGAGATGCGCATCCCCGGCAGCGTGGGCGCGCTGCTCGAGCTGCGGCTCGGCGAGGCCGGGGTGGACGCCCTCGGGGTGGCCGCCCACGTGCCGCACTACCTGGCCCAGGCCACCTACCCGGCCGCCTCGCTCACGCTGTTGGAGCACCTGGAGACGCTGACCGGGCTGCACGTGCCGACCGAGACGCTGCGCGAGGCCGCGGAGGCCAACCGCACCGAGGTCGACGAGCAGATCGGCCGGTCGAGCGAGAACACCGCCGTCGTCGCCGCGCTGGAGGAGCAGTTCGACTCCTTCACCGCCGCCCGCGACGACACCGGGCTGCTCGGCTTCGGCGGGGAGATGCCCAGCGGCGAGGAGCTCGGCGCGCAGATCGAGCAGTTCCTGGCCGAGCAGGACGGCGACTAGGTCTCCGGGTCGCCCACGTCCATCCGGCGGACCAGCGGCCCGTCCAGGGTGTAGGTGTGCAGGACGAAGGCGTGGCTGAGCAGGTCGCCGTCGGAGTCCCGCACCACCTGCTCGACGAGCACCTCGACCCGGCCGTCCGGCAGCTCGCGCACCCGGCGGGGTGTCACCTGCAGGTCGACCGCCTCCCACTGGCCCAGCCAGTAGGCGCGGACGGCGTCGGCACCGACCACCCGGGTGCCCCGCATCGCGTCCGGCCAGTCCACGTCCGGGGCGAGGTGGGCCACGACGGCGTCGATGTCGCGGCCGGTGAAGGCCTCGTACAGCGCGGCGATGCGGTCCATGGCGGGACGGTACCCAGCCGCCACCCGACCCTGGCACGGTCAGCCGAGCAGCACCCGGGCGACGGCGAGCGCGTGCCGGTCGACCGGCGGGCGCGCCGCGGTCCGCAGCCAGCCGGCGAGCGGACCGGCGACCGCCGGGGACAGGGTGCGGATCCACTCCGCCGTCCGCGCCCGGGCCTCGGCCACGTGCTCGGACCCGCCGTCGGCGGACACCGCGACCACCTCCGGACGCGAGGCGAGCAGACCCCGGACGGTCCAGCTGCCACCGGTCGTGCGCCCGGCGAGGGCCTCCACCCGCTCGGCGGCGGCGAGCAGCAGGTCCACGTCCTGGTCCGCCATGTCGCCAGTGTGGCCGACGTCGAGGCGCGGGGGCGGACCTGCGCCGGTCCCCGCGGCGGGTGAGACTCGGGTCACCCGTCCCCGACCGCGCCGGGGGGCGGGGAACGGAACAGTCGACCTCGCGAGGAGCGACCCATGCTGTCCGATCGATCACGTCCGGTCATCGAGGCCACCCTGCCCATCGTCGGCGACAACATCGAGGAGATCGCCCGACGCTTCTACGCCCACCTGTTCGGCGCCCACCCGGAGCTGCTGGACGGCACGTTCAACCGGGGGAACCAGGCCGAGGGCACCCAGCAGGTGGCGCTGGCCGGGTCCGTCGCGGTGTTCGCCAACGCGCTGCTCGAGAGCCCCGAGCAGGTCCCCGAGCACCTGCTGGCCCGGATCGCGCACAAGCACGCCTCGCTGGGGATCACCCCGGCCCAGTACGAGGTGGTGCACGAGCACCTGTTCTGGGCCATCGTCGACGTGCTGGGCGACGCCGTGACACCGGCCGTGGCCGAGGCCTGGGACGAGGTCTACTGGCTGATGGCCTACGCGCTGATCAACATGGAGCGCGGGCTGTACAGCTCCCGCGGCGTCCGGCCGGAGACGGTCTGGCGGGAGTGGGAGGTGACCCAGAAGGTCGCCGAGACCCCCGACGTCACCACGTTCCGGGTCCGGCGCACCGACGACCGGCTGGTCAAGACGTCCCTGCCCGGCCAGTACGTCACGGTGAAGGTGCAGATGCCCGACGGCGTCCACCAGCCGCGGCAGTACAGCCTGACCCGCGCCGACGACGGTGAGCACCGGCAGTTCTCCGTCAAGCGGGTCCACGGCGGTGACCGGCCGGACGGCGAGGTCTCCGCCCTGCTCTGCGACCAGGTGCAGGTGGGCGACGTGCTGACGCTGTCGCTGCCCTTCGGTGACGTCGTGCTCGACGACTCCGGCCGCCCGGTGGTCTTCGCCAGCGCCGGGATCGGCATCACCCCGATGGCCGGGATGCTGTCGCACCTGACCGCGGCGCGCTCCCGGCTGCCGATCACCGTGCTGCACGCCGACCTGGACGAGGCGTCCTTCGCGCTCCGGGACCAGGTGTTCGGCGACGTCTCGCGGCTGCCGCACTCCACCATGCACGTCTGGTACGAGCGCGGGGCGCACACCGACCTGCCGGTCGACGGGGTGCACGCCGGGACGATGGACCTGGACGACGTCGCCCTGCCCGAGGGCGCCGCCTACTACCTGTGCGGCCCGCTGCCGTTCATGCGGTCGGCGCGCAGCGCCCTCCTGGACCGCGGCGTCCCGGCGCGCGACATCCAGTACGAGGTCTTCGGCCCGGATCTGTGGCAGGCCGACCTGGCCACCGAGCCCGCGCCCGATGCCCACCGGGTGCCCGCCCGCTGAGACCCCGCACAGCGCTGCGGGCCGCGACCGGGGAGTCCGGTCGCGGCCCGCAGGTCCGTCGGGGCGTCAGCCCCGCTGGCTCAGCTGGCCAGCACCTCGTGCTCGTTGGGCACGCAGTGGGTCATCGTCAGCCCGCTGACGTCACGCGGGCCGTTCTTGCCCAGGTTGGCGGCGCGCTGCAGCTCCGCCTCGGTGAGCGTCTGGGTCTGCAGCGGCGCCAGGCCACGGACGTCGTCCGCGCTGATGCCGATGCCGTCGCCGACGCGCTTCCCCAGCTCGTCCTCGGCCATGAACAGGTGCCAGACCATCCGCTCCTGGATCGGCCGGTCGCACTGGGAGAGGCCGTCGACCAGGTTGGCCACCAGGTCGTCCTTCTCCCACTCCTCCGACAGCAGGTACCGCTGGCCGGCCTGCGTGTAGTCGTCGGTGCGGTCGATCCGCTTGCGGGTGAGCCGGCCGGTGATCTCCGGGCCCTGCTCGTCGTGCGTCGGGTACTGCGCCTCACGCAGGCCACCGGTGATCGACGGCTCGTAGTTCACGTGCGGGTTGGTGCCCTCGGCGCGGTCCTGGTGGAAGGCCATCTGACCGTCGCGCTGGTTGGTCGCCACCCGGGTCCGGGGCGCGTTCACCGGCAGCTGCAGGTAGTTGGGGCCCACCCGGTAGCGCTGGGTGTCAGAGTAGGAGAACGTCCGGCCGACCAGCATCTTGTCGTCGGAGAAGTCCAGCCCGTCGACCAGCACGCCGGTGCCGAAGGCGATCTGCTCGCTCTCGGCGAAGAAGTCCTCCGGCGCGCGGTTCAGCGTCAGGGTGCCGACCTTGCGCAGCGGGAAGTCGTTCTCCGGCCACGTCTTGGTGTCGTCCAGCGGGTCGAAGTCCAGCTCCGGGTGGTCGTGGTCGTCCATCAGCTGGACGTGCAGGTCCCAGGAGGGGAAGTCGCCGCGCTCGATGGCCTCGTAGAGGTCCTTCGTGTGCACGCCCAGCTCACGACCCTGCGCGATCTCCGCGTCGGCCTGGGTCCAGGACTTCACGCCCTGCTGGGGCAGCCAGTGGTACTTCACCAGCTTGGTCTCACCAGCGGCGTTGACCCACTTGTAGGTGTTCACGCCGAAGCCCTGCATGAAGCGGTAGCTCGACGGCGTGCCGCGCGGGCTCAGCACCAGCGTGATCATGTGCATCGCCTCGGGCGACTGCGACCAGAAGTCGAACACCCGGTTGGCGACCTGCCGGTCGAAGTTCACCGGGTCGGGCTTCTGCGAGTGGATGAAGTCCGGGAACTTGATGGCGTCCCGGATGAAGAAGACACCCAGGTTGTTGCCGACCAGGTCCCAGTTGCCGTCCTCGGTGTAGAACTTCACCGCGAAGCCGCGGGGGTCGCGGGTGGCCTCGGAGGAGTCCCGGCCGCCGGCGACGGTGGAGAAGCGCAGGGCGACCGGGGTCTCCTTGCCCTTCTCCTGGAACAGCTTGGCGCGGGTGTACGTCGAGATCGGCTCGTCGCCGACGGTGCCGTCGGCCACGAAGACACCGAACGCGGTGGCGCCGCGGGCGTGCACCACGCGCTCCGGGATGCGCTCCCGGTCGAAGTGGCTGATCTTCTCGAGGAACTGGTAGTTCTCCAGCGTGGCCGGGCCACGGGCACCCACTGTGCGCTGGTTCTGGTTGTCGTAGACCGGGTGGCCCTGACGGTTGGTCAGGATCGGCCGGTCGGCCTCACTGGCCGCCGGTCCCTGCGATGCGACGTCGGTCATGCGCGAACTCCTTCTCGGATCGAACTGCTGGTGGTGCCTGTTCCGTACCCGTGCTGCCTGCGCGCGACCTGGCAGTCCGCGCAGAGCCCCCAGAAGACGACCTCGGCCTCGTCGACGGCGAACCCGGCTGCGTCCGAGGGGGCCAGGCACGGGGCCGCCCCCACGACGCAGTCGACGTCCGCGACCAGCCCGCACTCCCGGCAGACCAGGTGGTGGTGGTTGTCGCCGACCCGCAGCTCGTAGAGCGCCGGCCCACCGGCCGGCTCGATGCGGCGGGCGAGGCCGCTCCCGACGAGCGCCTTCAGCACCCCGTAGACCGCCTGCGGCGAGATCGACGGGTGCACGGCGCGCGCCGCGGTGGCGATGGTGTCGGCGTCGACGTGCGGGTGCCCGACGAGGACGTCCAGCACCGCGAGCCGGGGCCGGGTGACGCGGAGCCCAGCGCTGCGCAGCTGCTCCTCCCAGGCCGTCTCCATCGCCGACGACTCAACCCCGTTTTCTTGAGCCAGTCAAATCAAGCGGAGGCGAGGATGGACGGGCCTTGACGGTCCCCCGGTCCTCGACGTGCCGGGTCACCGCCCGGGCCGGCACCACCGGGTCGGCGGCCCCCGGTCAGGGCTGGCGGCCGAGCAGGGCGGCGAGCCGGTCGATCGCCGGCGACCCCTCGGCGGCCGGCAGGGTCGGCGCGAACGGCTGCCGGCCCTCCGGCAGCCGGCCGAGCAGGTCGCGGCTGAACGCCATCTCCCGGTCGGCGAGCTCGTCGGCGAACGGCGCGGCGCGGCCGGTCGCGCGGGCCAGGTCCCAGCCGTGCACCAGCGTCTCGACGGTCCGCAGGTGCACCACCGCCGGCCCGGGCAACGTGCCGACGGGCAGGGTGTGCGCCCGGTCCAGGACGCCCGGGGCAGCCAGCGCCTGCAGCAGCTCGGCGGCCGAGGTGTCGTAGGCCGCGGCGGGGTCGTCGCCGAGCTGGTCGACGTGCCCCCGGCGGCCGAGCTGGTCCAGCGGCGGCAGCGGTTCCCCGCGCAGCACCCGGGTGCAGAGCCGGCCGCCCCCGACGAGGTGGCCGACCAGCTGGCGGACGGTCCAGCCCGGGCACGGCGTCGGCAGCTGCCACTGGTCGTCGGTCACGGCGTGGACCAGCTGCCCGGTGCCGTCGAGTGCGGCGGCCAGCGGTGCCAGGGGATCGGTCACGAGGTCCTCCAGGGGTCCGTCGTCAGGTCGTCGGGAGGTCGGCGCGCCGCCGGGCGGCGACGTCGAAGAGGTCGCCGTGCTCCTCCACCCGGGCCAGGACGTCGTCGGTGCGGAACCGGACCGACGCCGCGTCCCTCCCGTCGCGGAGCGCGTCGACCTCGGTCCACCGCAGCGGCGTCGAGACCGTGGCGAACGGGCGGGCGCGCAGCGAGTACGGCGCGACCGTCGTCTTCGCGGTGTTGTTCTGGCTCCAGTCGACCAGCACCTTGCCCGGTCGCAGGGCCTTCTCCATCCGCCACACGACCTGCTCGGGTGTCTCGCCGCTCAGCCGCTGGGCCAGCGCCTTGGCGTACCGGCTGGGGTGCTCCTTGTCCTCGCACCGGATCGGCGCGTACACCTGCAGGCCCTTGGACCCCGACGTCTTCACCACCGGGTCCAGCCCGTCGGCGGCCAGCTGCTCGCGCAGCCGGTGCGCGACCCGGGCGCAGTCGACGACGTCGGTGCCCGGGCCGGGGTCGAGGTCGAGGACGAGCAGGTCCGGCAGCTGGGCCGTGCCCTGGTCGTCCACCTGCCACTGCGGCACGTGCACCTCCAGCGCGGCCAGGTTCGCCGACCAGACCAGGTCGGGGACGGCGGTCAGCAGCACCATGTCCAGCGTCTCCCGGCCCCGCGACGAGCCGGGGGTCGGGACGGTCACCGACGCCACCCACCCCGGCGCGTGCCGGGCGCTGTTCTTCTCGAAGAACGCCTGGCCGTCGACGCCGTTCGGCCACCGGGTGAAGGTGACCGGCCGGTGCGCGACGTGCGGCAGCAGCACCGGCGCGATCCGCACGTAGTAGTCGATGACCTGCGCCTTGGTGAACGAGACCTCCGGGAACAGCACCTTGTCCAGGTTGGAGACCTCGAGCTGGCGGCCCTCGATGTGCACCCGCTGACGGCTCACGGCTCGATCACCACCGCCGCCGGGTCGACGTCGTCCCTCAGTCCCCGCCAGGCCGGGTGCCGCAGCCGGCCCTCCCGGGTCCACTGGGTGTACCGCACCTCGCCGACCAGCAGCGGTTCCACCCAGTGCGCGTCCCGGACGACCTCACGGGGCAGCGTGTCGGCGAACGGCGAGGACGTGCGCGCGGTGACCAGCCGGCCGAGCTCGGCCAGTGCCGCGGCGGTGAAGCCGGTGCCGACGTGCCCGGCGAAGACCAGCCGCCCGGTGCCGTCGTGCACGCCGACGAGCAGCGAGCCGATCCCGCCGGCCCGCCGGCCCTCGCCCGGCCGCCAGCCGCCGACGACCACCGACTGGGTGCGCAGGTTCTTCACCTTGCGCCAGTCCGGACCCCGCCCGCCGGGCCGGTAGGGCGAGTCGAGCCGCTTGGCGACCACGCCCTCCAGCCCGTTCTCCAGGCTGGCCGCCTGCACCTGCTCGCCGACCCGGGGGGCGTTGCCCCGGAACCACGGGGTGGTGACCCAGCGGTCCGAGGCCAGGCCGAGCGCGTCGAGGCGCTCCCGCCGCTCGGTCCAGGGCAGCGCGAGCAGGCTCTCGCCGTCCAACGCGAGCAGGTCGAACACCAGGTAGGTCACCGGTGCGGCCGCCGCCATCCGGGCGATCTCCGGGCCGGTGCGGTGCATCCGGCCCTGCAGCAGCCCGAAGTCGGGCCGGCCGCGCCTGTCCAGCGCGACGACCTCGCCGTCGAGCACGGCGTCGTGGCCGGCGAGCACCTCGGGCAGCCGGTGCAGCTCGGGATAGGTGCCGGTGACGTCGTTGCCGCTGCGCGCCCGCAGCCGCAGCCTCCCCGCCCGCACGTGCGCCAGCGCCCGGACGCCGTCCCACTTGAACTCGTACCCCCACCGCGGATCGTCGATGCGGGGCAGCTCCCCGATCGCGGCGAGCATCGGCGGCAGGTCCTCCGGCACCCCGGCGACCGGTGTCGGGTTCCCCACCGGAGGTGTGACGTCGAGCTTGCGCACGTTCCAGCTGCCGTCGGGCAGCCGGAACACCACGTACCGGCCGGTCAGCCGCTGCCCGTCGAAGGAGACGGTGACGTGGTCGTCGGCCCACTTCTCGGTGGCGTAGCGGCCGGCGTCCCAGATGCTCACCTGCCCGCCGCCGTACTCGCCGGCGGTGATGGTGCCGGAGAACGAGGCGTACTCCAGCGGGTGGTCCTCGGTGGGGACGGCGAGCCGGTTGACCCCCGGCTCGGTCGGCGGCCCCTTGGGCACCGCCCAGCTCTTCAGGACGCCGTCCCGCTCGAGCCGCAGGTCCCAGTGCACCCGCTGGCCGGTGCGGCCGCGGGGGGTGTGGTGCTCGTGCACGACGAAGGTGTCGTCGTCCCCGGCAGGCAGCGGCTGGTCCGGCGGCGGCACCGGCTCGGCGGTGCGCGCCGGGTCCCGCTTGGCCCGGTAGGGAGCCAGGGGGTCGTGAGGCGCCACGGGTCAGGCGGTCTTGCGGGCCCGGGACGCGCGCTTGGCCGGCTTGGCCGGCTCGTCGTCGGCCTTCCCGGCGGCGGCCTCCTTGGCGGGCGCCTTCTTGGCCGGCGCCTTCCTCGCGGCGGTGGTGGCCTTCTTCGCCGGGGCCTTGCGGGCGGTGGTCTTCGCCGGCGCCGCCTCGTCGGCGTCGTCCGAGCTGTCGTCGTCCGCACCGGCCGCCGGCGCGCTGCCGCCGGCCCGCTCGACGCTGCGCCGCAGCGCGCTCATCAGGTCGACCACCGCGCCACCGCCGTCGTCGGCGGCGTCGGGCGCCTGCTGCACCTCACCGCCGGACTGCTTGGCCTCCAGCAGCTGCTGCATCGCCTCGCGGTAGTCGTCGGTGAACGCCGAGGGGTCGAAGTCGCCGGCCATCGTCGAGATGAGCGACTCGGCCATCGCCAGCTCGGCCGCCTTGACCGGCACCTCCTCGTCGAGGAAGCCGAAGCCGGGCCGGCGGATCTCGTCGGGCCACCGCATGGTGTGCAGCACCAGGACGCCGTCGCGGACCCGCAGCGCGGCCAGCGACTCCCGCTGCCGGATGGCGATCTTGGTGATCGCGACCTGGCCGGCGTTCTCCAGCGCGGTGCGGAGCAGCACGTAGGGGCGGGTGGCCACCCCGTCGGGCTCCAGGTAGTAGGTCTTCTCGAAGTGGATCGGGTCGATCTGCTCCTGGTCGACGAACTGGAGCACCTCGATCTCGTGCGTGGTGCCCAGCGGCAGCTGGTCGAGGTCCTCGTCGGTCAGCACGACGAGCTGGCCGTCAGGGAGCTCGTAGCCCTTGGCGATGTCGGCGTACTCGACCTCCTCGCCGTCGACCGAGCAGACCCGCTTGTACTTCACCCGGCCGCCGTCGGTCACGTGCACCTGGTGGAACCGGATGTCGTGGTCCTCGGTCGCCGAGTACAGCTTCACCGCGATGCTGACCAGGCCGAAGGAGACCGCGCCCTTCCAGATCGAACGCACGCCAACCTCCTGGCTCGGGCCCGCGACACCCATGTCCCGTCAAGATCGCAGGATAGGGCGTCCGGGCCCGTCGCGGCAGCGCGAGGAGGCCACGCTGCGTGGTCGACCACCCGGTCGGGTGACCCGGCGGGCCGCAGGCGGCCACCACCGGGCGGCCAGGCACCCTGAGCGCGACGGCTCAGACGTCCTGGCCGACGGCTCAGACGTCCTGGCCGGTCAGGCTCCCGCCGTCCTCTCCCCGCCCTTCAGCGCACCGTTCTGGATCGCGTCGTAGACGAACTGCAGGACGTCGGAGCCGGCGACCATGGTCATCGTCAGGGCGGCCAGCCGGGTGGCGCGAGGCGCGGTCACGTAGCCGAGCACGAACCCGGTGCCGACCCACTGCGCCATGCAGAAGGGGCAGGTCAGCAGCTCGCCCACGGCGTGCTTGACCCCGCCGTGCTCCCGCACGACCTCGGCGACCTCTGCCTCCCCCGACGTCCCCTGGTATCTGACGAACGGTGCGCGCACGGGCGCGGTGACCGGGTCCTTGGCGATCCGTCGGGCCAGCCGGAACGTGCCGACGGTGAGCAGGACGGCGTCGCCCACCGGGATCCTGCTGGGCAGCTCCCGGCCGGTGGCCCGGATCGCGGCCGCTGCCGTGCCCACCAGTCCGAGGTAGACGCCCATCGCCCCCAGGTCCGCACCCAACGGTCGCGCCTCGCCCTGCGTGTACTCCTGCTTCTGGGTGCGCGCCCATCGCCGGACCGGCTCGCCCATCGCCCGCACGTCTGCCATCGCCATTCCCGGTCGCTACCCGCCTGACGTGATCGACAAGCCCGGACGGCCTCGGCGATGGGTCACGCATGGCGCCGGGACTGGCGGGTAGGGCGATCGCACGACGCCGGTCACCCGATCGGCTCCCCCCGTCCACCGGACGGCGAGCGTGCGCGCACCGCGGCACGCAGAACGGAGGCACCACCATGACCGAGCCCGACCAGGCCGCCCGCGACTCCGCGCTGAACGACGCGGAGTTCCCCGACGACGAGCGCGGCATCACCGGCACCCTGGACCGCGAGGGCGGCAGCACCGAGCCCCAGGGCCAGACCGCGCGCGACATCTCCTACGAGGACGACGGTGTCCCGGACATCGCCGACGACGACCACCCGACCGAGGAGCTGGCCGAGGACCCGGAGTTCGCCCCGGTGCCCGGTGAGCGGGCGAACGCCAGCGTCGACGTCGGCACCACCGCGTTCGAGCAGTCCGAGGGCGAGTCGCTGTCCGGCCGGCTCGACCGGGAGGAGCCCGACACCGGGCTGGACCCGACCGACGACGTGCGGGCCGCGGAGACCCACGACCGGACCGTGCCGCAGATCTCCCAGGACGGCCTGTCCGACCAGGCCGACTCGTTCACCGACAGCGTCAGCGACGACGTGATCGCCAGCGGCGAGGACCCGATCGGCGGGGAGGGTCCCGAGGAGCGGGCCATGCACCTCACCGACGGCTGACCCCGCGGGCGGCCTGATTGGTGCCTCCCTCACCACGAGGCTAGGTTGGGCGCCACGGTTGAGCAGCCAGCCGTCGCCTGCCCAGGCCCTGGGCGGGCGCGTCCGGAACACCCTGCGTGTCCCGGGCCGCGTCGGACCGGCCGGTGCACCGCAGTACATTGGCCGGGTTGAGCGTGCCCGACGGGCATCGCCGCTGAGAGGAGCTGCAGTCCGTGACCTCATCCGAGTCGCCCGCCGAGGGCTCGCGCGACGTGTCGGCCCCGGCTGACTCGAACGAAGCGCCCTTCGACGACGTGATCACGTTGTCGACCTCCACCGACGGCGACGGCACGGTGACCGTGACGGTCGTCGGCGAGGTCGACACCTTCACCGCCCCGGTCCTGCGGGCATCCCTGGACACCCAGCTCGAGCAGCAGCCGACCGCCCTGGTCATCGACCTGTGCGGCGTGCAGTTCCTCGGTTCGGCCGGGCTGGCCGTCCTGGTGGAGACCCAGAAGTCGGCGCGCTCCCGCGACGTCGGTCTGCGGCTGGTAGCCAACACCCGCGCCGTGACCCGCCCGCTGGAGGTCACCGGCCTCATCGACCTCTTCACGATCGCCGAGAAGGCCTAGCACCCCGGTCCTCCCGCGAAGAGCACGACGGGCACCTCTCTCGGGAGCGGTGCCCGTCGTGCTGTTCGGCCCCGCTGCAGGGGCCCGCGCCGAGCGTGGGGGGGCAGCGGGGTCCTTCGTCAGGCGCTGAGCAGGCTGCAGACGCCGGCCTCGAGGGTCCGCTGCGCCGTCCGGTCGTCGGGTGCCTGGGAGGCCTCGGCCAGCGCGTCGGCGATCGTCTCGCCGTGCTCGTACCGGTCGACCACCCGCGGGTCGACGTAGCTGGCCTTGCACACCGCCGGGGTGTTGCCCAGCTGCTCGGAGACCTTCACGTAGGCCTGCCGGACCACCTTGCCCCGCGCCGTCCTGCTCTTCGGCGGGGGACCCTCGGCCAGCGTGGCGGCCATCATCACCGTCGCGGTCCACGTGCGGAAGTCCTTCGCGGTGATCTCCGCGCCGCTGATCTCCTTGAGGTAGGCGTTGATTTCGTCGCTGGTGATGTCGTGCCAGCTGCCGTCGGCCAACGGGTAGCCCAGCAGCTCGTGGCCCTGGTCGGCCGGCCGCCTGAGCAGCTCCCGGACCACCACCGCGGTCGGCTTGTCGATCAGCTCCAGCTCGCGCTCGATGCTGCCCTTGGCGGTGTAGTGGAAGAAGACCTGCTCGCCGCGCACCTCGACGTGCTCGCGGCGCAGGGTGGCCAGCCCGAAGGTGCCGTTGTCCTCGGCGTACTGCTCGCTGCCCACCCGGAAGGCCCCCAGGTCCAGCAGCCGCACACCGCAGGCGAGCACCCGGTCGCGGTTCAGGCCCTTCGTGCCCAGCGCGTCCAGGACGGCATCCCGGACATCGGGCAGCTGGTGGCTGATCTCCAGCACCCGCTCGTGCTTGGCGGCGTCCCGCTTGACCCGCCACAGGTCGTGGTACCGGTACTGCCGCCGACCGGCGGCGTCGGTGCCGACCGCCTGGATGTGGCCGTTGGGCCACGGGCAGATCCACACGTCCTTCCAGGCCGGCGGGATGGCCAGCGACTTCAGCCGGTCCAGCCGGTCGTCCCTGATCAGCACGCCGTCGGAGTCGAAGTAGGCGAACCCGCGTCCGGCGCGGCGTCGCGTCCAGCCCCGGGCGTGCAGGTCACTACGGCGCAGTCTCACGCCGTTGGGATGGGCACGATCGGGTCGGCTCAAACCCGGAGGAGGGGCCCGTCATCGCCAGCAGGAGGGGGTCGCCCCGGTGCCGAGGTGGGGATCCGGGCCGACCGGTCTACCGTCAGGGGTTCCGGGCACAGCCCGGCCCCTCCGCACCGTCCGGCGCTCGCGCGCCTGGCGGGGCCTGCGGTGGGTGCGCTGAGATGGACCGCCACGCTCCTGTCCGGGACGTGGGGACGACGAAGGAGCGAACGACGCATGGTCGACACGACGGGCGCCGATGCCCCCACCGGCGAACGGCGCGCCGAGCGCCTGGAACTGAAGGTCCCGACCTCGCCGACGCAGCTCCCCGCGGTGCGCGCGATGGCTGGTGACCTCGCGATGCGGATGGACTTCGACCTCGACGCGGTCGAGGACCTCCGGCTGGCCGTCGACGAGGCCTGCGCCACGCTGGCCTCGGTCGCGCTGGGCGGCTTCCCGCTGACCGTGGTCTTCGAGGCCAGCCGCGAGGGCCTCCGCATCGATGCGTGGGTGCCCACCTCCCCCGGCGTCGACGTGCCGCGCGACGGCTTCGGCTGGGCGGTGCTGCAGGCGCTGGTCGACACCGTCGAGGCCGGCCCGAGCGACCAGGCCACGGTGGCCGCCGGCAACGGCTCGGACACCCCGGTCGCCGGCATCGCCCTGGTCAAGAAGCTGCGCCGGTACAGCCGGGACGACCTGCTCACCGAGCCCGGCGCTGACGTCTCGGTCGCCCGGTGACCCCGGCGGCTGCCACGGACTCGCCGGCCGCCGACGACGCCGCCGTCCTCGCCGCGGGTGAGACCGCCCGACCCCGCACTCCCGCGGACGACGCACCGGTCGTCCCCGGAGCTGCCCCGGAGACCCTGGAGACGACCACGGACCCCGACGACGCCCCCACGGAACGAGACCCCGCCGACCCGGCGCCGGACGACGTCGTCGTCGAGGCGGTCGAGGTCGTCGAGGAGGTCGAGGTCGCGACCGAGGTCGTCGCGGCACCCGAGGCCCCGGCCGCGGTCCCGCTGTCGGAGAACCGCAGCCGGGCCGAGCGGACCGCGCCGCTGTTCCTGGAGCTGTCCACCCTGGAGAAGGGCGACCCGCGCCGGGAACGGCTGCGGGAGATCCTGGTCGAGGAGCACCTGCCGCTGGTCCGGCACTTCGCCCGCCGGTTCAGCAACCGCGGGGAGCCCTTCGACGACCTGCTGCAGGTCGGCACGCTCGGCCTCATCGCGGCGATCGACCGGTTCGACCCGACCCGCGGGGTGGAGTTCCTCTCCTTCGCCGTCCCCACGATCACCGGGGAGATCAAGCGGCACTTCCGCGACCAGGGCTGGTCGGTACGGGTGCCGCGGCGGCTGCAGGAGCTGCACCTGTCGCTGAACGCGGCGGTCAGCGAGCTGTCCCAGAAGAACGGGCACGCCCCCACGCCGTCGGAGCTGGCCGAGCACCTGGGCATCCCGCGCGCCGAGGTCCTGGAGGGCCTGGCGGTGGCCAACGCCTACCGCAGCAGCTCCCTGGACGAGCGGCTGTCCGGCGAGGAGGACTCCCCCACCCTGGCCGCGACGCTGGGCGAGGAGGACGCCGCGCTCGAGGGCGTGGAGTACCGCGAGTCGCTGCAGCCGCTGCTGGCCACCATCCCGGCCCGCGAGCGCCGCATCCTGATCCTGCGGTTCTTCGGGAACATGACCCAGTCGCAGATCGCCGCGGACATCGGCATCTCGCAGATGCACGTCTCGCGGCTGCTCAGCCAGACCCTGGCCAAGCTCCGCGAGGGGCTGTTGAAGGACTGAGCCCCGGACGACGAACGGCCGGTACCGCAACTGCGGTACCGGCCGTTCGTCGTCTCGGGCTACTCCTGCTCGGGGGCGCCGATCTGGGGCGGCGTGCTGCGGACGTCCTCGGCGGCCTGGGCGAGGGACGGCCGCGGCGGCGCGGCGCTGGGCAGGCCGGGCTCCACGCCGATGCTGGACAGCGAGATCTTCGCCTCGGGCTGCTCGGCGGCCGGCGGCAGGTTCGAGTCGAACCAGCTGCTGGTGTCCAGCGACTGGGCCGCGGCTGCCGGAGCGGCCACCGCCGCAGCCTCGCCAGCGGCCCCGTTGCCGTTGGCCGACGCATCGACGTCCAGCCAGGACCGCTGCTCGCCGTCCGAGCCGCCCAGCCGGGACAGCCCCTCCAGCGCCTTGCTGAACTCGCTGGGGACGATCCACATCTTGTTGGCGTCGCCCTGCGCGATCTTCGGCAGCGTCTGCAGGTACTGGTAGGCCAGCAGCCCCTGGTCGGGCTTGCCGTCGTGGATGGCCTGGAACACCGTCTCGATCGACTTCGCCTGGCCCTGCGCCTGCAGGAACAGCGCCGCCCGCTCACCCTCCGCGCGGAGGATCCGGCTCTGCCGCTCGGCCTCCGCATCGAGGATGGCGGCCTGCTTCTTGCCCTCGGCCGAGAGGATCGCCGACGCCTTCTGCCCTTCGGCCGTGGTGATCGCCGACTGGCGCTGCCCCTCGGCGGTGAGGATGACCGCGCGCTTGTCCCGGTCGGCGCGCATCTGCTTCTCCATGGAGTCCTGGATGGACGGCGGCGGGTCGATCGCCTTGATCTCCACCCGCGCCACCCGCAGCCCCCACGGACCGGTGGTGCCGTCGAGGACCTCACGCAGCTGGGAGTTGATGCCGTCCCGGCCGGTGAGCGCCCCTTCCAGATTGAGCCCGCCGACGACGTTGCGCAGCGTCGTGGTGGTCAGCTGCTCCATGCCGGTGATGTAGTTGGCGATGCCGTACACCGCCAGCCGCGGGTCGGTGACCTGGAAGTACACCACCGTGTCGATGCCGACCTGCAGGTTGTCCGCGGTGATCACCGGCTGCGGCGGGAAGGAGATGACCTGCTCGCGCAGGTCGATGGTGGCGCGGACCCGGTCCACGAACGGGACGAGCAGGGCCAGGCCGGGTGACAGCGTCCGGCTGTACCGGCCCAGACGCTCGACGACCTTCGCCTGGGCCTGCGGGACGATCGTCACGCTCTTGGCGAGGACGATGACCACGAAGAGCGCGATCACGATGAGCGCGATCAGTGCGGGTTCCACGGTGCTCCGTTCCTAGGAGGTGGTGCGTGCCAGCGATCCTGCACCGTCCGAGACGGACACGTCACCGATTCCGTTCCCGGCTTCCGCGGACGGGGCTCAGCAGCGGCCGACGAAGGCGACCGGCCCCTCGATCTGCACGATCCGCACCTCGTCGCCCACCTCGAAGACCTCGTCGTCGAGCTGGGTGCGCGCCGTCCACTCGTCGTGGCCCATCCGGATGCGCCCGGAGTCGTTGTCCACCCGCTGGCTCACCACCGCCGTGCGCCCGACGTAGACGGCCACGCCGTCGATCTGCTCGGGGGTCCGGTCGACCAGGTGCCGCTTGGCGACCGGGCGGACGACGACCAGCAGGGCCACCGAGACGACGGCGAAGGCGAGGAGCTGCAGCGGCACGCTGTCGGTGAGGAACGCCGCGCTCATCCCGCCCAGCGCACCGCCGGCGAACATCAGCAACACCAGGTCCAGGCTGGCCACCTCGCCGGCGGCGAAGAGGCCTGCGGCGATCAACCAGAGCAACCAGGCAGCCACGCTTCGCAGTCTGGCACGCGCCGCCCGTCCGGCGGTGCCCTCGACGACGGGTGGCGCGCGGGTCGTAGCCTCGTCAGTCGTGCACGACATCGCCGCCGGCCGGGTCGCCGTCTGGGCCACCGCCTGGCTCTCCGGCCGGACCTCCTACGACGCCGCCCTCGACGCCCTGCTGGGCGACACCGCCCACCGCGTGGTCGGGCTCCCCGGCACCGACGAGGCGGTCCCGCTGGGCTGGGCGCTGAGCGCGCTGCGCGGGCTCGGGGAGCGGCGGCTGCGGCTGGTGCTGCCGGTGCCCGGGGACACCCGGGGCATCCCGGCCGTCCCCTCGCTGGTCGCGGCGGCGCTGGAGTCCGGCCAGGCCGCGGTCGGTGAGCGGGTCGCACTGGTGCCCGAGGACCTGGGCCCGGAGGCGGTCTCCTGGACGGCGGTCGACCTGGCCGGCGCCCCGCCGGTCCCGCCGGCGGTGGAGGGCAACCTGCGGGCGGTCTCCGGCGAGCTCGACCTCGCCGTCGGCGATGCGGCCCGCACGCTGGTGGCGCTGGACCTGGCGCGCTGGAACCCCGAGGTGCCCGCGCTGCTGGCCGGGCTGGCCAAGACCGTCCGCGCACCCGGGCTGCCCGCCGACCACGACCCGCTGGCGCTGTCGGTGCTGGGCCGGGCGCAGCGGCTCTCCCAGGTGCTCGACCTGGCGATGGCCGATGCCCCCGGCGCCGCCGTGACCCACGCGCAGGCCGCGGCCCGGGACGACGCGCTCCGCCCGCTGGCCGACGCCGTCCGGCACGCCACGGTCGCCGCCTACAACGCCATCCCTCGCTAGGCGCGGCTGCCGACGGGCCGGGCGGGGCGCTGCACGAAACAGCAGCTCGCGGGGCAGTTGGTGCCCAGCCGCGGCTCGCCGCCGGCCCGCCGTTCCTCCAGCAGCTCCCGCAGCGAGGTGACGAAGGCCGGGTGGGTGCCGGCGGTCCCCGCGCGGACGAACGCCAGCCCCAGCTCGCCGGCGGTCTCCTCCGCCTCGTTGTCCAGGTCCCAGATGACCTCGAGGTGGTCGCTGATGAACCCGACCGGGAAGACGACGACCGCCTTCTCCCCCGACCCGGCCAGCGCCCGCAGGTGGTCGTTGACGTCGGGTTCCAGCCACGGCACCGACGGCGGCCCGCTGCGGCTCTGCCAGACCAGGTCGAACGGGCGCCCCGGGGCCGCGGCGTCCACGACCAGCTGGGCCGCCCGCATCAGCTCGGCCTCGTACGCCCCGCCCTGCGGCCCGGCGACGGCGGCCATCGCGTCCGGGATGCTGTGCGCGGTGGCCACCAGCCGGGCGGTGTCGCGCACGTCCTCGGGCAGCGTGGCGATCGCGGCGGCCAGCGCCTCCGCGTTGGCCTGCACGAAGCCGGGTGCGTCGAAGTAGTGCGGCAGCTTCTCCGCGGTCGGGCCGGCCGGCGCGGTCGGGTCGAGCTCCAGCGCGACCCGGGCCCGGGCGACGTCCTCGTGGTACTGCCGGCAGCCGGAGAAGGAGGCGTAGGCCGAGGTCGCGAGCACGTAGGCGTGCGCGATGCCGTCCTCGGCCATCTGCCGCCAGGCGTCCTCGACGTAGGGCGCCCAGTTGCGGTTGCCCCAGTACACCGGCATCTCGATGCCGGCCGTGGCGAGCTCGGCCTGCAGGGCGGCGACCAGCGCCTTGTTCTGGTCGTTGATCGGGCTCACCCCGCCGAAGTGGTGGTAGTGCTCGGCGACAGCCTCGAGCCGCTCCCGCGGGATGCCGCGGCCACGGGTGACGTTCTCCAGGAACGGCATCACGTCGTCGGTGCCCTCGGGGCCGCCGAAGCCGAGCACCAGCAGCGCCTCGCGGCGGCCGGCGGGGGCGGGTGCGCGCGAGGGCTCGACGCCGCCGTTGTTGCGGACGGCGAGCGACGGGTCCTGGTCCGGCTGCTGGCCGGGAGGGGTGAGGGAGGCACCTGCGGGCATCGGGTGCCGGGGGCGTGCGAGGTCGGTCACCGGACCGTCACACCCCCACCGCGGGGCTCCGTCATCACACGCCCACGGCGTGGAAGCCGCCGTCGACGTGCACGATCTCACCGGTCGTCGCCGGGAACCAGTCCGACAGCAGCGCGGCGACGGCCTTGCCGGCAGGCTCGGTGTCGGTGACCGACCAGCCCAGCGGCGCGCGACCCTCCCAGGCCTCCTCGAACTGCGCGCTGCCCGGGATAGACTTCATCGCCATGGTGCGCAGCGGTCCGGCCGCGACCAGGTTCACCCGCACGCCCTCGGAGCCGAGCTCCCGGGCCAGGTAGCGGGAGGTCGACTCCAGCGCCGCCTTCGCGGCGCCCATCCAGCCGTACACCGGCCAGGCAACGGTCGCGTCGAAGGTCAGCCCGACCACGGAGGCGGTGTCGCCGAACAGCGGGCGGCAGGCCTGGGTGAGCGAGGCCAGCGACCAGCTGGACACCTGGAACGCGGTGGCCGCGTGCTCCCACGCCACCTCGGTGAACCCGTCGCCCATCGCCTCCTGGGGAGCGAAGCCGATCGAGTGGACGACGCCGTCCAGACCGTCGACGTGCTCGCGCAGCCGGTCGGCCAGGGTCGACAGGTGCTCGGTGTTCGTGACGTCCAGCTCGACCACCGCCGCCTCGTGCGGCAGCCGCTTGGCGATCCGCTGGCACAGCGACAGGGCGCGGCCGAAGTTGGACAGGACGACGGTGGCACCCTGCTCCTGCGCGATGCGCGCCACCGAGAAGGCGATCGACTGCTCGGTGAGCACGCCGGCGACCAGGATCTTCTTGCCCTCGAGAATGCCCATTGTCAGTGCCCCATCCCTAGTGCCCCATGCCGAGGCCGCCGTCGACCGGGACGACCGCCCCGGTGATGTACCCCGCCTGCTCGCCCGCCAGGAAGCGGACGACGCCGGCGATCTCGTCCGCCTCGGCGAGGCGGCCCAGCGGCACCTGCCCGAGGATCTCCTGCTGCCGTGCCTCCGGCAGCTCCGCGGTCATGTCCGTGGACACGAAGCCCGGCGCCACCACGTTGGCGGTGATGTTGCGGCTGCCCAGCTCGCGGGCGATCGAGCGGGCGAGCCCGACCAGCCCGGACTTGCTGGCTGCGTAGTTGACCTGCCCGGCGGAGCCCAGCAGCCCCACCACCGAGCTGATGAAGACCATCCGGCCGGAGCGGGCGCGCACCATCTTCGGCGCCGCGCGCTTGGCGACCCGGTAGGCGGCGGTGAGGTTGGCGTCGATGACCTCGGTGAACGCGTCCTCGCCCATCCGCAGCAGCAGCCCGTCCCGGGTGATGCCGGCGTTGCTCACCAGCACCTCGACCGGGCCCTGGTGCTGCTCGACCTCGGTGAACGCGCGGTCCACCGCCGCGGCGTCGGTGACGTCGCACTCCACCCCGAACAGTCCCTCGGGAGCACCGCTGCCGCGGTGCGTCACCGCGACCGAGTCGCCGGCCTCCGCGAACGAGCGGGCGATCGCCAGCCCGATCCCCCGGTTCCCGCCGGTCACCAGCACCGACCTGCCCACCGTGCCCACCTCATCGCCGCCGGCCGCCTGTCCCGTCGGGGGTGAACCTATCCGGTGGGCGCAGGTCGCACCCGCCCGAGCCCGGGAGGTCCCGCCCGGTCGGCCGGGCCTTCCGCTGCTGCCCGTCCCTGGCTAGCTTCGGCAGTCCGGAGGCTGGGAGGTGGGTCCGTGGACGCACTGCTGCCGTTCCTCAGCGGCCGCCGGGCCGTGGTCGCCTGGCTGGTGGCCGCGCTGCTGGTCACCTTCCTGACGACCCGCTTCGTCACCCGGGCCATCCGCGCCGGCCGGGGGCCGTTCCGCGACGCCAGCGTCGGCGGGGTCCACCTGCACCACGAGGTCTACGGCATCTTCCTGCTGCTGGGCACCGGCACCGCCGAGTTCACCTACCGCCCCGGCGGAGCGGGGCAGTACGTGCTCGCGGCCCTGTTCGGGGTCGGTGCCGCGCTGACGCTCGACGAGTTCGCGCTGTGGCTGCACCTGGACGACGTCTACTGGTCCGCCGAGGGGCGCAGCTCCGTCGACGCGGTGCTGCTGGCGCTGCTGGTCGGCGGCCTGCTGCTCTTCGGCGCCAACCCCTTCGACACCGACGGGGCCGGCGGCGAGGTCGCGGTGGCGGTCACCGTCGTCGTCAACACGGTGTTCGCGCTGATCAGCATCCTCAAGGGCCGGGTGGTGGCCGGGGTGGTGGGGGTGTTCGTCCCGGCCGTGTCCGTGGTGGCCGCGCTGCGGCTGGCCCGGCCGACCTCCCGCTGGGCCCGCCGCAGGTACCCCGCCGGGTCCGACCGCGCGCGCCGGGCCCAGGAGCGCTTCCCGGCCGGCCGGCGCAACCGCTGGGACGGGTTGGTCGACCTCTTCGCCCCCGGCACGCGCCCGGCGCCACCTCGCAGCGCCGCCCGGGTGGACGGCTGATCGCGGGGCGATCCGATCCCCCCACCTCCGCCCGCAGGAACGGACCTCGCCGGAGCCGGACGCGACTAGCCTGCGGAGGTGGCCCACGAGGACGGCGACACCCGGCGGGCGGGGCGGTCGGCGCAGAGCCGACCCGCTCCCGCCCGTGCCCGGCGTGGCCGTGACGTCGGGGCGGTCGGAGGCCTCGGCGAGGTCATGAGCGAGGTCGCGCGGTCGCTGCAGCAGGAGCACGCCGACGTGGAGGCGACGCTGCAGACGATCACCGCCGGGGCGGTCGACGCCGTGCCGGGTGTCGGCTCGGCGAGCATCAGCTACGTGACCGGGCGCCGCACCGTGGAGTCCCGGGCGGCGACCGGTGAGCTGTCCCGCCGGGCCGACGAGCTGCAGACCGGGCTGCACGAGGGGCCCTGCCTGGACTCGATCTGGACCCAGCGGACGGTCCGCATCGACGACATGGCCACCGAGCGGCGCTGGCCCCGGTTCGCGGCCGGCGCCGCCGCGCTGGGTGCCGGCAGCTCGCTGAGCTTCCGGCTCTTCGTCACGGAGGACGACCTGGGCGCGCTCAACCTCTACTCCACCGAGCCGCACACCTTCGGCGAGGAGTCCGAGGACATCGGCCTGGTCTTCGCCGCGCACGCGGCGGTGGCGCTCGCCGGCGCGCGGCACGAGCACGACCTGCAGGTGGCGCTGGGCAGCCGGGACGTGATCGGGCAGGCCAAGGGCATCCTCATGGAGCGCTACAAGCTGCGGGCGGACGACGCCTTCCTGCTGCTCGCGCGCGTGTCCCAGCGCACCAACCGCAAGCTGGTCGAGATCGCGCGGGAGCTGACCGAGACCGGCGCGCTGCCCTGACCCGGCAGGGCAGGGCGGCGGGGTCGTCGTCGTACGTTGTCGACCGCACGCTGCCGGGTTGGCTCCAGCCGATCACGTCCGGGCCTCCGCCCGCCGATGGAGGGAGCGGGCCGGGAGCACAGGGCGGTGCGCACGACCCCTCGCGGAGCACCGCCAGGACGGGGAGGGCAGTTGACCGACGTGATGTGGGGGAACCGACCCCCGCCCGCACTCGAGGGCGGTGCCGTCCTCGACGGGCGGTGGACCCCGGGGTCCGCGGCCGAGCTGACCCAGTGCCGGCGCCGGCTCGCGGCCGCGCTGGGCGCCGAGCAGGCGGCCGGGACCGTCACCGGAGGTGCGGTCGAGCGGTTGCTGCTGGTGTTCGAGGAGGTCGGCTCGAACGCGCTGCGGCACGGTCGCGGGCCGGTGGAGATCACCCTGACCCGCACGTCCACGCACTGGCTGCTCGAGGTGAGCGACGCCGCCGTCGACGTCGGCCCCGACCCCGCCGTCGACCGGGACGCCGCGCTCGGCGGCCTGGGGCTCTACGTCGTCGCCCGGGTGTGCGGAGCCCACGGCTGGTTCACCGACGGTGCGCGCAAGACCGTCTGGGCGCGGGTCGACCACACCCGCGCCGAGGCCCCGTCGGAGGTCGTCGACGCCCTGCCCAAGCCGCGCCTGGCGGCGACCAGACGGCAGCAGCCCTGCCGGTGACCCCGGGTCCGGTCCTGGACCGGGGAGACTGGTCCCGATGACCGACGCTCCTCCGCCACCCCCTGCGGGTCGCCCGGCGCACCACCACCCCCGGCTCTGGCTGGCGGTGGCGCTGGGCGGGCTCCTCGGTGCGCCCGTCCGGTACGCCGTCGGCCGGTGGCTGCCCACCCCGGCGGAGGGCTGGCCGACCGCGACGTTCCTGGTCAACCTCGCCGGCGCCTTCCTGCTCGGCCTGCTGCTGGAGGCCCTCGCGCGCCGCGGCCCGGACGTCGGTCGCCGGCGGGCGCTGCGGCTGTTCGCCGGGACCGGCTTCTGCGGTGCGCTGACCACCTACAGCACCCTCGCGGTCGAGGTCGACCTGCTGGTCCACCACGACCGCTGGCCGGTCGCCGTCGCGTACGGGGCGGCCAGCGTGGTCGCCGGCCTGGTGGCGGCCGGCGCGGGCATCGCCGTGGCGGTGGGCCACCACCGGGTCCGGCAGGCGCGGACCGCGGACTCCCCGGCCGTCGGGGGCGCCCGGTGATGGCCGTGTGGGTGGCGCTGGCCGGCAGTGCCGGGGCGCTGGCGCGCTTCGGCCTGGACGGCGGCATCAAGCGCCGGTGGCCCACGACCTTCCCCTGGGCCACGCTCCTGATCAACGTCAGCGGGTCGCTCCTGCTCGGGCTGCTGACCGGCCTGGTGCTCTTCCGCGGCGAGCCCGATGCGATCAGGATCGTCGTCGGGACCGGGTTCTGCGGCGGCTACACGACCTTCAGCACCGCCTCCTTCGAGACGGTCCGGCTGCTCCAGACGGGTCGGCGCCTGCAGGCCGCGGTCAACGCCGTCGGCAGCCTGCTGCTGACGGTGCTGGCCGGAGGTGCGGGCCTGGCGCTGTCCCAGCTGGGCTGACCGGGCCGCGCGGCGGCAGGGAGGAGCCCCCATGACCGACGACAGCGCCGCCGACCTGCTCGCCGGACCGGCGGTGACCGTCGCCGGCAGCACACCCCGTCCGGCCCTGCTGGGGAGACCCGTGCCCAAGGCCGTCGTCGTCACCGGTGCCAGTGGCGGGATCGGCCGGGCCTTCACCGTCGCGTTCGCCCGCCGCGGCGACCGGGTGGCCCTGCTCGCCCGGGCCGAGGGCCGGTTCAGCGGGTCGGTCAGTCGGGCGGCGTGCGGCAGGTGGTCACCGCGAAGGTCTCCAGGCTGCTCCGCACGTCGTCGGCGGGGGTGAGCACGAGCGGCCGGGGAGCGCCCTCCCCCAGCGCGACGACCAGCCCGATCAGCCCGGTCCGGTAGCTCTCGCCCAGGGCGTGCACGTCGCAGCGGGCCGGCACCATGTCGACCTCGAGGACCGCGGAGCCGTCGACGAGGGTGGGCAGCGGGCCCACGGCGGTGATGTCGTAGACGGTGTTCGACCCGGTGCCGGTGACGTGGACCGGGTCGGTCCCGGTGAGCCGGCGCAGCTCGATCGACACGCGCATCGCGGGCCCCCGAACCGTCCGGACGGGCTGCGCCGCGACCACCGTGATGTCGGCCTGGCCGCGCAAGGCCTGCTCGGCGCAGTCCTGGTCGTGCAGCCGCTGCACCAGGCCGTCGTCCTCCAGGGGCACCTCCACGGTCCGCTGCGCCCCGGTCCCGTCGCGCAGCCGCAGCGAGACGACCGGGGCGGCGGGCGGCACCGTGCAGTCGGCGGGGCCCATGGTCACCGGGAGGTCCAGCCCGGGCGCCGGGACCAGCACGGCGCCCGGGCCCAGCGCGGGCTCGGTGGTCAGTCCCGGGGCGCGCAGGTCCAGGCCCTCGACCACCAGACCGGCGTTCGCCGCGACCAGCCGGACCTCCAGCCGGTGCCGCTCCACGTCCCGGCGGAACTGCAGCAGCCGACCGCGCACGCCCGCCTGCGCGTCCCCCGCGACCGCGGCGAGCCCGGGAGCCGGCGGATCGGCGGTCGGCGGGTCGACGGTCGAGGCGCGGGTGGGTGTTCCGGCGGACGGCGTCGCCCCTGGGGCGGCGTCGGAGGCGGCGGGGCCGCAGGACGTCGTCGCCAGGCAGGCCAGGGCCAGCACAGCTGCTGCCCGCGACGGGCACCTCCGGACAAGCCCGGCCGGCATCGCGCCTCCTCCCGTCCGCGCGAGCCCCACCTCGCATGCCGACGCCGACGCTTCAGCGTGGGTGCACGCCGCCGGTCGCGCAAGGTGCTGACCGGCCCGAGGTCGCCCCGCTCAGCCGAGCCAGTCGACCGCCTCCCGGACGACGTCGGCGGGGACCGCGTGCGGCCCGGCGAACTCCCGGTAGGTGACCTCGTACCCGTCGTCGCGCAGGTCCGGCACGATCTCCCGGCTGGTCCGGTCGATCGGGAGGACGTCGTCGGCGTCGCCGTGGGAGACGAACACCCGCGGCGTCCCCACCCGCGGTGTCCCCGGCGGCACGAAGCCCGGTGAGAACGCGACGACCCGACGGAACAGCTCGCCGTTGGCCAGCCCCAGGCCGAGCGCGTACGAGGCGCCGTCGGAGAACCCGGCGACGGCCACCCGACCGACGTCCACCGTGAAGGCGGCGAAGACCCGGGCCAGGGCGCGGTCGACGAGCGCGGCGTCGGGCCCGTACCTGCCGCGGACGGCGTCCCACGTCGGCCTCCGGGACGCCGGCGCGAGGAGCAGCAGGCCGCGTTCGTCGGCCAGCGGTCGCAGCAGGGACAGCCCGGCCTCCGCGTCCCCGCCCGCTCCGTGCAGCGTCACCACCAGCGGCAGGGCCGCGTCCGGGGTCCCGGTCGGCGGGACGTGCACCAGCGGGTCCCGTCGGGCCACGAGACCCAGCGGGTGCGTGCCCGGGACCGTGGCCAGCCCGCCGGAGGCACCGGCCGGCCCGGCACCCGGTCGCGCGGTGAGGACGGCGGCGTCCCCGCCTCCCCCGCCCAGGACGCCGCCCGGCAGCCGGGTGCCGCAGGCTGCGAGCACCCCGGCGGCCGCCAGCTGGCCGGCCGCCGCGAGGAGCCCCCTGCGGGTGAGCACGGACCTGCTCTACCCCCGCCGGGCCGCGCGGAGTCACGACCGGGCGGGACGACGGCGCTCGGGACCGCCGGGAAACCCGCCGTCCCGGCCTAGGCTGCCGGGGAGGAACGCGACAGCGAGGCGGACCGACCATGAGCCAGCGACCCCGGTGCTGCGACAGGCCCGGCGGGGCCGCGGCCCGGTCCCGGGGGTGGCGGCCGTGACCGACCTCGCGCTCTCGGCGGAGGCGCGGCTGGAGCGCCTGCTGGACCGGCTGCTCCGGTCGGCGGAGACCCTCCTCGCGGCCGGGGAGCTGGAGCTCGCCCGGTCCACCGCCGAGGAGGTCCGCGCCGTCGACCCGGACAACCCGCGCGCGGCCTCGGTGCTGCGCCGGGTGTCGGCCCGCCAGCTGGGACCGTCCGGCGAGCGGGTGCTGATGACCCTGCTGTTCTCCGACCTGGTCGGCTCCACGATGCTGTCCGAGCGGGTGGAGCCCGAGCAGCTCCGCGACCTGTTCGGCTTCTACCGGACGGCGGCCCGGGAGGCCGTCGACCGGTACAGCGGCTACGTCATGCAGTACTCCGGCGACGGCATCCTCGCCGGGTTCGGGCACCCCACCACCCACGAGGACGACGCCCGCCGGGCGGTGCTGGCCGCGCTCGACCTGCTGGTGACCATGCGGGACGCCCGGCCCGAGCTGGACCGCCGCTTCGGGGTGGCCCCCGAGCTGCGGGTGGGCCTCCACACCGGCCGGGTGGTGGTCACCGACCTGAGCGGGGACGACGGCGTCGCCGAGCGGGACTCGATCGTCGGGCTGGTCCCCAACCTGGCCGCCCGCGTCCAGCAGGCGGCCGACCCGGGCATGGTGGTGATCAGCGACGTCACCCAGCAGCTGGTCGACGCCGACTTCGTCCTGCACTCCCTGGGCGAGCGGCACCTCAAGGGGATCAGCCGGCCGGTCGAGGTCTTCGCCGTGGAGCGGCCCCGGTACGCCGCGGCCCGGTTCGAGGCCGAGCGCTACCGGCAGGCCGGCCTGGTCGGGCGGGACGCCCCGCGGGACCGGCTGCTCTCGGCGTGGGGCGTGGTGCGGCGGACGACCGGGCCGTCGTCGGCCGCCACCTTCCTGATCGTCGGCGAGGCGGGCATCGGCAAGTCCCGGCTGGTGGCGGAGGTGCTCGACCGGGTGGAGGCCAGCGGGGGCCGGGTGCTCGGCGCGGCGTGCCTGCCCTACCACGCGAACGTCTCGCTCTGGCCGATCGCGCAGATGCTGGAGCGCGAGGTCGGCGCGGTGTCCGACGACGCCGAGCGGCTGCCCGCCCTACTCGCCCACCTCGACCAGCTGGGGGTGGACCCGGCCGGGTCGGTGCCCTTCCTCGGCCCCCTCCTGGGGATCCCGCCGACGCCCGAGCACCCGGCGCCCGCGCTGGACCCCACCGCGCTGCTCGACGAGACCCTCGACCGGCTCGCCGACTGGGTCGCCGCCCGGACCGCCCGGCCGCCGTACCTGGTCGCCGTCGAGGACCTGCACTGGGCCGACCCCTCCACCCTGGAGCTGCTGGGGCGGCTGGTCGGCCGGCAGCTGCCCGGCGTCCTGCTGGTCGCGACCAGCCGGGAAGACGCGGTGGTGCCCTGGCGGGACGCCGCCGAGGTCCTGCAGCTGCGGAGGCTGGACGGGTCCGCCGCCACGCGGCTGGTGGAGAACCTCACAGCCGGGCGGGGACTCGGCGCGGACCAGCGGGCCTCGATCATCGCGCACGCCGAGGGCATCCCGCTGTTCCTGGAGGAGCTGACCCGGTCCAGCCTCGACGAGCACCGCTCCGACCCGATGCCGCTCCGGTTGCAGGAGCTGTTCACCTGGCGGCTCAAGGCGCCGGGCATCGACCTCCGCGTGGTCCAGGTCGCCGCCACCGTGGGGCCGACCTTCGACGCCGCGACGGTCTCGGCGGTGGTCGGCGACCCCGCCGCCGTCGCCGAGCAGCTCGGGCTGCTGGCCGAGCAGGGGATCGTCGAACCGGCCGGCCCGGCGGTGGCCAGCTACCGCTTCCGGCACGCCCTGATGCGCGATGCCGCCTACGAGACCCAGGTGCTCGACGTGCGCCGCGAGACGCACGCCCGGGTGGCCGACGCCCTCACCGGGGCCGGCGCCGAGCCGGCCCTGATCGCCCAGCACCTGGACCTGGCCGGCGCCGCTGCTCGCGCCGCCGCGCTCTACCTGGTCTCCGCCCAGGCCCAGCACGCCCGCGGGGCGCACACCGAGGCCACCGAGCTGCTCACCCGGGCTCTGGAGCTGCTGGAGACCCTCCCGGCGTCGGAGGACCGCGACCTCAGCGAGCTCACCGCCCGGCTGCTGCGGGGGCTGAGCGTCAGCTCGATGCACGGCTACGCCGCTCCGATGGTGCAGTCCGACCACCGGCGCGCCGAGGAGCTCGCCGTCCGGCTGGGGCGACCGGAGGTGCTGCCCGCGCTGATCGCGCTGTGGGCCTACCGCTTCACCAGCGGCGGCCTCACCACGGCCCGCGAACTGGTCGACCGGCTCACCGGCATGGTGCGCCAGCCTGCCTTCGCCGGGTTCGAGCCGGAGGTGGCGACGTGCGCCGGGTTCACCGACCTGCACCAGGGCCGGCTCCTGTCGGCCCCGGTGCACCTGGAGCGTGCGCTGGCCGGCTTCGCCGCCCGGCCGCCGGAGGCGGTGGTCTCCCGGGTGTGGCCGCTGCCCAACGACCCGGTGGCGGGGGCGGCCATCGCGCTGGCGTGCGTGAGTGCAACGCGGGGCGAGCTCGACGACGCGGCGCGGTGGGAGGCGCAGGCGCTTCGCCGGGCCGGGGAGATCGGACCGCCGCTCGGCCCGTCGAGCCTGGCGTTCGTCCAGGTCTACGCCGCCTGGATCCGCCGCTTCCTCGGCAACGACGAGGGCACACGGCGGCTCGGCGCCGAGGTACTCGCCCTCGGCCGGGAGCACGGCTACGCCTTCTGGACGGCGCTCGGCGCGGTGTACCTGGCCGCCCCCGAGCCCGGGGACGAGCCGGACCGCGCGTTCGTGGAGCAGACCGTCGGCACGCTGCGGCTCATGGGGCACGAGTCCTTCGCCGCCTCCCACCTGATCTACCTCGCCCGCCTGGACGCGGCCGCCGGGGACCTCGACAGCGCCGCCGGGCACATCTCCGACGGCTTGGCCGCGGTGCGGGAGGCGGCCGAGCACCTGCACCTGCCCGGGCTGCTGCGGCTGCGGGCGGTCTACGCGCTGGCCCGGGGGGCGGCGGCCGAGGAGGCGGTGGCCGACCTGCGGGAGGCCGTCCGGGTGTCGATCGAGCAGGGCAACCGGGTGAGCCGGCTGCGCGCGGCGCTGGAGCTCGCGGCGATCCCGCCGCCGGCCCGGCCCGACGACTGGCGCACGGTCCTGGCGGAGGCGCGCGCGGACATGCCGGCGTCCTTCGTCAGCGACTGGGCGGCGGCCGCCGACGCCCTGCTGGACCCGTGACTCAGCGCCGCCGGGGCAGCACGACGCGGGCGCGGGTGACGTCGTCCGCGGAGGTCAGGGTGAGCCGGCCGTGGTGCTTCTGCGCCACCACGGACAGCGAGGTCGCCAGCCCCAGCCCGGTGCCCTCCCCGACCGGCTTGGTGGTGTAGAAGGCGTCGAAGGCCCGGGCCAGCACCTCCGGCGGCACGGTCGGCCCGCTGTCCTCCACGTCGACCACCACCGCGTCCTCCTCCCCGCAGGTGCGGACCGTCACCGTGCCGCCGGGCTCGACGGCGGACAGGGCGTTGTCCAGCAGATTGGTCCACACCAGCGCCAGGTCGGCGGGCCAGCCCTGGACCACCTGCGGGGTCGGGTCGAGGTCACGGACCAGTCGCACCCCGGCGGGCACCTTGTGCCGGAGCAGCACGAGCGCCTGCTCCAGGCTGGCGTGCACGTCGACGTCGGTCATCGACTCGTCGGCGGAGTAGGCCAGCGGGCGCACCCCCGACACGATCCGGGACAGCTGGTCGGCGCCGGCGGAGACCTCGTCGAGGAGGGCGGCGACCTCCCCGGCGCGGGCGGTGCCGTGCACGGCCGGCCCCCGCTCGGCCGCGGGGAGGGCGTCCAGCGCCGTCCGCAGCGCGGCCGGGTCGATGCCCAGCCGCACCAGCCGCGCGGCGGCGTCCCAGCCGCGGTCCACCCCGGCGGCGGCGAGGACGTCGGTGAGCGCCCGTTCGGCGTCCGCGCGGAGCAGCGGGTCCTCCGGTGCCGGTACCGCGCCGACCAGCCGCTGCAGCGGCTGCTCGGCGCCCGTGGCCTCCGCCAGCAGCGACCGCAGCCGGGAGGCGCCCCGCTGCACGGCGCTCGCCGGGTTGTTCAGCTCGTGCAGCAGGCCCGCCGACAGCGTGCCGAGCGCGGCCATCCGCTCGTGCTGGCGCACCAGCCCCTCCTCGACGTCGAGCCGCCGGGTGGCGGCCAGCAACAGCGCCCGGGCCGACTGCGGATGGGTGAGCAGCCGGTCCAGCGCCTCGGCGCCGATCCGCTGGACCCGGGCGCGGGTGCGGGCGCGGACCGTCGCGGAGCGGGGCCGGCGGTGCGCGATGCCGAGCTCGCCGAGCAGGTCCCCGGCGGCGCACACGTTGAGCAGCACGTCGGAGCCACCGACGTTCCGGGCCACCTCCAGCTCGCCGTCCAGGACGACGTACATCGCCTCCGGTGGGGAGCCCTCGGCCATCAGCACCTCGCCGGGCGCCAGGTCGACGGTGCGGCTGGTGGCGGCCAGGACGTGGAGGTCGGCCTCCGGCAGCTCCGCGAACAACCGGGAGCCCCGCAGCGCGGTGGCGAGGTCCCGGTCCGGGGCCAGGGTCACCGGGAGCTCAGCCGCTGGTGGGCGAAGCGGACCGCCATCGCCCCCTCCCCCACCGCCGACGCGATCCGGGTGCCCGACCCGTGCCGGACGTCGCCGGCCGCGAACACCCCCGGGACGGAGGTCTCCAGCGGCAGCGGCGGGACGGGCAGCGGCCAGTCCGGCGGGACGATGCCGCCGTCGGTCCCCAGGTCGGTGCCGGTGAGCAGGAACCCGCGCTCGTCGCGCCGGACGACGCCGTCCAGCCAGCTGGTCCGGGGTGCCTGGCCGATGAAGACGAACAGCGCGTCCGCCGGGGTCTCCCGGTCGTCGGTGCCCGAGCGGAGCCGCAGGCCCTCCAGCCGCCGGGTGCCCAGCGCGCCGGCCACCTCCGTCCGGTACTCGACGGTGATCTTCTCCTCGGCGGCCAGCCGGTCGACCAGGTACCGGGACATGGTCGACTCCAGGTCGGCGCCGCGGATCAGCACCGTCACCGAGGCGGCGAACTGGGAGAGGAACAGCGCGGCCTGCCCGGCCGAGTTCCCGCCGCCCACCACGAACACCCGGTCGCCCTGGTGGTCGACGCCCTCGGCCCGGCCCGCTCCGTAGTAGACGCCGACCCCGGTGAGCCCGGCGGCCCCGGGCACGTCGAGCGTGCGGTAGTTGACGCCGGTGGCGACCAGCAGGGTCGAGGCGCTGACCTCGCTGCCGTCCTGCAGCGCGACCACCGTGTAGGGGTCGGCCCGGCGCACCCCGACCACCTCGGCGGGGACGAGCAGCTCCGCGCCGAACCGGATCGCCTGCTCCCGGGCGCGCATGGTCAGGTCCGCGCCGGAGAGGCCGACCGGGAAGCCCAGGTAGTTCTCGATCCGGCTGGAGGTGCCCGCCTGCCCGCCGGGAGCGCTGCACTCGACCACCAGCGTGGACAGGCCCTCGGACGCGCCGTACACGGCGGCGGCCAGGCCGGCCGGCCCGGCGCCCACCACCACCAGGTCGTAGCCGGGCCGCTCGGCGCGGGCCCGCAGCCCGATGCGGGCCCCCACCTCGTGCAGGTCGGGCTGGACGAGCACCTCCCCGTCGTCCAGCACGACCACCGGCAGCGCGCCGGCGTCGAGCTGGGCCACGTCGAGCAGCTCCCGGGCCTGCGCGTCGGTCTCCACGTCCAGCCAGTGGTAGGGGACCAGGTTCCGGGCCAGGAACTCCCGCACCGCGTGGCTGGCCTGCGACCACCGGTCGCCGATCACCCGCAGGTTCGCCACGGGTGGCGGCGGCCGCCAGGTCTGCAGCAGGTCGTCCAGCACCGGGTAGAGCCGGTCCTCCGGCGGGTCCCACGGCTTGAGCAGGTAGTGCTGGACGTCGGCGTCGTTGATCGCCTTGATCGCCGCGTCGGTGTCGGCGTAGGCGGTGAGCAGCACCCGGCGGGCCTCCGGGTGCAGCTTGCGCGCCGCCGCCAGCAGCTCCACGCCGCTCATCCCGGGCATCCGCTGGTCGACCAGGAGCAGCGCCACCGGGTCCTCGCGCAGCCGCAGCCGGCGCAGCAGGTCCAGGCCCTGCTCCCCGGAGGACGCCGTGTACACCTGGTAGTGCTCGGCGTACCGCGCCCGCAGGTCCCGCTCCACAGCGGTCAGCACCGGCCCGTCGTCATCGACGGCCATCAACGCCGGCTTGGTCATGTCGCCTCCTCCACGATCGGTGGGAGTGCGGGGCGACGGGACGGCCGTCGACCCGGGACGGGGGACGAGCAGCGATCTCCTCGGCCGCACCGAGCGCGGCCAGGCCGGCGTCCAGCGCGGCCCAGGGGCCGGCGGTCGCCCCGGCGGTCCGTTCCCGCGGCTCGTCGTCGGCGTCCAGCGCGGCGTGCACGGCGGCGGTCAGCCGGTCGATCGAGGGGCGGAGCAGCGGCTCCCCGACGACGCCCAGCGCCGCCCGGGCCGCGTCGGCGGCGCCGGCCAGCCGGGCCGCCGCCCGGGGCACCCCTCGGGCCAGCACCAGCCCGGCGAGGCCGTCGAGGCAGGTGGCCAGGCCCGCGGCGTCGCGGACCTGCCGGTGCAGCTCCGCGGACTCGGCCAGCCGGTCCCGGGCGGCCCCGAGGTCACCGCCGAGCACCGCGTCGATCCCGAGCCGGTCCAGCACGGCGGCGACCAGCAGCGGGTCGCCGGTGCGGCGGGCCAGCTCCAGCGCCTCCCGGTGGGCCCGGGCCGCGCCGGGACGGTCGCCGACGGCGCCTGCGGCGTCGGCGGCGGACGCCAGGGCGTAGCCGAGCGACCAGGCGTCGCCGCTGCGCCGGAGGGCGGTCCCCGCCTCGGCGAGCAGGCCGGGCAGCCCGGGGTCGTCCGGGGCGCGGGTGCCGGCCAGGGCGACCAGGCCGTGCCCGAGCAGCCAGGGGTCGTCCCGCTCCCGTGCCCCGGCGACGACGCTGGACAGCAGCGCCGCCGCTCCCGCGGCCCGCCCGCGCAGCACCCGGGTCAGGCCGCAGGCCCAGGCCAGCCGCGCCCCGGCGTCCGGGTCGAGGGCTGCGGCGGAGGGCAGCCGGGCGGTCTCCTCGGCGATCTCCGCGAGCGGGACGACCAGGCCGCGCGCCCACCACCAGCGGGCCAGCGGTGCGGCGATCCGGACGACCAGGTCGGCCCGGTCGTGCTCGACCGCCCAGCCCAGGGCGGCGAGCAGGTCGCCGGTCTCCGCCTCCAGCCGGGCCTGCCAGCGGGCGCGCTCGGGCCCCAGCAACCCGGCTCCCGCCGCGGGGGCCACCGCCGCCAGGTGCTCGGCCAGCCGCAGCCGGGTCCGGTCCTCCTCACCCCGCTCGCGCAGCTGCTCCTCGGCGAAGGCCCGCACCAGCGCCGACATGCGGAACCGCGGCTCCCCCTCCCCGGTGTCGGTGGCGGTCAGCATGCTGTGCGCGACCAGCGCCGACAGGCTCTCCAGGACGTCGAGGTCGCCGTGGACCGCGCCGATGTGCTCGGCGGTGTCCAGCGTGCAGCCGCCGGTGCACGGCGAGAGCCGGGCGAGCAGCGTCCGGTCGGGGTCGTCGAGCAGGTCGTGGCTCCAGGCGATCGTCGTCCGGAGGGTGCGCTGCCGGTCCGGGGCATCCACGTCCGGGTCGCGGAGCTCCAGCGCCTGGTCCAGTGCGGCGGTCAGCCGGCGGACCAGCAGGGCGGGCGGCAGCGTCCGCACCCGGGCGGCGGCCAGCTCCACCGCGAGGGGCAGGCCCTCGAGCCGGCGGACGACCTCGGCCACCGCCGCTGCGTTGGCCGCCGTCACGGTGAACGACGGGTCGGCGCGACGGGCGCGGGCGGTGAACAGCTGCACGGCGGGCGCCGTCGCCACGACGTCCGGCGACGTCTCCCCCGCACCCGGGACGGCGAGCGGGCCGAGCGGCACGTCGTGCTCCCCGCGCAGGCCCAGCAGGCTGCGGCTGGTGACCAGCAGCTGGGTGCCGCCGCAGCGGCTCAGCAGGTGCCAGAGGTCCGGGGCGGCGGCCAGCACCTGCTCGGCGTTGTCGATCACGAGCAGCGCGCGCCGGCTGGCCAGCCGCTCGACGACGAGCTCCAGCACCGGCCCCTCGGCGGGGACCCCGATCGCGGCGGCGACCAGGCTGGGGACGGCTGCAGGGTCCCGCGCCGCGGCCAGGTCGACCCACCAGACGTCGTCCCGCTCGCCGACCAGGTCCTCGGCGGCGGCCAGCGCCAGCCGGGTCTTGCCGGTGCCGCCGGGGCCGGTGAGCGTCACCAGCCGCACGGCCGGGTCGCGCAGCAGCCCCAGCACCATCGCCCGCTCGTCGGTGCGGTCGACCAGGGGGGCCACCGGGGTGGGCAGCCGGCCGGGGACGGGGCCCGGCGGGGCCCGCCGGGCGGCGAACCGCTCCGACAGCAGGACGGCCAGGTCCTCGGAGACGAGCTCGCGCAGCGACGCCGGGTCGTCGTAGGAGGACGTGGACACGTCGCCCGCGGCCTGCATCCGGTCGATGAGCGCGCTGAGCCGGGGGTCGCGCGCGGGTGCCGACCGCCGGACGTAGACCAGCCGGGGCATGCCGGCCGAGAACTCGTACTCGTCCTCCAGGCCGGACACCTCCATGTCGGGGGCCACCCAGCCGTAGGACTCCCCGTAGACGCCCACGAAGACGTCGCTCTGCGACAGGTAGGCGCGGTACAGGGCCCGCGGCGGGTGCGCCCGCGCGCCGAGCTCGAACAGCACGGGGATCAGCCGCAGCCCGGTGACGGCGTCGCGGACCGCCTGCCGCTCCTCGGCCAGCTCCACCATGGTCGAGGAGATGAAGACCCGCAGGCGCTGGTCCGGGGTGGGGATCGACCGCGCGCCGTTCCCAGCACCGGGCGGCGGTCGGTCCACCGGCCCACCTCCCGGGGGAGCAGTGGCGTGGTCGCCAGCGAGCATGGCGCACCGCGGGCACCCGCGCCAGGGTCTCAGCCGGGAGCGAGCGAGACGCCGAAGCCGCGCACCGCCAGGCGGAGCAGCACCGGGCCGGGCCGGAGCAGGTCGGCGACCCGGCCGTCGCTGAGCGTCTCGAGCTCGGCCAGCCGGCGCCGGTACTCCCGGTCGCCGGCCAGCCGCGCCTGGTGCAGCACCGTGGTGTTGGCCCACACCTTGCGCCGCGACTCCCGCAGGAAGACCCGGGTGGCGAGGTGGTTGACCGGGGTGAGCAGCCGGTCCAGCCAGGTGCGCGGGTCACCCGCCCGCTGCAGCTCGAGGTCCTCGGTGGCCACCCGGGAGGCCAGCACGCCGTCGATCCGCTCGTGGTCACGCCGGCGCCGGGCCATCGCCTCCGGGTCGGCGAACTCCTCGGTCGGGATGACCCGGACCAGCGACTGCGGCAGGTCGAAGTTGATGTGCGCGTTGACGCCGAGCAGCACGTGCCCCTCCGGGCGCAGCGTCGGCGAGGCCGCGAACGCCCGCCGCCACGGCGCCGGCGCGGTGGCCGGGTCCCGGCGGGAGGCCTCCAGCGCGTCGAGGTAGAGGCCGGCGAAGTCGACGTCCCACGCCTCGACCCAGTCGGGGTCCTCGAACAGCCCCTCGCCCAGCGCGCCCGCCACCGCCCGGGTGATCCGCAGGTAGGTGCCGAGGAAGAACCGGCCCGGGTCGCCGTCGTCCTCCAGCGAGGTCAGCAGCGCCACCATCCGCGCGATGAGGTCGTGCACCGTCTCGCCCACGCGGCCTCCTCAGCCTGTGCTGGGGAGAGGCTCCCGCGCCGGGTACGTCGCCGTCCAGCCTCCCGGGGGGTCCTCAGCCGGCCGCCCCGCGCCAGCGGAGGAGCTCCAGGGCGGTGGCGACGGCGAGGACGTCGTCGGCCAGCGGCCGTGGGAGCAGGTCGTCGGCGCGGGCCAGCCGGCGCAGCACGGTGTTCCGGTGCGTGTAGAGCTGCTGCGCCGTCCGGGTGGCGTTGCCCAGCTCGCGCACGTAGGTCAGCACCGTCTGCTGCGGCTCGGGGTCGGCACCGAGCAGGCCGCCGAGGGTGTCGGCGAGGAACTCGTCGACCCGGGTGGGCTGACTGGTCAGCAGCGCGACGAGCTGGGCGTCCTCGTAGCGGGCGACCTGCTGCGGCGAGGTGAGCCGGGCGAGCACCTGCTGGGTGGTGGCCGCGTCCAGGTGGCTGCGCCGGAAGCCGTCGACGTCGCTGCCCGGCCGACCGGCAGCCACACCCACAGGGCGGTGGCGCCGGCCACCACGGTCAGCCGCCGCGCGGCGCCACCGGCCCGCATGGTCGCCTCCGCCGCGGCCTCCAGCTGCTCCGGCACCCCGACCCCCGAGCCGCCCCAGACGATCAGCGCCGTGTGGCGGCCCGGTGAGCCCGTAGCCGAGCTGGGCCTCGGCCCGGGCCCGGCCCAGCGGCGCGCCCTCCAGCAGCAGCGAGACCGCGGCCCGCCGTTCGGCGTGCGCACCGCGGGTCAGCTCGGCCCGCTCGGCGGCCATCCGCGCCGCGGCCACGGAGGTGCACTCCGTGCTGGCAGCAGGTGGCCGGGGTCACGCACAGTGGAGTCAGTCGTCCCCGATGCTGGAGCTCCCATGACCCTCCCGACCCCGGTCGAGCACCTCGACGTCCTCGTCGTCGGTGCCGGCATCTCCGGCATCGGCGCCGCGTACCACCTGCAGCGCGACCACCCGCAGCGCAGCTTCGCGCTGCTCGAGGCGCGGGCGGCCACCGGCGGAACGTGGGACCTGTTCCGCTACCCGGGCATCCGGTCGGACTCGGACCTGCACACCTTCGGCTACGAGTTCAAGCCGTGGCGGGACGAGCGGTCCATCGCCGGGGCCGACCGGATCCTGGCCTACCTCCGGGAGACCGCCGCCGAGCACGGCATCGACCGGCACGTCCGGTTCCACTCGACGGTGCTCAGCGCCTCGTGGTCCTCGGCGGAGGCGCGCTGGACCGTCGAGGTGGAGCGCACCGGCACCGGCGAGCGGACGACGCTCACCTGCGGCTGGCTGTTCTGCGCGGGTGGCTACTACCGCTACGACGAGGGCTTCACCCCGCACTTCGAGGGGCGTGAGCGCTTCGCCGGGCCGATCGTGCACCCGCAGCACTGGCCCGCGGACCTGGACACCGCCGGCAAGCGGGTCGTGGTCATCGGCAGCGGCGCCACCGCGGTGACCCTGGTGCCCGCGCTCGCGGAGACCGCCGGGCACGTGACCATGCTGCAGCGCACCCCGAGCTACGTGCTGCCGGTGCCGGCCGAGGACAAGCTGGCCAACCGGTTGCGGAAGGTGCTCGGCGAGGAGCGCGCCTACCCGATCGTGCGGCGCAAGAACATCGCCAAGGGCCGGTTGATCTGGCGCTTCTGCCAGGAGCACCCGGAGCGGGCGCGGAGGTTGATCCGCTGGGTCAACACCAAGCACCTGCCCGAGGGCTATCCGGTCGACGAGCACTTCAACCCGCCCTACGGGCCCTGGGACCAGCGGCTGTGCGCCGTCCCGGACGGCGACCTGTTCCGCACCATCCGGGAGGGGACGGCGGAGGTGGTCACCGACCGGATCGCCACCTTCACCGAGCGGGGCGTGCAGCTGGCGTCCGGCCGCGAGCTGGCGGCCGACGTCATCGTGACCGCCACCGGGCTGAACGTGCAGGCCCTCGGGGGCATCCGGTTGACCGTGGACGGCGCCGAGGTGCGGCTGCCCGAGACGGTCGCCTACAAGGGCATGATGCTGTCCGGCGTGCCCAACCTCGCCTACGCGATCGGCTACACCAACAGCTCCTGGACGCTGAAGGTCGGCCTGCTCTGCGAGCACTTCACCCGGCTGCTGCGGCACATGGACACCCACGGGTACGACACCTGCCGACCGGAGCTCGCGGACCCGGCCATGCCCACCCGGCCGTTCCTGGACTTCGGTGCGGGCTACATCCGGCGCGCGGTCGACCAGCTGCCCCAGCAGGGGGACCGGGTGCCGTGGCTGACCTCGATGGACTACCGCACCGACGTGGAGCTGCTGCGGGCCGACAGCGTCGTCGACCCCGAGCTGCACTTCTCCTGCGCCGCGGTCCGGGCGGGGGTGGGCGCGTGACCGCCCCGACCTCCGGTCCGGTGCGCGCCGAGGACACCTCCGGCGACCGGTTCGCCGACCTGCCGGCCGGGCCGCGGCTGTGCCACCGGACCGAGGGGCCCGACGACGGCGTCCCGCCGGGCCGGCTCCGCCAGCTGCTCGCCCGGCCGCGTCCCGACGCCTACGACCTCGCCGACATGGCCGCGGACACCGTCGGGCTGCTCCAGCACCTGGGGATCGACCGGGTGCACCTGGTCGGCATGTCGATGGGCGGGATGATCGCGCAGACCGTCGCCGCCCGGCACCCCGACCGGGTCGCCAGCCTCACCTCGATCTCCTCCACCACCGGGGACCGGCGGGTCGGGCAGCCGGCCCGGTTCACGCTGGTCCGCCTGGCGCGGGGCCCGGCGCGCACGGTGGAGGAGTCGGTGCAGCGGCACCTGGGGATGCTGCGGCACATCGGCTCGCCGACCGCGCTGCCCGACGACGACCTCGAGCGCGCGTGGGCCGTCGGGTTCTGGGAGCGCGGCGGCGGCGTCGCCGCCCGGGCCGGCGTGCCCCGGCGGATCAGCGCCATCCAGGCCTCCGGCGACCGCACCGCCGAGCTGCGGCGGATCACCGCGCCGACGCTCGTCGTCCACGGCTCGACCGACCGGATGGTGCACCCGACCGGCGGCCGGGCGACGGCCGCCGCCGTCCCGGGCGCCCCCCTGCCGGCAGGAGCACCCCGATGAGCACCGTGGCCGGCAAGGTCGCCGTCGTCACCGGCGCCGGGTCCGGCATCGGCCGGGCGCTGGCCCTCGAGCTGGCCCGGCGCGGCGCGCGGCTGGCGCTGTCCGACGTCGACGAGGCAGGTCTGGCCGCGACCGCCGACCGGGCCCGAGCCCTCGGCGCCGAGGTGCACACCTCCCGGCTGGACGTCGCCGACCGGGCTGCCGTGCTGGCCCACGCGGCCGCGGTCGCCGACCACTTCGGCGTCGTCCACCAGGTCTACAACAACGCCGGGGTCGCCGGCGGTGGCACCGTGCTGGACAGCGACTGGGAGGACTACGACCGGATCCTCGGCATCAACCTCTTCGGCGTCCTGCACGGCACGAAGGCGTTCCTCCCCCACCTCATCGCCTCCGGCGACGGGCACGTGGTGAACGTGTCCAGCCTGAACGGGATCATGGCGCAGGCGTCGATCAACGCCTACAGCGCAAGCAAGTTCGCCGTCCGGGGGTTCACCGAGGCGCTGCGCAGCGAGATGCTGCAGGCCGGGCACCCGGTGCAGGTCACCGTGGTGCACCCGGGCGGGGTGCGGACCAACATCTCGACGGCGGCGGTCGAGCGGGCCCGGGAGCGCGGTGTGCTGACCCCGGAGGACGAGCGGCGGGCGGCGCTGTACGACGACAAGCTGCTGCGGATGCCGCCGGAGCAGGCGGCGCGGACCATCGTGGCCGGCGTGGAGGCCGGGCGACCGCGCATCCTGGTCGGCAACGACGCCAAGGTCGTCGACCTGCTGGTCCGGCTGCTCCCCCGGGCCTACCCCCGGCTCGCGGTGGCCGTCCAGCGGCGGGCACAGCGGACCTGAGCGGCCGGGGTCAGCCGGGCAGGCCCCTGCCGCAGGTCGGCCAGGCGCCCTTGCCCTGCGCGGCCAGCACCTCCTCCGCGACGGCGATCTGCTCGGCCTTGGTGGCCAGGTCCGCGCGGGCGGCGTAGGCCGCACCGCCGTAGGCGTTCCAGGTCGACTGGCCGAACTGCAGCCCGCCGTAGTAGCCGTTGCCGGTGTTGATGCTCCAGTTGCCGCCGGACTCGCACGCTGCGACGGCGTCCCAGTCGTGCGCGGCCGGGGCGGGCGCCGGCGCGGCGGGAGCCGGTGAGGGGCTGGTCGTCGGCCGGGCCGGGGTCGGCCGTGCGGTGCTCGGCGGTGCGGCCGGCGCCTGGGCGGGAGACGGCGGCGCGGCCGGGGCCGGGGCCGGGGCCACCGAGGTCTGCGCCGCCTCGGCCTGCGCCGCCTCCTGCTGGGCGGCCTCCTGCTGGGCGGCCTCCTGCTGGGCGGCCTCGGCCGCGGCGGTGCGCTGGTCCTGCAGGGCCACCAGGGTGGTGCGGGCCTGGTCGAGCTGGGCCTGCAGAGTGGCCTGGTCCGCGGCGGAGGCGTCGGCCTGCCGGCGGGCGTCGGCCTCGAGCCGCTCGGCCGCGGCCAGGTCGTCGGCGGCCTGGTCCTCGAGCCCGGCCGCCGCGGCCAGCGCGTCCCGCGCCGCCGCCGAGGCGTCGTCGGCCTGCTGCTGGACGACGGTGAGCCGGCCCACGACGTCGGCCCGGCCCTGCCCGACGGCGTCGAGGAGCGCGGCCCGCTCGAGCAGCTGGTCCAGCCCGCCGGCGGTCACCAGCGCCTGCAGCCCCGGGGAGGTGCTGCCGTCCTTGTAGCTGCTCCGGGCGAACGCCGCGACGTCGGCGCGGGCGCCCGTCAGCTGCTGCTGCGCCTGCCGGGTCGCCGCCTGCGCGGTGTCGGCGGCCACCTGGGCGCGCTGCTGCTCGGCGAGGTCCTGCTCGTACGCCGCCCGGGCGGCGTCGGCGGAGGCGTGCGCGGAGGTCACCGCCTGCTGCGCGGCGCCGGCCCGGGCCAGCAGCCGGCCGACCTCGGCCGCGGCGGCGTCCGCGGTCTGCTGAGCCGCGCTGACCTCGGCGTCGGTGGGGGCCTGCGGCGCCGCCGACGCCGTCCCGGGGGCGGTGCCGACCGCGAGGGCCACGGCGACCGCGATGCCGGCGGTGCGGCCCGCCGGCCGACGGCGCACGGCCGCACTGGTCCCTGCTCCCTGGTGCACTGAACGCCCTCTCCCCGTGTGCCCGGTCCCCTCGCGGGGACCGCTGCGCGACCCCGGCGCTGACCGGATCGGCACGACCGCCCGGGTGCTCGAGGGTCCGGCGCGCGTGGCCCCCACCTCCGGGTGACCCCGGGTGCACGGTAGGTGCCGTCCCGGCCGCCGCTCCGGCCGGGCGTGTCAGCGGCGGCGCCGGGCCCGGGCGGCCTCGGCCAGCTCGGCCAGCACCAGCTCCGTCGTCCCGGGGTCGACGCAGGCGTCGGTGACGCTCTTGCCGTACTGCAGCCTCCCGGGGTGCCGGCGGTCCAGGTCCTGCCGCCCGGCGACGAGGTTGCTCTCCACCATCACGCCGCGGATGGCCTGCTCGCCCCCCGCGACCTGCCCGGCCAGGTCGGCGACGACGTCGACCTGGCGCCGGTGGTCCTTCTGGCTGTTGCCGTGCGAGGCGTCGACCACGACGACCTCGGGCAGGCCCCGGGCCGCCAGCCGCCGCTTGGTGTCGGCGATGTGCCGCGCGGAGTAGTTCGGCCCGTCCTTGTCGCCGCGCAGGATGACGTGGCCGGTGTCGTTGCCGGTCGTCGACAGCTGCGCGCTGACCCCGTGGTGGTCGACGCCGAGGAACTCGTGCGGGGCCCGGGCGGTCAGCACCGCAGAGATGGCGGCCTCGATGCTGCCCTCCGGGGAGTTCTTGAAGCCGACGACGGAGGAGAAGCCGGAGACCCGCTCCCGGGCGGTCTGGTCGGTGACGTTGCGCGCGCCGACGCCGTTGTAGGTGACGAGCCCGTTCACGTACTGCGGGGTGAGCGCGTTCAGCGGCTCGGCGGCCACCGGCACACCGAGGGCGGTGATGCGGCCCATCAGCAGCCGGGTGGCGACGAGCCCGACGCTGATCCGGCTCGAGCCGTCGAGGAACGGGTCGTAGGCGAAGCCCTTCCAGTCCACCTCGGTCCGCGGCTTCTCGGTGTAGGTCCGCATCAGGACCTCGAGGTCCGCGCCGTGCCGTTCCCGCATCCGGGCGATGAACCCGGCGTATTCCAGGGCGGCAGCCGGGTCGTGGATCGAGCAGGGGCCGGCGATGACCGCCAACCGGTCGTCGCGCCCGGTGACGATGTCGGTGACCGCCCGGCGGCCGGCGCGGGTGGTCGCCGCGGACTCGGCCGACAGCGGGACGACGGTCGCGACCGCCGCCGGGGTGACGACGACGCTGGAACCGGTGATCCGGGCGTTGACCAGGTCGGAGAGGTCGACGTCGTCGCCCGGTGCGACGCCCAGCTGCTGCTCGACGGCGGGCAGCAGCTCCGCGAGGGTCGCGTCGATCTGCCCGTTCACCTGGGTCTGGACCTCCAGCAGCAGGTCGGCGACGCGTGTCGCCAGGTCCAGGATCTGGTCGGCCGGGATGGGGTGCCTCCTCCGTCGTCGCGGTCGCCGGCCCCTCGGGGGAGCGCCCCGCCCGGGGCCGGCACGGTCCCAGCATCCCTGGCGCGGGACCGGCACCGGCACCCGGTCTCCACCGCGGTCACGTGCGGACGCCTCGCTCCTGGACGACGGCACCGTCGGGCCCCGTCGCCGGAACCGGCCACCTCCAGACCGCCCAGGACCTCGCATGATCGCCATGCGGTACCGGATCACCCTGCCCGCCGACCGCGACATGGGCGTCATCCGCCACCGTGTCGCCAGCACGGGGCAGCTGCTGGACGCCTGCCCCGACGGTGCCGCGCTGACCCGGGGTCAACCCGGGCCGGTGGCCGCCTGGACGACGGGCACGCCCAGCTGCACCAGCCGCACCACCACCTCGTGGGTGGGCGGGGCGTCGGTGACGATCCCGGCGACGTCGGACAGCGGCAGCACCGTGAACGGGGAGGCAGCGCCGATCTTCTCGGTGCTGGCCAGCACGTACGTGTCCGCGGCCCGCCGGGCCAGCGCACGCTTCATGGCCGCCTCGTCGGCGTCCCCGGTGGTCAGCCCGCTGTCCGGGTGCACACCGGTCACGCCCAGCAGGAACAGGTCGGCGTTGACCGCCGCGGCGGCCTCGACCGCTGCCGCCCCGCAGGTGACGGCGGAGTGCTTGAACAGCCGGCCCCCGAGCACGTAGACCTCCACGCCCGGGTGGTCGACCAGCGCGGCGGCGACGGTGGGGCTGTGCGTGACGATCGTCGCGTCGAGGTCCCGCGGCAGGGCCGAGGCGACGGCGAGCGCCGTCGTGCCCCCGTCGAGGACGACGGTGCTCCCCGGGGCGATCAACCGCACGGCGGCCGCGGCCACCCGCGCCTTGCTGTCCACGGCCACGCCCTGCCGGGTCGCGTAGTCCGCGGCCGCCGGTGAGGCCGGGAGGGCGCCGCCGTAGACGCGCTGGCACAGCCCCGCGGCCGCCATCTCCCGCAGGTCGCGCCGGACGCTGTCCTCGCTCAGGCCCAGCTCGCCGGCCACGTCCTTGGCGATGACCCGGCCGTCGCGACGCAGCCGGTCGAGCAGCAGCTCCCTGCGCTCGGTGACGAGCACGCCGACCTCCTCTGCACGGTACTTCACGTTTCTGCCTGCTTCAGCGTACTCTCCGGCGCCATGACCACGACGCAGCAGCCGTTGCTCATCCTCATCGCGGGCCCGTACCGGTCGGGCACCGGCGGCGACCCCGCCCTCATGGCGGCCAACCTGGCCCGGCTGGAGGAGGCGGCCTGGCCGTTGTTCCGGGCCGGGCACGTCCCGATGATCGGCGAGTGGGTCGCCCTGCCGGTCCTCCGCAGCGCCGGGGCCGACGTCGACGACCCGTTGGCGGAGCAGGTGCTGTACCCCGCGGCTGCCCGGCTGCTGGCCCGGTGCGACGCGGTGCTGCGCCTGCCGGGAGGGTCGACCGGCGCTGACCAGGACGTCGCGATCGCGCGGGGGCGCGGGCTGCCGGTGTACCACCGCATCGAGGACGTCCCCGGCGTCCTCGTCGTGGACGCGGCATGACCGCGTCCAGGGCCGGCCGGCGGCTGGGTCCCGGCCTGCACGTCCCGGACGCGCGCGGCCGCACCGGCCTCGACCGCGTCGGGCGGGACCTCACCGGCAACCCGGACGTCCGCGTCCGGGACGTCGAGCTGCTGGCGGCGGCCTGGCACGTGCTGCGCCGCACGACCCTCGAGGTGCGGCGCGGCGACGGGACCTGGCAGGTGCAGCAGCGGGAGACCTACGACCGCGGCAACGGCGCCACCGTGCTGCTGTACGACCCGGACCGCCGCACCGTGCTCCTGGCGCGGCAGTTCCGCTATCCCGTCTACGTCAACGGCCACCCCGACGGGGTGCTGCTGGAGACCGCCGCCGGCCTCCTGGACGACGACGACCCCGCCACCGCGATCCGCCGCGAGGCCGCCGAGGAGCTCGGGGTCGTCATCGGCGAGATGCAGGAGGTCTTCCAGGTCTACATGAGCCCCGGCTCGGTGACCGAGCGCCTGCACTTCTACGCCGCGCCCTACTCCCCCGGCTCGCGCGCCGCCCGGGGCGGCGGGCTCGCCGAGGAGGGCGAGGACATCGAGGTGTGCGAACTCGGCTTCGACGACGCGCTCGCCGGGACCACCGACGGCCGCATCGTGGACGCCAAGACGATCATGCTGCTGCAGTGGGCGGCGCTGTCGGGACCCTTCTCCGCCGCCGCCTGAGCAGTTCCGCCTCGACGAGCTCGTCCGCCAGGGGCTCAGCGCCCAGGACGACCCCGGCACGTGGTCGCGGACCCGGCGGCCCGCTACTCCGGCGCGGAGCTGGCGGAGCGGACGCTGCCGCCCCGCGACGCCGCCGTCCTCTCCGCGACGCGGTCCGCCGACAGGCTCACCCGGAACCACGCTGCGGCTGCAGTCGAGTGGTCTCCCGGCGGGTCATATTCCGAATCGACACCGTCCTGTTCACTGAGAGCGATGGCGCGCCCGCAGGTTGTTGACTGCTCCGCCGCAGGCCGCTTGCGTGCACGTACCGGGCGCTGAACAGCGGCGTCCCGACGCCGGGGAGTGCGCATGCCGATCTGGACGGTGGGGACGACGGAGGGCCAGGACGAGCGGATCGAGGCCGACCTGCTGACGACCGAGGGCGGCGCGCTGCTCGCCCTGTCGGACGAGGGGCTCATGCTGCGGGCCTGGGCTCCGGGACAGTGGCGGACGGTCGGCCACCTCACGGGCCGGGACGCCCACCCCGCCGGCACGGCGCACGTCCACGACTCGGTGGTGGTCGGGCTGCCCCGCCGCTGAACGGGGCTCCACTCCGGGCGCCCCAGGCCGCAGGATGGACCTGTGTGCACCGTGGTGGTCCGCTGGTCCGCAGGACACCCCGTCCGGGTGCTGGCGCTGCGGGACGAGCTGACCAGCCGCCCGTTCGACGACCCCGCACGGTGGTGGCCCGATTTCCCGGACGCCGCCGGCGGCCGCGACCGGGCCGCCGGGGGGACCTGGTGCGCGACCGACATCCGGAGCGGGGCCACCGCGCTGGTCCTCAACCGACCCCAGGGCCGGGCAGCCGAGGCAGGAGCACCGAGTCGCGGCGTCCTGCCGCTGCTCGGGGCCACGTACGGGGCCGGCTGGCGGGCACACGTACGCGTCGAGGGGATGGCCGCCTTCCTGCTCGTCCTGGCGACACCCGAGCGGCTGGTCACCTGGGACGTCGACGGCGACGTGGTGCAGGAGACCGAGCACGCCCCCGGGACGGTCATGGTCACCTCGGGCGGCCCGGAGGACCGCAAGGCCGAGCGGCACCTGGCTGCGTTCCGGGCCGCCGACCCCGACGACTGGCCCGGCCTGCTGCGGACCGGACCCCCGGCGGACGACCCGGGCGCCCTGGTCGTGCGGCACGAGCGGGACGGCCAGGTGTTCGCCACCGTCTTCGGCGAGCTGCTCGAGGCAGCTCCCGGGCTGCTCCGGCTGTCGCACAGCCGTGAGCCGTGGACGACCCGCCCCTGGACCGACCTCACCCTCGCCGGCGGGTGACCGACGATCGGGCGCGGCTGGCCGCTGCTGACCGGTGAGCGGGGCGAGTACGAGCCCGCCGCCGGCATCGACGCGCAGGAGCGTCCGGACACCATGGCCCGGTCCGCCGACGACACCCCGCTGTCCTGGAGCCGCGCCGGGTCCATCCGGCTGGCCCGGGCCATCGACGCCGGCCGGCCGATCGACACCCCGGAGCTGGTGGCCTGCCGGTACGGGACGTCGCTCTGCCGGCGGTGACCCGCCGCGGTCCCCGCGGTCAGGAGTCCGGGGACAGCTCGTCGCGTCCGGGCTCGAGACCTCCAGGCCGGAGTTCAGGAAGCCCATCGCCACGGCGACCGTCCCCAGGCGCCTCGCGCACCACACGGGCCCCCGTCCGGCGCACGGTCAACATCTGACGAACCGGACCGGTTCGTCTCGTTCGCTGCTGTGCTCGCGCTGACCGTCACCATTCCGTTACGGTCAGTCTCAACACGGACGCGCACCGTTGTCGGCGACGAGCTGGCCTGCGCATCCCCGTGGACCGCCACCGAGAGGAACGACGTGTCCCTGCCCCAGCGCTCCCCCGCTCCGACC
>NZ_SJEX01000169.1 GCF_005930495.1 Modestobacter excelsi | reverse complement strand
AGCCCGCGCCGACCGAGAGCCCCGCACCGACCGTGGTCGATGCGGGGACGGCTACGACGACGGACGCACCAGCCAAGGCCTCTCCCGCCGATCCCAAGGCGGGCACCAGCTCTCCGGAGGTGGCTCAGCCGGCCACCCCGACCGCCGAGCCGGTTGTGCAGCCTCCCGCCGGCGGTCCCGCGACGAACACCGATCCCGCGCCGCCCGCCGGCCCGGCCACACCTGCCGAGCCTCCGGCCGGCATCCCGGCGGAGCCACCTGTCCCAGCAGCCGACAAGCCGGTCACAGCACCAGACCCCACTCCGCCGGCTCAGTCCGTGGAGACGCCAGCGGCCGACCTCCCGACCGACACCCCCGCTCAGCCACCCGTTCCTCCGAACCCGCCCGCCGGCCCAGCCACACCTGTCGAGCCTCCGGCGGGAGCCCCGGC
>NZ_SJEX01000168.1 GCF_005930495.1 Modestobacter excelsi | reverse complement strand
GATTTCACCCGCTCCAGCCGGACGCGCATCGCCCAGGCGGACGAGTCGCTCGACGGCACCTTCAAGGAGGTGGAGCAGAACCTCAACTACCTTGCGCAGACCGTGCAGGTGCGATCCGCCGACGAACGCCTCACCACGTACCTGGAGCGCGGCGGCATGATGACGCCCGACGCCAACGGCCCGGTGGAGCAGTCGATCTTCTCGCTGCTCAAGCAGTTCGGCGACACCCATCCGAACATGCGCTACCTCGACGTGGGAACGCGCTGGGGCGGCTACGTGCAGTGGCCCATCGAGCGCATCAACGACCACTACGACCCGCGCGTGCGGCCCTGGTACCAGCTCGCGATGACGGCGACCGACCGGGTGGTGCGGCCCGCACCCTACCTGAGCGCGGCGGGATCGGGCGGCGCCATCATTCCCTTCGCGCGGGCCATCAAGGGCC
>NZ_SJEX01000167.1 GCF_005930495.1 Modestobacter excelsi | reverse complement strand
AGTAAGGGATAACTAAAGTCTGTACTAGGTAGATAGCTTAAATACGTACTATACAAATCTTTTTCAAACAAGTTATCTAATTTCGGCAATGTTCGATCGAGACGTGACTGTTTGAACTTGTATAATAAATCTACAATTTCTCCCAATGTCACTTTAAATACGTTTGGTACTGTAGGTACACCATTTTCAATCGTTGGAGTTCCTTCAATAGCACGCTTTATTTCAGCGACGATATCATCCACGTAGTTTAGCGTTAGTTCAACATTCCGATCATTAACTTGAATCTCTTCGTTACGTGCAATTTTGTAACAAAATGTTGCTATCACTGAGTTATAATTCGGCTTACACCACTTGCCGAATAAATTTGGCCAGCGATAAATATAAACCGTATTGCCATACTCTTCGGCATACTCTCTTAATAGCTGTTCCCCTTGCAACTTACTC
>NZ_SJEX01000166.1 GCF_005930495.1 Modestobacter excelsi | reverse complement strand
CATATAATATGGATGAATAGTATTGATTTATTCAGAAATGCAGTAAAATAATCAATTAAATAAACGCAGTGATTTCATTAAATGGAATCACTGTGTTTTTATATACAATTCAAAACGTTAGCATGATAGCCTGAAAGTATATTATAAAAAAGTGAGCGTATAGAGAAATTTTTGAATGTACAATTTCAACACTTGTGCAATACATAATTAAATGAAGTTAGGGTATAAGTTATGCATAAACGAAATAGGGGGAGGCTACTATTTTTTATGCGTTTAAATAAATTAACGATAGTATTCTGGGTTGCCCTAGCGATTTGTACATTATTCGTTGTTTACGGTGCAATTTGGCCTAAACAACTAGAAACGGGTACTCAGTCAATAACAGACTTTATAGCAGTAAATTTTGGTTGGTATTACTTATTACTAGTGTTAGTCATACTCATAGTATG
>NZ_SJEX01000165.1 GCF_005930495.1 Modestobacter excelsi | reverse complement strand
GGCGTGCGCACAGGGGCGCTGCCGGGTTCGGCTGCCGCCCGCTCCAGCGCGGGCCTGTGGAGCATCGGGCTGGCCGTGCTGATCGTGGTGATCATCTTCGGCGCCGTGCTGGTGCGCTTCTCCGGCACCATGTTCGGCTGAATCCCCGCAGTACCCGTCCAGCGGGTGCCGCCCTGAGAGAGGACGAACGCCCCGGAAGAGGACTTCCGGGGCGTTCGCACTGTCATTCCCCCGCATCTGCGCGGGCCGCGGAACGGCCCGTCTGCGACCGGGAGGGACTCCCAGCCTAGGGCTGCGCCCGAACCTCCGCAATCCGCTCAGGGGACTTCCCAGTGCTCAGCGCGGCGGCATGCGCAGCGCGCCGTCCATGCGCACCGTCTCGCCGTTGAGGTAGTCGTGCTCGACGAGCATGCTCACCAGGCGCGCGTACTCCTCCGGGCGGGCCAGGCG
>NZ_SJEX01000164.1 GCF_005930495.1 Modestobacter excelsi | reverse complement strand
GCACCAGCGCGTGGCTGGGAGCCACGCCGGCATCGCCGTCGCGGAAGCCCTTCCAGCCGCAGGATTCGATCATCCAGGCCGCCGAGACCTTGCGCTTGTCGTCCTGCTCGGCCGGGAACACCGGCAGGTCGGGGAAATGCTGCAGCAGCACGTCGACCTGCTCCAGCGGCAGCACCGGGTTCTTGAAGAAGCTGCCGGCATTGCCGAGTACCTCCGGGTCGGGCAGCTTGCGGCGGCGGATCGCGATCACCGCATTGGCCACGTCCACCGCGCCCGGCAGCACCACGCCCTGCGCCTGCAGCTCTTCGCGGATGCCGGCGTAGTCCATGCGCAGGTCGTGCAGCAGTGGCAGTTTCAGTTCGATGGCGGTGATCAGGTAGCGATCGGGCTGTTGCTTGAACACGCTGTCGCGGTAGGCGAAACCACACTGTTCGTTATCCAGGCGCACCCAGGCCTGCTCCTGGCAGTCCCAGGC
>NZ_SJEX01000163.1 GCF_005930495.1 Modestobacter excelsi | reverse complement strand
GACCCGTCCTGAGCACGGCCGCCGGCGTTCCCGCGGGAACGCCGGCGGCCGACACCCGGGAGCAACCGACAGCCGCCTCATCCGCCGCCCCGGCGACCACGCCGCTCCAGGCTTCCGGCGAGACGCGGACTGTCGGCGCTGCGGCCGCGCCGGTTCTGCAGCCGCCCACCGGCCAGCAGGCGGCGACCACTCCTCCTGAGTCCGCTCGGACTCAGGCCGCGCCCGCTCCCGAGGCGGCATCGGCCGCGCCCGCCCCTGGACCCCAGCCGCCGGCACCCAGCCAGCCCGTAGTGCCACCAGCGAGTGCTGCGTCGGGTTCACCCTCCCCGTCGGCAACGCCGGCGCCTCCCGCCGAGCCGCCCGCTCCGGCCGACGCGAGCGGAGCTCTCACGGCCGTCGCCGCACCAGACCCTCATCAGCCCTCGACACCCGTCTCGGTGACGTCCGATACCGCGGCGACCGAGTCGCCGGCCGGCTCGGCCGACGTCGCAACGGGTGCGGGGGTGGCGGCGGCCGTCTCCGACAGCCGCGCCGCGGCGCCGCGGACCGCCTCCGTGATCGCCCTGCCCACGGCCGTCGCTGCCGGGACGGGACCCGGCGTCGGCGCATCCCAGCCCCTGGTCCGGTCGTGCGTCGGACCGGCCATGACCGGCGCTCTGGGGATCACCGGAGTGCAGCCGGCCCACGGGTCCCTGCGGGCGGACGTGCCCCCGGGCCGCAGTGGACGAACAGGAATCTCAGGAACCGCACTGGACGCTGGGGCCGGCTCACCGTCCGGTGCGCCCACGACCCCGCTCCCTGTGCC
>NZ_SJEX01000162.1 GCF_005930495.1 Modestobacter excelsi | reverse complement strand
CGGGATCTCGTTCGATCCGGAAGCCGTGGTGGACCTTGGTGTGGTGGCGTTCGCACAGGAGCGCGGAGTTCTCGAGTGAGGTCTCGCCGTGGTCGCGGAGCCATTCGAGGAGGTGGTGGACGTCGCACCAGTGGGTGGGGCGTCGCAGCCGGTGAACACGCAGTGCCGGTCGCGTTGCTCGACCGCCCGCCGGAGGTGCGCCGGCACGACCCGCTTCTCCCGCCCGACGTCCAGCGGGAGCCCGTCGGGGTCCAGCACCATCCGGGTGATCTCGGCGTCACAGGCGATCCAGCGGGCCGCGGCGGCTGAGATCACCGCCCCGAACCCGGTCTCGGCAGCCCCCGGGCCGGTTCCGCCGTCGAGGAGGTCCTCGATGTCGACGGTCACGATCACCCGCGGCTTGACGGTGCGCAGCAGCGGCAGGTTCCCCGCCGCCAGGGCGTTGTCGCACAGCTGGACCAGGGCGTCGGCCTGCTGCTGGGCGCGGCTGCGGTCATCGCCCTGGGGGCGGGATGCCTGCACGATCGACTCGATCGCGGCCCGCACCTTCTCCAACCCGACCGCGTCCAGGTCGAAGCGGCCGGTGCCGCTGCCCTCGGCGTGCCGGGTGAAGGTCAGCCGGCGCCCCTCGGTGGGGTCGGGTTCGGTGCCGTCGGGGTCCAGGGCCTGCCGGTAGTGGTGCACCACCTGCGGCAGCCGGTCGTGCGCCTCACCCTCGGCGACGGCGACCAGCGCCCGGTCGACCGCCCCGAGGTCGACGTCCTGCTCGGCGGCGGCGGCCCGCTCCGCCTCCCCGGCGATCGGGGCGATGGTCGCGACCTGGGCGGCGGTGAGCGTGCCGGCGGCGAACGCCGCCGCGGTGGCCGGCAGGTGCTCCAGCGCCCGGCCCGACCGCACCAGCCGCCCGGCGTCGCCGGCGGTCAGGTGGCCGTGCCCGCGCAGCCAGGAGGCCACCGTCTTCTTGCCGTCGTGCTCAGCGGCGCCCGTGGAGTCGGCGTGCCGGACGGTGCGGGTCAACTCGGCGTTGGCGCGGTTGACCACGGTCAACAGCAGGGTGGCCCGGTCCAGCACCGCACCCGGGGGAAGGG
>NZ_SJEX01000161.1 GCF_005930495.1 Modestobacter excelsi | reverse complement strand
GTGTCGTCATGCGCCGACCCTGCTCCTCGTGGGCCGCGCACGGAACGGTCCCGCGACCGCGTTCGCGCGCAGCTCAGCGGACGCTGGGCACAGTCTCGCGGATCGAGCTGCACCGACGCATCGCCCTGTCAGAAGGGTGGCGGATCGTCGTCGGAGTCGGGTGGTGGGCCGCCGACGGGGGCCAGGATGAGGTCGTCGCGCAGGTGCAGACCAGGTGGTCGGGTCGTGCGGGTGACCCCGGAGGGGGTGGTGACCGACAGGACCCCGTCGTCGGTCATGGTGAACCGCCAGCCCGGTGCGTGGGTCTTCAGGCGGTGATGCCGGCGGCACAGCGAGCACAGGTTCCCGCAGGCGGTCTCCCCGCCCTCGGCGGAGGCGTGCACGTGGTCGGCCTCGGTCCACCGGGCAGGACGCCGGCAACCGGGGTGCCGGCACGTCCGGTCCCGGGCCCGCGCGTACCGCCGCTGCGCGGGAGTGGGCCGGTAGCGGTCCACCGGCGGTGGCCGGTCCAGCACCGCACAGCCGCACTCGGCCGACTGTCCGTGCCGCGGGCAGCCGCGGCGGACCAGCCGCTCCAACTCACCGCGGGTCACGCCCGCCCGCAACGCCCCCGTCCCGTCGGTGAGCGAGATGCCCAGGGTCCCGCCGGCCGGTGGCTGCAGCCCGCCCGGGCACAGCGCGTCCAGCTGCTCCAGCAGCTCCCGCAGCTGCCCGGCGGTGATCGGCGCCCCGTCCACCGTGGCGGTGTCGCTGTCGGTCGGTGCATCGGTGGGCACCTCGGTGCGGCCGGTGGGATGCGGGCGCAGGGTCGGCAGCGGGGCGATCACCTGCAGGTGCGCCGTCACCGGCTCCCGCGAGGTGTCCCACGGCCGCAGGATCAGATCGGCCATCACCAGCGCCCGCAGCTGACCGATCGGCCGCTCGTCACCGTCGGCCTTGGCCATCCGCGCATACCCGTCGACGGCCTCCCGGCACGCCGCCGCCACCGGCATCGGCATGTCCCCGATCAGCTGCCCCATGCCGTCGCCGGTCGCCCGGGTGGTCACATCCGCGTGCTGCTCGGCCTTCTTCCGCCGCCGGTCCGCCGCGGCATCATCGACCGCGATCAACGCCGCGGCCGCGCGCTCGGCCAACCGCACCGGGGTCTCCCCGCCCAGCGCCCACCCCAGGGCCTGTCTCTT
>NZ_SJEX01000160.1 GCF_005930495.1 Modestobacter excelsi | reverse complement strand
GGTGGCGTCCACCAAGGTGGTGTGTGACGGCCCCGCGATCAGCGGGCCGAGGCATGAAGGCGGCCACCGCGTGATCTTCTGGATGACCTCTCACAGTCCTTCAGGAGTACAACGCGATGACCGCTCCAAGCAGTATCGACCCTGCCCACTTCCTGCACGAGCAGCTGGCCCAGGCCAGCCCTGACCTGCTGCGGCAGATGCTCACCACCTTCATCAACACGCTCATGTCCGCCGAGGCCGACGCGGTCTGCGGCGCCGGGTACGGCGCCCGCTCGACCGAACGCACCAACACCCGCAACGGCTACCGACACCGGGACTTCGACACCCGCGCCGGCACCCTGGACGTGGCCATCCCCAAGCTGCGGGCCGGCTCCTACTTCCCCGACTGGCTACTCGAGCGCCGCCGCCGGGCGGAGCGGGCGCTGACCACCGTGGTCGCCACCTGCTACCTGCTGGGGGTGAGCACCCGCCGGATGGAGAAGCTGGTGGAGTCCCTGGGCATCACCCGGCTGAGCAAGTCCCAGGTCAGTGAGATGGCCAAAGACCTCGACGCCCACGTCGCTGACTTCCGGCACCGGCCGCTGGACGCCGGCCCCTACACCTTCGTCGCCGCCGACGCCCTCGTGCTCAAGGTGCGTGAAGGCGGCCGGGTGGTCAACGTCCACGCCCTGGTCGCGACCGGGGTCAACGCCGACGGGCACCGGGAGATCCTCGGCCTGCAGGTCACCAGTGCCGAGGACGGCGCCGGCTGGCTGGCCTTCTTCCGCGACCTCACCGCCCGCGGCCTCACCGGAGTCCAGCTCGTGACCAGCGACGCCCACGCCGGCCTGGTCGCCGCGATCGGGGCCACCCTGCCCGGCGCCGGGTGGCAGCGGTGCCGCACGCACTACGCGGCGAACCTGATGGCGGTCTGCCCCAAGGCGCCCTGGCCGTGGGTGCGGGCGCTGCTGCACTCGGTCTACGACCAGCCCGACGCCGGTTCGGTGCACGCCCAGTTCGACCGCGTCCTCGACGCGCTGGCCGACAAACTGCCCAAGGTCGCCGAGCACCTGGAGACCGCCCGCGCCGACCTGCTGGCCTTCACCGCGTTCCCGCAGGAGGTCTGGCGCCAGATCTGGTCCAACAACCCCTCCGAACGGCTCAACCGGGAGATCCGCCGCCGCACCGACGTCGTCGGCATCTTCCCCGACCGCGACTCCCTCATCCGCCTGGTCGGCGCCGTGCTCGCCGAGCAGCACGACGAATGGACCGAAGGCCGCCGCTACCTCAGCCTCGACGTCCTCACCCGCTGCCGCATCCGACCCGTCACCGACACCGACACCAGCGAGGAGGTGACCGCACAGACCACCATCCCGGCGCTCAGCGCCTGACCAACCAGGAAGATCACGCGGACCCCGTCACACACCACCCCAGCGGACTTGACC
>NZ_SJEX01000016.1 GCF_005930495.1 Modestobacter excelsi | reverse complement strand
GCCTGGCCCGGAGCAACACCGACAAGAAGATCGCCGGCGTCGCCGCCGGGCTGGCCGAGCACACCGGTGTGGACGCCGTCCTGTGGCGGGTGGCCTTCGTGGCCCTGACCCTCGCCGGCGGGGGCACCGGCATCCTGGTCTACGGGCTGCTCTGGCTGCTCATGCCGGCTCCGGAGGCCCGGAGCTGACCCCTCTCCAGCAGTCCCCCAGGACCGGGGGCGGACGCCACGGTGGCGTCCGCCCCCGGTCCTCGTCGTGTGCCGGACGGGTGCGGCCCGCACCGCAGGGTCAGGCCGGAGGATCAGGGTCGAACCGGGGCGTTCCCTGATACCGCCGGCGGGATCCGGTGAGCAGGCTGGTGCCATGACCTCAGCACTCCCTCCCTCCGCTCCCCCGCCGGTCCCGGACCAGCCGTGGGGCTCCTGGCCTCCCCCGCCGCCCAGCGGTCCGGCGCCCCGACCGCAGCTGCGCCGCAGCCGCTCGGACAAGGTGATCGGCGGCGTCGCCGGTGGCCTCGCCGAGTACACCGGCGTCGACGCCCTGCTGTGGCGGGTCGGTGCCATCGCGCTCACCCTCGCCGGCGGCAGCGGCCTGATCATCTACGTGCTGCTCTGGCTGCTCATGCCGGCCGGGCCGCCCGCCCGTCCCGGTGACCCGAGCGCCGCGGAGCGGGTCCGCACCGGCCCGCGGTCGGCGGTCCCCGGCGTGACCGTCGCCGCGCTGCTCATCGTGATCGGGCTGGGCGTCCTGCTCACCCAGTTCACCGACCTCGACCTCGGCGCCCGCGGCTTCCTGGGCACGGCGTTGCTGGTGGTGGGCGTGGGCCTGGTGGTCGGTGCGCTCACCGGCGTCGGCCGCGGCGCCAAGGGCGGTCTCATCGGGCTGGGCGTCGTCCTCGCCGCTGCCCTGGCCGCCGTCACCTCGATCGACCTGCCGAACGGCGACGTCGGTGACCGCACCTACCGGCCCGCCACGGCGTCCGCCGTCGAGGGGGTCTACGAGCACGCCGCCGGCGACCTCACCATCGACCTGCGGGACGTCGACCTGACCGACCTGACCTCGCCGATCGTGACCCGGATCGACCACGGCATCGGGGACGTCGAGGTGCTCGTGCCCCGCTCCGCCGACGTCCAGGTCACCTCGCACACCGGCATCGGTGACACCGACCTGTTCGGGGACAACTCCGACAGCGGCAGGTTCCCCGGCTTCGGCGCCCCCTGGTCCGGCGACGGGCAGCCCGAGTTCCGCATCACCATCGACTCCGGTGCCGGTGACGTGGAGGTGTCCCGTGGCTGACTACAGCGAGTTCCCGACAACGCCCACCCGCTGGCACGAGAACCTGCTGCCCGAGCCGGAGACCACGCCGTCGCCCGAGACCCCGGCGCCTCCAGTCCGGCGACCGGTCGACGCCGTCTCGCTCATCGCGGGCCTGCTCTTCATCGCACTGGCGGTGCTGCTGATGTCCGGCGTGGACGTCTCCGTCGACTGGTTCGGCCACGGCATCGCCTGGATCCTGCTGATCGGCGCCGGCGTCGGCCTGCTGTTCAACGAGCTCCGCCGAGCCCGCCACCGGCGCTGACGACGGAACACTGAGGAGCAGGACCCACGAGGGCCCGGGGAGCGAGAGCTCCCCGGGCCCTCGTCGTCACGGAGGACGTGCTGGCACGTCGGGCAGGGGGAAGGTGACATGCAGGCTCACCCCCGTGGCTCTGGTGCCCGGACCGAGCCCCAGCGAGGGCCGGTCAGGCCGCGTCCCGGGGCCCGCCGCGAGCTTGCGAGTGGTGGGGAGGACGGGGTCCTTATTCCCATTCGATGGTGCCCGGCGGCTTGCTCGTCACGTCGAGCACGACTCGGTTGACCTCGGCGACCTCGTTGGTGATCCGGGTGGAGATCCGCGCCAGCACGTCGTAGGGCAGCCGGGTCCAGTCCGCGGTCATCGCGTCCTCGCTGGACACCGGACGCAGCACGATCGGGTGGCCGTAGGTCCGGCCGTCGCCCTGCACGCCGACCGATCGGACGTCGGCCAGCAGCACCACCGGGCACTGCCAGATCTCGGTGTCCAGGTGCGCGGCGGAGAGCTCCTCGCGGGCGATCGCGTCGGCCTGGCGCAGCACGTCCAGCCGCTCCCGGGTGACCTCGCCGACGATCCGGATGCCCAGCCCGGGCCCGGGGAACGGCTGGCGCTGGACCAGCGTGTCCGGGAGCCCCAGCCGGCGGCCGACCTCGCGCACCTCGTCCTTGAACAGCGTGCGCAGCGGCTCGACCAGGGTGAAGGTGAGGTCCTCGGGCAGCCCGCCGACGTTGTGGTGGCTCTTGATGTTCGCCGTCCCGGTGCCGCCGCCGGACTCGACGACGTCGGGGTAGAGCGTGCCCTGCACCAGGAAGTCGACGGTCTCGCCGTGCTCCTCGGCCTCGGAGACGACGTCGAGGGCGGCCTGCTCGAAGACCCGGATGAACTCCCGGCCGATGGTCTTCCGCTTCTGCTCGGGGTCGCTGACCCCGGCCAGCGCCGCCAGGAACTGCTCGCTGGCGTCGACGACCCGCAGGTCCGCACCGGTGACGGCGACGAAGTCCCGCTCGATCTGCTCGGTCTCGCCCTGCCGCATCAGCCCGTGGTCGACGTAGACGCAGGTCAGCCTGTCCCCGATGGCGCGCTGGACGAGCGCGGCCGCGACCGCGGAGTCGACGCCGCCGGACAGGCCGCAGATGGCCCGCCGGTCGCCGATCTGCTCGCGGACCATCGCCACCTGCTCGTCGACGACGTTGGCCATCGTCCAGCTCGGCTGCAGGCCGGCGATGTCGAAGAGGAAGTGCTCGAGCACCGTCTGGCCGTGCGGGGTGTTCTTGACCTCGGGGTGGAACTGCACCCCGGCCAGCCGCCGGTCGACGTCCTCGAAGGCCGCGACCGGTGCGCCGGTCGACGTGGCGGTGACGGTGAACCCGGGCGGCGCGGCGCTGACGGCGTCCCCGTGGCTCATCCACACCGACTGCTCGTTCGGCAGGTCACCGAACAGCCGGCCCTGGGTGGTGACCGTCAGCGGGGTGCCGCCGTACTCGCGGTCGCCGGTGCGGGCGACGGTGCCGCCGAGGCTGGCCGCCATCGCCTGGAACCCGTAGCAGATGCCGAAGGCCGGGACCCCGGCCTCGAACACCGTCGGGTCCACCTGCGGGGCGTCCTCGGCGTACACGCTGGACGGTCCACCGGAGAGCACGATCGCCGCCGGCTTGCGGGCCAGCAGCTCCTCGACCGGGACGTCGGAGCCGACGAGCTCGGAGTAGACCCCGGCCTCGCGGATCCGGCGGGCGATGAGCTGGGCGTACTGCGCCCCGAAGTCGACGACCAGGACGGTCGGGAAGTCCATGCTCATCCGAGCAGGTGCCCCTCAGCGGCGGAGGAACCGGCGCCGTTGCCCCCGAGGACCAGGTCGACCCGCTGGAACTCCTTCAGGTCCCGGTAGCCGGTCTTGGCCATCGTGCGGCGCAGCGCACCGAAGAGGTTGGTGCGCCCGTCGGCGGCCTCGGCCGGGCCGAGCAGCACCTGCTGGAGGGTCCCCCGCGGGGTGGCCGGGGCGGACGTGCCGCCGCGGGGCAGCCGCGGGTGCGCCGCGACCGAGTCCCACCACACGCCGCCGCCCGGCGCGTCGGCGGCGGCCCGCAGCGGCTCCCCCACCTGGACGGCGTCGGCGCCGCAGGCCAGCGCGCGGGCGATCGCGCCGCTGGTCTCGATCCGGCCGTTGGCGATGACGTGCACGTACCGGCCACCGGTCTCGTCGAGGTAGTCGCGGCGGGCCGCGGCGGCATCGGCGATGGCGCTGGCCAGCGGCACCCGGATGCCCATGACGGCGTCGGCGGTCGACCAGCTGTCGGCTCCGACGCCGACGATGACGCCGGCCGCGCCGGTGCGCATGAGGTGCAGCGCGGTCTGGTAGTCCGCGGCCCCGCCGACGATCACCGGGACGTCGAGGTCGGCGATGAACTCCTTGAGGTTCAGCGCCTCCCCGCCCTTGGTGACGTGCTCGGCGGAGACGATGGTGCCCTGGATGACCAGCAGGTCGACCCCGGCGGCCAGCACCGTCGGGGCCAGCTGCACGGTGTGCTGCGGGGAGACGCGCACCGCCGCCGTCACACCCGAGTCGCGCATCTCCTTGATCCGCGCGGTGACCAGGTCGGGCTTGACCGGCTCGGCGTAGACCTGCTGCAGCAGCGCCGTCGGCGGACCCGTCTCCGGTGACGCGGCGTCGCGGAGCTGCCGGTAGACGTCGGTGGGGTCGTCGTACCGGGTCCACAGACCCTCGGCGTTGAGCACCCCCAGGCCACCGGCCCGGCCGACGGCGACCGCGGTCGCGGGGCTCACCACGGCGTCGCTGGGGCTGGTGACCAGCGGGATGTCGAACCGGAAGGCGTCGATCTGCCAGGAGGTCGAGACGTCGTCGTGGTCGCGGGTGCGCCGCGAGGGGACGATCGACACCTCGTCCAGGTCATAACCCCGGCGGGCGAAGCGGTTCAGGCCGATCTCGACGTTGTCACGTACGGGCAACGGGTCACCGACCTCGGTAGTTGGGGGCTTCGGTGGTCATCTGGATGTCGTGCGGGTGGCTCTCGGTCAGCCCGGCGGAGGTGATCCGGGTGAGCTGGCCGCGGTCCTGCAGCTCGGCGACGGTGGCGGTGCCCGCGTAACCCATGCCGGCCCGGAGACCGCCGACGAGCTGGTGGGCGACCCCGGACAGCGGGCCACGGTAGGGCACCTGGCCCTCGATGCCCTCGGGCACCAGCTTGTCGTCGGAGAGGACGTCGTCGGCGAAGTAGCGGTCCCGGCTGAAGGACTGGTTGCCGCGCTTCTGCATCGCGCCCAGCGAGCCCATGCCTCGGTAGGTCTTGTACTGCTTGCCGTTGGTGAACACCAGCTCGCCCGGTGCCTCCTCGACGCCGGCGAACAGGCCGCCGATCATCACCGTGTCGGCGCCGGCGACCAGCGCCTTGACGATGTCGCCGGAGTACTGCAGACCGCCGTCGGCGATCACCGGGATCCCGGCCGGACGTGCGGCCAGGCTGGCCTCGTAGATGGCGGTGACCTGCGGGACGCCGACGCCGGCGACCACCCGGGTGGTGCAGATCGAGCCCGGCCCGACACCGACCTTGACCGCGTCCACGCCCGCGTCGATGAGCGCCTGGGCGCCGCCCCGGGTGGCGATGTTGCCGCCGACGACCTGCACGCCGTGGCCGACGTTCGCGAAGTCCTTCTTGACCCGGGCGACCATGTCCAGCACCGCGCGCTGGTGACCGTGGGCGGTGTCGACGACGAGCACGTCGACCCCGGCGTCCACGAGCAGCCCGGCCCGCTTGTAGGCGTCCTCGCCCACGCCGAGGGCGGCCCCCACGGTGAGCCGGCCGTCGACGTCCTTGGTGGCGTTCGGGAACTGGTCGCGCTTGACGAAGTCCTTGACCGTGATCAGCCCGCGCAGCCGGCCGGCGGGGTCGACCAGCGGCAGCTTCTCGATCTTGTGCTGCTTGAGCAGCGCGAGGGCGTCCTCCGGGTCGACGCCCACCGGGGCGGTGACCAGGGGCATCGGCGTCATCACGTCGCGGACGAGGCGGTCCTGGTCGGTCTCGAAGCGCATGTCGCGGTTGGTGACCATGCCGACGAGCACGCCGTCGGCGTCGACCACCGGGGCGCCGGAGATCCGGTACCGGGCGGAGAGGGCGTCGACCTCGGCGAGGGTGTTCTCCGGGGAGCAGGTGACCGGGTTGGTGACCATGCCCGCCTCGGAGCGCTTCACCAGGTCGACCTGACCGGCCTGGTCCTCGGCGGCGAGGTTGCGGTGCAGGACGCCGATGCCACCGGCGCGGGCCATGGCGATCGCCATCCGCGACTCGGTGACGGTGTCCATCGCGGAGGAGACCAGCGGGATGGCCAGCCGGATGCCCCGGGTCAGCCGGGTGCTGGTGTCGACCTCGGTGGGCACGATGTCCGAGGGCCCGGGGACGAGCAGGACGTCGTCGTAGGTCAGGCCCAGCGGGGCGAACTTGGCCGGCAGTTCGGGTACGCGCTCGTCGGGCTGCATGTGCCGCCACCCTCTCGACTTCTTCGGTGGGAGCGCCGCAGACGGCGCAGGGAACGTGTTGATGGTAGGCGGACCCCCCGGGAGGCCGTCCCCCCGTTACCGTTGTGGGTTGGCGGGCACGCCCGCCCCGACTGCTGAGCGACCAGCAACGCCGAACACGCCGGCCATCCCGGCAAGGAGGACACGTGGACGCGTGGGACGACGCATTCGGCGCTTCACCTGACCGTGACCCGGACTTCGGGCCGGACGACCGGTCGGGGCAGCCGCCGCTGACCATGGAGGAGCGCGCCGGGGTGCTCGACGACCTCGCCGAGCTGGAGGTCTTCCGCACGTTGCTGGAGCCGACCGGGGTCAAGGGCATCGTCGTCGACTGCCCGGACTGCGACGAGGAACACCACGTCGACTGGGCACTCATGCAGGCCAACCTGCGGCAGCTGCTCGACGAGGGCCAGACCGGCCGGCACGAGCCGCCGTTCGACCCCGACCCCGACGACTACGTCAGCTGGGACTACGCCAGCGGCTACGCCGACGGGGTGGCCGCGCTCGCCGAGCGCGAGGAACCCAGCGGCCGGCACGGCAGCGCCGGCGGCAAGCACGCCCGCGACGACTGACGAAGGACCCGCTCGGCGCGAGGTCGAGGCGCACCCGCCCCCCGTCACGGGGCACGCGGCACGGCACGGAGTGCCCGAGTCGCGGGCCCGGGTGAGGCGAGCTCGCGGCCGAGCCCGGCGGCGCGGAACCGGCGGCGATCCAGCGTCCCGCGCAGCTCCTCCGGGGTGACCAGCCCGCGCAGCAGGGCGGCGTCCAGGGCGACCACCGCCGGCAGCTCGGACCACTCACGGATCGTGTCGACGAGGGTGCGGGTCGGCGTCGTGAACCGGTGGCCGCCCACCTCGGTCACCTCGACGTCCGGGAGCTCGGCCCGGGCCCTCACGTAGCCGGGACCGCTGCGCCAGCGGTGCGGTCGACCAGCCGGACCTCCGGGGCCAGCCCGACCCGCAGGGGCAGGCGCCAGAGGCGGGCAGCCGTGCCATGGCTGAGCGCCGCACCCGGCCGGGCGAGCGCCGTCGTCACGACCCGGACGTCGAGATCGTGTCGCCGACCGTCCTCCTCCAGCACCGCGAGGTCGGCAGTGGTCACGAACGACCCCCGGCGCAGCCGGACCCATGGGCCGCGGACCGCCGTGGCACGGTCCACGAGCCGGGACGTGGACAGGCCGGCGTCCGGTGGACGACGGCCTGTCAGCGAGCGCTGGGTGTGCTGGAGCCGCCGCCTCGGCGGTGTAGCCGGGTCACGCCCCGGCTCGACGGTCGGCAGGGCGGCTCAGGCCCGTCGAGTGGGTCAGGTCAGGACATCATCCCGCGGCGGAAGCCGGTGGCGACCGCCTCGGCGCGGTCCTTGGCGCCGAGCTTGCGGAACAGCCGGCGGGCGTGGGTCTTGATGGTGTCCTCGGACAGGTAGAGCTCACGCCCGATCTGGGCGTTGCTCTTGCCCTGGCTCATGCCGGTCAGCACCTGCATCTCGCGCATGGACAGCGCGACCTGCGGCGTCTCGGGGACGGTCGAGCGGACCGTGGTCGGGGCGGCCGCGGCCAGCGGGCTGGCACCACCCCACGGCGAGGGGCCGGCCGGCGCGGCACCGCCACCGGCCACGGCGACGGCGTGCTGCGGGGCGCGCGGCACGGGGGCGAGCTGGGGGCGCCCGGTCAGCTCCGGGCGCATGCCGGTGCGGGACAGGCCGAGGCCGAGCTCCAGCGGGCTGGCGTCCCAGCGGAGGTAACCGCGGGCGCCGAGGGCCACCGCGGCGCGGACGGTCTCCGCGTCGTCGGGGGCGCCGAGCAGCAGCACCGGCAGCGAGGGGTGCGACCGCAGCACCTGGGTGGCGACGGACAGCCCGCTGTCGGTGGCGCGCTGGGTGCCCACGAGCAGGACGTCCGGGAGGCGGTTGTCCAGCCGGGTGCGCAGCGACACCGCGTCACCGACCGCCTCGACCCGGCTGACGAAGGGCAGTGCGAGCAGCCGACCGGCGACCTCGTCGCGGACCCGGCGTCGCTCGTCGAACACCCAGACCACAGTCCCGCCGTTGCCGTTGCCGCGCATCCTGTCCTCGATCACCGCTGCTCCCGTCTGCGCCGGCCGGGCCGGCGACGTACCGTCCGGGCGTCGCCCGGGCGGGTGCTGGGAACGGGACTGCCCCCGTGCCCAGGGGGTGCCGACGTCGACCGGTGTCCCGGACGGGTGTCGGGTGTCCCCCACCTCACCGTGGTCGGCACTCCCTGTGATCACCTTGATCCCCTGCGTAGCTGCTGGACAGCGGTCGTCACCCCGGCGGGTGAGGCCCGTGGGACCGGGACGGGGTGTGCCGACGGACAGGCACATCCGGCCGGTTTCCGCAGCACGAGCGCACAGGGTCGTGTTTGCGCCTCGTCGGCAGCGGGCATCGGCCCGGAAGTGACCGGGCAGACCCCCCGGTGCACCTGAGCCGAGGAGGTCCAATGGCTGACATCCGCCGACTGCCCAACCCCGTCGCCGAGGTGTGGGACTGGCAGTTGCACGGCAGCTGCCGGGGCGAGAGCACGTCGCTCTTCTTCCACCCCGACGGCGAGCGCGGGCCGGCCCGGGCTCGGCGGCAGGCAGCCGCCAAGGCGGTCTGCGGACGCTGCCCCGTCCTGGAGTCCTGCCTGCAGCACGCGCTGTCGGTCCGCGAGCCCTACGGGGTCTGGGGCGGGATGAGCGAAGAGGAGCGGGCACGCCTGATCGCCGCGGAGCCCGCGGCCATCGCTGCCGGGGTCTGAAGCACGAGGCAGGGAGCCTCCACCTGCCGGAGCACGCCGACCGTGCTCACCAGGCCCGCGCTGATGGTGACCGGCAGACCGGGCACCAGCTCGCCCCACGGGTGGGCGGCGACCGAGCGCCGGACGTCCTCCAGCTGCCGGGCCGCGGTGGCCGGATCGGCCCCCACCAGGACGAGCAGGAACTCCTCCCCACCCATCCGGGCCGCGAACGAGCCGCCGGCGTCGGCCGCCGGCGTCGCCTGCTCGAGCAGGTCGGCGACGATGCGCAGCACCTGGTCACCGACGTCGTGGGAGAAGGTGTCGTTGACGCGCTTGAAGTGGTCGAGGTCGAGCAGCGCCACGGCGATGGCCTCCTCCGTGCCGGCGATCGCCTCCAGCAGCCGGGGGAACTGCTCGTCGACGAAGCGCCGGTTGTAGAGCCCGGTCAGCGGGTCCCGCAGCGAGAGCTCGCGGTAACGGCGGCTCTGCCGGCGCGCCTCGGTGGTCTCGTACATCGCCTGCAGCGCCCGGGCGCGCGCGTCGCGCTGGGCGGACTGCAGGTCCAGCGCCTCCTGGGAGTAGAGCTTGTGCTCGGCGAAGGCGGCCTCGAAGTGCCCCCCGGCCGCGTGCAGCTCGGCCTGTTCGCGGCGGGCCCGGACCCGGATGGAGGTGAGGCCGTTCGCCTCGCACCGGCGGACGCACTCGTCGAGGGTCTCCTGGGCCTGGGCCACACGCCCCTGGCGGCGCTGGACCTCGGCCAGGGTCAGCAGGAAGTCGGCGCCGGCGTCGCCGTCCGGGGAGGCGTCGAGGAGCTCCGGACTGCGTCCGGGCAGCAGGACCGCCTCGGCTTCCGCCAGCCGGCCCAGCCCGATGAGCGCCCGGGCCACGGTGTCCAGCTCGCCGATGCTCAACGCGACACCGTGCTCGCGGGCGAGGGTCTGCAGCCGGGTGGCGAGGCCGAGGGCGGTCTCGAACTCCCCGGCGAGCATCTCGACGTAGGAGCGGTTGTTGAGGACCAGCAGCTGCCGTTCGACGTCGCCCTGCTCCTCGGCCAGCTGCAGCACCTCGACGTAGCGCTCGCGCGCACCGCGGTCGCCCTGCAGCCCCAGGCAGTCCGCCATCCGGGCCAGGTGGTCGATCCGCAGCGCCGGCACCGCGTCCTCGTCGAGCAGGTCGATCGCCTGCACCGCGTGCTCCAGCGCGGCGGACAGGTCGCCGAGCTCCTGGAACACCGCGGCGAGCAGGTGGTTGCTGCGCGCCAGGAGATGACGGGAGTCGTGGTCCGCTGCCCAGCGCCGGACGTCCTGGGCGACCCGACCGGCCTCGGCGACGTTCCCGCGTCGGCGCACCAGGTCTGCCTGCACCAGTTGAGCGCGCAGCTCGAACTCCACGAGGCCCAGTTCGCGGGCGGTGGTCAGCGCCTGCTCGGCCCGCTCGGCCGCGGCCGCGGCGGCGGAGTCGAAGCGGGAGAAGGACTCCAGGTCGTCCAGGATGGCGGACAGCGCAGCGACGGCGGTGTCGCTCACCGCCGGCACCGTCCACAGGGTCGGCACGCTGCGGTCACCGACCTCTTCGTCCTGCTTCACACCGACCACATCGGCACAGGATCGGACAACTTGAGCCTTGCAGCACAGGGGGTCTCACCCCAGGGGTGAGCCGGTGACCTGCACCGGGACGGACCTGCCCCCGCCGCCCTGAGGCGACGGGGGCAGGAGCCCGGTCACGTGACGTGCCGGAACGGCCCCGCTGCAGGGTCCCGCCCCGAGCGTGCGAGGGGTGGGGGCAGCGGGGTCCTTCCGTCAGTGGCTGTGCCCGTGCCCGTGCGAGTGGCCGTGGGTGTGGTGGCCACTGCCGTCGGACTCGTCCTCCGCGGGCTTGTCCACGATCGCCGAGTCGGTGGTCAGCACCATCGCGGCGATCGACGCGGCGTGCGCCAGCGCGGCCTTGGTCACCTTGACCGGGTCGATGACGCCCTGGGCGGCCAGGTCGCCGTACTCCCCGGTGGCGGCGTTGAAGCCCTGCCCGATGCCGAGCTCCCGCACCCGGCCGACGACGACCGGGCCCTCGAACCCCGCGTTGGAGGCGATGAGGGACAGCGGCGAGTCGATGGCCTTGCGGACCGACCGGGCCCCGACCAGCTCGTCGCCGGCGAGGTCCAGGGAGTCGATCGCCTCGGCGGCGTGCACGAGCGCGGAGCCACCCCCGGGGACGACGCCCTCCTCCACCGCGGCGCGGGTGGCGGCGATGGCGTCCTCGATCCGGTGCTTCTTCTCCTTCATCTCGACCTCGGTGGCCGCACCCACCCGGATGACCGCGATGCCGCCGGCCAGCTTGGCCAGCCGCTCCTGCAGCTTCTCGCGGTCCCAGTCGGAGTCGGTGTCCTCGATCTCGCGACGGATCTGCGCGACCCGGTCGGAGATGCCCTCGGACGTGCCGCCGCCGTCGACCAGCGTGGTGTCGTCCTTGGTCACGCTCACCCGGCGGGCGGTGCCCAGGACCTCGAGGCCGACGTTCTCCAGGGAGAGGCCGACGTCCTCGCTGACCACCTGGCCGCCGGTGACGACGGCGAGGTCGGCCATGAACGCCTTGCGCCGGTCACCGAAGTACGGCGACTTCACCGCGACGACCTTGATGGTCTTGCGGATGGAGTTGACGACCAGGGTGGACAGCGCCTCGCCCTCGACGTCCTCGGCGACGATCAGCAGCGGGCGGCCACCGGTCGACAGCACCTTCTCCAGCAGCGGGAGCAGGTCGGCCAGCGCGCCGATCTTGCCCTGCACCAGCAGCACGAGGGCGTCCTCGAGGACGGCCTCCATGGACTCGGAGTCGGTGACGAAGTAGGGCGAGAGGTAGCCCTTGTCGAACTGCACGCCCTCGGTGACGTCGAGGTCGGTGTCCATCCCGTTGGCCTCTTCGACGGTGATGACGCCGTCCTTGCCGACGCGCTCGAACGCCTCGCCGATGAGCTCACCGACGGTGGCGTCCTGGGCGGAGATGGTGGCGACACCGGCGATGGCGCTGCGGTCGTCGACCGGGACGGCGACCTTGTCCAGCGCCTCGTGCACGGCGTCGACGGCCGCGCGCATGCCGCGGCCCACGGTCATCGGGTTGGCGCCCGCGGCGACGTTGCGCAGGCCCTCGTGGACCAGCGCCTGGGCGAGCACGGTGGCGGTGGTGGTGCCGTCGCCGGCGACGTCGTTGGTCTTGGTGGCGACGTTCTTCGCGAGCTGGGCGCCGAGGTTCTCGTAGGGGTCCTCGAGCTCGATCTCACGGGCGATGGTCACGCCGTCGTTGGTGATCGTCGGGGCGCCGAAGTTCTTGTTGATGACCACGTTGCGCCCGCGGGGGCCGAGGGTGACCTTGACGGCGTCGGCGAGCTTGTCGACGCCGCGCTCGAGGGCGCGCCGGGCGTCCTCGTCGAACAGGATGATCTTGGCCATTGCCAGACCTCTCGAGAGTGGTTCGGGGAGTACGGGGGGCAGACGACCACCGCCCCGGGACCCGGTGGTTCGGGTCGCCGGGGCGGTGTCGTGCTGGTTCAGCGGTGGAGCGAGGTCACTTCTCCACGACGGCGAGCAGGTCGCGCGCGGAGAGGACGAGGTAGTCCTCGCCGCCGTAGCGCACCTCGGTGCCGCCGTACTTCGAGTAGATGACCACGTCGCCGACGTTCACGTCGAGCGGGACCCGGTTGCCGTTGTCGTCGACGCGGCCGGGGCCGACCGCGATGACGGTGCCCTCCTGGGGCTTCTCCTTGGCGGTGTCCGGGATGACCAGACCGGAGGCGGTCGTGGTCTCGGCCTCGTTGGCCTGGACCACGACGCGGTCCTCGAGCGGCTTGATGTTGACCTTGGTAGCGGTCGTCACGATGTGACGCCCCCTTCGGTGTCGACGGACTGGTGAGGTGGTGCTGATGCTGTGGCACGGGGGTCGGACCTGCCGTCGCGGGGGTCAGGTCCAACCCGTGTCGATTGGCACTCTACCCACGTGAGTGCCAGCTGCTCAACCGGGTCCCCGGCGCCGTCCTCCACCTGATGGGCCAGGCTGTGCAGGTGCCCGCCGCCGACTCCGGAGCCCCTGTGCAGGCCGCCGAGACGGTGCGCCAGCTGCAGGCGCTGGCCACCCCCGCCGGCCGGGCGGCGCTGACCCGGGCCGCGGAGCTGCTGGCGGCACGCACCGACGCCGTCACGGCGCTGGCCCGGCTGCGCGGCGAGGTCGGCGTCGAGCTGGCCGGTCCGGCCTGGGGCACGGCCCGGCAGCGGGAGAAGGCCCGGCCGGCGTTCGGCGCCGACACCGACCGGCTGCTGTTCACCGGCGACACCCTCGAGCAGGCCGGTCGTCCCGTCCTCGCCGACCGGCGCGCCGCGCGGCTGCTCGCCGCCGGTGCCGCGTCGGTCGCCGACCTCGGGTGCGCGGCGGGCACCGACACGATGGCGCTGGCCCGGGCCGGCGCCCGGGTGGTGGCCGTCGACCGGGACCCGGTCGCCCGGGAGCTCACCCGGCTCAACACCGCCGCACTCGGGTTCACCGACGTCGAGGTGCGCGACGCCGACGTCGTCGACCTGGTGGCCGCGGCCGAGGGCGGCCGGGTGGCCGGCTGCGACGCCGCCGTCCTCGACCCCGCCCGCCGCGCCGGCGGCCGTCGCCTCCTGGACCCGGACCGGTGGTCACCACCGTGGTCGACGGTGCAGCACCTGCTGGCCACCGTCCCGCAGACCGTGGTCAAGGTGGCGCCGGGGCTCGACCACGACCGGGTGCCGGCCGGTGTCGAGGCGGAGTGGGTCTCCGTCGGCGGCTCGATCGTCGAGGCGCTGCTGTGGGGCTCCGCGCCGTCGGCCACCTGGCGCCGGGCGACCGTCGTCGGCCGGGACGGCGTCGTGCACGAGCTGACCGCCGACGCCGACCCGGGTGGCGCCCCGGTCGGTCCGGTGCGGGGCTGGCTGCACGAGCCCGACCCGGCGGTGATCCGGTCCGGCCTGGTCGCCGTCGTGGCCGTAGAGCTGGGTGCGACGCTGGTCGACCCGACGATCGCCTACCTGACCGGCGACTCCCCCGCCGTCCCCCCGTGGGTGACCTCCTACCCGGTCACCGACGTCGTCCCGTTCAACCTCAAGAAGCTCAAGGCGCTGCTCCGCAGCCGGGGCATCGGCCGGGTGACGGTGAAGAAGCGGGGCTCCCCCATCGAGCCGGAGACCCTGGCCCGGCAGCTCCGCGGCCCGGGCGGGGCGACGGCGGTCGTGGTCGTCACCCGCGTCGCCGGCGCCCCCACCGTGCTGCTCTGCCAGGCCCCGTCCAGAGGCTCGCCCCGAGCTTGCGAGGGGTGAGGGGGACGGGGCCTGCTTCAGCGGGAGACGACCTCGATCGGCAGAGAGCTGTCCGCGCCCAGGTCGACGTCCGAGGGCGCGACGCCCGCCTCGACCAGCCGGGAACCCAGCGCAGCCACCATGGCGCCGTTGTCGGTGCACAACCGCCGGCTGGGCACCCGCAGCACGATGCCGGCGGCGTCGCAGCGTTCCTGCGCCAGCGCCCGCAGCCGCGAGTTCGCCGCCACCCCGCCGCCGATGACGAGGTGGTCCACGCCGTGGTCGCGGCAGGCCCGCACCGCCTTGGCGGTCAGCACGTCGACGACCGCCTCCTGGAACGCCGCGGACACGTCGGCCACCGGCACCGGCTCGCCGGCCCGCTCCCTGGCCTCGACCCAGCGGGCGACCGCCGTCTTCAGGCCGGAGAAGGAGAAGTCGTAGGTCGCGTCCCGCGGGCCGGTCAGGCCGCGGGGGAAGGCGATGGAACCCGGGTCGCCCTCGGTGGCGGCGCGGTCGATGTGCGGGCCGCCCGGGAAGGGCAGCCCCAGCACCCGGGCGACCTTGTCGAAGGCCTCCCCCGCGGCGTCGTCGATGGTGCGGCCGAGCTCCTGCACGTCCTGGGCGAGGTCCGGCACCAGCAGCAGCGAGCTGTGCCCACCGGAGACGAGCATGGCGATCGAGGGCTCGGCCAGCCGGCCGTGCTCCAGCTCGTCGACGGCGACGTGCGCGGCGAGGTGGTTGACCCCGTACAGCGGCACGTCGAGGGCGAGCGCGTAGGCCTTGGCCGCCGCGACGCCGACCAGCAGCGCCCCGGTGAGCCCCGGTCCGGCGGTCACCGCGATCGCGTCGACGTCGCCGAGGCCCACCCCGGCGTCGGACAGCGCCTTGTGCACCGTCGGGACCATCGCCTCCAGGTGCGCCCGGCTGGCGATCTCCGGGACGACGCCGCCGAAGCGCTCGTGCTCGGCCATCGACGTCGCCAGCGCGTCGGACAGCAGCGTCTGCCCGCGCACCAGGCCGATCCCGGTCTCGTCGCAGGAGGTCTCGAACCCCAGCACCAGTGGCCGGCTCATGACCGCAGCACCTCCCGGCGCATCACGACGGCGTCCTCGCCGCTCAGCGGGTAGTAGCTCGGACGGACGCCGATGGGGGTGAACCCGCGCCGCCGGTACAGGCGCTGGGTGGCCTCGTCGGTGGCGCGGACCTCCAGCAGCACCACCGGGGTGCGCCGGTCGGCCTCGGCCAGCAGCGCGTCCAGCAGCGTCCCGCCGATGCCCTCGCCCTGCCGGGCGGTGGTGACGCCGATGGTGGCGATGTGCGCCTCGTCCGGATAGGCGATGAGCCCGGCGTAGCCGACCACCTCGTCCCCGTCGACGGCGACGAGGTAGCGGCGGGTGTCCCGCAGCCCCAGCTCCTCCAGGTACATCGACCGGGTCCAGGTGTCGGGTGCGAAGAGCTCCTCCTCGAGCCGCATCACCGTGCCGAGGTCGTCCCGTGTCATGGGTCGCAGCGTCACGGTCACCGGCTCACCGCCTTGCGCGCGGCCGGCGGGACGGCGTCCGGACGGCGCAGGTACAGCGGCTCCAGCGGCGCGGGCGGCCGGTCGAACTGCGGTGCCGCGGCGCGCAGCAGCCCCGCCGTCGTCACCTCGGCCGCGGCCACCGGGCGGCCCAGCCGCTCGGCGAACCGGACGTCGCCCACCACCGGCTCGGTCACCGGGGCGTCCTCGGGCCGGTCGACGCCCGGTCCGGCGGTCCGCTGGCCGTCGGCGTCGTAGACGGCCCAGTGGACCTCCTTGCGCCGGGCGTCGGTGACCACCGAGCGGGCGCCGTCGCCGATCGCGTCCAGCGAGCAGACGCCGTGGACCGGTCCGGCGACGTCCCCGAGGGCGGCGGCGGTCACGATGCCCACCCGCAGGCCGGTGAAGGGGCCGGGCCCCAGCCCCACGACCAGGGCGCCGAGGTCGCGCGTGCGCACGCCGGCCTCGGCGAGCACCTCGCGGATGGTGGGCGTGAGCAGCTCGGCGTGCCGGTTGCCCGACGGGAGCGCGCGCTCGGCGAGCACCTGCACGCCCTGATCGGCCGACCAGCGCGCCACGCCGGCGACGAGGGTCGGGGTGGCGGTGTCGAGGGCGAGGACGAGCACGACTCCCCAGCCTAGGCCGCGTCGGCCAGCCGCTGCTCCCAGCCGGGGCCCATGGGCACGAGCCGGGCGGTGCGGACGTCGTCGTCCCGCCGGTCCAGCTCGACCACGAGGTGCTCGTCGGCGAGCTGCTCGACCAGGCCGTGCCCCCACTCCACGACGGTCACCGCCTCCTCGGTGGTGGCGTCGAGGTCCAGGTCGTCGACGTCGGCCATGCCGGCCAGCCGGTAGGCGTCCACGTGCACCAGCGGGACCCGGCCACCACGGTGCACCCGGGCCAGCACGAACGTCGGCGAGGTGACCGGCCCCCGCACGCCCAGGCCGGCCCCGATGCCCTGGGTCAGCGCCGTCTTCCCGGCACCCAGCGGACCGGCCAGCACGACGAGGTCACCTGGGCGCAGCAGGGCGGCGAGCTCCCGGCCGAACGCCTGGGTGTCGGCGATCGTGGGCAGCTCGCGGTCGCGCCTCACAGCGTCCCGGCCACGGCGGTCAGGTCGGCGAGCAGGGCGGCGCGCGGGGCACCGTTCGGCCCGAACCGGATCGCCGCCGACGGGTGGTAGGTCGCCCAGACCGCCCGCCCGTCGACCTCGTGCGGCCGGCCGCGCACCTCGGCCAGCTTCGTGCGCGGACCCAGGAACCACTTCGCCGAGGACAGCCCCAGCGCCACCACCACCCGGGCGTCCAGCAGCTCGAGCTGGCGGCGCAGCCAGCCGCTGCACCGGGCCACCTCGGGCGTCTTCGGCGTGCGGTTGCCGGGCGGCCGGCACTTCACGATGTTGAGGACCGCGGCCTGACCGCGGTCCAGCCCCGCCTCGGCGAGCAGCTGGTCCAGCAGCGCTCCGGACCTGCCGACGAACGGCCGGCCGGTCTCGTCCTCGGTGGCGCCCGGCGCCTCGCCGATCAGCACCAGCCGGGGCCGGCCGCCGGTCGGGACGTCGCCGACGACGACGTGCTGCCGGGTCGCGGCGAGCTCCGGGCAGGCGACGCAGGACCGGGCGACCCCGGCCAGCGTGCCCCAGTCCGGTGCCGCGGCAGCGGTCCGGGCGACCTGGCCGGCGGCGGCGTCGAGCGGGGGCGGTCGGAGGGCGGCCACCCCCGCACCTTACGGCGGTCAGCTGGACCGCACGGACCCCCGCTCAGCAGCGACCCGGCGGAGCAGCTCCGACAGCGCGGCGGTGACCTCGGCGGGCTTCTCCAGCAGCACCAGGTGCCCGGCGCCGGGGACGACGACGAACTCCACCGGAGCGTCCCCCGCCCGCCCCAACTGACCGACCAGCTCCTCGCTGTGCGCCGCCGGGATCATCTTGTCCGCGTCACCGGTGAGCACCAGGGTCGGCACCCGGCGCAGCGGCTCGATCGCCCCGCTGGCGTCCAGGCCGGCGATGGCCGGGTACAGCTCGGCGATGACGTCGACCGGCGTGCCGCCGATCATCGCGTCGACGTAGCGCCCGAGCGCCGGGTCGACGTCGGTCGAGGAGAACGACAGCGACCAGGTGGCCGCCGAGACGATCCCCTTGGCCAGCTTGCGGGTGTGCTCGGCGAACACCGGACGGCGCCGCATGGTCCAGGCGGCCACCGGCAGCACGGCGGCACGCAACCGGGTCAGCAGCTGCGGGAGGCCGAAGTCGAGGTCGGCGAGGTTGCCGCTGGAGGTGGAGACCAGCGCGACGCCGGCGATCCGGGTGCCGAAGAGCTCCGGTCGCCGCTGCGCCAGGGTCAGCACGGTCATGCCGCCCATCGAGTGCCCGACCAGCACCACCGGCCCGCGCGGCACGCGCGCGTCGAGCACCGTCTCCAGGTCGGCGGCCAGCTGGTCGATGGTGGCGTGCGCGGCGTCGCCCCGGCCGGAGCCGCCGTGCCCCCGGTGGTCGTAGAACACCAGCCGGGCGCGGGGGCGGTGGCCGTTGGCGGTGGCCACCTCGGCGGCCAGGTCGCGGCGCTGGAACGTCCAGGACGCCATCGACAGCGCGTAGCCGTGCACGAAGACGACGGTCAGCGGGGCGTCGAGCGGCCCGATCTCCTCGACCGACAGCAGCACCCCGTCGTCGGCCTGGACCAGCGCCGTCCGGTCGGCGGTGCGGCTCGCGGTGCCCAGCGGGTCCTGCTGGCGCAGCTCACCGGCCGGCACGGCGGCGATCGGCCGGCCGTCGTCCCCTTCCTGTCCGGCGAGCTGGTTGGCCCGCACCGCGGAGGTGGCCGAGCGGGTGACCGCCACCCCGACGGCCGTGCCGGCGGCGGCCAGGCCGACGGCGGCACCGATCAGGCCGGCGGTGCGGCCGAGGTGGTGGTCGACGCGGCTCCCCGTGCGGGCCATCAGGCGAGCCCCGCCGTGCCGACGTGGCGGCGGCGGAAGCGGCCACCGACCCGGGTGACGAGCTCGTAGTGGATGGTGTCCAGCACGTCGGCCCACTGCTGGGCGGTCGGCTCGCCGTGGTCACCGGCGCCCCACAGCACGACCGCGTCGCCGGGCGCGATCGGGTCGTCGCCGACGTCGAGCACGAACTGGTCCATGCAGACCCGGCCGGCGATGGTCCGCTGGGCACCGGCGGCCAGCACGGGGGCCCGGTTGCCGGCGGCCCGGGGCACGCCGTCGGCGTAGCCGACCGGGACCAGCGCGAGCGTCGTCCCCGCGCCCGTCGCGTAGGTGTGGCCGTAGGAGACGCCGGTGCCGGCGGGCACCCGCTTGGTCAGCGCGACCCGGGCCTGCACGGTCATCGCCGGGCGGAGGCCGTACTGCGCGGGGTCGCCGCCCAGCGGGTCCAGGCCGTAGACCGCGACCCCCGGGCGCACCATGTCGTACCAGGTCCCCGGCAGCGCGATGGTGGCCGCGGAGTTCGCCAGGTGCCGGCGGGCCTCGGTCAGGCCGGCCCGCCGGGCGAGCGCCACCGCCTCCTCGAACACCCGCACCTGGGCGCCGATGGTCGGGTGGGTGGGGGCGTCGGCGTAGGCCAGGTGGCTCCACAACCCGGTGATGGTGACCTCACCCCCGGACTGGGCCCGGGCGGCTGCGGCCACCAGGCCGGGCCAGGCCTCCGGGGTGGCGCCCTCACGGGAGAGCCCGGTGTCGGCGAACAGCTGGACCCGGGCGGTGCGGCCGGTGGCCCGCGCCGCGTCGACCACCTCGGCGAGGGCCCACTCGGCGTTCACCGACAGCTCGACGTCCGCGGCCAGCCCGGCGGCGTAGTCCTCCCCCGGCGCGTGCTGCCAGGACAGCAGCGGTGCGGTGACCCCGGCCGCGCGCAGCGCCAGGGCCTCCTCCAGCACCGTCACCCCGAGGGCGTCGGCGCCCCCGGCGAGCGCCGCCCGGGCGGCGGGGAGCAGGCCGTGCCCGTAGGCGTCGGCCTTGACGACCGCCATCAGCGGGCGGTCCACGCGTTCGCGGAGCGCGGCGGTGTTGGCCGCGATCGCGTCCAGGTCGACGACCACCTCGGCCCGGCTGTCGAGCCCCTGCTGCACCTGTGTCACGGCCCCACTCTCCCAGGCGGCCGGGATCAGCCGGCGGCGCCGCGCAGCCGGGCGAGCGTCCGTGGCAGGGACCGGACCAGGTCACCGGCGATCAGCGGGCCCTGCTCGGCGGCCAGCTGCCCGGCCCTGCCGTGGACGTGCGCGGCGACCGCCGCCGCCTCCGCGGGGTGCAGCCCGGCGGCCAGGAACGCGCCGAGGACGCCGGCGAGCACGTCGCCGGTGCCGGCGGTGGCCAGCCACGAGGTGCCGGTGGCGTTGACGTAGGTGCTGCCCCCGGCGTCGGCGACCACGGTGGCGTCGCCCTTGAGCAGCACCGTGCAGCCGAGTGCGCCGGCCCCGCGGCGGGCGGCGGCGACCCGGTCGGTGCCCACCTCCCCGAAGAGCCGGGCGAACTCCCGGTCGTGCGGGGTGAGCACGGTCGGCGCCGTCCGGTCCCCCACCAGCGCGGGGTGCCGGGCGACCAGGGTCAGCGCGTCGGCGTCGACGACCACCGGGAGGTCGGTGGCCAGCACCTCGGCGAGCACGCTGCGGGCGGCGTCGTCGGTGCCCATCCCGGGTCCGACGACCCAGGCCTGCACGCGGCCGGCGGATCCCGGCCGCCCGGAGGTGACCAGCGCCTCGGGCCAGGCCGCCGTGACGCCCTCGGCGGCGGTTCCGGCGTAGCGGACCAGGCCCGGGCGGGCGCGCAGCGCGGCGCCGGTGCAGAGCACGCCGGCGCCGGGGTAGGTGGCCGAGCCGGCGACCACGCCGACGACGCCGCGGGAGTACTTGTCGTCACCGGCGCCGGGTGGGTCCAGGTGGACGGCGACGCCGGCGTCGGTGAGCTGCTCGGCGTCCGGCGCGGGCAGGTGCGGTCCCAGCCCGATGTCGACCACGTGCACGGTGCCGGCGTACCCGCGGCCCGCGCCGACGACGAGCCCGGTCTTCACCGCGCCGAAGGTCACCGTGTGCTGGGCGGGGAACGCCTCGCCGGGCACGTCCCCGGTGTCGGCGGCGACACCGCTCGGGACGTCGACCGCCACCAGCAGGCCGGGCCCGGCCACCGCGGCGTGCACCAGCGCCACCGCGTCGTCCCGCAGCCCACCGGAGCCGCCGATGCCGACGACCCCGTCGAGGACCAGGTCGGCCCGGGCGAGGGCCTCGGCTCCGCCGAACCGGCCACCGGCCCGCCGGAGAGCGGTCACGCCGGCGGCGTGCGCACGCTCGGGGGCGAGCAGCACGGCCGTGACGTGCGCCCCGCGGGCGGCGAGGACGGCGCCGGCGAACAGCGCGTCACCGCCGTTGTCCCCGGACCCGACCAGCAGCACCACCCGGACGCCGTGCGCGCGGCCCAGCAGCTGCAGGCAGACCGCGGCCAGCCCGGCGGCCGCCCGCTGCATGAGCACGCCCGGGCGGAGCCCGGCCATCGCGGCCCGCTCGGCGCCGCGCACCTGGGCGGCGGTGAACAGCCCGGTCACGGTGTGCCGCCCTCGGCGATCACCACGGCGGAGGCCAGGCCGCCGTCGTGGCTGAGGGACACGTGCCAGGAGGTGACGCCGAGCTCGGCGGCCCGCTCGGCGACGGTGCCGCGGACCTCCAGGTGCGGCCGCCCCCGCTCCCCCACGACCACCTCGGCGTCGTGCCAGAGCAGCCGGCCGGGCGCGCCGAGGGCCTTGGCCAGTGCCTCCTTGGCCGCGAACCGGGCGGCCAACGACTCACCGCTGCGCTCGCTGCCCGACGGGGTGAGCTGCTCCGTGGCGGTGAACAGCCGGTCCCGCAGCCCCGGCGTCCGGACCAGCGACGCAGCGAACCGCTCGACCGGGCACACGTCGATCCCGACCCCGATGATCACGCCGCCAGTCTGCCTGGTCGTCGTCCCGCCGTCCTCCCGCACCAACGACCGTCCTCCCGCACCAACGCTGGTGCAGGGGGACGGCCGGTGATCAGGTCACCTGGTCGAAGCCGGGGCCGTGCTCATTCCACGGTGACGGACTTGGCCAGGTTGCGCGGCTGGTCGACGTCCAGGCCGCGGGTGGCGGCGATCTCGCAGGCCAGCACCTGCAGCGGAACGGTGGTGACCACCGGGGCCAGCAGGGTCGGCGTCCGCGGCACCCGGATGAGGTGGTCGGCGAAGGGCACGACGTCCTCGTCGCCCTCCTCGGCGATCACGATGGTGCGCGCCCCGCGCGCCCGCACCTCCTGGATGTTGCTGACCACCTTGCCGTGCACCGACTCGCGGCTCAGCGGCGACGGGACGACCACCACGACCGGGGTGCCCTGGTCGATCAGCGCGATCGACCCGTGCTTGAGCTCGCCGGCGGCGAAGCCCTCCGCGTGGATGTAGGCCAGCTCCTTGAGCTTCAGCGCACCCTCGAGGGCCACCGGGTAGCCGACGTGCCGGCCGAGGAAGAGCAGGGTGTCCTCGGTCGCCAGGGACCGGGCGAGCTCGCGGACCGGCTCCATGGTGCCGAGCACCTCGGTCACCTGCTCGGGCAGCGCACGCAGGTCGTCGACGATCGCGGCGACCTCGTCGGCGTACTTGACCCCGCGGACCTGGGCGAGGAAGGCGCCGACCAGGTAGCAGGCGACGACCTGGGTCAGGAACCCCTTGGTCGAGGCGACGGCGACCTCGGGACCGGCGTGGGTGTACAGGACGGCGTCGGACTCCCGCGGGATGGTCGAGCCGTTGGCGTTGCAGATGGCCAGCACCTTGGCCTTCTGCTCCTTGGCGTGCCGCAGCGCCATCAGCGTGTCCATCGTCTCGCCGGACTGGCTGACCACCACGACCAGCGTGGACCGGTCCAGCACTGGGTCGCGGTAGCGGAACTCGCTGGCCAGCTCGACCTCGACCGGGATCCGGGTCCAGTGCTCGATGGCGTACTTGGCGATCAGCCCGGCGTGGTAGGCCGTGCCGCAGGCGACGACGAAGACCTTGTCGACGTCGCGCAGCTCCTGCTCGGTCAGCCGCAGCTCGTCCAGGACGAGCGCGCCGGTGTCGCTGAGCCGGCCCAGCAGCGTGTCGGCGACCGCCTTGGGCTGCTCGGCGATCTCCTTGAGCATGAACCAGTCGAAGCCGTCCTTCTCGGCGGCCGCGGCGTCCCAGTCGACGCTGTACGCCGTGGGCTGCACGACGGTGCCGGTGAAGTCGGTGACGGTCACCCCGCGCTCGCGGTGCAGCTCGACCACCTGGTCCTGGCCGAGCTCCAGGGCGTTGCGGGTGTGCGCGATGAACGCGGCGACGTCGGAGCCGAGGAAGTACTCGCCGTCACCCACGCCGACGACCAGCGGGCTGTTCCGCCGGGAGGCGACCAGCGTGTCGGGCTCGGCGGCGTGCGAGGCGACCAGGGTGAAGGCGCCCTCGAGGCGGCGGCTGACCGCGCGCATCGCCTCGGCCAGCCGGCCCGGCCCGGCCGGCGTCCCGGCGTACACCGCCGCGAGCAGGTGGGCGACCACCTCGGTGTCGGTCTCGGAGGAGAACTCGACGCCGGTCGCCTCGATCTCGGCGCGCAGCGGGACGAAGTTCTCGATGATCCCGTTGTGGACGACGGCGACCTGACCGTCGGCCGACACGTGCGGGTGCGCGTTCCGGTCGGTCGGGCCACCGTGGGTCGCCCAGCGGGTGTGCCCGATCCCGATCGTCGAGGCCGGCAGCGCCTCCTCGACGAGCACCTTCTCCAGGTTGGCCAGCTTGCCGGCCTTCTTGGCGGTGCTCAGCCGTCCGTCGGACAGGACGGCGACGCCGGCCGAGTCGTAACCCCGGTACTCCAGTCGGCGCAGGCCCTCCAGGACGACGTCCAGGGAGTCCTGCGGACCGACGTAACCCACGATGCCGCACATTCGCCCGACGATACCGGCGGTTGGGGGGTCACAGCCTCACACGATGGGGTGGAGGTGGTCACCTCGTGGCGGCGACGACCTCGGCCAGCCGCGCGGCGACGGCGTCGGCCTGCTCCTGGGTGGGGGCCTCGACCATCACCCGGACCAGCTGCTCGGTGCCCGAGGGGCGCAGCAGCACCCGGCCGGTGTCCCCGAGCTCGGCCTCGACGTCGTTGACCGCCGCGGCGACCTCGTCGCTCGCGGCGACCGCGAGCCGGTCGGTGACCGGCACGTTGACCAGCGTCTGCGGCAGCCGGTGCACCACCGAGGCGAGCTCGGCCAGCGAGGCGCCGGTGGCGCTCATCCGGGACAGCAGCGCCAGGCCGGTGAGCAGCCCGTCGCCGGTGGTGGCCCAGTCCAGGAAGACGAGGTGACCGCTCTGCTCGCCGCCGAGGGACAGCCCGCGGGAGTGCAGCGCCTCGAGCACGTAGCGGTCGCCGACCGCCGTCGTCTGCACCGCGATGCCGGCCTGCCGCATCGTGTGGTGGAAGCCGAGGTTGCTCATCACGGTGGCGACGACGGTGTCGTCGGTGAGGTTGCCGCTCTCGTGCAGTGCGAGCGCGCAGATGGCCAGGATCGCGTCGCCGTCGACGACGTCGCCCTGGGCGGTGACGGCCAGGCAGCGGTCGGCGTCGCCGTCGTGGGCGATGCCGATGTCCGCGCCGTGCCGGGCGACGGCCTCCTTCAGCGGACCCAGGTGGGTCGAGCCGATGCCGTCGTTGATGTTCCAGCCGTCGGGCTCGCCGCCGATGACGTGCACCTGGGCGCCGGCCCGGCGGTAGACCTCGGGGGCGGCGCGGAAGGCGGCACCGTGCGCGCAGTCGACGACCACGCGCAACCCGCGCAGCGGCTCGCGCAGCGCCGACAGCACGTGGGCGGTGTAGTCCTCGGCGGCGCCGTCCAGGTCACGGACCCGGCCGATGCCCGCGCCGGTCGGGCGGTGGTCGATGCCCTCGCGGCCGGCGATGCGCTGCTCGATCGCGGCCTCGACGGCATCGGGCAGCTTGTGCCCGCCCCGGCTGAACAGCTTGATGCCGTTGTCGGGCATCGGGTTGTGGCTGGCCGAGATCATGACGCCGAGGTCGGCCTCGGTGCGGCCGGTGAGGTGGGCGATGGCCGGCGTGGGCAGCACGCCGGCGCGCAGCACCTCTGCCCCGGCGCTGGCGAGGCCGGCGACGACGGCCGCCTCGAGCATCTCCCCGCTGGCGCGGGGGTCACGGCCGACGACCGCGACGGGACGCGAGGTCCCGTCGCGGTCGGCGAGCACGCTGGCAGCCGCGCGGGCCACCGAGAGCGCCAGTTCCGGCGTCAGGTCGGCATTGGCCAGGCCACGGACGCCATCGGTCCCGAACAGGCGACCCACAGACGTACCGGTCAGCGCTTGGAGTACTGAGGCGCCTTGCGGGCCTTCTTCAGCCCGTACTTCTTGCGCTCGGTGACACGGGGGTCACGAGTCAGGAAGCCGGCCTTCTTCAGCGCCGGGCGGTCGTCGGGCTCGACCTCGATGAGCGCGCGGGCGATCGCCAGGCGCAGCGCACCGGCCTGGCCGCTGACGCCGCCACCGTGCAGGATGCCGACGACGTCGTACTGCTCGCCCTTCTCCAGGATCACGAACGGCTCACGGATGAGCTGCTGGTGCACCTTGTTGGGGAAGTACTCCTCGATGGTGCGGCCGTTCAGCGTGAACTGGCCGGTGCCGGGGATGAGACGCACCCGCACGATGGCCTCCTTGCGGCGGCCGACGGTCTGGATGGGACGCCCGTCGGCGTCGGTCACGGTCAGTGCGCTGGTCACTGGGCCACCTGCTTGATCTCGAAGGTCTGGGGCTGCTGGGCGGCGTGCGGGTGCTCAGGCCCGGCGTAGACCTTGAGCTTGGAGAGCATCTGCCGGCCCAGCGTGTTGTGCGGCAGCATCCCCTTGACGGCGCGCTCGACGACGCGGTCGGGGCGGGTCTTCAGCTCGTCGCCGACGTTGATCGCGCGCAGACCACCCGGGTAGCCGGAGTGGCGGTAGGCGACCTTGACGTCCCGCTTGGAGCCGGTGAGGGCCACCTTGCCCGCGTTGACGACGACGACGAAGTCGCCGGCGTCGACGTGCGGCGCGAACTGGGGCTTGTGCTTGCCGCGCAGGAGGATCGCGGTCTGGCTGGCGAGTCGACCGAGCACCACGTCGGTGGCGTCGATGACGTGCCAGGCCCGGGTGATCTCACCGGGCTTGGGGGAGTACGTGCGCACGAGGCTCACTGTCCTTCGTCGTCGTCTGGCGGGCGGCTGGTGGAGTCGCCTCACCGAACACGGGAGACGTGAGGCAGCCCGATCAGATCGAGGGCCCCGGGCACGCGCGCACCAGCCGGCGTCGCGCACCAACCGAGCACGATACCAGTCGAGGGACCGCGTCCTCCGCGCCCCGTCAGGCGATCTCTCGGAGCCGACCGGTGGCGACGTCGTAGACGGTGCCGCGCACCTCGTGCGACAGCAGGTAGGGGCTCTCGCGGACCAGCCGCATGGACTCCCGGACGTCGGCGTCCACGTCGGTGAAGGTGCGGGTGGCCCACGGCGGGCGGCGGCCGGTGGCCCGCTCGACCGTGTCGGCGAAGGAGACGTCGTCGGTGGTCTGCAGCCCGCAGTCGGTGTGGTGGACCAGGACGATCTCGCGCGTGCCGAGTGCGTGCTGGCTCAGGGTCAGCGACCGGATGACGTCCTCGGTGATGACGCCGCCGGCGTTGCGGATGACGTGCGCGTCGCCGATGTCCAGACCCAGCACGCCGAACAGCGGGATCCGGGAGTCCATGCACGCCACCACGGCGACCTTCCGCGCCGGGCGGACCGGCTTGCTGCCCGGGAACTGCTCCGCCCACCGCTCGTTCGCCTCGAGCATCCTGTCGATCTCGGCCACGTGTCCTCCTCGCCGTGTCTGTTCTGCGGGGACCTTAACGGGCGGCTGCGGTCGACCCCGGGCCGATCGGCCAGGATGGGGGCGTGCGCACGGTCGAGGAACACCAGGCGGTGGTGACCGGGCTGCTCGCCGCCCTGCCGGTCCAGGACGTCCCGCTCGCGGCGGCGGCCGGGCGGGTGGTCGCCGCCGACCTGCCCGCGCTGGTCTCGCTGCCCGGCTTCGCCAACTCCGCGATGGACGGCTACGCCGCCCGGCACGCCGAGGTCGGGACGGCGAGCGAGGCAGCACCCGTCCGGCTGCCCGTCGGCGCCGACCTCCCCGCGGGGCGCACCGACGTCCCTCCCCTGCTCCCCGGCACGGTGCACCGGATCATGACCGGCGCGCCGCTGCCCGAGGGCGCCGACGTCGTCGTCCCGGTCGAGCGCACCGACGGGGGCACCGACGTCGTCACCATCACCGGCTCACCGGAGGTCGGCACCCACCTGCGGCACGCCGGGGAGGACATCCGTGCCGGTGACCTGGCGCTGCCGGCCGGGACCGCGCTGGGCGCTGCGCAGCTCGGCCTGGCTGCGGCCGTGGGGTACGCGTCGGTGCCGGTGCGCCGGCGCCCCCGGGTGCTGGTGCTCTCCACCGGCAGCGAGCTGGTCGAGCCCGGCCGGCTGCTGCAGCCCGGGCAGATCTACGAGTCGAACTCGGTGCTGCTCGCCGCCGCGGTCGCCGACGCCGGGGGCGAGGCCCGCACGCTGCACTTCGTCCCCGACGACGTCGACCAGTTCCTCGCCACGGTGCGCGCCGAGCTGGCCGGCGCCGACCTGCTCGTCACCAGCGGCGGCGTGAGCGCCGGCGCCTACGAGGTGGTCAAGGACGCCTTCCGCGAGCTGGGCACCGTGGAGTTCACCAAGGTCGCGATGCAGCCGGGCGGACCGCAGGGCGCGGGCACCGTCGACGGGGTCCCGGTCGTCACCCTGCCGGGCAACCCGGTGAGCTCGTTCGTCTCCTTCGAGGTGTTCGTGCGCCCGGCGCTGCGCCGCGCGCTGGGCCACACCTCCCCCGACCGGCTGCGCACCACCGCACGGCTGACCACGGCGTTGCGCTCCCCCGCCGACCGCCGGCAGTTCCTGCGCGGCCGCTTCGACGGCGAGGTCGTCACCCAGGTCGGCGGGCCGGGGTCGCACCTGGTCGCCCACCTGGCGCGCGCCAACTGCCTGGTCGTCGTCCCCGAGGACGTGACCGAGCTGCCCGCGGGCGCCGAGGTCGTCGTCGTCCTGATCGAAGGAGCACTCCAGTGACCACCTCCCCCGACGGCCAGGCACGGCTGACGCACGTGGACGAGACCGGCGCCGCCCGGATGGTCGACGTCACCGCCAAGGCGGTGACCGAGCGGGTGGCGACGGCGGCCGGCCGGGTGCTGGTGAGCCCGGAGGTCATCGGGTTGCTGCGCGGGGCGGGCGTGCCCAAGGGCGACGCGATCGCGGTGGCCCGGATCGCCGGGATCATGGGCGCCAAGCGGACGCCGGACCTCGTGCCGCTGTGCCACCCGATCGCCCTGCACGGGGTGACCGTGGACCTCGTGGTCGCCGACGACGCCGTGGAGATCACCGCCACCACCCGGACCGCCGACCGCACGGGGGTGGAGATGGAGGCGCTGACCTCGGTCGCCGTCGCCGGGCTCACCGTCATCGACATGGTCAAGGCCGTCGACCCGCGGGCGGTCATCACCGACGTCCGGCTGCTCAGCAAGTCCGGCGGCAAGAAGGGCGACTGGGTCCGGTGAGCGAGCTCCCCGCCGACGCCCGCGCGGTCGTCGTCACCGCCTCCAACCGCGCCTCGGCCGGGGTCTACCCCGACCGCAGCGGGCAGGCGCTCGCCGGGGGGCTGCAGGCCCTGGGGTTCACCGTCGACGGCCCGCACGTGTGCCGGGACGACGTCGACGCGCTGGTCGAGGTGCTGCGCGAGGCGGTCGCGTCCGGCGCGGACGTCGTCCTCACCACCGGCGGCACCGGGCTCTCCCCCACCGACGTCACGCCCGAGGCGACCCGCGCCGTGCTGGAGCGGGAGGCCCCCGGCATCGCCGAGGCCGTGCGCCGGTACGGCGAGCCGACGGTGCCCACGTCGGTGCTGTCCCGCGGCACGGCCGGGACGGCGGGCCGGACGTTGATCGTGAACCTGCCCGGGTCCACCGGCGGCGTCCGCGACGGCCTGGCGGTCCTCGGCCCGCTGCTCCCGCACGTGGTAAGCCAGCTCCGCGGCGGCGATCATGCTTGATGGCGATCCTCCGGATCGCAGCGCGGCCAGGTGCCGTCCCGTGCTGCGCTGAGCCGTTGCCCGCGATCGCAGCGGGAGCCTCCGGCCCCGCGCTGCGCTCCCGGACCGTCCTGACGGACGGGGATCCGCACTCGTCCCCGGCTCAGCCCGTCCCTCACTCAGTCCGTTCCCGGCTCGCTACTCGGGCAACTCGAGGCGTTCGGGGTGGGTGTAGACGTTGCAGCCGTCGCCGCGGAGGAAGCCGATGAGGGTGATGCCGACGTCGGCGGCCAGCTCCACCGCGAGCGAGCTGGGCGCGGACACCGCGGCCAGCACCGGCACCGCGGCCATCGCCGCCTTCTGGGTCAGCTCGAACGACGACCGCCCGCTCACCATCAGCACGTGCCCGGCCAGCGGGACCCGGCCCTCGCGGACGGCGTCGCCGACGACCTTGTCCACCGCGTTGTGCCGGCCGACGTCCTCCCGCAGCGCGACGAGGTCGCCGGCGGCGGTGAACAGGCCCGCGGCGTGCAGCCCACCGGTCTTGTCGAAGACCTGCTGGGCGGCGCGCAACCGGTCGGGCAGCGCGAGCAGCGTCTCCAGCGAGAGCCGGGTGTCGTCCGCCCGGACGTCGTAGGCGGTCCTGGTGCGGATCGCGTCGATGCTCGCCTTGCCGCACACCCCGCAGGAGCTGGAGGTGTAGAAGTTCCGGTCCAGCGCGGTGTCCGGGGCCTCGACGCCGGGGGCCAGGTCGACGTCGACCACGTTGTAGGTGTTGCGGCCCTCGTCGTCGACCGAGTTGCAGTACCGCAGCCCGGCGATGTCGGCGGCCGAGGCGATCACCCCCTCGGTGGCCAGGAAGCCGTGCACCAGGTCGAAGTCGTCACCCGGGGTGCGCATCGTGACGGCGAGCGGCGTGCCGCCGAGCCGGATCTCCAGCGGCTCCTCGGCGGCGACCGTGTCCGGACGTCGGGTGTGCACGGGCCCACGGATGCGCAGCACCGGGGTGCGGCTGGTGACTCTTCCCACGTCGCTGACGGTACTCACCGGTAGCGCCCTACCGTTCCGGCATGAGCTCGCTGCCGCCGTTCGCCGCGGTCGTCCTGGCCGGCGGCCGGGCAGCCCGGCTGGGCGGCCGGCCGAAGCCCCAGCTGGAGGTCGGCGACCGCACCATGCTCAGCAGCGTGCTGGCCGCCCTGGACGGCGCCGGGCCCCGCGTCGTCGTCGGCCCGCCGCAGCCGCTGCCGGCGGGCGTGCTGCTGGTCCGGGAGTCCCCGCCCGGCGGCGGGCCGGTGCCGGCGCTGGCCGCGGGTCTGGCCGCCGCCGGGGACGCCGAGGTCGTCGCGGTGCTCGCCGCCGACCTCCCGTTCGTGACCCTCGACGTGGTGACGGCCCTGCGCGAGCGGCTGACCGGCGACGGCGTGCTGGTCGTCGACGACACCGGCCGGGACCAGCTGCTGCTCGGCGTCTGGCGCACCGCCGTGCTCCGCGCCGCGACCGCCGGCGCGCGCCCGCACGCTCCGCTGCGCGGCGTCCTCGCCCCGCTGGCGGTCCGCCGCTACCGGCCCGCGGTGCGGGCCGGCGTGCCCGCGCCGTGGACCGACTGCGACACCCCGGCGGAGCTCGCCCGCGCGCGGGCGGCGGCCACCGCCCGACTGCCCGGGCGCGCACAGGAGTAGACAGCCCCCATGCGCGTCGTCATCGCAGGAGCTCATGGCCAGGTCGCCCGCCGGTTGGGCCGGTTGCTCAGCAGCCGGGGCGACTCCGTCGCCGGCATCGTCCGGAACCCCGAGCACCGCGCGGACCTGGAGTCCGACGGCGTCGAACCGGTCGTGCTGGACCTGGAGCAGGCGTCGGTCGAGGACGTGGCCGCCGCCGTCCGGGGAGCCGACGCGGTGGTCTTCGCGGCGGGCGGCGGACCCAGCAGCGGGATCGAGCGCAAGCACACCGTCGACCGCGGCGCGGCGCTGCTGCTGGCCGACGCGGCGGAGGCCGCCGGTGTCCGCCCGTACCTGCTGGTCTCCTCCATGGGCGTCGAGCAGGCCCGCCAGGGCACGCCGCGGGGCATGGACCCGCAGTTCGCCGCCTACCTGCAGGCCAAGCTGGCCGCGGAGGACCACATCCTGCCGCGCCCCGCTCTCGACACGACCATCGTGCGCCCGGGCGGGCTGACCGACGACCCGGGCACGGGCCGGGTGACGCTGCGGCACGGCGTGGAGCGCGGGCAGGTGCCGCGGGACGACGTGGCTGCCGTGCTGGCCGAGATCCTCACCGCCGGGAAGTGGGGCGAGGTCGTCGAGCTGGTCAGCGGGGACACCCCCGTCGCCGAGGCCGTCGCCGCCCTCCCCTGATCGCCGTGTCGGCCAACATGGCCCGGGGGGTCACGCTCGCTTGGCGCGGGTGACCAGGGAGCGGGCGGCCAGTTCGTCGTCCGGCGGGTAGTCGACCCGGACGAGGGTGAGTCCGCCGGCCGGCGCGACCGGGACGTCGTTGGCGCGGGAGGTCATGGTCAGCAGCGAGGCGGGCCAGCCGGCCGGACGGCGCCCCTCGCCGACCGCGATGAGCGCCCCCACCAGGCTGCGCACCATCGAGTGGCAGAACGCGTCGGCCGAGGCCCGCACCTCGATCACCGCATCCTCCCGGCGCACGTCCAGGTCGAGCAGGGTGCGGATGGTGGTGGCCCCCTCCCGCCGGCGGCAGAAGGCGGCGAAGTCGTGCTGGCCGAGCAGCAGCGCCGCGGCCACCCGCATCGCCGAGGCGTCCAGCCGGCGCGGCCAGGCAGCCGTGTCCGCCCGGCGGAGGGGCGGCGGCCCGGAGTCGGCGTCGGTCAGCCGGTAGACGTAGTGCCGGGCGAGGGCGGCGAAGCGGGCGTCGAACTCCGGGCGGACCACCCGGGCGCCGGTGACGGCCACGTCCGGCGGCAGGACGCCGCGCAGCCGCCTCAGCAACCGGCTCTCGTGCGCCGCGAACAGCTCGGTCGGGAGGTCCGCGTGCGCGACCTGACCGACGGCGTGGACCCCGGCGTCGGTGCGCCCGGCGACGGTGAGGTCCACGTCGTGCCGCAGCACCGTCGCCAGACCCAGCTCCAGCTCGCCCTGGACGGTGCGCTGTCCGGGCTGGCGGGCCCAGCCGTGCAGCGCCGTGCCGTCGTAGCTGACCTCCAGCCGGACGCGGACGAGCCCGCCACCGGTACCGGTGGCGGGCTCGTCGACGTGCGGGTGCTCCACGGAGCTGACCGTCAGGAGACGGTCGAGGTCACTTGGGGTCGACCTCGGGCTCCCCACCGGGAGCCTGGACGCCGGCGGTCGCGGCGTCGCTGAGCTCGGCGGCCTCGACCTCGGCCGCGGCAGCAGCGGCCACGTCCGGGCTGAGGGTGGGGTCGTCGACGACGGCCAGGTTCTCGGCGGACGGCTCCGGGGTGACGTTGCCGTCGTCCTGACGGTCACCGTCGGGGTTGTAGACGTCGGTGACGACGGCCTGCCCCTCCGCGAGCCCCTCGGCGTCGGCCACGACGGCCGGGCTGGTGTCGCCGCCCGGACCGGTGGTGACGTCGGTGTCGACCAGGCCGGGCTCGGTCACGTCGGCGGTGACCTCACCGGCGGCGGAGGCCGCACCGGCACCGACGGCGGACGCCCCGGCGAACCGGGTGCCACGGGCGCGCTCGGCCTCACCGACGGCCTGCTGGGCCACGGTGTGGGCCTCGACGAGCTCGATGACGGCCATGGGCGCGTTGTCGCCCTTGCGGGGACCGACCTTGACGATGCGCGTGTAGCCACCGGGCCGGTTCTCGTAGCGCGGGCCGATCTCGGCGAACAGGTGGTGGACGACGTCCTTGTCGTGGATCACCGTCATCACCTGCCGGCGGGCGTGCAGGTCGCCGCGCTTGGCGAAGGTCACCAGCTTCTCGGCGTACGGGCGGAGCCGCTTGGCCTTGGCCTCGGTGGTGGTGATCCGCCCGTGCTCGAACAGCGAGGTGGCCAGGTTGGCCAGCATCAGCCGCTCGTGCGACGGGGACCCGCCGAGACGGGGACCCTTGGTGGGGGTGGGCATGTCGGTCCTTCCTCAGGCGGCCGGGCGGGCGTGTGCCGGCTGCGTCGTCCATCGCGGTGCTGTGCGTCATGCGGTTCCGCGTCCGGGCCAGTGTGGCTGGTCCGGGAGCGGAGCCGGACGGCGGGTTGCCCGCCGTCCGGCTCGGCCCCGCTGCAGGGGGGTGCAGCGAGGGTCCTGCTCAGAGCTGCTCGGTCTCCTGGTACGCGGTCTCGTCGTACGTGGCCGGGTCGCCGTAGCTGGCGTCGCCCTGGTACGCGTCGGTCTCGTACCCCTCGTCGTAGCTCTCCACCGAGGTGGGGACGAATCCGGGCGGGCTGTCCTTGAGCGCCAGGCCCATCGCCGCGAGCTTCAGCTTGACCTCGTCGATCGACTTGGCACCGAAGTTGCGGATGTCGAGCAGGTCGGCCTCCGAGCGGGTGACGAGCTCCCCGACGGTGTGCACGCCCTCGCGCTTGAGGCAGTTGTAGGACCGGACGGTGAGGTCCATGTCCTCGATCGGCATCGAGAAGTTCGCGATGTCGGCGGCCTCGGACGGGCTGGGCCCGACCTCGATGCCCTCGGCGTCGACGTTCAGCTCGCGCAGCAGGCCGAACAGCTCGACGAGGGTGGACCCGGCGCTGGCGATCGCGTCCCGGGGCTCCATCGACGGCTTGGTCTCGACGTCGACGACCAGGCGGTCGAAGTCGGTGCGCTGCTCGACACGGGTTGCCTCGACCGCGTAGGTCACCTTCAGCACCGGGGAGTAGATCGAGTCGACGGGGATGCGACCGATCTCCTGGCCGGGCTGCTTGTTCTGGGTGGCCGGCACGTAGCCGCGACCGCGCTCGACGACCAGCTCGATCTCGAGCCGGCCCTTCGCGTTCAGCGTGGCGATGTGCAGGTCGGGGTTGTGCACCTCGACACCGGCCGGGGGCGCGATGTCGGCGGCGGTGACCTCACCCGGGCCCTGCTTGCGCAGGTACATGGTGACCGGCTCGTCGGAGTCGGAGCTGACCACGAGGCCCTTGAGGTTCAGGATGATCTCGGTGACGTCCTCCTTGACGCCCGGCACGGTGGTGAACTCGTGCAGGGTGCCCTCGATGCGGATGCTGGTGACAGCAGCGCCGGGGATCGAGGACAGCAGGGTGCGACGCAGGGAGTTGCCGAGGGTGTAGCCGAAGCCCGGCTCGAGCGGCTCGATGACGAACCGTGAGCGCTGGGCGTCGATCGTCTCCTCGGTGAGGGTCGGACGCTGTGCGATGAGCATGGTGGTTCTCCTCCAGGTCCTCCGGCACCCGCCATATGACGCCGTGAGGGGTGGTGCCGGCGGGACGGACATCCGTCCGCCCGTCCCGCCGTCGTGCTGTCCTGCCGTTCGGCCACGATGGCCATCCTGGCCGAACGGGGAGGCCTACTTGGAGTAGAGCTCGACGATCAACTGCTCCTGCACCGGGGTGTCGATCACCTGGCGCGCCGGGATGTTGTGCACCAGCACGCGCAGCTGGGTGCTGATGACCTCGAGCCACGGCGGCACCGGACGGGAGCCGGCCTTGGCCTGGGCCACCTGGAACGGGACCATCTCGGCCGACTTCGCGGCGACCTCGACGATGTCGTTCGCGGTCACGCGGTAGGACGGGATGTCCACCTTGCGGCCGTTGACCTTGATGTGGCCGTGCCGCACCAGCTGGCGCGACATGTCGCGGGACTCGGCGAAGCCGGCCCGGTAGACCACGTTGTCGAGGCGGGACTCGAGGATCTGCAGCAGGACCTCACCGGTCTTGCCCGACTTCTTGTTCGCCTCTTCGTAGTAGCCGCGGAACTGCTTCTCCAGCACGCCGTAGATGCGGCGGGCCTTCTGCTTCTCGCGGAGCTGGAGCAGGTACTCGCTGTCCTTGGTGCGACCCCGGCCGTGCTCGCCCGGCGGGTAGGGCCGGATCTCGATCGGGCACTTCGGGGACTCGCACTTGCTGCCCTTGAGGAACAGCTTCATCTTCTCGCGCCGGCACATGCGGCAGTCGGCTCCGGTGTAACGGGCCACGTCAAATACTCCTGTTTCGTCTCGTCAGTGACCGGTCAGACCCGGCGGCGCTTCTTGGGGCGGCAGCCGTTGTGCGGCTGCGGCGTCACGTCCTGGATCTGCCCGACCTCGAGGCCGGTGGCCTGCAGGGAGCGGATCGCGGTCTCGCGACCGGACCCCGGGCCCTTCACGAAGACGTCGACCTTGCGCATGCCGTGCTCCTGGGCCTTGCGCGCGGCGTTCTCGGCAGCCATCTGCGCCGCGAACGGCGTGGACTTGCGGGAGCCCTTGAACCCGACGTGCCCGGCGGACGCCCAGCTGATCACGTTGCCCGTGGGGTCGGTGATCGACACGATCGTGTTGTTGAAGGTGCTCTTGATGTGCGCCGCGCCGTGAGCGACGTTCTTCTTCTCCTTGCGGCGCACCTTCTTGGTGCCAGCTGCCGCGCGAGCCCTGGGAGGCATCTCTCTCCGGTCTGAGTCTGTGTTCGTGGCCTGGGTGGTGCTGGGGTGCGCACTGCCGTGCGCGGGCGCACCGCCGGTCCGGCCCTCTCGGACTCAGTGGGCGGCGGCGCGCTGTCGTGCTGAGGTCAGCGGGCCTTCTTCTTGCCCGCGATGGTCTTGCGCGGGCCCTTGCTCGAGCGCGCGTTCGTCTTGGTGCGCTGCCCGTGCACCGGGAGACCACGGCGGTGCCGGATCCCCTGGTAGCAACCGATCTCCACCTTGCGGCGGATGTCGGCGGCCACCTCGCGGCGCAGGTCGCCCTCGACGCGGAAGTGCTCGTCGATGTAGTCGCGCAGCTTGAGCAGGTCCTCGTCGGACAGGTCCTTGGCGCGCAGGTCCGGGCTGACGCCCGTCGCGGCCAGGGTCGCCTTGGCCGAGGTCGGCCCGATCCCGTAGATGTAGGTGAGTGCGATCTCCATCCGCTTCTCGCGGGGGAGGTCGACGCCAGCCAGACGTGCCATGTTCAGGTACTCCCTCAGCCCTGGCGCTGCTTGTGCCGGGCGTTCTCGCAGATGACCATGACCCGGCCGTGCCGGCGGATCACCTTGCACTTGTCACAGATCTTCTTCACCGACGGCTGGACCTTCACCGGTGCCGCCCTCATTCCTGTAGATCGAGCGCCGGCTCCGGCCCCGCGGGGCACGTCCGGCGGTGGGTTACTTGTAGCGGTAGACGATGCGACCGCGGGTCAGGTCGTAGGGCGAGAGCTCCACGACCACGCGGTCCTCGGGCAGGATGCGGATGTAGTGCTGCCGCATCTTGCCGCTGATGTGGGCGAGCACCCGGTGCCCGTTCTGCAGTTCGACCCGGAACATCGCGTTGGGAAGTGGCTCGACGACACGACCCTCGACCTCGATGGCCCCGTCCTTCTTTGCCACGCCTACACGGCCTCCTCGTTCGATCGACCTGCTCGCGCCCATGCCGGAACCGGCAGGGCGGTGGTGCTGGGTTCAGCGCCGGAGACGGCACTGGATGGGTGGTGCGGGCGATCTCGCAGAGGGCGCCCGGCTTCCTGCGGCCACAGCAGGACGACGGACGGCGCGAACGCCACCGGCCACTGTACTCCCAGGACGACGAGCTCTCCAACCCGCCCCGGGTGACCACCACCACGGCCCCACCACACCCTGTCGCGGCGCGCGCGGAGCGAGTGCTGGGGGCGACGGGGTCCTGCTACTGGCTGCGAGCCGTGACGCCGAACGGCGCGAGGCCGGCGACGCCGCCGTCCTCCGCGGTGAGGACCCAGGGGCCCTCGGGGGTGATGGCGACGCTGTGCTCGAAGTGGGCGGCGCGCGACCCGTCCTTGGTGACGACGGTCCACCCGTCGTCGAGCTCTGCGGTCGCGGGGTCCCCGATGGTCACCATCGGCTCGATCGCCAGCACCAGCCCCGGCACCAGCTTGGGGCCGCGGCCCGCCCGGCCGTAGTTGAGCACGTGCGGGTCCTGGTGCATCTCGGTGCCGATGCCGTGCCCGCCGTAGTGGTCGACGATGCCGTACCGGTGCTCGTGCGCCACGATCGACTCCTCGACGGCGTGGCTGATGTCGGTCAGCCGCCCGCCGGCGATCGCCTTGGCCAGCCCGGCCCACATCGACTGCTCGGTCACCGCGAGGAGCTCGGCGTCTCCGGCGGAGGCCTCCCCCACCGTCACGGTGACCGCCGAGTCGCTGTGCCAGCCGGCCAGGACGGCGCCGCAGTCGATGGAGATGTTGTCACCCTCGGCCAGCGTGCGGTCCGGGCTCGGGATGCCGTGCACGACCTCGTCGTTGATCGAGGCGCAGATGGTCCCGGTGAACCCGTGGTAGCCGAGGAAGTTCGGCACGGCGCCGGCCGACCGGATGTGGTCCTCGGCGATGGCGTCGAGCTCGCCGGTGCTCACCCCCGGGCGGACCGCGGCCCGGACGGCCCTAATGGCCCCGGCCGTGACGAGCCCGGAGGCGCGCATCAGCTCGATCTCGTGCGCGGTCTTGATCTGGATCATGCGTCCACTCCACTTCGCCAGGAACGGCAACCGGGACGCCCACGCGTCGACGCGCTCACCGTGCACCGGGCGACCCGCGCTCTCAGTCCTCGGCCCGGTCGCCGGCCGCGTCCTGGGCCAGGGCCTGGTCGGCCCCCAGCGCCTCGAGGGCGCGGCGGGTCACCTCGTCGATCTCACCGATCGCGTCGATGCGGGCCAGCAGTCCGGCTTGCTCGTAGAACCCCGACAGCGGCGCCGTCTGTTCCCGGTAGACCTCCAGCCGGTGCCGGACGGTCTCGGGCTTGTCGTCGTCGCGCTGCACCCACACGCCGTCGACCAGCATCCGCCGCCCGGACAGCCGGCGGACCAGCTCGTCCTCGTCGACGACGAGCTCGAGGCAGCAGTCCAGCGCGTGCCCCGTCTCGGCGAGCGAGTCGCGCAGCTGGTCGGCCTGCGCGATGGTGCGCGGGAAGCCGTCGAGCAGGAAGCCGGCCTTGGCGTCGGGCTCGGCGAGCCGGTCGGAGACCATCGCCACGGTGATCTCGTCGGGCACCAGGTCGCCGGCGTCCATGTAGGCCTTCGCCTGCTGGCCCAGCTCGGTCTGCCCGCTCACGTTGGCCCGGAAGATGTCGCCGGTGGAGATGGCCGGCACACCGAGACGACCGGCGATGACCTGGGCCTGGGTCCCCTTGCCGGCTCCGGGAGGGCCCAGCAGCACGACGCGCACTAGCGGAGGAACCCTTCGTAGCTGCGCTGGTTGAGCTGCGTCTCGATCTGCTTCACCGTCTCCAAGCCCACTCCCACCATGATCAGCACCGCGGTCCCGCCGAACGGGAAGTTCTGGTTCTGCCCTTCCTGCGTGATCGACAGGAACAGGTTGGGCAGCACGGCCACCAGCCCGAGGTAGATCGACCCCGGGAGGGTGATCCGGGACAGCACGTACTGCAGGTACTCCGCGGTCGGGCGGCCGGGGCGGATGCCGGGGATGAAGCCGCCGTAGCGCTTCATGTCGTCGGCCCGCTCCTCCGGGTTGAACGTGATCGACACGTAGAAGTACGTGAAGAAGATGATCAGCGCGAAGTAGACCGCGATGTGCACCGGGCTGCTCTGGTCGACCAGGTAGTTCTCGACGAACCGGCGGACCGGCCCGGTCGAGTCGCCCTGGAGCTGGGTGATCAGCTGGGGCAGGTACAGCAGGGAGGAGGCGAAGATGACCGGGATGACGCCGGCCTGGTTGACCTTCAGCGGCAGGTAGGTCGACGTGCCGCCGTACATCCGCCGGCCGACCATCCGCTTGGCGTACTGCACGGGGATGCGGCGCTGCGCCTGTTCCACGTAGACCACCGAGGCGATCACCAGCACGGCGAGCACGCAGATGAGCGCGAAGACGAAGCCGCCGCGGCTCTGCAGGATCGCCCCGCCCTCGGCGGGGATCCGGGCGGCGATCGAGGTGAAGATCAGCACGGACATGCCGTTGCCGATCCCCTTCTCGGTCAGCAGCTCGCCCAGCCACATGATGACGGCGGTGCCGGCGGTCAGGGTCACGACGAGGACGACGGTGGTCCACACCGAGTCCGACGGGATGATGTCCTGGGAGCAGCTGGGGAACAGCTGGCCGCTGCGGGCCAGGGCGATGATCCCGGTGCTCTGCAGGACGGCGAGCGCGATCGTGAGGTACCGGGTGTACTGGGTCAGCTTCTGCTGCCCGGACTGCCCTTCCTTCTTCAGCTGCTCGAACCGCGGGATGACCACGACCAGCAGCTGCACGATGATGCTCGCCGTGATGTACGGCATGATCCCGAGCGCGAACACCGACAGCCGCAGCAGCGCGCCGCCGGAGAAGAGGTTGACCAGCGAGTAGACGTCGCGCTGGTCGGAGGCGTTGGCCTGGTCGAGACAGCTGTTGATCGCCTCGATCGAGACGCCGGGGCCGGGCACGCTGGCGCCCAGCCGGTAGACGGCGATCAGCGCCAGGGAGAACAGCAGCTTGCGCCGGAGGTCTGGCGTCCGGAACGCCGCGGCGAACGCCTGCAGCACGTGCCCTCCCCGAGTCGGTCGAGTGAATCTATCAACGTCGAAGGACCCCCTTGCCCCCCGCCACTCGCACGCTCGCGGCGGGACCTGCAAGGGGGCCGGATAGCACTCTCCCCGGAGCGCTGAGCGCCCCGGGGAGAGTGGGACTAGATCTGGGTGGTGCTGCCCCCGGCAGCGCCGATCTTCTCCTGGGCGGACTTCGAGAAGGCGTGCGCGTGCACCTGCACCTGCACCCCGCCCAGCTCGCCCGTGCCGAGCACCTTGACCGGCTGACCGCGCCGGACGGCGCCGGCGTCGGCCAGCGTGTCCGGGTTGATCGAGCCGCCCTGCGGGAACAGGGAGGCGATCCGGTCCAGGTTCACGACCTGGAAGACGACCTTGTTGTTGTTGGTGAAGCCCGAGAGCTTCGGCAGCCGCATGAAGAGCGGGGTCTGGCCGCCCTCGAAGCGGGCCGAGACCTGCACGCGGGCGCCGGAGCCCTTGGTGCCGCGACCGGCGGTCTTCCCGCGCTTGCCGCCCTCACCACGACCCACACGGATCTTCCTGGTGTGGGCACCCGGCGCCGGACGCAGGTGGTGGACCTTGAGAGTCATGTCAGCGTTCCCCTGCTCAGACGATCTCTTCGACGGTGACCAGGTGCGGCACCGTCGCGACCATCCCGCGGATCTCGGGACGGTCCTCCTGGACGACCGAGTCGCTGATCCGCTTCAGCCCCAGCGAACGCAGCGTCTGACGCTGGTTCGGCTTGGTGCCGATGGTCGACTTGATCTGCGTGACCTTCAGCTGAGCCATCTCAGACCCCCTGACCGGCCCGCGCGCGCAGCATGGCGGCCGGGGCGACGTCCTCCAGGGGCAGACCGCGGCGGGCCGCGATCTCCTCGGGACGGACGAGGTCCTTCAGCGCCTGCATGGTCGCGTGGACGATGTTGATCGGGTTGGAGGACCCGAGGCTCTTGGAGAGCACGTCGTGGATGCCGGCGCACTCGAGGACGGCGCGCACCGGGCCACCGGCGATTACACCGGTACCAGGGCTGGCCGGCTTGAGCAGCACGACACCGGCCGCCGCCTCACCCTGCACCGGGTGCGGGATGGTGCTGGCGATGCGCGGCACGTTGTAGAAGTGCTTCTTGGCCTCCTCGACGCCCTTGGCGATCGCCGCGGGCACCTCCTTGGCCTTGCCGTAGCCCACGCCGACCTTGCCGTCGCCGTCGCCCACGATCACCAGGGCGGTGAAGCTGAAGCGCCGACCGCCCTTGACGACCTTGGACACGCGGTTGATCGCGACGACCCGCTCGATGAACTGGCTCTTCTCCGCGGCACCGCCCGGGCCGCGGCCGCCGTCACGACGGTCCCGGCGGTCGTTGCCGCCGCCTGCGCCGCCGGGGCCACCGGTCCCGCCGGCGCCACCGCCGCGTCGCTGTGGTCCTGGCATCAGACGTCCCTCTCGATCAGTTCAGTGTTGTCCGTCCGCGGGATGGTCGTCATCAGAAGTCCAGCCCACCCTCGCGGGCACCGTCGGCGAGCGCCGCGATGCGACCGGCGTACCGGTTGCCGCCGCGGTCGAAGACGACCGCGTCGATGCCGGCGGCCTTGGCGCGCTCGGCGACCAGGGCACCGACCCGCCGGGCCAGCGCGGACTTGTCGCCCTCGCTGCCCTTGAGGCTGGCGTCCATCGTCGACGCACTGGCCAGCGTGCGGCCGACCGTGTCGTCGACCACCTGGACGTGGATGTGCCGGGAGCTGCGCTTGACGACCAGGCGCGGGCGCTCCGGCGTGCCGCCCACCCGCTTGCGCAGGCGGTTGTGACGGCGGAGCCGCGAGACGCGGCGCGCGGTGCTGACGTCGGTACCCACGGGCTTGTGCACCCGGGCACCGCTCTTCGTGTTCGCTGCCTGTGCCATCACTTGCCCGTCTTCCCGACCTTGCGCTTGATGACCTCGCCCTGGTACCGCACGCCCTTGCCCTTGTACGGGTCAGGCCTGCGGATCTTGCGGATCTTGGCTGAGACCTCGCCGACCTGCTGCTTGTCGATGCCGGTCACCCGCAGGCGGGTGGGGGCCTCGACGGTGAAGGAGATCCCCTCGGGGGCCTTCACCACGACCGGGTGGCTGAAGCCCAGGGCGAACTCGAGGTCCGCCCCACGGGCCTGCACGCGGTAACCGACGCCGACGATCTCCAGGGTCTTGTCGTAGCCCTGGGTCACGCCGGTGATCATGTTCGCGATGAGCGTGCGGGACAGGCCGTGCAGGGCCCGGCTCTCGCGCTCGTCGTTCGGCCGCTGCACCAGCAGCGTGCCGTCCTCAGCGCGCTCGACGGTGATGGGAGCAGCCACCGTGTGGCTGAGCTTCCCCTTCGGGCCCGAGACGTTGACCGTGCGCCCGTCGATGGCGACGTCCACACCGCTGGGCACCGGAATCGGGAGTCGTCCGATCCGTGACATGTCTGCTCGCTCCTCTTACCAGACGTAGGCGAGGACTTCCCCACCCACGCCCTTCTTGGTCGCCTGCTTGTCGGTCAGCAGCCCGGTGGAGGTGGAGATGATCGCCACCCCGAGGCCGCCGAGCACCTTGGGCAGGGCGGTCGACTTCGCGTAGACCCGCAGGCCGGGCTTGGACACCCGTCGGACGCCGGCGATGCTGCGCTCGCGGTTGGGGCCGTACTTGAGGGAGACCACGAGCTCCTTGCGGATGTGGCCGTCCACCTCGACGTCATTGACGGTCCACCCGCCGATGTAACCCTCCTTCTGGAGGATCTCGGCGATGTGCGTCTTGAGCTTCGACGACGGCATGGCAGCTGCGTCGTGGTACGCCTGGTTGGCGTTCCGCAGCCGCGTGAGCATGTCCGCGATCGGGTCGGTCATCGTCATGTGTCGGTGTTGCCTCTCTCACCGCGGTTCCGCACGCTCATCGGCGCGGGCCTCTCGGTGATCGGTGGTGCTACCTGGGGTGACCTCGTGGTCGGGTGGTGCGGCTGGTGCGGCTGGAACGGCCCGGAGGTGAGGGCCTGGAACGGCCCCGCTGCAGGGTCCCGCGCCGAGCTCGCGAGGCGTGGGGGGCAGCGGGGTCCTCCTACCAGCTGGACTTGGTCACGCCGGGCAGCTCGCCGGCGTGGGCCATCTCGCGGACGCAGATCCGGCACAGGCCGAACTTGCGGAAGACGGCGTGCGGGCGACCGCAGCGCTGGCAGCGGGTGTAGCCGCGCACCTTGAACTTCGGCGTGCGTGCCGCCTTGTTGACAAGAGCCTTCTTGGCCATCTCTTGGGTCTCCTGGAGCTTCTACGCAGACCGCGGTCAGCGGGTCGCGTTCACGACGGTCTGGCCGGCGAAGGGGAAGCCGAGCAGCGTGAGCAGCTCGCGACCCTCCTCGTCGGTGGTGGCGGTGGTGACCAGCGTGATGTCCATGCCACGCGGCCGGTCGATCTTGTCGACGTCGATCTCGCGGAACATCGACTGCTCGGTCAGACCGAACGTGTAGTTGCCGTGACCGTCGAACTGCTTGGGGTTCAGGCCGCGGAAGTCGCGGATGCGGGGCAGGGCCAGCGACAGCAGCCGGTCCAGGAACTCCCACATGCGGTCACCGCGGAGGGTGACCTTCGCGCCGATCGGCATGCCCTCGCGCAGCTTGAACTGGGCGATGGACTTGCGGGCCCGGACGACGGCCGGCTTCTGGCCGGTGATGGCGGTGAGGTCACGGACCGCGCCGTCCATCAGCTTGGCGTCCCGGGTGGCCTCGCCGACGCCCATGTTGACGACGATCTTGACCAGACCGGGGATCTGCATGACGTTCGGGTAGCCGAACTCGGACTGCAGCGCGGGAGCGATGTCCTCGCGGTAGCGGGCCAGCATGCGGGGCAGCTCGCGGGTGGGTGCGCTCATGATGCTCAGAGGTCCTTACCGGTTCGCCGCGAGACCCGGATGCTGCGGCCTTCCTCGTCCTTGCGGTAGCCGACCCGGGTCGGCTTGTCCTCGGAGTCGATGACCATCACGTTGCTCACGTGCACGGCCGCCTCCTGCGTGACGATCCCGCCCTGCTGGGCACCGCGCTGGGAGGTGCTGATCCGCGTGTGCTTCTTCACCCGGCCGATGCCCTCGACCAGGACCTTCTGGGTCTTCGGGAAGGCAGCGATGACGCGGCCCTTGGCGCCCTTGTCCTTGCCGGACAGGACGACGACCTGGTCGCCCTTCTTGACCTTCATCGACGGGGTCTTCCCGCTCGTCGGCTGAACCATGATCACAACACCTCCGGAGCGAGCGAGATGATCCGCATGAAGCGCTTGTCACGGAGCTCCCGGCCCACCGGGCCGAAGATGCGCGTGCCGCGCGGGTCGCCGCTGTCACGGATGATCACGGCGGCGTTCTCGTCGAAGCGGATGTAGGAACCGTCGGGACGACGGCGCTCCTTGACCGTGCGGACGATGACGGCCTTGACCACGTCGCCCTTCTTGACGCCGGCGCCGGGCAGGGCGTCCTTGACGGTGGCGACGATGACGTCACCGATGCCCGCGTAGCGCCGCCCCGACCCGCCGAGCACGCGGATGCACAAGATCTCCTTGGCACCCGTGTTGTCGGCGACTCGCAGTCGCGACTCCTGCTGGATCACTTCCTGCTCCTGAATCTGAGTGGCGACAGCCGGACCGGATCGGTGAACCGGCTGTCCGGCACCCACGTGCGGACGCACCGGCAGCATGCTGCCGGTGCGTCCGAGCACGGGTACCGGGATGCGGCACGCACCCGGAGGGCGCGCCAGTGGTCCAGAGTACTCCTGGTCGACCGACCTGGAGAGGCCGGTGTCGAACTGCCTACTTGGCCCGCTCGACGACCGAGACCAGCCGCCACCGCTTGGTGGCGGAGGTCGGGCGCGTCTCCATGATCTGCACCCGGTCGCCGATGCCGGCGGTGTTCTGCTCGTCGTGCGCCTTCAGCTTGCTGGTGCGGCGCAGGACCTTGCCGTACAGGCCGTGCTTCACGCGGTCCTCGACCTCGACGACGATGGTCTTCTCCATCTTGTCGCTGACGACCAGGCCCTCACGGACCTTGCGGTCGTTGCGCTTGCCGTCGACGGGGCTGCTGGTGGTGCTGGGTTCGCTCATGCCACACCCTCGTTCGGGGCGACCGAGAGACCCAGCTCGCGCTCGCGCATGATCGTGTAGATCCGAGCGATGTCGCGGCGGACGGTCTGCAGTCGCCGGTTGTTGTCCAGCTGGCCGGTGGCCACCTGGAAGCGCAGGTTGAACAGCTCTTCGCGCGACTCACGCAGCCGGGTGGCCAGTTCGTCGGCGGACAGCTCGCGCAGCTCGGGGGCAGTCAGTCCGGCGGCCATCACACCTCTCCTTCACGAGTGATGAAGCGGCACTTCATGGGCAGCTTGTGGATCGCGCGGCGCATGGCCTCGCGAGCCACCGGCTCGGCGACACCGGACAGCTCGAACATGATCCGGCCCGGCTTCACGTTGGCCACCCACCACTCGGGCGAGCCCTTGCCGGAGCCCATGCGGGTCTCGGCCGGCTTCTTGGTCAGCGGGCGGTCGGGGTAGATCGAGATCCACACCTTGCCGCCACGCTTGATGTGACGGGTCATGGCGATACGAGCGGACTCGATCTGCCGGTTCGTGACGTACGCGGGCTCGAGAGCCTGGATCGCGTAGTCACCGAAGTTGATCGCGGTGCCGCCCTTGGCGGCACCCGACCGGCTCGGGTGGTGCTGCTTGCGGTGCTTGACCCGGCGAGGGATCAGCATGGTGTCAGGCCCCCTGCTCTGGCGCGGTGTTCTCGGTACCGGCCGCCTCGGCGGTCGCGGTGCCCTCGGCACCGGCAGCCTGGGCGACGGTCTGCTCCACGGGGACGTCACCCGAGGTGACGGCGACGACGTCCTCCGCCGGAGCGGTGGTGCCCTCGGCCGCAGCGCGCCCGGCCTCGGTCCCGCCGGCGGTGGTGCCCGACGAGCCCGAACGGCGCTGCGGGCGCTGGGCCCGCTCGCGACGCTGCTGACGCTGGGCCAGGGCCTCGAGGGCCTCCCGCTCGGCGCGGGAGCCGCTGGCGTCGCCCTTGTAGATCCACACCTTGACGCCGATGCGGCCGAAGGTCGTGCGGGCCTCGTAGATGCCGTAGTCGATGTTCGCGCGGAGCGTGTGCAGCGGCACCCGGCCCTCGCGGTAGAACTCCGACCGGCTCATCTCGGTGCCGCCCAGGCGACCGGAGCACTGCACCCGGATGCCCTTGACCTGCGGCGAGCGCTGCGCCGACTGCATCGCCTTGCGCATGGCACGGCGGAAGCTGACGCGGCTGGAGAGCTGCTCGGCGACGCCCTGGGCGACCAGCTGCGCATCGGACTCGGGGTTCTTGACCTCGAGGATGTTCAGCTGCACCTGCTTGCCGGTGAGCTTCTCGAGCTCGCCACGGATGCGGTCGGCCTCGGCGCCACGGCGGCCGATGACGATCCCCGGGCGGGCGGTGTGGATGTCCACGCGGACGCGGTCACGGGTGCGCTCGATCTCCACCTTCGAGATGCCGGCACGCTCCATGCCCTTGCTCATGAGCTTGCGGATCGCCACGTCCTCCTTGACGTAGTCCGCGTACAGCTTGTCCGCGTACCACCGGGACTTGTAGTCGGTGGTGATGCCGAGCCGGAACCCGTGCGGGTTGACCTTCTGACCCACTAGCGGGTCCCTCCCCTCGTGTTGCTCTTCTGCTGGGTCGCCGGGCCGGACTGGCCCGTGTCCCGACGTGCCCTGCGGGAACGCTGGGCGAGCTCGGCGCTCGAGCTCACCTCCGACACCTCGACGGTGATGTGGCTGGTCCGCTTGTTGATGCGGAACGCCCGGCCCTGCGCACGCGGACGGATCCGCTTGAGCGTGGGGCCCTCGTCGACGAAGGCGGCACTGATGACGAGCGCGGCCGGGTCCAGACGCAGGTTGTGCTCTGCGTTGGCGACGGCGCTGCCGACGACCTTGGCCACCGGCTCGCTCGCGGTCTGCGGCGCGAAACGCAGCAGAGCGAGGGCCTCGTCGGTCGGCAGGTAGCGGATCATGTCCACCACCCGGCGGGCCTTCATGGGGGTGACGCTGACGAACCGGGCGGTGGCCCGGGCGGTCGGCGTCTCCTGTCCCAACTGGGAAGTCATGTGAGGATCTCTTCTCTACCGGGTCAGCCGCGCCGCGACCGGCGGTCGTCCTTGATGTGCCCACGGAAGGTGCGCGTGGGCGCGAACTCGCCGAGCTTGTGCCCGACCATCGCCTCGGTGACGAACACCGGGACGTGCTTGCGGCCGTCGTGCACGGCGATCGTGTGCCCGAGCATGTCGGGGATGATCGTCGAGCGCCGCGACCAGGTGCGGATGACGGTCTTGGTGCCCTTGTCGTTCTGGGCGTCCACCTTGGCGAGCAGGTGGTCGTCGACGAACGGGCCCTTCTTGAGGCTGCGTGGCATGTCTGTCGGACTCCTCTACCCGCTCAGCGCTTCTTGTTCGCACGCCGGCGGCGCACGATCATGGCGTCACTGGCCTTCCGCTTGCGCGTCCGGCCTTCCGGCTTGCCCTTGGGGTTCACCGGGTGGCGACCACCGGAGGTCTTGCCCTCACCACCACCGTGCGGGTGGTCCACCGGGTTCATGGCGACACCGCGGACGGTGGGGCGCTTGCCCTTCCACCGCATGCGGCCGGCCTTGCCCCAGTTGATGTTCGACTGCTCGGCGTTGCCGACCTCGCCGATGGTGGCGCGGCAGCGCACGTCGACGTTGCGGATCTCGCCGGAGGGCATGCGCAGCTGGGCGAAGCGGCCCTCACGGGCGACCAACTGGACGCTGGTGCCGGCGGAGCGGGCGATCTTCGCCCCGCCACCGGGCCGCAGCTCGATGGCGTGCACGACGGTGCCGACCGGGATGTTGCGCAGCGGCAGGTTGTTGCCGGGCTTGATGTCGGCCGCAGGGCCGCACTCGACCGAGTCGCCCTGCTTCAGCTTCGCCGGGGCGAGGATGTAGCGCTTCTCCCCGTCGGCGAAGTGCAGCAGCGCGATCCGCGAGGTGCGGTTGGGGTCGTACTCGATGTGCGCGACCTTGGCCGGCACACCGTCCTTGTCCGCCCGGCGGAAGTCGATCAGCCGGTAGGCGCGCTTGTGCCCGCCGCCCTGGTGCCGAGCGGTCACGCGGCCGTGGACGTTGCGCCCGCCGCGGCCGTGCAGCGGCCGGACCAGCGACTTCTCGGGGTGGTCGCGGGTGACCTCGGCGAAGTCGGCGACGGACGAGCCGCGGCGGCCCGGCGTCGTCGGCTTGTACTTACGGATGGCCATGGTTCCTCAGAGTCCTCTGGTCCGATCGGGGGTGTGTCCGGGGTGGTGGGGTGGGCGGATGCCCAGCCGTCACGCGCCCGGGCCCCCGAAGAGCTCGATGCGGTCGCCGGGGGCCACGGAGACGATGGCGCGCTTGGTGTCCTTGCGCTTCCCCATCACAGCGCCCTTCGAGCGCTTCCTCTTCCCCTGACGGTTGATCGTGTTGACGGCGAGGACCTTCACGTTGAAGACCTGCTGCACAGCGATCTTGATCTGGGTCTTGTTGGCGTCGGGCCGCACGATGAACGTGTACTTGTTCTCGTCGAGGAGGCCGTAGCTCTTCTCGGAGATGACCGGGGACAGCAGGACGTCCCGGGGGTCGCGGACGCTCATGCCTTCTCCTCGGTGTCATCGGTCGTGAGGTCGAGGTCGGTCGTGCCCACGACGGGCTCGATCGACGGGATCGCACCCGGGATGTCCGGCGTGGTCAGGTCCGGCTGCTCGACGCCGGCGTCCTGGACCGTGCCCGGACCCGACACGTACTCGGCCAGCGCGGTCTCGGTGAAGACCACCTCGTCGGCGCAGAGCACGTCGTAGGTGTTGAGCTGGCCGGCCTCGATCAGGTGGACCCGCGGCACGTTGCGCAGGCTCACCCAGTTCAGGACGTCGTCGCGGTCGAGGACGACGAGCACGCGCTTGGCGGCGGTGACGGCGTCCAGGACCTTGAGGGCGGCCTTGGTCGACGGGGCGTCGCCCTCGACGAAGGCGGAGACCACGTGGACGCGGTCCTCGCGGGCCCGGTCGGAGAGGGCACCGCGCAGGGCGGCGGCCTTCATCTTCTTCGGGGTCTTCTGCTCGTAGTTGCGCGGCACGGGGCCGTGCGAGATGCCACCGCCGACGAACTGCGGCGAGCGCAGCGAGCCCTGACGGGCGCGGCCGGTGCCCTTCTGCCGGTAGGGCTTGGCGCCCGTACCGCTGACCTGGGCGCGCGTCTTCGTCGAGTGCGTGCCCTGGCGGGCCGCGGCCAGCTGGGCCACCACGACCTGGTGCATCAGCGACACGTTGGCGTTGGCGTCGAAGAGGTCGCCGGGGAGCGTGACGCTCCCGGCGTTCTCACCGGACGGGGTCCGGACGGCGACCTCGCGGTCGGCCCGGGACTGCGCCTTCTGCGCGGCGATCGACTGGCTCACTTGGTGTCACTCCCCACGGGGCCGCCCTTGACCGCGGAACGGACGAGCAGCAGCCCTCCGCGCGGGCCGGGAACGGCGCCCTTGATCAGCACGAGGCCCTTCTCGGCGTCGACCGCGTGCACCTTCAGAGACAGCGTGGTCGTGGTGGCCGTGCCCATCCGGCCGGCCATGCGCATGCCCTTGAAGACCCGACCCGGGGTCGAGGCCCCGCCGATCGAGCCGGGGGCACGGTGCTTGCGGTGCGTGCCGTGTCCGGCGCCCAGGCCCTTGAACCCGTGACGCTTCATGACACCGGCGGTGCCCTTGCCCTTGCTGGTGCCGATGACGTCGACCTTGGTCACGCCGTCGAACACCTCGGTGGTCAGCTCCTGGCCGACCGTGTAGTCGCCGGCGTCCTCGGTGCGCAGCTCGACCACGTGCCGCCGGGGCGTGACGCCCGCCTTGGCGAAGTGCCCACCCTCGGGCTTGTTCACCTTGCGGGGGTCGATCGCGCCGAACCCGAGCTGGACGGCGGAGTAGCCGTCCTTCTCCGGGGTGCGGACCTGCGTGACCACGCACGGGCCCGCCTTGACGACGGTCACCGGCACGATGCGGTTGTTCTCGTCGAAGACCTGGGTCATCCCCAGCTTCTCGCCGAGGAGACCACGGAATGTGCTCGCCATGTCTGGGACAGCCCTTACTGGATGTTGACGTCGACCGAGGCCGGCAGGTCGATGCGCATGAGCGCGTCGACCGTCTTCGGCGTCGGGTCGAGGATGTCGATGAGCCGCTTGTGCGTACGCATCTCGAAGTGCTCGCGCGAGTCCTTGTACTTGTGCGGCGAGCGGATGACGCAGTACACGTTCTTCTCCGTCGGCAGCGGCACGGGGCCGACGACGCGCGCTCCGGTCTTCGTCACCGTGTCCACGATGCGCCGCGCCGAGGCATCGATCGCCTCGTGGTCGTAGGCCTTCAGCCGGATGCGGATCTTCTGTCCCGCCATCGGTTGTCTTCGCTCCTGCCGATCGGTTGTGAAAGTACGTGTGGGTCTGTTGACCCGGGGGTCGGGTCTCCCGACCCGGGTGACGGGCGGCGGCCGACCAGCGGCCGCCGCCCGTCAGGGTGTCACTTGTTGATCTTGACGACCCGGCCGGCGCCGACGGTGCGGCCACCCTCACGGATGGCGAACCGGAGGCCCTCCTCCATGGCGATGGGCTGGATCAGCTCGACCGTCATCTCGGTGTTGTCGCCGGGCATGACCATCTCGGTGCCCGAGGGCAGCGTGACGACGCCGGTGACGTCCGTGGTGCGGAAGTAGAACTGCGGGCGGTAGTTGTTGAAGAACGGCGTGTGCCGGCCGCCCTCGTCCTTCGAGAGGATGTAGACCGAGCCCTCGAAGTTCGTGTGCGGGGTGATGGAGCCCGGCTTCACGACGACCTGACCGCGCTCGACGTCCTCGCGCTTGATGCCGCGCAGCAGCAGACCGACGTTGTCACCGGCCTGGCCCTGGTCGAGCAGCTTGCGGAACATCTCGACACCGGTGACCGTCGTCTTCGACGAGGTCGGGCGGATGCCGACGATCTCGATCTCCTCGGAGACCTTGACGATGCCGCGCTCCACGCGACCGGTCACGACGGTGCCGCGGCCGGTGATGGTGAAGACGTCCTCGACGGGCATGAGGAACGGCTTGTCGATCTCGCGCTCGGGCTCGGGGATGGCCGAGTCGACGGCGTCCATGAGCTCCATGAGCTTGTCGCCCCACTCGGCGTCGCCCTCGAGGGCCTTCAGCGCGGAGACGCGGACCACGGGGACGTCGTCGCCCGGGAACTCGTACTCGCTGAGGAGCTCACGGACCTCGAGCTCGACGAGCTCGAGGATCTCCTCGTCGTCGACCATGTCGGCCTTGTTGAGCGCCACGACGATGTAGGGGACGCCGACCTGGCGGGCCAGGAGGACGTGCTCCTTGGTCTGCGGCATCGGGCCGTCGGTCGCCGCGACCACCAGGATCGCGCCGTCCATCTGCGCGGCACCGGTGATCATGTTCTTGATGTAGTCGGCGTGCCCGGGGCAGTCGACGTGCGCGTAGTGCCGGTTCTCGGTCTGGTACTCCACGTGGGCGATCGAGATCGTGATCCCACGGGCCTTCTCCTCGGGCGCCTTGTCGATCTGGTCGAACGCGGACGCCTCGTTGAGGTTCGGGTACTTGTCGTGCAGGACCTTGGTGATCGCCGCCGTCAGCGTCGTCTTCCCGTGGTCGATGTGCCCGATGGTGCCGATGTTGACGTGCGGCTTGGTCCGCTCGAACTTGGCCTTGGCCACTGGGTTCCTCTCTTCGTGTGGTTCGCAGTCGTGCGCGAGTCTGAGGGTGCGGGCGGTGCTGGCCGGCCGCGGGCTGGGCCCGCGGCCGACTGGTGGTTACTCGCCAGTCGCCTTGGCGATGATCTCCTTGGCGACGTTGGCCGGGACCTCGGCGTACGAGTCGAACACCATGGTGTAGCTCGCCCGTCCCTGGGTGCGGCTGCGCAGGTCGCCCACGTAGCCGAACATCTCCGACAGCGGCACCAGGGCCCGGACGACGCGGGCGCCGGAGCGCTCCTCCATCGCCTGGATGGTCCCGCGGCGGGAGTTCAGGTCGCCGATCACGTCACCCATGTAGTCCTCGGGGGTGACGACCTCGACGGCCATCAGCGGCTCGAGCAGGGCCGGGCTGGCCTTGCGTGCGGCCTCCTTGAAGACCATCGAGCCGGCGATCTTGAAGGCCATCTCCGAGGAGTCGACCTCGTGGTACTGACCGTCGACCAGCGTCGCCTTCACGCCGACCAGCGGGTACCCGGCCAGGATGCCGAACTGCATGGCGTCCTGCATGCCGGCGTCGACCGAGGGGATGTACTCCCGCGGGATGCGACCACCGGTGACGGCGTTGACGAACTCGTAGGTCGGGCCGTCGGCCGCGACCTCGAGGGGCTCGATCGTGACCTGGACCTTCGCGAACTGGCCGGACCCACCGGTCTGCTTCTTGTGGGTGTAGTCGACCTTCTCGACCCGCTTGCGGATCGTCTCGCGGTAGGCGACCTGCGGCTTGCCGACGTTGGCCTCGACGCGGAACTCGCGACGCATCCGGTCGACCAGGATCTCCAGGTGGAGCTCGCCCATGCCGGAGATGACGGTCTGACCGGTCTCCTCGTCCAGGCGGACCTGGAACGTCGGGTCCTCCTCGGCGAGCTTCTGGATCGCGGTGCCCAGCTTCTCCTGGTCGCCCTTGGTCTTCGGCTCGATGGCCACCGAGATGACCGGCGCCGGGAAGGTCATCGACTCGAGGATCACCGGGCTCTGCGGGTCGCAGAGGGTGTCACCCGTCGTCGTCTGCTTCATCCCGTTGACGGCCACGATCTCGCCGGCGCCCACGCCCGCACGCTCTTCGCGCTTGTTCGCGTGCATCTGGTAGATCTTGCCGACCCGCTCCTTGCGGTCCTTGGTGCTGTTCAGCACCGGGGAACCCGCGTCGAGCTTGCCGGAGTAGACCCGGATGTAGGTGAGCTTGCCCAGGTGCTGGTCCGTCTGGATCTTGAAGGCCAGCGCCGAGAACGGCTCGTTCTCGTCGGCGTGCCGCAGGACCTCGGTCTCGCCGTCGAGCGCGGTGCCGACGATCGCCTCGATGTCCAGCGGGCTGGGCAGGTAGTCCACGACACCGTCGAGCAGGGGCTGCACGCCCTTGTTCTTGAAGGCGGTGCCGGTGAGGACCGGGTTGACCTGGCCGGCGATGGTGGCCTTGCGGATGGCCGCCTTCAGCCGGTCGACGCCGATCTCCTCGCCACCGAGGTAGTCCTCCATGAGCGAGTCGTCGAAGTCCGCGATGTTCTCGAGCAGCTTCTCGCGGTACTCGGCGGCCTGGTCGGCGAGCTCGGCCGGGATCTCCTCGATCGCGTAGTCCTCGCCCATCGCGGTCTCGCCGCGCCAGGTGAGGGCGCGCATCTGGACGAGGTCCACGACACCGATGAAGTCGGCCTCGGCGCCGATCGGCAGCTGCAGGACCAGGGGGTTGGCGGCGAGCCGCTCGACCATCATGTCCACGCAGCGGAAGAAGTCAGCACCGGTGCGGTCCAGCTTGTTGACGAAGCACATGCGCGGGACGCCGTACTTCTCGGCCTGACGCCACACCTGCTCGGTCTGCGGCTCGACACCGGCGACACCGTCGTAGACCGCGACCGCACCGTCGAGCACCCGCAGCGACCGCTCGACCTCGACGGTGAAGTCGACGTGCCCGGGGGTGTCGATGATGTTGATGTCGTGGCCGTTCCACGAGCACTTCGTCGCGGCCGACGTGATGGTGATGCCGCGCTCCTGCTCCTGCTCCATCCAGTCCATCGTGGCCGCGCCGTCGTGGACTTCACCGATCTTGTAGTTGATACCGGTGTAGAAGAGGATCCGCTCGGTCGTCGTCGTCTTGCCGGCGTCGATGTGCGCCATGATCCCGATGTTGCGGGTCTTGGCGAGTTGGGCCTCGTTCTGGGCCATTACGTCACTCCTCTTCTTTCTCGTCCGCGCGCGGTGCTCGGGGATCGCCCGGGGTCACCGCGGGCAGCGGCTGCTGGTGGACTGAGGTCACCAGCGGTAGTGCGCGAAGGCCTTGTTGGACTCGGCCATCTTGTGGGTGTCCTCGCGACGCTTGACCGCGGCGCCCAGACCGTTGCTGGCGTCCAGCAGCTCGTTCATGAGGCGCTCGGTCATCGTCTTCTCGCGACGGCCGCGGCTGTACTGGATCAGCCAGCGCAGGCCGAGGGTCGTGCTGCGGGAGGCGCGGACCTCGATCGGCACCTGGTAGGTCGCACCACCGACACGGCGGCTGCGGACCTCGAGGGCCGGCTTGACGTTGTCCAGCGCGCGCTTGAGCGTGACGACCGGGTCGGTGTCGTTCTTGGCACGGACGCCCTCGAGGGCGCCGTAGACGATCGCCTCGGCGACCGAGCGCTTGCCGTCGACGAGCACCTTGTTCACCAGCTGGGTCACCAGCGGCGACTGGTACACCGGGTCGGCGACGAGCGGACGACGGGGAGCGGGTCCCTTGCGAGGCATGTCAGCTCTTCTCCTTCTTCGCGCCGTACCGGCTGCGAGCCTGCTTGCGGTTGCGGACGCCCTGGGTGTCCAGCGAGCCACGGATGATCTTGTAGCGCACGCCCGGCAGGTCCTTCACGCGGCCGCCGCGCACGAGCACCATGGAGTGCTCCTGCAGGTTGTGGCCGACGCCCGGGATGTAGGCGGTCACCTCGATGCCGCTGGTCAGCCGGACGCGGGCGACCTTGCGCAGCGCCGAGTTCGGCTTCTTCGGGGTCGTGGTGTACACGCGGGTGCACACCCCGCGGCGCTGGGGAGAACCCTTGAGCGCCGGGGTCTTGGTCTTCTCGACCTTGTCCTCGCGGCCCTTGCGGACCAGCTGGTTGATCGTGGGCATGGGTGGCCTGGATCTCCTACCTGCGCTGGGTCGTGCTGTGGATGTGGTGCGTGCCTGTGTGTGCCCGGTCGCCCGGCCCGTCCGATTCTGGCCGTGACCCACCGTCCGGCCCCCGCGCTCGGGCGTGTCGCCCCTCGCGAGAACCGGCCAGCTGATCGAGCCGGACTCGTCACCCCTCGCCACTCGGCGCGGCCACACCACCTTGCAGTGGCCCCGTCGTGGACGGGCGTGGCCCCTGTCGGCCGGCCGGTCGCGAGGACCGGTGAGCGTCGAGGTGCACCGCGAGCAGGAGCAGGCCCAGGACACCCTGGGCACAGCTGACCACAGTACCCGGCCCTCTCGACCCGGTCAAAGCCGGGTCGAGGTGTGGCCGCGCACCGGACCAGCCGGTCTGTCGCGTACCAACCACGACCGGCGGTGGGCCATTCCCGGGTGGGTCGTCGCCACGCGGGAGGTCCCTGTCGGGAACGTACCGGACGACGTCCGCGGTGAGGAGCACCACGCGCACGCCCGCCGGTCGGGCTGCCTCGCGCTCCCGTCGCTCCTGTCGGACCCCGGCCCTACCGTCGGTGTCGAACCGCTCACGACCCGCTCCCAGGCCGTGACCACGCCCAGCTGCCCGGAGGTACCGCCGTGCTCCCCGACTCCGCCCGCGAACTGAAGGCCCGACTGTCCCAGCGGCTGACCGAGGCGCCCACCGCGGTCGTCAGCTCCCTCGGCGGGGCCACCAGGTGGAGCGGCGTCGCGCTGGGCCTCGCGCCGGTGGGTCGCGGCCAGGTGCACCTGGCCATCCGGCTGATCGAGCAGGCGGACGCCGACGTCGTGCTGGGCGGCCTGGACGCTGCTGCCCGGGAGGAGGTCGACGTCCGGGTGATAGGGCCCGTGCGCCCGTTCACCTCCCCCACCGGGTACACCCCGGCCGAGCTCCAGCAGCGGGTGCGCCCTCTGCGACCAGGCCTGTCGGTCAGCCACCCGGACGTCACGGCGGGCACCCTGGGCGGGTTCGTCCGCCGGCCGGGCACCGACGGCCTGCTGGTCCTGTCCAACAACCACGTGCTGGCCGTCAGCGACGCGGCGACCGAGGGCGACCCGGTGCTGCAGCCGGGCGTGGCCGACGGCGGGACACCCACGGACCGGATCGGGACGCTGGCGGCCTTCGTCCGGCTCAGCGCCGACCCCGGCAACCTGGTGGACGCCGCGGTCGCCGCGCTGGACCCCGGCGTCGACGGCGACCCCTCCGACTACCCCGGTGGCGCCCTGCTGGCCGACGTCGCCGTCCCGGACGACGTGGACCCCGACGAGCTGGTGGAGAAGCTGGGGCGGACGACCGGCCACACCCGCGGCCGGATCACCGCCGTCGAGGTCGACGGCGTGGGCGTGCAGTACGACGACGGCGTGCACACCTTCGACGACCAGGTGGAGATCGAGGGCCTCACCGGGGCCTTCAGCGCCGGCGGGGACAGCGGCTCGGTGATCTGGCGCAGCCGCGACCGCGCACCCCTGGGCCTGCTGTTCGCCGGCTCCACCGAGGGCGGCAGCGCCGGCGGCGGGGTCACCTTCGCCAACCCGCTGGCCACGGTGCTGCGCGAGCTCGGGGTGGAGTGGGTGTCCAGCGCGGGCTGAGGGGCGCATCATGGGGCCATGACCGACCGTGCCGCTGCCCGGGCCGCCAAGTCCGCCCTGGCCCAGCGCCTCGCCACCGATCCCGGCGTCGCCGCCGTGGGTCTGGCACGGCAGGACGCGGAGTACGTGGTGCGGGTGGACCTCACCGAGGCCGGCGTCGGCACCCGGGTCCCCCGGGACGTCGACGGCGTCCGCGTCGTGACGCACGTGATCGGCACGGTCCGCCCCCTCTGACGGAGGATCCCCTGCCGCCACCGCTCGCAGGCTGGCGGCGGGCCTCTGCAGGGGGCCGGCAGACCGGTAACCTCCGCTGATGCGCATCGGGATCCAGGCCAGTTACAGCGGGGACTTCAAGGAGACCGCGGCGGAGATCCGCGACCTGGAGTCCGCCGGGCTCGACGTCGCGATGGTCGCCGAGGTCTACACGTTCGACTCGGTGAGCCAGCTGGGCTACCTCGCGGCCGTCACCGAGCGGGTGGAGCTGATGAGCGGCATCTTCCCGATCTACAGCCGCACTCCGGCGCTGATCGCGATGACCGCCGCCGGGTTGGACTTCGTCTCCGGTGGCCGCTTCACCCTGGGCCTGGGGGCGTCGGGCCCGCAGGTCATCGAGGGCTGGCACGGCGTCCCCTACGACGCCCCGCTGCAGCGCACCCGGGAGATCGTGGAGATCTGCCGGCAGGTGTGGCGCCGGGAACGGCTGGTCCACGAGGGCGCGAAGTACACGGTGCCGCTGCCGGCCGACCGGGGCACCGGGCTGGGCAAGCCACTGAAGCTGATCAACACCCCGGTCCGCGAGCGGATCCCGGTGCTGCTGGCCGCGCTCGGGCCGAAGAACGTCGAACTGGCCGCCGAGATCGCCGAGAAGTGGGAGCCGATCTTCTTCCACCCCGAGCGGGCGGCCGACGTCTGGGGCGCGTCGATCGCGGCGGGGACCGCCAAGCGGGACGCGGCACTGGGCGCGCTCGACGTCGTCGTCGGCGTGCCGGTCGCGATCGGCGAGGACGTCGAGCACCTCCTCGACGCCGTCCGCCCGGGGATCGCCCTCTACGTGGGTGGCATGGGCGCCAAGGGCAAGAACTTCTACAACGACCTCGCCCGCCGCTACGGCTACGAGGCCGAGGCGGAGACCATCCAGGAGCTCTACCTCGCCGGGCGCAAGGACGAGGCCGCGGCCGCCGTCCCCGAGGACCTGGTGCGGGCCACCTCGCTCATCGGCCCGGAGTCCCACGTCGCCGAGCGGATCGCGGCCTTCGCCGCGGCCGGGGTCACCACCATCAACCTGCAGCCGATGGACGACAGCCCGGAGAACCGGCTGCGCACCGTCGAGAAGATGCGCGAGCTCGCCGACCGCTGATCGCGCCCGCCGCCGGCCCTTGCGTCACGTGACGGCAGGGTGGGCGGTCGTCGGTCGGCAGTGATCAGGTGACCTGATCACCGCCCGTCCCCCTGCACCGGCGTTGGTGCGGGAGGACGCCCTTTGATCAGGTGAGGTGAGTTCAGGTGGTCGTTGCATCACCGGTTGGTTGAGGTGGTGAGAGTAGGTCGTTGAGGGCCTCGGCGGGGGTCCGCCAGCCGAGGGTCTGGCGGGGTCGGCCGTTGAGTTCGGCGGCGACCACGGCCAGGTCGGTGGGGGTGTGCACCGACAGGTCGGTGCCTTTGGGGAAGTACTGGCGGAGCAGTCCGTTGGTGTTCTCGTTGCTGCCGCGTTGCCAGGGTGAGTGCGGGTCGCAGAAGTAGATCGGCAGGTCCGCGGCGAGGGTGATCTCGGCGTGCCGGCGCATCTCCAGGCCTTGGTCCCAGGTCAGGGACAGCCGCAGGTGCTTGGGCAGCTGGCCGATGCCGGCCACGATGGCCTCCTGCAGGGCCAGGGGGTCGACCTTGCGGCCGGGCAGGTGCAGCAGCAGGCAGAAGCGGGTGGTGCGCTCCACCAGGGTCCCGATGAAGGACTTGTTGGCGGCACCGGCGATCAGGTCGCCTTCCCAGTGCCCGGGCACCGCCCGGTCGGCGACCTCGGCCGGCCGCTCACTGATCATGATCTTGCCGGGGATGCGGCGGTCGGGATCGGAGCGCCCATCGACCCGGTGGCGGGGGCGGCGGATCGCCCGCCCGGTGCGTAGGCACGCGGTCAACTCCCGGCGCAGCAGACCCCGGCCCTGCACGTACAGCGCCTGGTAGATCGCCTCGTGCGAGGGGCGCATCGCCGGCTCGTCGGGGAACTCCGCGGCCAGCCGCATCGCGATCTGCCGCGGTGAGTACCGGCGCTCCAGATCGGCCTGCACCCGCTCCCGCAGCGGCTCGTGGGCGAGCTTGAACGGCTTGGGCCGTGCCCCGCGGGCCTCGGCATCGGTCTGGGCCGGCACCGCCCGGTAGGGCCGGTCGGGATGGGCCTGCTCCCATGAGGCCAGCTCCCGGCTGACCGTGGAGGGAGCCCGTCCGATCTGCTCGGCTATCTGCCTGGCGCTGCGGCCGGCGGCCAGCCCGACCGCGATCTCCTCACGCTCGCTCAACGACAGGAACCGGCCCGAGGGTTCAGTGATCTCCAGCGGTGGCACTCCACCAGCTTCCCGGAACCACCGCCTACCGCGCTGCCCACCTACCCGGGCCCGCGCAGAGGCCGCCGCCGTCGGCAACCCCTCAGCGATCCCCGCCCAGAACACCCGCTGATTCGCCCGTGTCGCAACCACGCATCACATCCCGCAGCCGGGGTGATGCGACGACCGCCTGACATCGAGTGACCTGATCCAAACCTGGGGCACGGCGGGAACGCAGAAGGGCCCCGCACGCCAGCGCGTGCGGGGCCCTTCTGTCACTCACTCAGCGCATCAGCGCCAGTCGTACTCCTCGAGCCGGACGGCCTCGCCGGTGCCCTGACCGAAGACGTCTGGGCTGTAGTACTGCCCGTCGTCGTAGCCGGCCATGGTGTAGACGGCGGCGCGAGCCTCCTCGGTGGGCTCGACCGTGATGTTCCGGTAGCGGCTGATCCCGGTACCGGCCGGGATCAGCTTGCCGATGATCACGTTCTCCTTGAGCCCGAGCAGGCTGTCGCTCTTGCCCTGGATCGCGGCGTCGGTGAGCACCTTGGTCGTCTCCTGGAACGAGGCCGCGGACAGCCACGACTCCGTCGCCAGCGACGCCTTGGTGATCCCCATCAGGACGGGGCGGGCCGAGGCCGGCTCGCCACCCTCGGAGACGACCCGACGGTTCTCGGTCTCGAAGATCGTCCGCTCGACCAGCGCACCGGGCAGGAACTCCGTCGCACCCGAGTCGATGATGGTCACCCGCTTCAGCATCTGCCGGATGATCACCTCGATGTGCTTGTCGTGGATCGACACACCCTGGCTGCGGTATACCTCCTGGACCTCGCGGACGAGGTGCAGCTGCACCTCGCGCGGGCCCATGATCCGCAGCACCTCGTGCGGGTCGACCGCACCCTCGGTCAGCTGCTCGCCGACCTCGACGTGGCCGCCGTCCTCGACCCGCAGCCGCGAGCGACGCGACAGCTTGTCGTAGACGACCTCGTCGGAGCCGTCGTCCGGGGTGATGGTCAGCTTCCGGAACTGGTCGCCGTCCTCGATCCGGACGGTGCCGGCGAGCTCGGCGATCGGGGCCTTGCCCTTGGGGACGCGGGCCTCGAAGAGCTCCACCACACGCGGCAGACCGTGCGTGATGTCCGCACCGGCCACACCACCGGTGTGGAAGGTGCGCATCGTCAGCTGGGTCCCGGGCTCACCGATCGACTGGGCGGCGATGATGCCGACCGCCTCGCCGACGTCCACCAGCTTGCCGGACGCGAGGGAGCGGCCGTAGCAGGTGGCGCAGGTGCCCAGCAGCGACTCACAGGTGAGCACGCAGCGGACCTTGACCTCGGACACCCCGGCGTCGACCAGCTGGGCGATGAGGACGTCGCCCAGGTCGGCGCCGGCCTGCGCGATCAGCGTGCCGTCGGCGGCGACCACGTCGGCGGCCAGCGCACGGGCGTACACGCTGGTCTCCACGTGGGCATCGCGGGTGACCTTGCCGTCGAGCACGGTGCCGATCGGCATGATCACGCCACGCTCGGTGCCGCAGTCCTCCTCGCGGATGATGACGTCCTGCGAGACGTCGACCAGCCGGCGGGTGAGGTACCCGGAGTCGGCGGTCCGCAGCGCGGTGTCCGCCAGGCCCTTGCGGGCACCGTGCGTGGAGATGAAGTACTCCAGCACGGACAGACCCTCCCGGAAGTTGGCCTTGATCGGCCGCGGGATGATCTCGCCCTTCGGGTTGGCCACCAGGCCGCGCATGCCGGCGATCTGGCTGATCTGCATCATGTTGCCGCGGGCGCCGGAGTTGACCATGACCCAGACCGGGTTGGTGGTGGGGAAGTTGTCCACCATGGCCTGGCTGACCTCGGCCCGGGCGCGGGTCCAGATCTCGATGAGCTCGGAGCGACGCTCGGCGTCGGTGATGACGCCGCGCTCGTACTGGCGCTCGATCTTGCGGGCCTCGTCCTCGTGCCGGTCCAGGATCGACTGCTTGACCGGCGGGGTCACGACGTCGTCGATGGCGATCGTGACGCCCGACCGGGTCGCCCAGCGGAAGCCGGCCGACTTGAGGGCGTCCAGCGTCGCCGCCACCTGCACCTTGGGGTAGCGCTCGGCGAGGTCGTTGACGATCGCGCCCAGCGCCTTCTTCGGCACCTGGTAGTTGACGAACGGGTAGTCCTCGGGCAGGGCCTCGTTGAACAGGACCCGGCCCAGGCTGGTCGAGATGAGCGCCGGCTGACCGGGCTCCCAGTCCTCGGGGGCGACCCACGGGTCGTTGGGCCCGTTGTCGACGCCGAAGACCTCGTCCAGCCGGATGGTGACCCGCTCCTGCAGGCCCAGCGCGCCCTGGTCGAACGCCATGATCGCCTCGGCGGTCGTGGCGTAGGCCCGGGCCCGCTCGCCCTCGGCCAGCTCGGCCGACCCGGTGAGGGTCGTGAGGTGGTAGAGGCCGAGCACCATGTCCTGGGTCGGCGCGGTGATCGGACGACCGTCGGCCGGGCTCAGGATGTTGTTGCTGGACAGCATGAGGACGCGGGCCTCGGCCTGCGCCTCGGCCGACAGCGGCAGGTGCACCGCCATCTGGTCGCCGTCGAAGTCCGCGTTGAAGGCGGTGCAGACCAGCGGGTGGATCTGGATGGCCTTGCCCTCGACCAGCTGCGGCTCGAAGGCCTGGATGCCCAGACGGTGCAGCGTCGGTGCACGGTTCAGCAGCACCGGGTGCTCGGTGATGACCTCCTCGAGCACGTCCCACACGACCGGCCGCGCGCGCTCCACCATCCGCTTGGCGGACTTGATGTTCTGCGCGTGGTTGAGGTCCACCAGCCGCTTCATCACGAAGGGCTTGAACAGCTCCAGGGCCATCTGCTTGGGCAGACCGCACTGGTGCAGCTTGAGCTGCGGGCCGACGACGATGACCGAACGGCCGGAGTAGTCGACCCGCTTGCCCAGCAGGTTCTGCCGGAACCGGCCCTGCTTGCCCTTGAGCAGGTCGCTCAGGGACTTCAGCGGGCGGTTGCCCGGACCGGTGACCGGACGGCCGCGCCGACCGTTGTCGAACAGCGCGTCCACGGACTCCTGGAGCATCCGCTTCTCGTTGTTGACGATGATCTCCGGCGCGCCCAGGTCGAGCAGTCGCTTGAGCCGGTTGTTCCGGTTGATCACCCGGCGGTACAGGTCGTTCATGTCGCTGGTGGCGAAGCGGCCACCGTCGAGCTGCACCATCGGGCGCAGGTCCGGCGGGATGACCGGCACGCAGTCCAGCACCATGCCCATGGGCGAGTTCTGGGTCTGCTGGAACGCCGCGACGACCTTGAGCCGCTTGAGGGCCCGCAGCTTGCGCTGGCCCTTGCCGCTGCGGATCGTCTCGCGCAGCGAGACGGCCTCGGCGTCGAGGTCGAAGCCGGCGAGCAGCTTCTGCAGCGCCGCGGCGCCCATGCCGCCCTCGAAGTACTCACCGAAGCGGTCGCGCAGCTCGCGGTAGAGGCCCTCGTCGGCGATGAGCTGCTTGACCTCGAGCTTGCGGAAGGTGTCCATCACCTCTTCGAGGCGGTCGATCTCCCGCTGGGCGCGGTCGCGCAGCTGGCGCATCTCGCGCTCGCCGCCCTCGCGCACCTTGCGGCGGACGTCGGACTTGGCACCCTCGGCCTCGAGCTCGGCGAGGTCGGCCTCCAGCTTCTGCTGGCGGGCCTCCACGTCGGCGTCGCGGCGGGACTCGAGGTTGTGCTTCTCCGCGCTGATCTCGGCCTCGACGGTCGGCAGGTCGCGGTGACGCGCCTCGTCGTCGACGGAGGTGATCATGTACGCAGCGAAGTAGATGATCTTCTCGAGGTCCTTGGGCGCCAGGTCGAGCAGGTAGCCCAGACGCGAGGGGACGCCCTTGAAGAACCAGATGTGGGTGACCGGCGCGGCCAGCTCGATGTGGCCCATCCGCTCACGACGCACCTTGGCGCGGGTGACCTCGACGCCGCAGCGCTCGCAGATGATGCCCTTGAAGCGGACGCGCTTGTACTTGCCGCAGTAGCACTCCCAGTCCCGGGTGGGACCGAAGATCTTCTCGCAGAAGAGACCGTCCTTCTCCGGACGGAGGGTGCGGTAGTTGATGGTCTCGGGCTTCTTCACCTCACCGTGCGACCACTGGCGGATGTCGTCTCCGCTGGCCAGACCAATGCGCAGTTCGTCGAAGAAGTTGACGTCGAGCACTCGATGTACCCCTTTCCGGGGCTAGTTCTTCGCTTCGTTTCGAAAAGGTGTGGTGCCGGCCGGCCCTGGTCGCCCAGGGCCGGCCGGCCGCCGATCAGACGTCTTCGACGGACGACGGCTCGCGGCGGGACAGGTCGATGCCCAGCTCCTCCGCGGCCCGGAAGACCTCGTCGTCGGTGTCGCGCAGCTCGATCGCCTGGCCGTCGCCGGAGAGGACCTCCACGTTCAGGCAGAGCGACTGGAGCTCCTTGAGCAACACCTTGAACGACTCCGGGATGCCCGGCTCGGGGATGTTCTCGCCCTTGACGATCGCCTCGTAGACCTTGACCCGGCCGAGGATGTCGTCGGACTTGATGGTGAGCAGCTCCTGCAGCGCGTACGCGGCGCCGTAGGCCTGCATCGCCCAGCACTCCATCTCACCGAAGCGCTGGCCACCGAACTGCGCCTTACCACCCAGCGGCTGCTGCGTGATCATCGAGTACGGCCCGGTCGAACGGGCGTGGATCTTGTCGTCGACCAGGTGCAGCAGCTTCAGGATGTAGACGTAGCCCACCGAGATCGGCTCGGGGAAGGGCTCCCCGGAACGGCCGTCGAACAGCCGCGCCTTGCCGGTCTCCTTGACCATCCGGTCGCCGTCGCGGTTCGGGATCGTCGAGCCGAGCAGGCCGATGATCTCGTCCTCCTTGGCACCGTCGAAGACCGGCGTGGCGGTGCGGGTGCCCGGAGCGGCCTGGCGCGCAGCGCCCGGCAGCTTGGCCGCCCACTCCGGCGTCCCCTCGACCTGCCAGCCCTGCTTGGCGATCCACCCGAGGTGGGTCTCCAGGACCTGGCCGACGTTCATCCGGCCGGGCACGCCCAGCGGGTTGAGCACGATGTCGACCGGCGTGCCGTCCTCGAGGAACGGCATGTCCTCCTGCGGGAGGATCTTGGAGATGACGCCCTTGTTGCCGTGGCGGCCGGCCAGCTTGTCGCCATCGCTGATCTTGCGCATCTGGGCCACGTAGACCCGGATGAGCTCGTTCACGCCGGCGGGCAGCTCGTCGCCGTCCTCGCGGGAGAAGACCCGGACGCCGATGACCTTGCCGGACTCACCGTGCTTGACCTTCAGGCTGGTGTCGCGGACCTCGCGGGCCTTCTCACCGAAGATCGCCCGCAGCAGCCGCTCCTCGGGGGTCAGCTCGGTCTCGCCCTTGGGCGTGACCTTGCCGACGAGGATGTCGCCGGGGACGACCTCGGCACCGATCCGGATGATCCCGCGCTCGTCGAGGTCGGCGAGGACCTCCTCGGAGACGTTCGGGATGTCCCGGGTGATCTCCTCGGCACCGAGCTTGGTGTCGCGGGCGTCGACCTCGAACTCCTCGATGTGGATCGAGGACAGGACGTCGTCCTGCACAAGGCGCTGCGACAGGATGATCGCGTCCTCGTAGTTGTGGCCCTCCCACGGCATGAAGGCGACGAGCAGGTTCTTGCCCAGCGCCATCTCGCCCTCGTCGGTGCACGGACCGTCGGCGACGACCTGACCGACCTCGACCCGCTGGCCCTCCTGGACGACCGGGCTCTGGTTGATCGAGGTGCCCTGGTTCGAGCGACGGAACTTCAGCAGCCGGTAGGTCTGCCGGGTCCCGTCGTCGGCCATCACGGTGACGTAGTCGGCGGTGGAGTCCTCGACCACACCGGCCTTCTCGGCCACCACGACGTCGCCGGCGTCCACGGCGGCACGCAGCTCCATGCCGGTGCCGACCAGCGGCGCCTCGCTGCGCAGCAGCGGGACGGCCTGACGCTGCATGTTCGCGCCCATCAGGGCGCGGTTGGCGTCGTCGTGCTCGAGGAACGGGATCATCGCCGTCGCGACCGAGGTCATCTGCCGCGGCGAGACGTCCATGTAGTCGACGTTCTCGGGAGCGAGGTAGTCGACCTCACCGCCCTTGGTACGGACCAGGACCCGCTCCTCGGCGAGGCGGCCCTGCGCGTCCAGCGGGGAGTTGGCCTGGGCGACGACGAACCGGTCCTCCTCGTCCGCGGTGAGGTAGTCGATCTGGTCGGTGACCTGACCGTTCTCCACCTTGCGGTACGGCGTCTCGATGAACCCGAAGGGGTTCACCCGGCCGAACGAGGACAGCGAGCCGATCAGGCCGATGTTCGGGCCCTCAGGGGTCTCGATCGGGCACATCCGGCCGTAGTGGCTCGGGTGCACGTCGCGGACCTCCATGCCCGCGCGCTCACGGGACAGACCGCCCGGACCCAGCGCCGACAGGCGGCGCTTGTGGGTCAGACCCGCGAGCGGGTTGGTCTGGTCCATGAACTGCGAGAGCTGGCTGGTGCCGAAGAACTCCTTGATGGAGGCGACGACCGGCCGGATGTTGATCAGGGTCTGCGGCGTGATCGCCTCGACGTCCTGGGTGGTCATCCGCTCGCGGACGACGCGCTCCATGCGGGACAGGCCGACCCGGATCTGGTTCTGGATCAGCTCGCCGACCGTGCGGAGGCGACGGTTGCCGAAGTGGTCGATGTCGTCGACGCCGTGCTCGGGCTCGCCGGCGTGCAGACGCACGACGTACTCGATGGTGGCGACGATGTCGTCCTCGGTCAGCGTGGAGGTGCCCTGCGGGACCTCCACACCGAGCTTCTTGTTCACCTTGTAGCGGCCGACCTTGGCCAGGTCGTAGCGCTTGGGGTTGAAGAAGAGGTTCTCCAGCAGCGCCTGTGCCGACTCACGCGTCGGCGGCTCGCCCGGGCGCAGCTTGCGGTAGATGTCCAGCAGCGCCTCGTCCTGGCCGGCGATGTGGTCCTTCTCCAGGGTGGCCAGCATCGTGGGCGACCACTGGAAGTGCTCGCGGATGCGGTCCTCGGTCCAGCCGAGGGCCTTGAGCAGGACGCTGACCGGCTGACGGCGCTTGCGGTCGATCCGGACGCCGACCGTGTCGCGCTTGTCGACGTCGAACTCCAGCCACGCACCGCGGCTTGGGATGACCTTGGCGCTGTAGACGTCCTTGTCCGAGGTCTTGTCCAGGGTCTTGTCGAAGTAGACGCCCGGGCTGCGGACCAGCTGGGAGACGACCACGCGCTCGGTCCCGTTGATGACGAACGTGCCCTTGCTCGTCATGATCGGGAAGTCGCCCATGAACACCGTCTGGCTCTTGATCTCACCGGTGGTGTTGTTCATGAACTCGGCGGTGACGAACAGCGGCGCCGCGTAGGTCATGTCCTTGTCCTTGCACTCCTCGAGGGACGCCTTGACGTCCTCGAAGCGCGGGTTGGAGAAGGACAGCGACATCGAGCCGCTGAAGTCCTCGATCGGCGAGATCTCCTCGAGGATCTCGGCCAGACCGCCGACGGCGTCGGCCTGCTCCTCGGGGGCGAGGGTGGCCTTCCACTGCGGGCTGCCGACCAGCCAGTCGAAGGAGGCCGTCTGCAGGGCCAGGAGGTCGGGGACCTCGAGGGGCTCGCGGATCTTGGCGAACGAGACGCGGAGCGGGGCGCCGGGGATCTTCTGCTGGTCGGCGCCGCCGGTGCGGGGACCGGGCTGGACGTCGACCGGGGTGGTGCTGGGATCAGTGGTGGTGGTGCTGGTGGGGCGAGAGCCTGCCAAGATGCGTCCTTCCAAGGACCTCACGACGTGCGGGCGGGTGCTTTTCGTCCTGGGTCGTCGTCGGTATCGGCGAGGCTGACCGCGGATGCCAGTCCCGCCAGAGGCGTCAACACGAGGTGACCCGGAGCCGTTCCCGGGCACCCCTGGTGACCCGTGTCGGCGGGTTGGCAGTCAGAGGGCAGCGCAACAGGAAACCCTACCCCTGCTGCGCGCCGGTGTCCACGTCGGCTGCCGGAGCGGCCCGGGACCCGCCCTGGCGGGTGGCCGGCGCCCACCGGCACCGGGGCGGGCGGACACCTCCGCGAGGAGGGCCGGGCCGCCAGGAGCGGACGGAGCGAGGTCGGTCGCAGCAGATGATGCCAGTGCGCTGCTCGTACGGACAGTCGCGCCGCGCGGGTGTCGCCGGTCCCGGCTCGCGCGGCGGTGGTGCGGCACGCGACAGGGGCCGCCCTCCGGGAGGAGGACGGCCCCTGTCGACGTGCGGGGTGGTGCGGTGCCCGGCTCAGTGAGCCGGGCAGGGGGTCACTTGACGGTGACGGTCGCGCCGGCGCCCTCGAGGGAGGCCTTGGCCTTCTCGGCGGCGTCCTTGGCGACCTTCTCCAGCACCGGCTTGGGCGCGTTGTCGACCAGGTCCTTGGCCTCCTTGAGGCCGAGCGAGGTCAGCGTGCGCACCTCCTTGATGACCTGGATCTTCTTGTCGCCGGCAGCCTCGAGGACGACGTCGAACTCGTCCTGCTCGGCCGGGGCCTCATCAGCCGGGCCGCCACCGGCGGGGCCGGCGGCCGCGACGGCGACGGGGGCAGCGGCGGTGACGTCGAAGGTCTCCTCGAACTGCTTCACGAAGTCGGACAGCTCCAGGAGGGTCATCTCCTTGAAGGCGTCGAGCAACTCGTCGGAAGAGAGCTTGGCCATGGTGTCTCCTTGGGGGTCAGTCGGTGCTGACCGCGGTGTCCGCGGCAGCATCGGTCGTGTTGGGGGTGGTGTCAGCAGCAGCAACATCGCCGGTCGGGGCGTCCCCGGCGGCCGGAGCAGAGGCGCCCTCGGAGGACTCCTTCTTCTCCTGCAGCGCGGCGGCCAGCCGGGCGACCTGCGACAGCGGGGCCTGGAACAGCCCGGCGGCCTTGGTGAGGTTGCCCTTCATCGCGCCGGCCAGCTTGGCCAGCAGGACCTCACGGGGCTCGACGTCGGCGAGGCGCGAGACCTCGGCTGCGTCGACCGTGCGGCCCTCGACCACGCCACCCTTGATGACGAGCAGGGGGTGGGCGCGGCTGAAGTCGCGGATGGCCTTCGCGGCCTCGACCGGGTCGCCCTCGATGAAGGCGATCGCGGTGGGACCGGTGAGCAGCGGAGCCAGGTCGGTGTGACCGACCGAGTCCGCGGCCCGCTTCGTCAAGGTGTTCTTGACGACGGCGTAGCTGCTGCCCGCACCGAGGGAACGGCGCAGCTGGGTCAGCTGCGCCACGGTCAGCCCGCGGTACTCGGTGAGCACGGCCGCGCTGGAGTTGTTGAACCGCTCGGTGATCTCCTCGATCACCGCGGCCTTCGCCTGCGTGGGCATGGGCCTCCTCTCGTCTGTCGGGCGACCACCGGCGGCGTGCGCCCGGGGCGATCAGGGCCCGGAGACGAGGAACGCCCCGGCGCAGAGCGCACGGGGCGAAGGACGGGCCGGGTTCCGGGGCGAGCCCGGGCCACGACGCGTTCGTCGTACCGTCCACCTGCGCGGGTCGTCCGGAACTCCGGACCTTCGATCGCACGCGGGCGTGCGACGACCATGCGGTCTTGGGGGGAACAGCGCCCAGGGTACGCCATCCCCCGT
>NZ_SJEX01000159.1 GCF_005930495.1 Modestobacter excelsi | reverse complement strand
CGTCCTGGCCGTTCCGTTCTCGGGGGGTGGGGCCGCGTCGCCGGCCGGACCCGCGCAGCGGGCAGCTCCCCGGACCGCGGGCGTTCGCGGGGCACGTCGCGGAGGACGGGCCCTGCAGGGGACGCGGGCCGGTTGCGGACGGTCGGGCGGTCACCGGCGTTCGGCCGGCCGGTGACAGTCTGCCGCTCCGCAGCCCGCCGCCGCTCGTCCGGGGTGTCCCGCCCCGGGTCCGGCCACCGGCGCACCGCCGCCGGATCCGGCACCCGGGTCACCGTGCGCCCGTCGTGCCGCTCGGGACGGCGGGCCGGGCCGGGGTCGCGGCCGCGCTCACCCCCGCGGCGGCCGCGCCGACGGCGCGGGGGCACCGGGTCGACCGCGGCCGGCGGCACCGGCAGCAGCAGCCGGGCCAGCCGGCCGCGCGGCTGGCTGCGCTGGAAAGCGATCGCCGCGGGCTCGGCCCGGGCGAACCTGGCCAGCAGCCCGATCACGAAGAGGGTGAGCACCAGCGACGTCCCGCCGGCCGAGATCAGCGGGAGGGTGACCCCGGTGACCGGCAGCAGGCCCACGACGTAGCCCATGTTCATGGTGGCCTGGCCGATCAGCCAGACGGTGATCGCGATGCTGGCCAGCTGGATGAACCGGTCGGTCGAGCGGCGCGCGATCCGGAAGCCGGCCCAGCCGAGGATCGCGTACAGGCAGACGACGACGAGGCAGCCGAGGAAGCCCAGCTCCTCGCCGATGATCGCGAAGATGTAGTCGGACTCGGCGTGCGGCAGCAGGTTCCACTTCATCGCGCTGTTGCCCAGCCCGACGCCCCAGAAGCCGCCGGTGGCCAGCGCGTAGAGCCCGTGGCAGGCCTGGTAGCCGCTGTCACTGGCGTCGGCGCACGGGTCGATGAAGCCGGTGACCCGGGCCATCCGGTACGGCGCGAGGACGACCATCAGCGCGACCACGGCCCCTACCGCCAGCACGGCGACGCCGACCCAGCGGCGGGAGAGCCCACCGGCCCACATCAGCCCGGCGACGACCAGCAGCAGGCTGACCACCGCGCCCATGTCCGGTTCGGCGATCAGCAGCAGGCTCATCAGCAGGAAGACCGGCAGCACCGGCACCAGCAGCGACCTCGTCGTCAGGTACTTCTCCCGGACGGCGATGACGTGCGCGCCCCACAGTGCGAAGACCAGCTTGGCCAGCTCGGAGGGCTGGAAGTTGGTGAACCCCAGGTTGAACCAGGCGCGCGCGCCGTTGAGCTCCAGGCTGACCCCGGGGATGGGCACCAGCACCAGCGCCAGCAGCCCGAACACCACCAGCATCGCCGGGCCCGACCAGCGGCGCAGCCGGCCGATCGGCAACCGGAGCGCCACCAGCATGCCGAGCAGCCCGACGACGGCGAACCCGATCTGGCGCACCCCGGGCAGCCAGGCCGGCTGCCCGGCCTTGGCGGCCTCGATCGAGGAGGCGGAGAAGACCATCACCAGGCCGACGACCAGCAGCAGGCCGGCCGAGCCGAGCACCAGGTGCGAGCTGGTCATCGGGCCGTCCAGCCAGGCCGGCCCGCGGAGCCGGAGGACCCCCTGCCCCCCACCGCCCGCAGGCTCGCGGCGGGACCCTGCCGGGGGGCGGGGGCTGTCGGGGCG
>NZ_SJEX01000158.1 GCF_005930495.1 Modestobacter excelsi | reverse complement strand
GGTGGGTCAGGTGGAGATGCTGTAGCCGGCCTTGTCGACCGCGGCGGCGATGTCAGCCCTGTCGACGGGCCGGTCGGCGGTGACCGTGACGGTGACGATGCCGCTGGCCAGGTCGACGGTGACGGTCTCGACCCCGTCGACGGCGGCGATTCCCGCGGTCACCGCCCGGCGGCCGTGCTCGCAGACCAGGCCGGTGACGGCGAAGGTGGTCCCGCCGAAGAAGGTGCGCGGCGTGCTGGACAGCATGGGAACTCCTGGTGATCTGGTCGTGCGTCGGTCGGGATGGGAGTCGGTGCACAGGCGGGTGCCTCCCACCGCGGAACGGCCGGGCGCCGCGCGGAGACCGGGCGCTCAGTGGCCGTGCCCGTGCCCGTGCCCGTGGCCGACAGCGCCGGCCGGGGGCCTGCCGCCAGGAACGGAGACTGCGGTGAGGAGGAACAGCGCGGCCAGGGCTGCGGCGGTGACGGCGAAGGCCTGGCCGTAGCCGTCGATGAGCCCAGCGGAGGTGACCAGATCACCGGCGACGGCGGTGAGCACGGCGACGCCGAGGGCGGCGCCGATCTCGTGGCCGGTCATCATCAGCCCGGAGGCCAGCCCGGCCCGCTCGGCGGGCACGTCGCTCATCGCGGCGACGGCGATGGCCACGAACATCGGGCCGACACCCGCGCCGACGAGCAGGAAGCCGGGCAGCACGTCGGCGGCGTAGGACGTCCCGCCGGCGCCCGCGGCCAGCAGCAGCACCCCGGCGGCCATGACCACCAGCCCGCCGAGGATCGGCGTCCGGGCGCCCAGATGACCGATGACCCGGGACGCGGCGGCGGCGGCCAGTGTGATCGCCGCAGCAAGGGGCAGGAACTGCAGCCCCGCGACGATCGGGGAGGAACCCAGGATGGTCTGCAGGTACAGCGACGACAGGAAGACGGCGCCGACCACGGCACCGGTCACGCCGGCCATCACCACCGAGGCCGACACCAGCGACCGCATCCGCCAGGTCGCCGGCGGCACCAGCGGATCGGCGGCGCGCCGCTCGAGCACGGCGAACGTCGCGAGGAGCACCGCCGCGGCAGCCAGCGCGACGAGGGTCCGGGGCGCGGTCCAGCCCGCTGAGCGGGTGGCCTCGATGCCGAACACCAGCGCCAGCAGCCCGCCGACCAGGGTCAGCGCGCCGGGCACGTCCAGTCTGCGCAGCGCGCCGGGCTGCGAGCCGCTGCCGGCCACGGCCCGCAGGGTGCCGAGCAGGACGGCGATGCCGATCGGCACGTTGATGAAGAACACCGCCCGCCAGCCGAGTGCGCTGGTCAGCGCCCCACCGAAGAGCACCCCGGCGGCGATGCCCATGCTGCCGACGGTGCCCCACGCGGCGAGTGCGGTCTGCCGCTGCCTACCGGCGTAGTGCGTCACGATGACGGACAGCGCGGCCGGGGTGAGCAGTGCGGCGCCTGCGCCCTGCGCGGCGCGGGAGAGGATGAGCGTGAGCGGGGTCTGGGCCAGCCCGCTGGCCAGCGAGGCGGTGGTGAACAGGCCGATGCCGACCAGGAATGCACGGCGCCGGTCGAGCAGGTCGGCGATCCGTCCGCCGAAGAGCAGCAACCCGCCGGAGAGCAGCACGTAGGCGCTGACCGTCCACTGGTAGTCCGCCGCTGACAGGCGCAGCGAGTCGCTGATCGACGGCAGCGCGACGTTCACCACCGACACGTCCAGGATGACCATGAACTGGGCGGCGATCATGAGCGCGAACACCGTCCACGGCCGGCGCGGCTCCTGCACGTCCGGCGACGGGTGCCCTGCAGCCTGGTGGAGCGGGAGCCCGTGCGCGTGCCCGTGGGGGGAGCCGTGCTCAGGGGCGTGCGGGTGCCCGGGGGTGTGGGC
>NZ_SJEX01000157.1 GCF_005930495.1 Modestobacter excelsi | reverse complement strand
GTCGCGGGGGTCGTCGGGGTGGTCGGGGTGGTCGGCGCCTCGCTCGGGATCGGGACGGCGATCAGCAGCGTGATCACGTCGCCCTCGGCGACCGCGGCCCGCGGGCCGGGGTCGGAGTTCACCACGTTGCCGGCGGCCACGGCGTCGCTCTCCGCGTTCGTGGACTCGATGTTGCCGTTGTCGATGCCGGCTGCGACGAGCTGCTCGCGGGCCGCGGACTCGGTCAGCCCGCGCACGTCCGGGAGCTCGATCGACCCGGTGGAGACGCGGAGCGTGATCCGGGTGTCGGGCGCCGCCTGCGAGCCCGCGGCCGGGTCGACGGAGATGACCTGGCCCTCGGGTGCGAGCGAGCGCTCCTGCTGGGTGCTGATGCTGCCGGTGAACCCGGCGCCCTCGAGCGCGCTCATCGCGGCGTCCTGGTCCTGACCGACGACGTCGGGCACGGCGATGGTGTTGGGCCCGCCACCGATCACCAGGCGGACCGGCGCCTGCGGGTCGGCCTTCTCACCGGACGCCGGGTCGGAGCTGAGGACGGTGTCCCTCTGCTCCTCGGTGCTCGCCTCCCGGCTGATCGTGCCGACGGTGAGCCCGGCCCCGGTGATCGCCGCCGTCGCCTCGTCCTGGGTCTTGCCGGTCAGGTCCGGCACGGTGACCTGGGTGGCGGCCGGCGGGGCGTCGTCGCCGCTGCCGCCGGTCAGCGCCAGCGCGATGGCGATGACCCCGCCGATCAGCACGAGGGCACCGACCACCAGGGCGATGACCCGGTTCCGCTTGCGCTTCTGCGCGGCCTGGTCGTCCCAGCCGCCGCCGTGGCCCAGCCCTCCCGAGGCCGCGCCGATGATCGTGGTCTTCTCGGCGTCGCTCATCACCGGCGTCGCCTCGACCCGCTGACCGGCGACGGCGCGGAGCAGGTCCGCGCGCATGTCGGCGGCCGACTGGTAGCGGTTGGCCGGGTTCTTGCTCATCGCCTTGAGCAGGATGGCGTCGAGCTCCGGCGGGATCGCCGGGTTGATCGACGACGGTGTCCTCGGGTCCTCGCGCACGTGCTGGTAGGCGACGGCCACCGGCGAGTCACCGGTGAACGGCGGGGTTCCGGTGACCAGCTCGTAGAGCAGGCAGCCGGCCGAGTAGACGTCGGAGCGGGCGTCGACGCCCTCGCCGCGGGCCTGCTCGGGGGAGAGGTACTGCGCGGTGCCGATGACGGCTGCGGTGGAGGTCATCGTCGCGGCCGAGTCGGAGACGGCCCGGGCGATGCCGAAGTCCATCACCTTGACGGTGCCCTGCGGGGTGATCATGACGTTCCCGGGCTTCACGTCCCGGTGCACGATGCCGTTGCGGTGGCTGAAGTCCAGGGCCGCGCAGATGTCCGCGGTCAGCGACATGGCACGGTCGGGGGAGAGCGGGCCCTCCCGCCGGAGGACGTCGCGCAGCGTCTCGCCCTCGACGTACTCCATGACGATGTACGGGGTGGCCCCCGCGGGCCCGCGGTCCTCACCGGTGTCGTAGACCGCCACGATGGCCGGGTGGTTCAGCGAGGCGGCGGCCTGCGCCTCCCGGCGGAACCGCACCTGGGAGGACGGGTCGCGGGCGAGGTCCTGCCGCAGCACCTTGACCGCTACCTCGCGACCGAGCCGCAGGTCCCGCCCGCGGTGCACCTCCGCCATCCCGCCACGGCCGAGCACCCCGCCGATCTCATAGCGCTCACCGAGCACTGAGGGGGTGGTCATCGGGGGTCCTCTCCGGCGAGCGGGTGCGCGGTACGCGGCTCCGGTCGGGGCACGACGCGGGTCGCCACGCCGTCGCGGAGCCTAATCGCTGGCCCAGCCCCGACCGGTGCGACGCGAGTGCTGCGGTACCGGTGGGTCACCGGGTGCCCAGGGTGCTCACGGCGTTGCAGCCGCGTCGTTCACGATCCCCTGCGAGCTGCTCGCCGGCGTCGACGTCGCTGCGACCGAGGTCTCGGCGGCGGAACTCGACGTCGGGGTGGTGGTGGTCGCCGGGGCGTTCGTCTCGGTGTCGTCGGGAAGGGGAGGCACGACGACCGGTGGGTTGGTGCTGGTCCGGGTGGGGC
>NZ_SJEX01000156.1 GCF_005930495.1 Modestobacter excelsi | reverse complement strand
GCCACAGGCGGCGGGCGAGGGCGTCGTTCTGGCGGAAGAAGGGGGCGTTGGTGCGGGGGCGGGCGAAGGCGGCGATCTGGGCGCCGGAGGTCCAGAAGCCGACCGCGAACAGCCGGTCCTGCGGCAGGCCGGTCGCGCTGACAACCCGCTGCTCGGCGTCGACGTGCAGCCGGCCGGTGCCCGTGCCGTCCGGGACGGTCTTCTCCGCGGCGACCCCGCGGGTGAGCAGGGAGCTGACCAGCCGGTCGGGGGTCGCCGAGACCGCCGGGGCGGGCAGCCGGGCCTCGACCATCGCCCGGGCGGTGACCACGGAGTCGACCGAGGACGACCGTGCGGTGAACACGCCGGTGACCTCGTCGAGGTCGAAGCGGGTGTCGGCGCCGAGGAACCGGACGACGCCGGCCTCCGACAGCGCGACCAGCTCGGCCAGCCGCGGCGACGGCGGGCCGCTGGCCAGGTAGCTGAACAGGTTCATCCACCAGCCGGCGACGTCCTCGACCTCCGACCGCGGCGTCAGCCGCCCGGCGCCGACCAGCCCGGCGATCGTGCCGTGGCAGAGGAGCAGGGCGGTGAAGACGGCGGCGTCGGTGCTGAACGCCGGGTCCGCGGACCGGGCCAGGTCCGCCCGCACCAGCCCGCGCACCGCCTCCTGCAGCCCGGCGGTGGAGCCGAACCGCGCACCGGCCAGCGGCCGGTCCCGCGCCGTGAGGTCGAAGCGGTCAGCCGGGTCGGGGACGGCGCCGGCGACCAGCTCGGCGATCGCGGCCGGGTCGGTGGTGGCGGCGTACCCGGCGGCGAAGTCGGCCCACGGCAGGGTCACGCGGTCCGGGTGCGCGCGGAACAGCTCGGTGTAGTGCGCCCACCCCAGCTCCCGGGCGATGACGGGGGCCAGGTCGGAGCGCAGGTCGAGCTGGCGGTCGGTGGGCAGCGCCTCGGGGGTGAAGAACCGCAGCGGCACCGGCAGGCCGGGCCAGACGTAGCCCAGCTTCGCCCGGTACGGGACGCCGCGCCGGGAGCCGACGTGCAGCACCGGCTCCTGCCCGGAGGGCAGGTAGCGCAGCCCGTTCCCCGCCGGCTCAAAGCGGCCGCCGCGGCCGCTGGTCAGCAGCACCATCAGGTCGATGAACGCCAGCCCGGCGCCGCGGACGAGCACGTCCTCCCCCGGGGCGAGCCGCTCGAGGTCGAGGTCGGCGGTGTAGCCGGTCGGGAGGTAGCTGAGCCCGGCACCCGCGGCGCGCTGCGTGACGTCGCGCTCGGCGGCGGTGGCGTGGGCGTCGAGGTGGCCCTGGGCGAGCACGGCCAGGTCGGCGGGGAGCACCCGGCCGTCGGCGAGCTCCACGTCGACCCCGTCCTCGCGCACCCGCACGTCGACGACGGTGCTCTCGTGCAGGTGCACGTCGGCCCACGGGCGGGCCGCCGCGACGACCTCCGCCAGCACCCAGCCCAGGTAGGCGTTGACCAGCGGGCGGGACGGGAAGGACGTCGGCGTCACCGCACGCGCCTCCTCGCCCACCGGGTCACCGGCCGGGAGGTGCCGGGCGACGGCCTCCACCCACTGCCACAACGTGGTGCCCTCGCCCACCGGCCCCTCGACCGTCACCGACGGGTCGGGCAGCACCGTGACGTCGGCGGCCAGCGAGTTCGCCCACAGCAGCGAGGGCTGGGCGGCACGCCAGACCCGGCCGCCGCCGGGCGGGTGCGGGTCGACCAGGTGCACCTGCAGCCGGCCGGTGCCGCCCAGCTCGGGCGCGCTGGCGACCAGCCGCTCGAGCAGACCGATGGCGGTGGGCCCGGCGCCGACGACGGCGATGGAGGGTGCGCGGTCGTGCGGGGGTGACGCGGACATGCGGACTCCGGGGAACGGAGGGTCAGGGGCGCGGGGTCCAGACCGTGCGCCGACACTGGGCGCTCGCCGTCCGGAGGAGGTCGACGTGCCGGCGGCAGACCAGCGGGGTGCGGGGCACGTGCGTCTCCTTCCGTCGTCCGTCCTCGGGGCAACTCCGGCCGGGGGGCGGGGTGTTCCCCGCCACCGGGGTGCGACAACTCACGATGTCCATCAAGGCGATGGTGATTGATGCGTCGCCGGGCGTGCACCTATCGTCCTCCAAGTCCTGAGCGCCAGCGACGAGCCCAGGCTCGCTGGCCGGCGCCCCTCCTCCGGTCCCACCCCCGCGC
>NZ_SJEX01000155.1 GCF_005930495.1 Modestobacter excelsi | reverse complement strand
CCGCTCCCCCGGCTCCCTCCACGGCTGCCGGCAGCACGACTGCAGGGCCTCCCGCCGGCGGCTCCGCGAGAACGGCACCGACGAGCGCGGCTCCCGGGGTGCCCTCGGTCCCGACCACCGCTGCGCCCGCTCCGCCCTCGCGTCCGGGCCCGCCGCTGCCCAGCCTCCCGCTGCCCTCCCAGCCGGGAGCCCCGCCGCCGTCCGGGTCGCGCGGTCCGGTGGTCCTCCTGCCGCCGGTGGTGCCGGGGGTGTCCCTCTGCCTGCCCCCGCTGATCACGGTGGGCTGCTGACCGGCTCCGGAGCGATCGGACGACGACGCTAGGGTCGCGGTCGACGGTGGGTCGACGCCGGGAGGTGGAGCACGTGGTCCGAGTGCCCTTCCGCGGCCGTGCCGCGCGGATGCCGGCGGAGGCCGACGACCACGAGACCCGCGCGCTCGTCGCGGGTGAGGCGTCCGCGGCCGCCGCCGAGACCGACGTGCCCGAGGCCCCCGCGCCCGACCGCACCGCGGCCGCGTTCTTCGACGTCGACAACACGATGATGATGGGCGCCTCGATCTTCTGGTTCGCCCGTGGGCTGGCCGCCCGCAAGTACTTCACCGGCCGGGACGTCGCCTCGTTCGTCTGGCAGCAGTTCAAGTTCCGGGTCGTCGGCACCGAGGGCGCCGTCGACATGCACACGGTGCGGGACAACGCGCTGGCGTTCGTCGCCGGCCGTCCGGTCGAGGAGATCGTGCAGGCCAGCGAGGAGATCTACGACGAGCTGATGGCCGACCGGATCTGGTCGGGCACCCGGCTGCTGGCCCAGCAGCACCTCGACGCCGGCCAGCGGGTCTGGCTGGTCACCGCCACGCCGGTGGAGCTGGCCTCGATCATCGCCCACCGGCTGGGCCTGACCGGCGCGCTGGGCACGGTCGCGGAGGTCGTCGACGGCCGGTTCACCGGGCGCCTGGTCGGCGAGATGATGCACGGTGAGGCGAAGGCCCAGGCGGTGCGGGCGCTGGCCGAGCGCGAGGGCCTGGACCTGTCGCGGTGCAGCGCCTACAGCGACTCCACCAACGACCTGCCGATGCTCGGCCTGGTGGGCACGGCGGTCGCGGTGAACCCCGACTCCGAGCTCAAGGCGGTCGCCCGCTCCCGCGGCTGGACGGTCAAGGACTTCCGCACCGGCCGCAAGGCCGCCAAGATCGGCGTCCCGACGGTCGGTGTGGCCGCGCTGTCCGGTGGCGTCGTCGGCGGCCTGGTCGCGCTGCGCCGCCGCAACCGCTGGCCCTTCTGATCGTGACCCTCCGGGCCACACCGCGGCCAGGTGCCGTGCCCGTCCGCGTGGAGCTGCTGTGCTCCTTCCTCGGGGAGGCCTCCGGCCGCCCGTCGTCAGGAGTCACCGTCGCCGTGTCCCCGGGTGACTCGGCGGGCCCTGCTCCCGTCGCCTGCTGCTCTAGCTGAAGACGGACCGGCGCTGGAGGAGCAGGCGGTAGAGCGAGTGCTGGATGGTCTCGCGCACCTGGTCGGTGAGGTTGAACACGACCATCGGGTCGTCGGCGGCGGCCGGCCCGAAGGACTCGGTCTCGATCGGCTCGCCGAAGGCGATGAACCACTTCGACGGCAGCGGCACCAGGCCGGCCGGCCCGAGCAGCGGGAACGTCGGCGTGATCGGGAAGTAGGGCAGACCCAGCAGCCGCGCCGCGGTGCGCGCGTTGCCGATCATCGGGTAGATCTCCTCGGCACCGACGATCGCGCACGGCACGATGGGCGCCCCGGTGCGCAGCGCCGCGCTCACGAAGCCGCCGCGGCCGAACCGCTGCAGGGTGTACCGCTCGCTGAACGGCTTGCCGACGCCCTTGAACCCCTCGGGGAAGACCCCGACCAGCTCGCCCTCGGACAGCAGGCGCTCGGCGTCCTCGTTGCAGGCGAGGGTCGTGCCGAGCTTGCGCGCCAGCGCGCCGACGAAGGGCACCTGGAACACCAGGTCGGCGCCGAGCAGCCGCAGCCGCCGCGACGCGGGGTGGTCGTCGTGCAGCGCGACGGTGGCCATCAGCGCGTCGACCGGGATCGTGCCCGAGTGGTTGGCCACGACCAGCGCGCCGCCGGTGTCCGGCACGTTCTCCAGGCCCTGGGTCTCCACCCGGAACCAGCGCTCGAACCAGGGCCGGAGCAGCGGCAGCAGGACGTGGTCGGTCAGGTCGGGGTCGAAGCCGAACTCGTCGGTGTCGTACTCCCCGGTGACCCGGCGGCGGAGGAACTCCAGCCCACCGGCGACCTGGTCGTCCCAGGACGGCGCGGCCGGCGGCGGCTGCGGCGGCGGGTCGTCGTCCGGCCGCAACGGGATCACCCGTGCCTCAGGCATCGCGCACCGCCCTCAGTCCGGGCACCGGGGGCGCGGGGCGGTGCCGACCCCGGACCACAGCGTGCACGGAGCCCACCCC
>NZ_SJEX01000154.1 GCF_005930495.1 Modestobacter excelsi | reverse complement strand
CCGGAGCCGTATGCCTCACGGAGTCGCCGGGCCACGGGGGCCTCGACGGTGGAGGACGCTGACTTCACGAACTCGCCCTGCTCCTTGAGCTTGGCGAGCACTGTCTTGCTGTCGATACCGAGCTCTTTCGCGAGCTCGTGTACGCGGGCCTTGCCTGGCACGGGTCTCCTCTTGGTGAGGCCGGCGGCTGGCCCGCTCGACCCCTAGGTCAGTGGTACATGGTCATCGTGACGACTTCACAGGTGGCTCATCCGAGGACGTCCTGCTCTCGACGTGCGGACCGGCCGGGTGCCGGTCCGTCGGTGGTGCTGCCGTGGGTCGCCCGCCGGGGACCGCGGCAGCAGGTCAGCTGACCTGCTGCGCGAGGTGGTCCTCCAGCGGACCGGTCTCCAGCGACGTGCTGCAGCGCAGCGCGCGCGGGAAGGCCCGGCGCCGGACCGCTGCGTGCAGGCACTCCGCGGTGGGGTGCAACGAAGCCCCCCGGCCGGGGAGCCGCCGCCGCGGATCGGGGGTGAGCCCCCCGTCGCGGACGACGACACGCAACAGCTCGGTGACCGGTGCACGTCGGCGGCACCCCACACAGGTGCGGACCGGGATCGACGTGTCGGCCATCGCTGAGTCTAGCGCGCCGCGGGGCCGGGGTGTTCCGCCCGCCGGACAGGCGGTCGGTGACCCCCCTGCGGCCCGCGGACGCCGGTCCGCTCCAGCCCCGGGTTGGGGCGCAGCGGCGCGCGGCCCACACCCGGGGAGACGGCCTCGTCGTCGGTGGGCTGGGCGTCGCTGCGGATGTCGATGCGGCAGCCGGTCAGCCGGGCGGCCAGCCGCGCGTTCTGGCCCTCCTTGCCGATCGCCAGCGAGAGCTGGTAGTCGGGGACGACGACCTGCACCGCCCGCGCTGCGGGGTCGACCACCCGGGCGCTGGTGACCCGGGCCGGGGAGAGCGCGGACGCGACGAAGGTGGCGTCGTCGTCGGACCAGTCCACGATGTCGATCTTCTCGCCGTGCAGCTCGCTCATCACGTTGCGGACCCGCTGGCCCATCGGCCCGATGCAGGACCCCTTGGGGTTCAGCCCCGGCACCGACGTGCGGACGGCGATCTTCGAGCGGTGCCCCGCCTCGCGGGCGACCGAGACGATCTCCACGCTGCCGTCGGCGACCTCCGGGGCCTCCAGCGCGAACAGCTTGCGCACCAGGTTCGGGTGGGTGCGCGACAGGGTCACCTGCGGGCCGCGGAAGGTCCGGGCCACCGACACGACGTAGGCCTTGAGCCGGCTGCCGTGCCGGTAGTCCTCACCGGGCACCTGCTCGGCGGCGGGCAGCGTCGCCTCCACCTTGCCGATGTCGACCAGCACCAGGCCCTGGTTGTTGCGGCGGTCGTGCGCCTGCACGATGCCGCTGACGATGTCGCCCTCCTTGCCGGCGTACTCGCCGAAGGTCTGCTCGTTCTCCGCGTCCCGCAGCCGCTGCACGATCACCTGCTTGGCGGTGCTGGCCGCGATCCGGCCGAAGTCGGTCGGGGTGTCGTCCCACTCGTGGACGACCTCGCCGTCGGGCCCCCGCTCCTGGGCCAGCACGGCGACCTCACCGCTCTTGCGGTCGATCTGCACCCGCACGTGCTGGGCGGCGCCGTCGGCGTGCCGGTAGGCGGTGACCAGTGCGGTCTCGATCGCCTGCAGCACCGTGTCGGCCGGGATGCCCTTCTCCCGCTCGACCGCCTTGAGTGCGGTCACGTCGATGTTCACTTGCTGCCTCCTCGTCGCGGCCGGGAGTCCCGTGGCGCGCGGAGCGGGGCCGGTCGCCCGGACCTCCCGCTCGCGTCGGCCACCGGAGCCCCGGCCGGGTCGTGCTCGTCGTCGTCCATGTCCTCGGGGTCGACGTCGCTGTCGTCCTCGGCGTCGTCCTGCTCGTCGGTCTCGTCCTCCTCGGGGACGTGCACGAGCGCCGCGTCGCGGTGACCGGCCGGCCGGGTGAACTCCACTTGTACCCGCGCCTCGCCCAGTTCCGCCCAGCCCACGGTGCGCTCGCCGGCCGCCTTGCGCACCTGTCCCTTCTTCGTGCCGCCCTTCTCCACGGCCAGCACCACACCGTCGTCCTCCACCCGCAGCACGCGGGCGGTGACCTCCTCCCGACGGCCGTCGGGACCGGCGGTGACGGTGACCAGCCGGCCCACGTTGCGCCGCCAGTGCCGGGGTGCGGTCAACGGCCGGTCGACCCCCGGGCTGGTCACCTCGAGGACGTAGGGCGACCGGCCCAGCGCCTCGTCCTGCGCGTCGAGCAGCTCCGACAGCGACCGGCTGAGCTGGGCGACGTCGTCCAGGCTGACACCGGAGTCCCGGTCGACGACCACCCGGACCACCGAGCGCTGACCGGCCGGACGGACGACGAGCTCCTCGAGGTCGTAGCCGGCCGCAGCGACCGCCGGCTCCACCCAACCCGTCAGCCGGGTGGTGATCGCGTCAGCGGTCTGACCGGGGGCGCCTGCACCTCGCGTGGTCATCGGCTGCCTCCTGGAGTGCTCCTGTTGTGTCCGCCCACGTGCTGGCCGGCCGCCCGGCGGTGGGCCGGGTGGTGGGC
>NZ_SJEX01000153.1 GCF_005930495.1 Modestobacter excelsi | reverse complement strand
CCCCCGAACCCACCGCTCCTCCGGAGGAGACCGTGCCGCACCCGGCCCCCGCGCCCACCGTCCAGCGGATCGACGTCGCGTGACCGCCGCCCCGTCCCCGACGGACGTCGCGCAGCTGCCCGCCATCGGCATCGACATCGGCGGCACCAAGGTCGCCGGTGGCGTCGTGGCCCCGGACGGCTCCGTCACCGACACCGCCCGCCGGGCCACCCCGGGGCGGTCGGTCACCGCCACCGAGGACGCGATCGCCGCGGTCGTCGACGAGCTGGCCGAGCGGCACCCCGGGCCCCTGGTCGGCGTCGGCGTCGGCGCGGCCGGCTGGTTCGACCGCACCGGCGACACCGTGCTGTTCAGCCCGCACCTCGCCTGGCGCAACCAGTCGCTCCGCAAGGACCTCGCCGACCGGTTGCAGCGCCCGCTGTGGGTGGGCAACGACGCCGACGCGGCCGCGTGGGCGGAGTACCGCTTCGGCGCTGCGCGGGGCAGCAGCCTGATGCTCATGATCACGCTGGGCACCGGCATCGGTGGCGGCATCGTCATCGACGGCCGGCTGCAGCGCGGTGCGCACGGCGTCGCCGGCGAGTGGGGCCACATGCGGGTGGTCCCCGACGGCCGGCTCTGCGCGTGCGGCAACCGCGGCTGCTGGGAGCAGTACGCCAGCGGCAACGCCCTGGGCCACACCGCCCGGGAGGTCGCGCAGAGCTCGCCGGCGGCCGCCGCCGACCTGCTGGACCGGGTCGGTGGCGACGCCGCCCGGATCACCGGTGAGGTGGTGGCCCAGGCGGCGTCCGACGGCGACCCGCTGGCCGTCGAGCTGCTCTGCGAGGTCGGCACCTGGCTCGGTCAGGGCATCGCGGACATGGCGGCGATCCTGGACCCCGACGTCGTGGTGATCGGCGGTGGCGTCAGCGTGCTGGGCGAGACGATCCTGGCGCCGGCACGCGACCGGCTCGAGCGGGCACTGCCCGGCCGCGGGTTCCGCCCCGGCCCACGGGTGGTCGTCGCCGAGCTGGGCGCCCAGGCCGGGCTGGTGGGCTCGGCCGACCTGGCCCGCCTGGCCGTCTGCGAGCAGACCGCCTGAGCTCCGGTCAGGCGAGCTCGCGGGCGAGCTGCTCGAGGAACAGGCCGATGTCGGTGACGATGCCCATCGCCTGGGCGCTGCCCCGGTCGGCGAGCTTGGTGACCGTCGCCGGGTTGATGTCCACGCAGACCAGCGGGATCGACGCCGGCAGCAGGTTCCCGGTGGCGATGGAGTGCAGCATCGTGGCGACCATGATCGCGAAGCCGACGTCGTGCAGCTCGGCGCGCATCGCCCGCTGACCGTCGATGACGTCGGTGATCACGTCGGGCAGCGGGCCGTCGTCGCGCACCGAGCCGACCAGCACGAACGGCTTGCCCGCCTGCGCCAGCGCGTGCATGACCCCGCCGGTCAGGACGCCGGAGCCCACGGCTGCGGCGATCGACCCGGCCGCCCGGATGGTGTTGATCGCCCGGATGTGGTGCTCGTGGCCGTGCGGCACCCCCGACCCCTTGGCCAGGTCCACGCCGAGGGAGGTGCCGAACAGGGCTGACTCGATGTCGTGGGTGGCCAGCGCGTTCCCGGCGAACAGGACGTCGACGTAGCCGGCCTCCACCAGCCGGACCATCGCCGGCGCCGCGCCGGTGTGCACGACCGCCGGGCCGCCGACCCACAGCACCCGCTTGCCCGCGGCCTTGACCTCGCGCATCCGCTCGGCGATCTGCCGGACCAGCAGCGCCTGGGGCTTCTCGCTGGACACCGTCGAGGACATGAACCCGAAGTCGTCCTCCTGGCCGCGCGGCGCCTGCGGCGGCAGCTCCACCCGGACGCCGTGGGCACCGCAGACCACCGCGTCACCGGCGCGCACGTCGCTGACCGGGACGGTGCGGATGACGGGCCCGTCGGACACCACCAGGCCGCAGTCCATCTCCGGGTGCTCGACCCGCAGCCAGTCCCGGTCCAGCCGGACCAGGGTCTCCAGGTTGGTCGTGGAGTAGAAGTCCTCGGGGAAGACGCCGTCGGCCGGCGCGGGCCGGGTGGTCGCCGTCCCGGGGTCGACCGCGTTCGCGCCGTACACCTGCACGCGCATCAGGATCCGGTCCAGCAGCTCGGCGTCCGCGGCGCTGACCTCCACCAGCGCCTGCGACTCGTCCCCGTGCTGGCGGCCCAGCTCCAGGCTCTCGATCCGGTAGTCCCCGCCGTACTCCAGGACGTCGTCCAGCACCCGGGCGAGGATGCCGGTGTCCATCAGGTGACCGGTCAGCGTGACGACGGCGGACGGTGACGCAGCGCTCATCCTGCGGAGGTTACGGCCCCTGCACGGGGTGCTCCTTCAGACGACAGCGCCGTCGTCGCCGTCGTCGGAGCGGTCGCGCATCCGGGACACCAGCACCGCCACCCCGCCGGCGACCGCCGCGACGCCGAGCACCAGGCCCACGTCCAGGGACAACCCCACCTTCCCCGGCGCGACGATCAGGACGACGCCGACCGCGATGAGCAGCAGCGCGTACAGCGAGGCGGGCGCGAGGACCGGCAGCGGCGGGGGCGGCGGGGGCTCGTAGTGCTCCT
>NZ_SJEX01000152.1 GCF_005930495.1 Modestobacter excelsi | reverse complement strand
GCGGACCTCCCCGGCCCTCCGCCGAGGTCCCCCGGCCGGCGACCGGCGACCGCCGCACCGGTCCTGCGGCGCCGGGCCGGACCCGCCCCGCGCCGACCTCCGGTCCCCGGCTGCGCGGCGTCGTCGCCGTCCTCGGCGTCTTCCTGCTGACCCTCTTCGCCGCGGCCGCCGACTCCTACGTCGGCCTGGGCCTGGGGATGATCACCCTGGTCGCGCTGACCGCGGGCACGGTCGTGGCGACCCTGACCGTCCGCCGGCGCGACCTGCTGACCGTGGCGGTCGCCCCGCCCCTGGTCTTCGTCGCGGTGGCCGTGGTCAACCTCGCCCTGGCGCCCTCGGCCGACCTCACCCTGCCGGGCCTGGCGACGCTGCTGGTCCGCGGCTTCCCCGCGATGGGTCTCGCCACCGGCGCCGCCTTCGCGCTCACGCTGTTCCGGATGGCCACCAAGCGCTGACCGCCCGGCCCCCTCCAGGGCACCGCCCCGAGCTTGCGTGGGGTGGGGAGGAGGGGTCCTCCGACTACTCGGTCTCGACGGCGAGCGCCGCGCGCTTCTGCTTCAGCTCGTGCGGCAGCGCGAACACCAGCCGCTCCTCGGCGGCCTTGACCGTCGAGACGTCGGGGTAGCCGCGCTCGGCCAGCCAGTCCAGCACGTCGCTGACCAGGATCTCGGGGACCGAGGCCCCGCTGGTGACGCCGACCGTGCCGACCCCCTGCAGCCAGGCCTCGTCGATCTCCGAGGCGAAGTCGACCAGGTGGGAGTCCCGGGCGCCGGCCTCCAGCGCCACCTCGACCAGCCGGACGGAGTTCGACGAGTTCGTGGAGCCGACCACGATGACGAGGTCGCACTCACCGGCCATCTGCTTGACGGCCTGCTGGCGGTTCTGGGTGGCATAGCAGATGTCGTCGCTGGGCGGGCTCTGCAGACCGGGGAAGCGGGCCTTCAGCGAGTCCACGGTGGTCAGCGTCTCGTCGACCGACAGCGTCGTCTGGGACAGCCAGACGACCTTGTCCGGGTCCCGGACCTGGACGTTCGCGATGTCGTCGGCGCCGTCGACCAGCTGGGTGTTCGCCGGGGCCTCGCCCATGGTGCCCTCGACCTCCTCGTGCCCGCGGTGGCCGATCAGGAGGATGTCGTAGTCCTCCTTGGCGAAGCGCTTGGCCTCCATGTGCACCTTGCTGACCAGCGGGCAGGTCGCGTCGATCGTCCGCAGCGACCGGGCCTCGGCCTCGGCCTTCACCGCCGGGGAGACACCGTGCGCGCTGAACACCACGACCGCGCCCTCGGGGACCTCGTCGGTCTCGTCGACGAACACGGCGCCGCGGCGCTCCAGGGTGGCCACCACGTGCTTGTTGTGGACGATCTGCTTCCGCACGTAGACCGGCGCACCGTGGATCTCCAGCGCCCGCTCGACGGCGACCACCGCGCGGTCGACGCCGGCGCAGTACCCCCGGGGGTCGGCCAGCAGGACGCGTCCGCGCGGTTCAGGCATGCCCCCAATGGTAATGAAAGGACCCGCCTGCCCCCCACCGCTCGCCAGCTCGCGGCGGGCCCCCGCAGGCGCGTCGCGCCCAAACGGGTGCAACATCACAGGTCACGCTGCCGCTGACCGCCGCGTGGGGCACGCTGGAGGCATGGCTCGAGAGATCCCCGAGGTCGTCCGCGCATTCGCCGGACTGGCCGCCACCGTGCTCGATGAGGCCCGCAAGCTCCCCCGGACCCTCCCCGGGCTGCCGGTCCGGGTGATCGGACAGGTCCTGCAGCACTCGTTGAAGCTGCAGCAGCAGTACTCCGGGCTGGTGGCCCGGGGCGACGAGCTGTTCACCGGCCTGCGCGGTGCCAACGAGCCCGGGATGGCGACGTTTGACGACGACCTCCCCGCCTCCCCGCTGCCGGCAGGCTCCCCCGCGCCCCGCAGCTCCGCCTTCGACCGGGTCGACGACAGCGAGCTGGAGGACGCCGAGCTGGACGCCGGCTCGGACCCGGTGTTCGAGCAGCTGGCCGACGAGCTCGCCGACGACCTGGCGGTCGCCGACCTGCCGCTGTCGGAGTCGGACGCGCTGCCCGAGGAGACCGCCGTCGTCCTGGCGCTGACCGTGGACGACGACGCGGACCTGAGCCCGGCCGAGGTCGCGACGCTCCCCGACGACCCGGAGGCCGACGCGATCACCGCGGTGGTCGACGAGCTGGCCACCGAGGTCGACGCCGAGATCGGGGCCGCCGCTCCGGCCGACGTCCCCGAGGAGGTGCTCGACGACCTGAGCGCCGAGACCGTGACCGAGGCCGCCGAGGACGACGCTGCGGTCGAGGAGGCCGTCGTCGAGGCCGTCCTGGAGGAGGCCGCCGCCGTGGAGGCCGTCCTGGAGGAGGCCGCCGCCGTGGAGGCCGTGCTGGAGGAGGCCGTGCTGGAGGAGGCCGCCGCCGTCGAGGAGGCCCTCGAGGAGGCGGCGGCCGAGGACGCGCTCGAGCAGGCGCTCGAGGAGGCCGCCGTCGAGGAGGCGGTGGCCGACGAGCTCATCGCCGACGCCGTGGTCGGGGACACCCCGCCGGCCGAGGCGCCCCCCGGCGAGGCCACCTCGAGCGAGACCCCCACCGACGACACC
>NZ_SJEX01000151.1 GCF_005930495.1 Modestobacter excelsi | reverse complement strand
CCGCCCGCCACCGCGCCGACCACCGACCGGGCCGCCCCGGTCACGTCCCCGACGAGATCGGGCCGGACGACCGGCGGCACCGTGGTGGCGTAGTCGGCGAGCGCCTCGGCGGTGCTGTAGCGCGGGGTGTAGCCGAACTCCTCGCGCAGCACGCGGGTGTCGACCACCCGGCCGAAGTTGAGCAGGCGCATCTGCTCCGGGGACCACTCGACCGAACCGTCGACCAGCCGCGCCCGCCGGGCCAGCTTCCGGACGCCGCCCATCGCGGACTGCGGCACCGGCAGGGCGACGCGGCCCAGCCGGCGGATCGCCTGGGACAGCAGCACGGTGCCCGACGCGCCGACGTTCACGGTGCCCACGAAGTCGCCGACGGCGGCCTGGCGGAGCACCGCGACGGCGTCGTCCTCGTGCAGCAGCTGGACCCGGGCGTCGTAGCCGAGCGCGGTCGGCACCACCGGCATGCGGAGGAACCCGGACAGCAGCGAGTCGATCCGGGGGCCGATCAGGTTGGTGAAGCGCAGCACCGCGACGCCCACGTCGGGGCGGCGGCGGGCGAACGAGCGGACGTAACCCTCGATGTCCAGGCTGTCCTGGGCGAACCCGCCCGCCGGGACCCGGCGGGCCTGCATCGCCTCGGTGAAGACGGCGGGGTCGCGGGGGCTGGCCCCGTAGACCGCGCTGGTCGACTTGAGCACCAGCCGCCGGACGGCGGGCGAACGCTGGCACGCGGCGAGCAGCTGCATGGTGCCGATGACGTTGAGCTCCTTCATCGACACCCGGCCACCGGCGGCAGCCGGCGTCGCGCTGATGTTCATGTGCACGACGGTGTCGACCGACGCCGACTCGATGACCTTCGCGATCAACGGGCTGCGGATGTCGGCGCGGACGAACTCGGTGCGCCCCAAGTGCCGGAGCACCTCGGGAGCCGGGGGGACGGTGTCCACCCCGATGACCCGGTCGATCGCCGGGTCATCCGCGAGCTCGGCCGCCAACGCGCCGCCCAGCCACCGGCTCACGCCGGTGACGAGGACGACCGCGGGCGGCACGAGCGTCAGCTCACTTCTTGTTGCGCCGCTGGACGCGGGTCTTCTTGAGGAGCTTGCGGTGCTTCTTCTTCGCCATCCGCTTGCGGCGCTTCTTGATGACCGAACCCATGGTCCTGCTCCCGACGTCGTGTCCGCACAGTGCCGGGAAGGTGACCGGGTCGGTCACGCCGGGCACCGTGCGAGGTGATCAGCTCGTGCGCGGCCCGCCCCTCGCGGAGGGTGGGGCCGCTCAGTACCCGAGCCTACCTGGCTGGTGACGTGCTGGAGCGGCCACCTCGCAGGGGCCCACCCCGAGCGTGCGAAGGGTGGGGGGCGAGGTGGTCCTTGTTCAGGCGATGTCGGTGTAGGCCTCGCGCAGGTAGTCGTGCACGGCGCGCTCCGGCACGCGGAACGAGCGGCCGACGCGGACGGCGGAGAGCTCGCCGCCGTGGACGAGGCGGTAGACGGTCATCTTCGAGACCCGCATGATCGCGGCGACCTCGGCGACGGTCAGGAAGGCGACGGCGGCGCGGGGCGCGGGCACCTGGGCCGGGCGGCCGACGGGCATGGAGGCCGGGTGGGCGGCCGGCACGGGGCGCGACAGCGAGGCAGCCGAGATGGGCCGACCCATCTGGCGCGGAGCGGGGACGCCCGGACGGGCGGTCTGGATGGTGGCGCGCTGGGGCATGGTCACGTCGTTCATCTCCGGTCTCAGCACAACCCGCGGCCACCGGCTTCCCCACCGGCGGGCGTGTCACGTTCGTGCTGGAAGAGACCATATGGGGACCGGAGTGACAGAAGCGATGGGTGAAACGGACAGGCGGACCGGTCCGTCCTGGGCACAAGTGGACAGAGACAACGCGTGACACTCCAGTTACGGCGTGTTGTCCCCAAGTCGACTCTCGTCACCTGGGTGCTGTCCACAGAGATCTGTGGACAACTACGTGCCTGTGATCCACCTGGTGCGACCTGGGACACACGGTGCGCACGGGCTCTGGGCCGGACGTGCCCCGAGCCGGTCAGTCCGCTGCGCGTCCCAGGGCGACCGACCGGTCGTGTGCCGCCTCGATGGCCGCGATCAGTGCCGCGCGCACGCCGTGCCGCTCCAGCTCGCGGATCGCGGCGATCGTCGTCCCGCCGGGGCTGGTGACCGCCTCCCGCAGCTGCACCGGGTGCTCCCCGGACTCCCGGAGCATCACCGCGGACCCGTAGGCCGTCTGGACGATCAGGTCGGCGGCCACCGCGCGCGGCAGCCCGAGCAGGATCCCGGCGTCGATCATCGCCTCGACGAGGAAGAAGAAGTAGGCCGGCCCGCTGCCGGACAGCGCCGTGACGGCGTCCTGCTGGCCCTCGGGGACCCGGCGCACCTGGCCCACCGGTGACAGCAGCGCCTCGGCCTCGTCCAGGTGCTCCTCGGTCGCGTGCGCGCCCGCGGAGATCACGCTCATCCCGGCGTCCACCAGGGCGGGCGTGTTCGGCATGACCCGCACCACCGGCGTCCCGGCCGGCAGGGCCGCCTCGATCCGGCTGGTGGGCACGCCGGCGGCCACCGACACCACCAGGTGCTCGGCGGTCACGTGCGGGGCCAGCAGGACGAGCAGGCCGTCGATGTCCTGGGGCTTGACCGCCAGCAGCAGGACCCGTGACCGCGCGGCCGCCCCGGCCAGGTCGGCCGCAGCGATGCCGTGCCGCTCGGCCAGCTCCGCGGCCCGCTGCGGGCTGCGCTCGACGACGACGACGCCGTCCCCGGTGCCCGCCTGGCGGACCAGACCGGCGAGCAGCGCCTCGCCGATCTTGCCGCCGCCGATGATGGCCAGGCCCGTCCGCCCTGCGGTGATCATGTCCGCGACCGTAGTGCCCCGCCGGGCGCGACGGCGTGGCCCGGG
>NZ_SJEX01000150.1 GCF_005930495.1 Modestobacter excelsi | reverse complement strand
CCTCCGCGATGCCCTGGTCCGGGCGGACCGCGGCCACCTGCCAGCCGGCCGACCGCAGCAGGGAGATCGCCTGCTGCTGGCGGGTGACCACCTCGGCGCGGGCGGACGGGGCCAGTGGTCGGCGGCTCCGGGACGCCCCGGCGTCCAGCCACGCAGCGGCGTCGAGCAGGACGGCGACGTCGGTGCCCGGGCCGGAGCGGATGCGGGCCAGGGCGTGCACGTCGTCCGGGCCGACCAGGCCGAGCAGGCAGATGGCCGGCCCCTCCACGTCGGCGCGGCGCAGCTGGTCCAGGCCGGTCTGCAGCCCGGGAGCCCGGGAGCCGCTGACCTCGGCCAGCCGCTCGAGCAGCTCCTCGGGCCCCAGCGGACCCCGCCCGAGGGAGGGGGTGAGCTCGCCGGTGTCGGTGATGACCCGCAGCCCCGCACCGCCGCGGAGCAGGTGGACCCCGATGCTGGCCGCGGCCTCCACCACCCACTCCAGCGTGTCGGTGGGGGCGGCGAGGTCGGCGGCCGGGCCGCGGACGGTGCCGCCGGTGAGGTGGGCGGAGAGCCGGGTGTCGACGAGGAGGCTCGCGGCGGCGCGCCACGGGCGCTCCTCGAGCCGGACCATCAGCTCGCCGGTGCGCGCGGTGGCCCGCCAGTGGACCATCCGGAGGTCGTCGCCGTAGCGGTACTCCCGGGTGCTGACGTCGTCCTCGCCGTGCACCGCGATCGACCGGCGGGAGCCCTCGCCCCCGTTGCCCCCGGCGCCGGCCAGGACGCCGGTGCCCTGCAGCGGCTGCACCCGGGGGGTGACGAGCAGGGTGGAGGTGTCGCTGCCCGCGGCGGTGCGCAGCACCAGCCCGAAGGGGTCGACCAGCCGCAACCGGACCGGGCCGAGCGGGAAGCGGCCGCGGCGGCTCCCGTGCAGCCGGTAGCGCAGGGGGGCGGTCGCGCCGCTGGCCAGCCGCTCGACCACGAAGTGCGGCCGGCTGCCCAGTTCGGCGGGCAGCTGCTCGGTGAGCAGCCACAGGCCGCCGGCCCGCCGGTCGGTGTTGGCCACCTCCAGCAGCACCTCGGCGTCCTCGCCGCGGGGGAGCCGCGGCACCGACAGGGTGCGCCGGGTGGCGATCCGGAACCGCTGGCGGGCCACCCCGACCGCGGACACCACCGGTAGGGCCAGCACGAAGACCGCGAGCTGGACGAGTGCCCGTTCGCCGAGCAGGGCGCCGAGCAGGCCCAGGGTCAGCCCGGCGGCGACCAGGCAGCGCCCGCGCAGGGTGAGGGTGGAGGCGGCGTCGCCGAGGCGGGTGCGTGCCATGGGGGCTCCGGTGCCGGGCTCAGCGGCCGCGGTGGACGGGGACGGTGGCGAGCAGGTCGGTGACCACGCGCTGGGCGTCCCGCCGGGCGAGGGCGGCGTCGGGGGTGAGCAGCAGCCGGTGGGCCAGCACCGGGACGGCCATCGTCTGGACGTCGTCGGGCAGGACGTGGTCGCGGCCGGTCAGGGCCGCGGTGGCCCGGGCGGCGCGGAGCAGCTGCAGACCGGCCCGGGGCGAGGCACCCAGCCGTAGGTCGGGGGAGCGGCGGGTGGCCTCCACGAGGGAGACCACGTAGCGGCGCAGCGGCTCGGCGACGTGCAGCCGGCCCACCGCGGCCACCAGCCGGCGGATCGCGGCGGCGTCGGTGACCGGCGTCAGGTCGTTGAGGGGGTCGGTGGTGGCGCGCTCGTCGAGCATCGCCAGCTCGGCGTCCCGGTCGGGGTAGCCCATCGACACCCGGGCGGTGAAGCGGTCCCGCTGGGCCTCCGGGAGGGGATAGGTGCCCTCCATCTCCAGCGGGTTCTGCGTGGCGACGACCATGAACGGCCGGGCCAGCTCGTAGGTGACGCCGTCGACGGTGACCTGCCGTTCCTCCATGCACTCCAGCAGGGCGGACTGGGTCTTCGGCGAGGCGCGGTTGATCTCGTCGGCGACGACGACGTTGGCGAAGATCGCGCCGGGCTTGAACTCGAAGGCCCGGGACTCCTGGTCGTAGACCGCCACCCCGGTGACGTCGCTGGGCAGCAGGTCCGGCGTGAACTGGATGCGCCGCACCGTGCCGTCGATCGAGCGGGCCAGCGCCTTGGCCAGCGTGGTCTTGCCCACGCCCGGCACGTCCTCGATGAGCAGGTGGCCCTCGGCGAGCAGGACGGCCAGCGCGAGCCGGACGACGTCGGGCTTGCCCTCCACCACCCGGCTGATGGCGGCGGCGAGCCGGGCGCCCTCGGCGGCGACGTCGATCTCCGTGCCGTCGACCGGGCCGGTCACCTCGGTGCCGGAGGTCGGTGGGGCGGTGGTCCCTGCGGCGTCCAGCGCGGCCGTGCTCTCCGTCACCGGGCCCACGGTACGTGGGTTTCGGACGGAGGTGACTGGTCAGCGCAGCGCCCGACCGCGCCGGGCGGTCACGACGGGGCCGACCGGCAGGCCGACGGGGAGCCCGCTGGACGTCGCCCGATGGGGGCCGGTGGAGGGACGGGGACGACACGGCGAGATGTGGTGTCCAGTGGGGAGCAGTGGGCTAGTGTGGCGCCCAATGGGGAGGCAGGGACCACGGATGGTGCCCGGCACGACCACAGGAGGACAGATGTTGGGGGTGATCCGGTGTTCGTCGGCAGCTACCCCCTGCGGCTCGACGAGAAGGGCCGGCTCGCCCTCCCTGTCCGCTACCGCGAGCTGGTGGCCGGCGGCATGGTGATCAAGAAGGGCCAGGAGCGCTGCGTGTACGGCCTCACCATGGCCCGGGTCGCCGAGCAGAGCGCCGCCCTCAAGCAGATGGCGCCCGCGGACACCAACGTCGCCCGCATGCACGCCCGGATGAGCTTCGGCTCGATGGTCGAGGTCGAGGCCGACAAGGCCGGCCGGATCACCATCCCGGCCACCCTGAGGGAGTACGCCGGCCTGGACCGCGACGTCGTGGTCGTCGGCGTCGACACCCGCTTCGAGATCTGGGACGCCGCCACCTGGGCCGCCTACGAGGCCGAGCAGGAGGCCGTCTTCGCGGCGATGGAGAGCGAGGGGATGCCGACCTTGTCCTGACCCGCGGACAGCTCCCCACCGACCCCTCCGACCGCACCACCGAAACCAGCACCGAGACCAGCAGCACCCCGGTCGAGCCGACTTCCCCGCGGCTCGACCGGCACCGGGCACCGAGCCGACTTCCCCCCGGCTCGACGCCCACCGCAGGACGAGCACCACAGCACCTCCGGCCCGCCCCACCTCCCGCGCAGGGCTCCACCTGGTACCGCTTCCCCGGCGCCAGGCGGGCCCTGCGGGGCGGCGGGCTCGTGGCTGCTCATCGACTGCTCCTCGGGGGCTCTGGGT
>NZ_SJEX01000015.1 GCF_005930495.1 Modestobacter excelsi | reverse complement strand
CCGCACAACCCCCGCGGACCGGACGCCCGAGGGCCGGCCCGACCGCCCAGGCCGGGCGGGCCCCCGGTCGGGCCGGGTCACGACGGGAGCCGGCCGGGGCTGCAGACCGGGGGCCGCGCCCGACCGATCCGGCGCAGCGGGCGGTTGCCGGCGGGACGGCGACCGGCCGGACGGAGACGCGCTCGGCGGGGAACTCGGCGAGAGGCACGACGGAGGGAGGGACGCGGCGCTGGGGGCTGGTCACGGGGTGCTCCTGGGGTCTGACGGTGCCGGGCGGTAGGACGGGTCGCGCGACCGACCAGGCGTGCAGCAGGTGCCTCGAACGCCTGTTCGAATCGAACGCTGTGCGATGTCTACCGCATCCCCCCGACAAGTCCAGCTCCTGACGCCGACTTCTTCGAACAGGTGTTTGAACTACACGGGTGTGACCCGCTACCGTTCACCTGCGATCGAGATCGGGATCGCCGCACCGGCCCGGCCGGAGCGCGGCGACGCACCCGGGAACCGCTGCCCCGGCAGCCGGACGAGGAGGACACATGGCGGTCGACGGCCCGACGGCAGGCAGTGGCAAGGGCTCCACACGGCGCGGCCGCGCCAGCGGGGCGGCCGGAGCCGGTGCGGCGATCCGCGAGTTCCCCGACCGCGGCGAGGCCGGTGACGGGCTGACCCAGCGGCAGCGCCGGGTGCTCGAGGTCATCCGCGACTCCATCGACCGTCGGGGGTACCCGCCCTCGGTCCGCGAGATCGGTGAGGCCGTGGGCCTCTCCTCAGCCTCCTCGGTGGCCCACCAGCTGTCGGTGCTGCAGCGCAAGGGCTGGCTGCGGCGCGACCCCAACCGGCCACGCGCGCTCGACGTCCGGCTCCCCGGCGAGACGGCCGTCATGACAGGGGCCGCCGAGCCCGCCTCCGGGCCGCTGGCCGCCGCCGGCGCGGCGAGCGGCGTGGACGAGGCCGCTGCTCCCCGGCCGACCTACGTCCCGCTCGTCGGCCGGATCGCCGCCGGTGGTCCGGTGCTGGCCGAGCAGGCGGTCGAGGAGGTCTTCCCGCTCCCCCGCGAGCTCGTCGGTGAGGGCACGCTGTTCATGCTCAAGGTCGCCGGTGACTCGATGGTCGACGCGGCCATCTGCGACGGCGACTGGGTCGTCGTCCGGCAGCAGCCGACCGCGGAGAACGGCGAGATCGTGGCGGCCATGATCGACGGCGAGGCGACGGTGAAGACCTACAAGCGCCGCGACGGGCACGTCTGGCTGATGCCGCACAACGAGGCCTACGAGCCGATCCCCGGAGACGACGCGACCGTCCTCGGCCGGGTCGTCACCGTCCTGCGCCGCGTCTGAAGAAGGACCCCGCTGCCCCCACCGCTCGCAAGCTCGCGGCGGGCCCCTGCAGCGGGGCCGGGCGGTCAGTTCTGCTGGCGGCGGCGGAACCGACCGACGACCCACACCAGGGCGGTGGCGGCGAGGGCGGCGACCAGCCCGGCCGTCAACGGGCTCACCGAGCGGGCCGGCGCACCCTCCGCCGAGGCGTCCTCGGCGGGACCGGTTACCGCGGCCGGCTCGAGCGCGCCGGACGCGGGCAGCAGGGTCACCGTGGCCGGCAGCCCCTCACCCGACACCAGCAGGTCACGGCTGTTCGCGGCGAAGGTGATCGCCTCGCCCTGGGGCGACTCTGGCAGGGCCACCCGCGCCGGGGCGCCGCCGAGCGCACCGACGACGTCGGAGCCGGCGAGCGGCCAGACGTAGGCGTCCGTGTAGGTGCGCAGCGCGATCCGCTGACCGTCCGGCGAGACGGCACCACCGGTGACGAGCAGCTGCCCGGCGCGCCCCACCGGGCCACCGGGCGTCCCGGTGAGCGTGAACCCCAGCCGGAGCACCTCGCTCATCGGCACGGTGGCGCCGTCGGCGAGCGGGGCATCCGGCCGGTAGACGGCGCTGGCCCCCAGGACCTCCTTGGTGACCACGTACGGCGTGCCGTCCGGTGCCAGCAGCAGGGCCTCGGCGTCGTGCGCCCCGTCCGGGTAGGTGAGCCGGGTCAGGGTGTGGCTGCCGTCCGGGCGGAGGCCGATGAGCGCCACGGTCTCCCGGTCCTGGTTGTTGTCACCGGTGTCGGCCAGCCAGATCGTCCCGTCCGAGGCCAGCGCCAGGTCCTCGGGGTCGTAGGGGTCGACGTCGGCGGAGCGGACCTCGCCGACCGCGCAGCTGCCGTCGAGCACGTACACCTCGGCGCGGTCGCCGCCGTCGTCCATGGCGAGCATGGTGTCGCCGGCGCTGGCCAGGCCGGAGAGCTCGGGCAGCCGTGGATCGGTGATCTCGCAGCGCGTGGTCGGCTGGCCGTAGGGCGCGGCGTCGTCACCTCCGGCACCGGCCGGGACGACCGGCAGGACGGCGAGCACCAGGCCGAGGGGCGCACCCAGCACCGCGCGGCCCGCCCTCCGGCGTCCCACGCGGTCAGGGCTGCGAACGGCCCGCTCTGGCACGGACCCAGCGTGGCACCACGACCGCGTCGAGTGCATGAACCACGCCCAGCAGCAGGAGCCCGACGGCCAGGCCCACCACGGCGTCGGTGACCCAGTGGAAGTCCAGCGCCACCATGGCCACCCCGGTGGACAGCGGCCCCAGGATGCTCAGCAGCCAGAACGTGCGCTGCACCCCGGCGGGCAACCCGTACTCCACCGCGGTCCAGCGGGCGACGCCCCACATCAGGACGGCGTTGGCCACGTGGCCGGAGGGGTAGCTGGCCCCGTCCCGGTGGAAGAACGACCCGGGATAGGCCGGTGCCGTGCGACCGGTGCCGTACTTGAACGCGTAGACGACCGCGGTGAGCAGGGCCAGGGCCATCAGCACGCGGACCAGCGGGACCAGGGTGCGGCAGCGGACGGCCAGCCAGCCTACGAGGGTGGCCAGCACGATGAGGATGAACCCCCGTCCACCGGCCTGGGTGAAGGCCCAGACGAACCAGTAGGCGTCGGAGTGCCGCAGGTCCCAGACGCTGACCACCTCGGAGACCTGCAGGTCCATCCGCTCCAGCCAGCCCCGGTGGAGCAGGTCGACGGTGACCACGAGGGTGACCACCGCGGCGAGCAGGAGCACCCACCACGGTGGCCGGCCGACGCCGATGTCCGGGTCGGACCGGCCGGACGGCACGCCACCAGCGGCGTCCGCCGTCGGCTGCACCGCACTCCTGGCCACCGGATCACGGTACCGGGGGCGTGACCTGCTCGTGATCGTCGGCGGTGGTCCGCCCGGAGGCGGACCACCGCGGGCGTCAGACCCCGGTGACGGGTGCGGCGTAGTCCTCGAGCAGCGCCGCCAGTGCCGGCGCGACCCGGGCGGTGAGGACCGTGCCGGTGGCCTCGTGCCGCTCCTCGATGACCTCGCCGTCCCGGTGCACCCGGGCGACCAGGTCACCCCGGTCGTAGGGCACCAGCACCTCGACGTCGACGTCCGGGTGCGGCAGCCGCGCGGCGATCACGTCCCGCAGCGCCTCGATGCCAGCCCCGGTCCGGGCGGACACCCAGGCGGCGCCGGGGAGCGCCTGCCGCAGGGCCAGCACGTCCTCCTCGCTCATCGCGTCGACCTTGTTGACCACGATGAGCTCGGGGACCGCGGCGGCGTCGATCTCGTTGAGCACGACCCGCACCGCGTCGATCTGGCCCAGCGGGTCGGGATCCGACCCGTCGACCACGTGGACGAGCAGGTCGGCGGCCGCGACCTCCTCCAGTGTGGACCGGAAGGCGTCGACCAGCTGGTGCGGCAGGTGGCGTACGAAGCCGACGGTGTCGGTCATCGTGAACTCGCGGCCGTCCGGCGTCTGCGCCCGGCGGACCGTCGGGTCCAGGGTGGCGAAGAGCGCGTCCTGCACCAGCACGCCGGCGTCGGTGAGCTGGTTGAGCAGGCTGGACTTGCCCGCGTTGGTGTAGCCGGCGATCGCCACGCTGGGGGTCGCGTTGCGGTCACGGGAGTTGCGCTGCGTGGTGCGGGCGGTCGCCATGCCGGCGATCTCCTTGCGCAGCTTGCTGACCCGGGCCCGGATCCGGCGACGGTCGGTCTCGATCTTGGTCTCACCGGGGCCACGGGTACCGATGCCGCCACCGCCGGCGACACGGCCACCGGCCTGCCGGCTCAGCGACTCACCCCAGCCGCGCAACCGGGGCAGCATGTACTGCATCTGGGCGAGCTCGACCTGCGCCTTGCCCTCCCGGCTGGTGGCGTGCTGGGCGAAGATGTCCAGGATCAGCGCGGTCCGGTCGACCACCTTGACCTTGAGGATCTTCTCCAGCTGGTTGAGCTGGCCCGGGGCCAGCTCGCCGTCGCAGATGACGGTGTCGGCGCCGGTGGCGGCGACCACGTCGCGGAGCTCGGCGGCCTTGCCCGAGCCCACGTAGGTGGCCGGGTCGGGCTTGTCGCGACGCTGCACGAGCGCGTCGAGCACCTGGGAGCCGGCGGTCTCGGCGAGTGCGGCGAGCTCGGCGAGCGAGCGGTGCGCGTCCGCCGACGTCCCCTCGGTCCAGACGCCGACCAGGACGACCCGCTCCAGACGGAGCTGGCGGTACTCGACCTCGGTGACGTCGGTGAGCTCGGTGGAGAGGCCGGCGACCCGGCGGAGCGCGCCGCGCTCCTCCCTGACGTAGGAGCCGGTCGAGTCGTCCGGGGCGTCCCACGGGGTGGTGGGTGCGGGAGTCGGGTCCTGGGCGCGGGCGCGCGCGGCCTTCTCGACCCGGGCCTCGGCCTCGTCGAGGATCGCGCGGTTCTGGGCTGTCGTCATCGTGTCCAGCGTGGCATGCCCTCGCGGGGAGGGCGACTGACTTGTGGTGCGAGCTGTTGTCATCGCCCGGTACAACACCTCAGGGCTCCGGGTGCATCCCGATGTAGAGCGACCACTTCTCGCCGTCCGGGTCGGGGGGTCGGCGGGCGTAGGAGTCGAGCAGGTCGTGCAGCCGCCGGGCCAGGTCCTCGCGGTCGGCGGCCGAGAGCCGCAACCCCAGCCGGGTGCTCTCGAGGTGCTCCTCCCCCACGGCCGCCACCTCCTCCAGGAAGGCGCCCAGCGCCGGGTCCTGCCCGGGGGATGCGCCGCCGGCGCCGTCCATCAGCCAGCTCTTGCCGGTCGCCCGGTAGGGCACCTCCCGGGCGCCACGCGTCCCGCGCCGCACCGGTCCGGCGACCAGGAACCCGGTGTCCACGAGCGTGCGCACGTGGTGCAGCACCGTTGCCGGGTGCCGGTCCAGCCGGACGGCGATCTCCTTGTTGGTCCGTGGCTCGTCCAGGCAGAGCCGCAGGATCCGGAGCCGGACGGCGGAGGCCAGCGCGCGGGCCTCGGCGTCGGTCGCCGGGCGACGCTCGCCGGCCAGGCGCGGGGGACCCTCCGGCTCGGCCACGGCAGCAGCGTAGGCCGAGCCGCGACAAGGTGATTGACATCCCTCGATCACTCAGCTCAGGCTGCCCGGGTGACCTCCGATCGGCGCCTGCTCCGGCACCGCGACTTCCGGCACCTGTGGGCGGCCGAGACGGTCAGCCAGGTCGGCACCCAGGTGACGCTGCTGGCGCTCCCGGTCGTCGCGGTGACCGTGCTGGACGCGACGCCGCTGCAGATGGGCGTCCTGACCGCGCTGGAGACCGCCGCCTTCCTGCTCATCGGTCTGCCGGCCGGCGCGTGGGTGGACCGCTGGCGCCGCAAGCGGGTGCTGGTCACCGCCGACCTGGTCCGCGCCCTGGTGCTGGCGACGCTGCCGGTGGCCTACCTGCTCGACGTGCTCACCCTGGGCCAGCTCTTCGTCGTCGCCGCGGTCACCGGCACGGCCACGGTGTTCTTCGACGTCGCCTACCAGAGCTACCTGCCCACCCTGGTCGAGCGCGACCAGCTGGTGGACGGCAACGGCAAGCTCGAGGCGAGCCGCGCGGTCGCCCAGGTCGCCGGCCCGGGGCTGACCGGCCTGCTGCTGCGGGTGCTCGGGGCGCCCCTGCTCATCGCCGGTGACGCGGCCTCCTTCTTGCTGTCCGCGCTGTTCCTCGGCAGCATCCGGCGCCCGGACACGGTGCCCGACCGGGCCGGTCGGCGGCCGCTGCGCGCCGAGATCGCCGAAGGCCTGTCCTTCGTCGTCCAGCACCCGCTGCTGCGCCGGATCGTCGCCTGCACCGGCACCTCGAACCTGTTCGGCTCGATGACCAGCGCCCTGCTGGTGCTCTTCGTGATCCGCGTCCTGGGACTCCCGGAGAGCACGTTGGGACTGGTGTTCTCGGTCGGCGCCGTCGGCGGCCTGCTCGGCGCCGCGACGGCGGCCCGCTTCGCCCGGCGGGTCGGTGAGGGGCGGGCGATCCCGCTCTCGGCGGTCGTCTTCGCCGCGGCCGGGGTCTTCGTGCCGCTGGCCGTGGTCGGCGCCCCGGCCGTCGTCCTGACGGCCGGCTGGTTCGTGCTGAGCTGGGCGGTGGTGGTCTACAACGTCGTCCAGGTCAGCTTCCGGCAGCGGCTGTGCCCACCCCGGCTGCTGGGCCGGATGAACGCCTCGGTGCGGTTCATCGTCTTCGGGACGATGCCGGTCGGCGGCCTGCTCGGCGGCGTCCTCGGCGAGTGGCTCGGCGTGGTGCCGGCGCTCTGGGTCGCTGTCGGCGGCGGCTTCCTCGCCTGCCTGCCCGTGCTGCTCAGCCCGCTGCTGACCATGGGCGACCTGCCCGACGAGGAGGACGGCGGCCGGGTGCGCGACGCCGAGCCGGTTGCGCCTGGGAACAGCGGGTAGGGCGACCGGGACCCAGGCCCTGCGAGGGAGGACGACGATGACCCAGCCGACCACCAACTCCGACGGCGAGCTCGACGACCCGGGCCGCGACCCGGCCGGCCTCGACCCGCCCCGCAACCTCTTCGGCGGCGCCGACCAGGACACCGGCCGCGGCACCCCGCGCGGCAACGACGACGAGGCCGCGGGCGACGACGTGGGAGCCGGCGAGCCGGACCACCCCTGACCGCCGGGGAACCGGTCAGACCCCGAGCCACTCCGGGGTGAGGACGCCGGAGGCGACGACGACGGCCGGACCGGACAGCACCGTCGTCGTCCCGTCGAAGTCCACCGACAACCGGCCGCCCGGGACGTCCACCGCGACCGTCCCGGCGGTCCGGCCCCCGGCCTCCAGGGCCGCGTAGGCCGCGGCGCACGCGCCGGTGCCGCAGGACCGGGTCTCCCCCACGCCGCGCTCGTACACCCGCAGCCGGACGTGCGCGCAGGCACCGGCCGGGGCGTCCTCCGCGGCGAGCACGTTGACGACCTCGACGTTGACGCCCTCGGGGAACATCCCCGGGTCGACGCCCGGGAGCACCGACAGGTCCAGGGTGTCGACCTCGACGTCGGTCAGGGTGACCAGGTGCGGGTTGCCCATCGACACCCCGAGCCCCGGGAACGCGACACCGGCGATCCGGGCCTCGCCGCGCCCCAGCGGCACCGCCGGGCCCATGTCCACCCAGTAGCCGCCGTCCGGGCGTGCACCGACCCGCCGTGGCCCCCCGCGGGTGCCGACCAGCACGCCGGCCCCGGCGGCCGCCCGGTCCAGCAGGCCCTCGGCGAGCAGCACGTGCAGGTACAGCCGGATGCCGTTGCCGCACATCTCCGCGTGCGACCCGTCGGCGTTGCGGTGGTCCATGAACCACTCGCAGTCGGCGAGGGCGTCCCCGAGGACGGCGGAGGCGTCGGGGACGTGCCGGCTGCGGACGACGCGCAGCACACCGTCGCCGCCCAGCCCGGCCCGGCGGTCGCAGAGCCGGCGGACCAGGTCGGCGTCGAGCCGGGACTCCGGCCAGACGTCGCCGTCGGGGTCGGGCAGGACGACGAAGTCGTTCTCCGTGCCGTGGCCCAGGAGCACCCGCGGGCTCGCGCTGTCGATCACCGCCCGATCGTACGGTCGCCGATCAGCTCGACCACGACGTCGGCCAGGTCGGCCCGCCCGGCGTCGAACCAGGTGGTGGCGGGGTCGCGACGGAACCAGGAGCGCTGCCGGCGGACGAACCGGCGGGTCGTGCTCACCGTGCGCGCCTTCGCCTCCTCGGCGGTCAGCGCGCCGTCGAACTGCTGCAGGACCTGGGCGTAGCCGAGCGCCCGGGAGGCGGTCGGCCCGTCGCGCAGCCCGTCGGCGGCCAGGGCCGCCACCTCGTCGACGAAGCCGGCGGCCCACATGAGGTCCACCCGCCGGGCGACCCGCTCGTCGAGGTCGTCGGCCGCCCGGTCCAGCCCGACGGTCACCGCCGGGTAGTGCGCCGTCGGCTCGGGCAGCCGGGCGGTGAACGGCTGCCCGGTCAGCTCGATGACCTCCAGCGCGCGGACCACCCGCCGGCCGTTGCTGGGCAGGATCGCGGCGGCGGCCGCCGGGTCGAGGGCGGCCAGCCGGGCGTGCAGCGCCGCCGTCCCGGCTGCGGTGAGCTCCTCGGTCAGCCGGGCCCGCACCGCCGGGTCGGTGCCGGGGAAGTCCAGCTCGTCGAGGACGGCCCGCACGTACAGCCCGGACCCGCCCACCAGCAGCGGGACGACGCCCGCGGCACGCAGCCGGTCCACCTCCGCCCGGGCGCGCCGGCGGTACTCCGCGACCGAGGCCGGCTCCCGGACGTGCCACAGGTCGAGCAGGTGGTGCGGCACGCCGTCCCGCTCCGCCGGCGTGGGCTTGGCCGTGCCGATGTCCATGCCGCGGTAGAGCTGCATCGAGTCGGCGTTCACCACCTCTCCCCCGAGGCGGTGGGCCAGGACGACCGCGAGCGCGGTCTTCCCGGTGGCGGTCGGCCCGACGACGGCGACCACCGGCGGCAGGTCCGCGGTCACCGGGTCCGCCAGGTCGCCACCGGGTAGCCGACCCCGAACGGCGCCTCGTCGGTGAGCAGCTGCCCGTCGATGTCCAGCCCGTCGAGCGCGGCACCGACCGCCCGCCACACCGGCACCCCGGCGGCGAGCAGCCGCGCCCCCTCCACCGGGTCCAGGGTGGCCAGCGCGCCGGCGTCCCCGGCGGCCAGCGCCCGGGCGACGGCCGCGTCGAAGGGGGCGGCGGCAGGGTCCAGGTGGCCGGGGGCCTTCTCGCTGCGCCGGGCCGAGCCGTCACCCATGGCGAGGATGCCGACCGGGCCCGGCAGGTCCGACAGCGCCGTCCCGAGGTCGCCGGGACCGACGCCCAGCCGCACGCCGGTGTGGCCGGCCTGGTCCAGCAGCCAGGCGCCCACCAGGTGCGGCAGCGGCAGCCGCCGGCCGCCCGGCCGCGCCCACCCGGAGAAGGGCAGCTCGAGGTCGATCCCGAATCCGCGCAGGTCACCGACGTCGCCGGGGCCGAACCGCACCCCGTCGGCACCCGTCCCGAGCACGACGACGACGTCGGGTCCGTCCTGCAGGACCACCTGCACGGCGGCCGACACCGCGGCCCGCAGCGCGCCCAGGTCGGCGCTGTGCACGCCGGCGACCGCGGGCAGCAGCAGCGGCGGCTGCGGGCAGAAGGCCACCGTGACCGGACGGAGAGGTCTCACGCGGGGCAGTCTTGCCGATGGGGCGTGGGAGACTGCTGGCGTGTCGAGCACGGAGAACACCGGAGACCGGACGCAGCAGGCCGCCCCCGCCCCCGACGAGCGCCCCGAGGATGCGCTCGCCGAGGTCGCCCCGGTCGATTCCACGCCCCTGGCGGCGACCCCCGACGCGGTCGTCCCGGAGGTGGTGGAACCAGGCGTCGACGAACCCGCCCACCGCGTGACCGCGGTCGACGCGGCGCCCGTAGAGCCGAGTGCCGAGGTCGTCCCGTCGGTGACCGGGACCGCGCCGGTCGACGAGGGTCCGCTGGCGGCGACGCCGGACGCCGTCGTCCCCGAGCCCGCGGAGGTCGGGACCGGCGACGAGGTCCCCGGGACGCAGGCGGTCACCCCCGAGGCGGGCACCCCCGCGGCCGGGTCGCCGGGCGACGCCACGCTCACCGACCCGACGGCAGACCCCACCCCCACGAGCACGACCGACGCGCCCACGACCGACGTGCCCACTCCCGACGCGCCCACCGCCGCGTCCCCCGTCCCGGCGCCGCCCAGCGAGACCCCGGCCGCCGCGCCGGTGCCGTCCCCCGGTGGCCGGCACGCCGCCGGCCCCTCGGGTCCGGCGGAGACGCCGATCATCGTCCCGGCCGTCCCGGCGTCGGACCCCACCGCGTGGGGCCGGGTCGACGACGAGGGCACCGTCTTCGTGACGACCGCGGCCGGGGAGCGCGCCGTCGGTTCCTGGCAGGCCGGTGACCCGGCGGCAGGGCTCGCGCACTACGGCCGCCGGTTCGACGACCTGGCCACCGAGGTGTCCCTGCTGGAGGCGCGGCTGGCCGCGCACACGGGCAACCCGGGCGAGATCAAGGCCAAGGCCGAGGAGCTGGCGGACCAGATCCTGACCTCCGCGGCCGTCGGCGACCTCGACCACCTGGCGCTGCGGGCGCGGGCGATCTCGAGCATGGCCGAGACGGCCGTCGCGGCGAACCGGGCGGAGAAGGCGAAGGCGCGGGCCGCGCAGATCGCCCGCAAGGAGGCACTCGCCGCCGAGGCCGAGCAGATCGCCGCCGAGTCCACGCAGTGGAAGGCCGCCGGCGACCGGCTGAAGGCGATCGTCGAGGAGTGGAAGACGATCAAGGGCATCGACCGGAAGACCGACGAGGCGCTGTGGCACCGCTTCGCGGCCGCCCGGGACGCCTTCGGACGCCGCCGGGGCGCCCACTTCGCCCAGCTGGACACCCAGCGTGCGGAGGCCCGCGCCGCCAAGAGCGAGCTCATCGCCGAGGCCGAGCGGCTGTCCACCTCCACCGAGTGGGGCCCGACCAGCGCCGCGATGCGCTCGCTGATGGACCGCTGGAAGGCGGTGCCGCGGGTCGGCCGGGACACCGACGACGACCTGTGGAAGAAGTTCCGCGCCGCGCAGGACGTCTTCTTCGCCGCCCGCACCGCCTCCGACCAGGCCCGCAGCTCCGACGAGCTGGCCAACCAGAAGCAGAAGGAGGAGCTGCTGGCCGAGGCCGAGGCGCTGGACCCCGGCAACCGGGCGGCGCAGAGCTCGCTGCGCAAGATCCAGGAGCGCTACGACGCCATCGGGCACGTGCCGCGCAACGCCATGCGTCCCCTCGAGGACCGGATGCGTGCCGTCGAGGAGAAGTTCCGCGGCGTCGCGGACTCGGCCCGGCCGCGGGTCCAGCCGGAGAACCCGCTGCTCACCTCGATGCGGGCAGCCGTCAGCAAGGCCGAGGACCAGCTGGCCAAGGCGCAGGCGGCCGGCAACGCGAAGCGGATCAGCGAGGCCGAGGCCAACCTGACCACCCGGCGCGAGTGGCTGGCCGAGGCGGAGAAGTCCTCCTCCCGCCGCTGACCTGGTCCACGAAGGGCCCCGTCCGGTCCGGACGGGGCCCTTCGTGCGTCCCGGGCGCCAGCCGCGAAGCGCGCGGTAGCTCGCGGTCTCCATGTCCAGGTGGCACTCTCCTGGGGCTCGGAGTCAGCCACCGGACCACCCGCGGGGGCCGGCACCGCGGCCCGCGGCGGGCAGGAGCGACCGCCGGGACCAGCGCCGGGGCGGTCTGCGGTGCACTCCCCAGCAGTGCGGTCAGGCGGGGGCAGGAGCCCCGATGCGCGGCATCCCGAGCAGCACGCCGGGCGTGCTCGGGCGGGTGCCGGCCTCGCTGGCGTCTCCGGCCCGGGTGCGGCGGTGGGAGACCAGCTCGCCGTCGGCGACCAGGAAGTGCGGCTTCGCGGCGGTCACGACCGTCTCCACGACGTCCCCGGCGCGGACGCCGTCGGTCGCCGTGAAGTGCACCAGCCGGCCGTCCCGGGCCCGGCCGGAGAGGCGGCCGCGGGCGGCGTCCTTGCTGCCCTCCCCCGACGCGACCAGCAGCTCGACCCGCCGGCCGATGAGCGCGGTGTTCTCCGCCCAGCTGATCTCGTCCTGCAGGGCCGTCAGCCGCAGATAGCGCTCCTGCACCACCTCCTTGGGCAACTGCCCGGCCATCTCGGCCGCCGGCGTGCCCGGGCGCTTGGAGTACTGGAAGGTGAAGGCGCTGGCGAAGCGGGCCTGCCGGACGACGTCGAGGGTGTCGGTGAAGTCCTGGTCGGTCTCGCCGGGGAAGCCCACGATGATGTCGGTGGTGATCGCGGCGTCGGGCATCGCGGCCCGCACCCGGTCGATGATCCCCAAGTAGCGGTCCCGCCGGTAGCCGCGGCGCATCCGGCGCAGCACGTCGTCCGAGCCGGACTGCAGCGGCATGTGCAGCTGGTGGCAGACCGCCGGCGTCTCGGCCATCGCCTCCACCACGTCGTCGGTGAACTCGCGCGGGTGCGGGCTGGTGAACCGGATCCGCTCCAGGCCCTCGATGGTGCCCGCCGCGCGGAGCAGGTCGGCGAAGGCGCCGCGCTCGCGGAACTCCACACCGTAGGCATTCACGTTCTGCCCGAGCAGGGTCACCTCGAGCACGCCCTGGTCGACCAGCGCCTGCACCTCGGCCAGCACCTCGCCCGGACGGCGGTCCTTCTCCTTGCCGCGCAGCGCGGGGACGATGCAGAACGTGCAGGTGTTGTTGCAGCCGACGCTGATCGACACCCAGCCGGAGTAGGCGGAGTCCCGCCTGGCCGGCAGCGTGGAGGGGAAGACCTCGAGGGACTCGACGATCTCCACCTGCGCCTCGGCGTTGTGCCGGGCGCGCTCGAGCAGCACCGGCAGCGAGGCGACGTTGTGGGTGCCGAAGACGACGTCCACCCACGGGGCCCGGCGGACGATCTCGCCGCGGTCCTTCTGCGCCAGGCAGCCGCCGACGGCGATCTGCATGCCGGGGTGGGCGTCCTTGACCGGGCGCAGGTGCCCGAGGTTGCCGTACAGCCGGTTGTCGGCGTTCTCGCGGACCGCGCAGGTGTTCAGCACGACGACGTCGGCGTCGGCGCCCTCGGCGGCGGCGGTGTAGCCGGCCTGCTCGAGCAGTCCGGACAGCCGCTCGGAGTCGTGGACGTTCATCTGACAGCCGTACGTGCGCACGAGGTAGGTCTTGCCGTTCACCACCGCATCGTAGAGACCCGGCCGCCGGCACAGGTCGTGACCCGATCGAGACCCGCCCCAGGAACTCCCAGCCGCGGACACGTTCGTTACGGCTTCGTGATCGCCCGGCGACGTCACGGTCTGCGGACGCGCTTAGGGTGCTCGGCTGTGACTGATCGTCCGACCGGAGAACCTCTCGTCCGCCTGTCCGGGGTCAACAAGTGGTTCGGTGACCTGCACGTGCTGCAGGACATCGACCTGACGATCGACCGCGGCGAGGTCGTCGTCGTCATCGGGCCGTCGGGCTCGGGCAAGTCGACGCTGTGCCGCGCGATCAACCGCCTGGAGGCCATCCAGGACGGCGAGATCACCATCGACGGCCAGCGGCTGCCCGACGAGGGCAAGGAGCTCGCCCGGCTGCGCAGCGACGTGGGCATGGTGTTCCAGAGCTTCAACCTCTTCGCGCACAAGACCGTGCTGCAGAACGTGACGCTGGGGCCGACCACGGTGCGCAAGCAGTCCAGGACCGAGGCGGAGAAGCGCGCCCGGGAGCTGCTGGACCGGGTCGGCGTGGGCCACCAGGCCGACAAGGTGCCCGCCCAGCTCTCCGGTGGGCAGCAGCAGCGGGTGGCCATCGCCCGGGCGCTGGCGATGGACCCCAAGGTGATGCTCTTCGACGAGCCCACCTCCGCGCTGGACCCGGAGATGATCAACGAGGTCCTCGAGGTGATGACCGCACTGGCGCACGACGGCATGACGATGGTCGTGGTCACCCACGAGATGGGCTTCGCCCGCCGCGCCGCCAACCGCGTGGTGTTCATGGACGCCGGCCGCATCGTCGAGTCCGCGACCCCGGAGACCTTCTTCACCAACCCGACCTCGGACCGGGCGAAGGACTTCCTCTCCAAGATCTTGAACCACTGACCGACCGCACCCCCACGAGAGGACCCCTCATGCGCATCACCCGCCCCTTCGCGGCCCTGGCGGCGATGGCCACGGCCGGCGCCGTGCTGGCCGGCTGTTCCAGCGACGCCGGGAACCAGGCCGAGGACGCCGCCGACGACGGCGCCGCCGCCGTCGCCACCGACGCCTCGTTCGAGGCCGGGACGACGATGGCCGACCTCAACGAGGCCGGCGCGATCACCATCGGCACGAAGTACGACCAGCCCGGGTTCGGCCTGCTCAACCCGACCACCAAGGCGCCCGAGGGCTTCGACGTCGAGATGGGCAAGCTGATCGCGGGCAAGCTCGGGATCCCCGAGGACAAGATCACCTGGACCGAGACGGTGTCCGCCAACCGCGAGTCGTTCATCCAGAACGGTCAGGTCGACCTGGTGATCGCGACGTACACGATCAACGACAAGCGCAAGGAGGTCGTGGACTTCGCCGGGCCGTACTACGAGGCGGGCCAGGACATCATGGTCGCCAAGGGCAACCCGCTGGGCATCGAGGGCCCCGACGACCTGGCCGGCAAGAACGTCTGCTCGGTCGAGGGCTCCACGCCGGCGGAGAACATCCGCACCAACTACCCCGAGGCGACGCTGACGCTGTTCGACGTCTACTCCAAGTGCGCCGACGCCCTGACCAACGGCCAGGTCGACGCAGTCACGACCGACAACGTCATCCTGACCGGCCTGGTCGCCGGCAACAAGGAGGGCTTCGAGCTGGTGGGCAACCCGTTCACCGAGGAGCCCTACGGCATCGGGCTGGCCAAGGGCGACCAGCCGTTCCGCGACTTCGTCAACGACACGCTCGAGGAGTCCTTCGACGACGGCTCGTGGGCCGACGCCTGGGACGCCACCGCCGGCGCCATCAGCGGCCAGGAGGCCCCCGAGCCGCCGACCATCGACCGCTACTGACCGACCCGTGCTGCTGCCGGGCGGGGTCCCCCGCCCGGCAGCGCACTGCCTGAGCCTCGGAGGGAGGCGTGGTGCAGTTCTTCATCGACAACTTCCCGCTGCTGCGGGACGCCTTCCTGAAGACCTTGGAACTGTCCGTGCTGGCCGGGCTGCTGGCCCTGGTCCTCGGGACCCTGCTGGCCGCGTTCCGGGTCAGTCCGATCCTCCCGCTGCGGGGCCTGGCGACCTTCTACGTGGAGACCTTCCGGAACACCCCGCTGACGGTGGTCTTCTTCTTCATCATCTTCGGCCTGCCGCAGATCGACTTCGCGGTCGGCTTCTTCACCGGCGCCGTCCTCGCGGTGGGCCTGTACACCGCCGCGTTCGTCTGCGAGGCGGTGCGGTCCGGGATCAACGCCGTCCCCCCGGGGCAGGCGGAGGCTGCCCGTGCTCTCGGCCTGACCTTCGGCCAGTCGCTGCGTGAGGTGGTGCTCCCCCAGGCGTTCCGCACGGTGATCCCCCCGCTGGGCAACGTCCTCATCGCGATGGTCAAGAACACCTCGATCGCCGCCGGCTTCGCGGTCACCGAGCTGACCGCGTCGCTGCAGCGGCTGTCGAATGCGAACGGCGGGGAGATCCTGCTGGTCCTGCTGGCGGTCGTCGCCGGCTACATGCTGATCACCCTGCCGGCGGCGTACGTCGTCAGCCGGGTCGAGCGACGGGTGGCGATCCTCCGATGAGCGCCCCGGTCCTCTTCGACCTCCCGGGCCCCAAGGCGCGTGCCCGGATCCGGATCGCCACGGTCATCGGCTCACTGCTGGTGCTGGCGGTCATCGCCTTCGTGCTGGTCCGCCTGGGCCGCAACGGCCAACTCGACCCGCAGCGCTGGTCGGTGCTCTTCGACCCGAACAGCGGGGTGCCCCAGGCGCTGTGGGAGGCCCTGCTGCGCACCCTGCGGGTCGCCGCCGTCGGCATGGTCTTCGCCACCCTGTTGGGGCTGCTGCTGGCGGTGGGCCGGCTCTCCGACCACCGGCCGGTGCGGATCGCCGTCACCGCGGTCATCGAGTTCTTCCGGGCGATCCCGCTGCTGGTGGTGATCTTCGCGCTGTACTTCGTGCTGCCGGGCTTGGGCATCCGGCTCAGCGCCTACGCGGCCCTCACCGGCGGCCTCGTCCTCTACAACATGGCCGTGCTGGCGGAGATCTTCCGGGCCGGCATCCTGTCGGTCGACCGCGGTCAGTCCGAGGCGGCCTACGGCATCGGGCTGCGCAAGTCGCAGGTCATGCGGTTGGTGCTGCTGCCCCAGGCGGTCCGCCGGATGCTGCCGGTGCTGGTGGCCCAGCTGGTCGTGCTGCTCAAGGACAGCTCGCTGGGCTTCATCATCGGCTACTTCGAGCTGCTCCGGCAGGCGCGCAGCCTGGTGGAGTTCTTCACCCCGCGCTTCGGCAACCAGTACACCTTCCAGCTGTACGTGGCCGCCGGCCTGATCTACATCATCGTCAACGTGCTGCTGTCCCAGCTGGCCAAGTACATCGAACACCGGTCGCGTCGCAGCCCCAAGGCGGCCGCGACGCACGCCGTCGTCCTGCCCGACACCCCCTCGGTCACCGGCCAGACCTCGATCTGAGCGCACTCCGCCAGGCCCCCGTCGTCCGCACCTGGACGCCGGGGCCTGTGCGCTGCCCGACGACGAGCAGCCTTGCGCTGCGCGGCGCCCTCGACCCCCGTACGGTGTGGCGCCAGGCTGTTCCCGCCGGCTCGACGAGGAGTCGCATGGCAGAGGGCGCGTGGGCGGTGGCTCCGCCTGCAGAGGACCCGGTCGCAGACCTGCTGCATCGGCTGATCGCGACCAGCGGCAGCCTGGTGGAGGCTGCGGCGGGCAGCATCTCCCTGGTCGACGGCTCGGGTGACCGCTACGCCAAGCTGGCCGAGCGCGGGACGTCCTGCCAGCTCGGCGGCAGCTTCCCCCTCGACGAGGGCGTCACCGGACAGGTGGTGGCGCGACGACGGCCGGTCGTCCTGGCGACCTACGGCGAGATCCGTGCCGGTCACCTGGCAGCCGGCGAGGCAGCGCACTCCGGCGCTGTCGCCGCGGTCCCGATCTGGTGGCGCGGTGACGTGGTGGGTGCCAACGTCGTGTTCGCCTGCCGCCCCCGCAGGTTCACCGTGGCCGAGGTCGACGAGCTCGAACTGCTCACCCAGACCGCGGTCCCCGACATCGTCCGCGCCGGGGTCGACGACCCCTCCCTCAGCCACCTCCTCCGCCGCCGGGGTGAGGACGGCGGGGTGCTCGGGCCCCGCCCGGGCACTGCTGCGCCGGCCGGGTCGTGCACTCCTGGCCGGCGCTCACCACTCACCCGGCGGGAACACGAGACCGTCGCCCTGCTCGCCCGTGGGATGAGCAACCGGCAGATGTCCGCTGCGCTGGTGCTGTCGCCCAAGACCGTCGAGAAGCACGTGGCTGCCGTGCTGCACAAGACCGGGACGAGCAGCCGCACCGCCGCGGTGATGACCGCGCTGGACCGGGGCTGGCTGCCGCGGCCCGGTGGCCGACCGACCGTCGACTGAACTGGGTGATTCACCCCATACACCTGTGACGCGCACCACGCTTTACTCCTGGAACAGCTCGGAGAGCCGATCCGACCGAGAGCACAGGAGCGTCGGTGCCTGTCGTCCCCATGAAAGAGCTGCTCGACCGTGCACTGGCCGACCGGTACGGCGTGCCGGCGTTCAACATCGTCAACGACCTGAGCATCGAGGCCGTCCTCGCTGCCGCGGTCGAGGAGCGATCCCCGGTCATCCTGCAGACCTCGGTCAAGACGGTGCGGATGTACGGCCGTCGGCAGCTGGCCGACATCTTCCGCACCCTGGTGGAGGACGTCGCGGTGCCGGTGACGCTGCACCTGGACCACTGCCCCGACCGCTCGGTCATCAGCGACTGCCTCGAGGGCGGCTGGAACTCGGTCCTCTTCGACGCCCACGAGCTCGACGTCGCGGAGAACCTCCGGCAGACCACCGAGGTGGTCGCCGAGGCCCGGTCACGCGGCGCGCACGTCGAGGGCGAGATCGAGGGCATCCAAGGGGTCGAGGACGGCCTAGGCTCGGACGACGCCTCCGTCGTCCAGACGCTGGAGGTGGCCGTCGACTTCATCCGGCGCACCGGTGTCGACTGCTTCGCCCCCGCGATCGGGAACGCGCACGGTCAGTACACGGCGGCCCCCGTGCTGGACCACCAGCGGGTCAGCGACCTCGTGCAGGCGACCGGCGTGCCGATGGCGCTGCACGGCGGCACGGGACTGTCCGCGGAGCAGTTCCAGGACCTGATCGCGCGGGGCTGCGCGAAGGTGAACATCTCCACGGCACTCAAGCAGGTCTACATGCAGTCGAGCCTGGAGTTCCTCCGTGGCGCCGAGGCGCAGGGGAAGTGGGACCCGCCGTCCCTCTTCACCCACCAGCGGACCGCCGTGATGAGCATGGCCCAGGAGCACATGCGCACCTTCGGCAGCTCCGGACGTGCCTGGTGAGCGCACTGGTCTTCGACTGCGACGGGGTGCTCGCCGACACCGAGCGGTACGGCCACCTCCCCGCCTTCAACGCCACCTTCGCCGAGCACGGGTTGCCGGTGCGGTGGAGCGAGGACGACTACGGCGAGAAGCTCGCCATCGGCGGCGGCAAGGAGCGGATGGCCAGCCTCTTCCGCGACCCGGAGTTCGTCCGCGCCGCCGGCATCCCGGACGACGACGGCGGCCGCGCGGAGCTCCTCGCGCAGTGGCACCGCACGAAGACGGCGAGGTTCCGCGCGCTGGTAGCGGCCGGGGAGATCCCGGCCCGGCCCGGCGTCGCCCGGCTGATCACCGAGGCGCTGGACGAGGGGTGGACTGTCGCGGTCGCCTCCACGTCGGCCGAGGAATCCGTGCGCGCCGTGCTGCAGCACGCCGTCGGAGCGGACACCGCGGAGCGGATACCGGTCTTCGCCGGGGACGTCGTCCCGGCGAAGAAGCCGAACCCGGCGATCTACGCCCTCGTCCTGCAGACCCTGGGCCTCGACCAGGCCGACACGCTGGTCGTCGAGGACTCGCGGAACGGCCTGCTCGCCGCGACCGGTGCCGGGCTCCCCTGCCTGGTCACGGTCAACGGCTACACCCGGCACGAGCCCTTCGACGAGGCGGTGCTCGTGGTGTCCGAACTGGGCGACCCCGACCGCCCGCCGATCGAGGTCCTGGCCAACCGGGGCGAGGCGCAGCCCGGTCACCACATCGTGCTGAGCGACGCCCGGGCATGTCTGGGCCGACCGGACCGCACCCCGTCCACCGACCGGCCCGAGAGAGGAACGGCGTGAGCAGCACGGCACAGCAGCAGGTCGACCTGGTCGTCCGCACGATCGCCCAGACGGCCGTGGACAACGAGAAGTACTTCGGAGATCTCGACGCGGTGGTCGGCGACGGCGATTTCGGCTACTCGCTGGCCCGCGGCTTCGAGAACGTCCTCGAGGGCTGGGACGACGTCGACCGCAGCGACATCGGCACCTTCCTGAAGAAGATCGGCATGGTGATCACGGCTCGGATCGGGGGCACCTCGGGGCCGATCTGGGGCACCGCGTTCATGCGCGCCGGGATGACCGCCGGGGCGACGGACAGCCTGACCGGTGACCAGGTCGTGGCCATGCTCCGCGCGGCCATCGAGGGGATCAAGGCGCGGGGCCAGTCCGACGTCGGCGACAAGACCCTGCTCGACGTCCTGGTGCCCGTCACCGATCGACTGGAGGCAGAGGTGACCGCGGGCATCGACCCAGCGCACGTGCTCGCCGCGCTGGCCGAGACCGCCAGGGAGGCCGCGGAGGCCACCGCGGACATGGTCGCCAAGCGCGGTCGCGCGTCGTACACGGGGGAGCGCAGCAGGGGTTCGGTCGACGCCGGCGCCATGGGCGTGGCCGTGATCATCGGACGGATCAACGAGGCCTGGCAGACAGAGGGAGCGTCATGAAGAAGTTCGTCAACGACCCCAAGCAGTTCGTCCCGGAGATGCTCGAGGGCTTGGCGTTGGCCAACCCGCACCGCCTGAAGTACGTGCCCGAGCACAACCTGATCATGCGGGCTGACGCTCCCAGCGAGGACCGGGTCTCCATCGTGCAGGGCTCCGGGTCCGGGCACGAGCCGGCCCACGTCATGATCGTCGGCAGGGGGATGCTGGACGCCGCCTGCCCGGGTGACGTCTTCGCCGCCCCACCCATGAACTACGTCTACGAGACGGCGAAGCTGCTGGCCTCGCCGAAAGGCGTGCTGCTGCTGGTCAACAACTACACCGGCGACCGGATGGCCTTCGACATGGGCAAGGAGATGGCCGAGTCGGAGGGGCTCAAGGTCGAGATCCTGACGATCAACGACGACGTGGCTGTCAAGGACTCGACCTACACGGTGGGCCGGCGTGGCGTCGCCGGCAACTTCTTCGTGATCAAGGCGGTGGGCGCGGCCGCCGGGCGCGGCGACGACCTCGACGAGGTGATCCGGGTCGGCAAGAAGGTCAACGACGTCACCCGGACGATGGGCGTGGCGCTCACCGCCTGCACCCCGCCGGCCAAGGGCTCACCGCTCTTCGAGCTCGGCCCGGACGAGATCGAGATGGGTGTCGGCATCCACGGCGAGCCCGGCCGCGAGCGGAAGAAGATGACGACGGCGGACGCCATCGTCGACGAACTCCTCGAGGCGGTCGTCACCGACCTGCCGTACGCCTCCGGCGACAGCGTGGCCCTGATGATCAACGGGCTCGGGGGCACGCCCATCAGCGAGCTCTACATCCTCTACCGCCGCGCGCACCAGCAGCTCGCCGAACGCGGCATCACGGTGACGCGCAGCTACGTCAACGAGTACTGCACCTCCCTGGACATGGCCGGCGCATCCCTGACCCTGGTCAAGCTGGACGACGAGATCGACGCCCTGCTCGATGCGCCGGCGGAGGTACCGGTCCGGGTGTTCTGACGGCCCGGCGAGCCGCGGCACGGACCAACCGATCCACCCCACCGGACGCTAGGAGAGGCACATGAGCAGACAGATCACCCTGGAGCAGGCCGAGACGATCATCGACGCGTGCAAGACGGAGGCGGCGGCCGTCGGGCAGCCGATGAACATCGCCGTGGTGGACGACGGCGGCAACCTGGTGGCGTTCGCGTCGATGGACGGCACCAAGCTCATCGGCGTCGACATCTCGCAGAAGAAGGCGCTGACTGCCGTCTACTTCCAGACCGACACCCGGGATCTCGCCGGACTCGTCCAGCCAGGGCAGCCCCTCTTCGGCATCGAGTCCACCACCGGTGGGCGCCTGGTCGTCTTCGGCGGCGGGGTCCTGCTGACCGATCCTGACGGTGCCATCACCGGAGGTGTCGGGGTCAGCGCAGGCACGGTCGAGGAGGACCACCAGGTCGCCGACGCCGGGCGCCAGGCCTACGCCACCCGAGCCGCCTGAGCCGCCGATGGGAACACCCGGGTCCGGCAGTGCCGGACCCGGGTGACCGCTGGGACCCCCAACTCCCTCCGTCCGGCAGCGCTGCGGCGCTCCCGGGCGGACGGGCGGACGGGGTTGTGCCGGAGTTGCGCGCTGGACTTGGCACATGTCGCCGGTGACCTCGGGAGGATCGTCTGCCGAGAGGGAGAGCGTGACCTCCACCGCCACCGCATCACGCCACACGCACCGGGACCTCGACGACGACGACCTGGAGACCACGACCCAGATCTTCGTCGGCAAGCTGCGGGCCAGCGCCCGCCGTTTTGCCGCCGCCGCCGGTGCCGACTCGGCGATCGTGCGGGAAGCGGTCCCGCCGGCCCGGCACCGCCGCGCCCGCTGCCGCGTCGTGCTGCTCTACCCCGCCGGCCAGGAGTCCGACGTGACCTTCCTCGGCCCGGCCAGCACGATCGCCGGCAAGGAGATCACCATGTCCCAGTTCGACTCCGCCATCGAGCAGTGGCTGAGCGCCGGTCAGGAGCGCAGCCGCCGTTGGCTCGTGCCGGACGAGGAGGCCGTCGGTGGCGTGGCCATCGACGTCACCGCCTGGCTCGACCAGCTGGGCGCCTGACCACCGCCTGACGCAGACCACCCGCCGCTCACCGGGAACCCGAGAGGACCGGTGAGCGGCGGGGCCTGCTGCCCGACCGCGATCGGGCAGCCGGCACCGGCCACCCCACCGGGGTGACGACGGAGACCACGCAGCAGGACGATCAGCCGATGCGACACCTGTCGCACCGGCTGATCTGTCGTCAGAGGTCCGACCGGGACCGACGCCCCGCAGCCGTCAGGGCAGGTCCTCGCCGCGCAGGAGGTGGCCCGGGAGCTGCCGGCCACGGCTGATCGGCCGCGCCCAGCCCTCCCCCACCTCGGGGCTCGCCGCGACCTGGTCGGGCAGCTCGGTCGCCGCCGCCCGGGCCTTGCGGGCGGCGGAGCGGGCAGCGGTCCAGACCGGCGGCTCGGCCCCAGGCTCGGTCGCCTCGCCGTGCGACGCCGCTCCGAGCGAGCCGGACGGTCCGGGGTCACCCTGCCCAGACCTCGCCTCGAAGGGCTCGGCCTCGGCAGCGGCGTCCTCGGCGGCGCCGTCGGCGTCGAGCGCCTCCCGTACGACGTAGCCGGCCAGCCCGCCGCCGTAGCCCTTGCGGGCGAGCATGCCCATCAGCCGCCGTTCAGCGGTGACGCGGTCCAGCCGGCGCATGGACGGGACCTTCCGCTCCACCAGCCGGCGGGCGGAGTCCCACTCGTCCTGCGGGTCGACCTCGGCCACGGCGGCAGCCGCGACCTCGCCGTCGACGCCCTTGGCACGCAGCTCGGAGGCGAGAGCCCGCCTGGCCAGCCCGCGGCCGGACTGCCGAGAGGTGACCCAGGCAGCGGCGAAGGCGGCGTCGTCGATCAGGCCGACCTCGGTGAACCGGTCGAGCACGGCGTTGGCCGCCTCGACCGGGACGTCCTTCTTGGTTAGCAGCTCGGCCAGCTGCTTGCGGGTCTTGGCCGTGCCGGTCAGCGCGCGCAGGCAGATGCCCCGGGCGACGGTCTCCGGGTCCTCCATCTCGGCCGGCGCGGCCTCGGAGTCCGCGGACCGCGAGCTCCACTGGGGGCCGCTGGACCGGCCGCCGCGACGACGCCCCGCGCCGTCCCCGGGTCCGCCGTCACCGGCACGGGAGCCGCCGCGGGCACCGCCCCGGCGGCCGCGGCCGCCGGACCGACGACCTGCGTCGTCGGCCGGCGCCGCGTCCTCCTCGGAGCCCCCGCCCGGGCCGCCGCCGAACAGCGTGTCGGACACCGGCGAGATCAGAAGTCGGCCGGCTCAGCAGCCACGTCGGCCGCGTCGACCTTGGCGACGCCGATGCCCAGCTTCTCCTTGATCTTCTTCTCGATCTCGTCGGCAAGGTCGGGGTTGTCCCGCAGGAAGTTGCGGGCGTTCTCCTTGCCCTGGCCGAGCTGGTCGCCGTCGTAGGTGTACCAAGCGCCGGACTTGCGGACGAAGCCCTGCTCGACGCCGATGTCGATGAGGCCACCCTCACGGCTGAAGCCGGTGCCCCAGATGAGGTCGAGCTCGGCCTGCTTGAACGGTGCGGCGACCTTGTTCTTGACGACCTTGACCCGCACCCGGCTGCCGACCGCGTCGGTGCCCTGCTTGAGGGTCTCGATGCGGCGCACGTCGAGACGGATCGACGAGTAGAACTTCAGCGCGCGACCACCGGTGGTGACCTCGGGCGAGCCGTAGACGACGCCCACCTTCTCGCGCAGCTGGTTGATGAAGATCGCCGCGGTGCCGGAGTTGCTCAGCGCACCGGTGATCTTGCGGAGCGCCTGGCTCATCAGCCGGGCCTGCAGACCGACGTGGCTGTCGCCCATCTCGCCCTCGATCTCGGCGCGGGGCACCAGGGCGGCCACCGAGTCGATGACGATCAGGTCGAGCGCGCCGGAGCGGATCAGCATGTCCGCGATCTCCAGCGCCTGCTCACCGGTGTCGGGCTGGCTGATCAGCAGGGCGTCGGTGTCGACGCCGATCGCCCGGGCGTAGTCGGGGTCGAGCGCGTGCTCGGCATCGATGAAGGCGACGATGCCGCCGGACGCCTGGGCGTTGGCCACCGCGTGCAGGGCGACCGTCGTCTTGCCCGACGCCTCCGGGCCGTACACCTCGATCACCCGGCCGCGCGGCAGGCCGCCGACGCCGAGGGCGATGTCGAGGGCGATCGAGCCGGTCGGGATCACCTTCATGGCGACCTCGGGCGAGTCGCCCAGGCGCATGACGGAGCCCTTGCCGAACTGCTTGTCGATCTGGGCGAGGGCCATGTCGAGGGCCTTGTCGCGGTCGAGCGTTGCCATGATGGCCACCTTCGGATGTCGCTGTAGCGGGTCGTCGACGACGCTAGGACGGGGGTCTGACAGTTTCGGCGGACCGGGCGCATCTGTGGACGCAGACCGGACCTGTGGACACCGTAGGCCGAACACCTGTTCGACTCCAGCGACACGCCGGGACGGTCGTGCAGCACCTCAGCGGGGCGGGCGCACCAGGTCGGCAGCGGCCCGCGCGGCCCGCACGGCGGGCATCCGCCCCTCGACGAAGTCGATGAGGCCGAGCAGGTGGGGCACCAGCTCGGCGCCGGCCTCGGTGAGCCGGTACTCGACGTGCGGCGGGATGGTCGAGCGGACCTCGCGGTGCACCCAGCCGTCCCGCTCCAGGGTCTGCAGGCCCTGCTCGGCGCCGGGCTCCCGGAGGGGGCGGCGGAGTTCGTCGTCGGGCTGGACCAGGCGATCGCGCAGGGTGCGCTGGAGACCGGCAGCCGGACGCTGTCGGAGCTGACCGGCCGGCCGACCACGACGCTCGCCGAGCACGTGCGGACCGTCCTCGGCCGCTGACCCGTCGTCCCGCCGGAGGGCCTCAGCGGTCCTTCGGGGGGACGTCGTACTCCTTGCAGATCTCCAGCCACACGGTGCGGATCGGCACACCGGCGTCGATCGCCTCCACCGCCGTCCGCCCGCCGAGGGTGCTGAACACGTGGTCACCGGCCACGGTCCGCGCCCTCATCGAGCCGAAGAACTGCTCCATCCGGGACCAGAACTCCTGCAGCCGCACGGCGACGACCGTACCCAGTGCGCAGCCGCCCCGCCGCAGCCCTCCGGTCCTACGCTGGGGTCATGGGCCTGAGCACCGGATCGCCGACCTGGGACGCGGTCCTGCAGATCGGGATCGCCGGGGTCCTGCTGGTCACGCTGGTGCTGCTCGTGCGCGACTACCGCAACCGGCGCTGACCGGCGGGCGCGAGCCGCGCCGCGGTCCACACCACCGCCAGCGGGACCACCAGCACCGCGGAGACCACGGCGACCAGGTCGAAGCCGCCCACGGCCAGCAGCGGTCCACCCACGGCGCCGGCCACCGCCGCACCCAGCCCCATGAGCAGGTCCGTGGCGCCCTGCGCGGTCGGCCGCAGTCCTGCGGACACCGACTCGGTCACCATGGTCGACCCCGCGACCAGACCGCACGACCAGCCCAGCCCGAGCAGGAACAGCCCGATGCCGAGCTGGACCGCCGCGCCGGGTGGCGCGGTGCCGGCGACCACGGCGGCGAGCAGGAGCAGCACCCCGCCCAGCGCCACCGTCGCGGAGCGCCCGGCCCGGTCGGCCAGCCAGCCGACCACCGGGGAGAACAGGTACATCCCGGCCACGTGGACGCTGATCACCAGGCCGATGACCCGGAGCGTCGTCCCCTCCGCGCCCTCGTGACCGGCGCCCATGTGCACCGGGGTCATGACCATCAGCCCGACCATCACCGCGTGCGAGACCACCACGGCGGTGAGCCCGAGCCGGCCGCCGGGCACGGCCCAGACGGCGCGCAGCGCCGCGGCGGCCCCGGTGCGCGGCGGCGGCCCGGCCGGGTCGGCCCCGACGGCCAGCCGGCGGGCCAGCAGCAGGGGGTCCGGGCGGAGCAGCACCAGCGCACCCAGGACGACGAGCGCGAACGCCGCGATCGACAGCACGAACGCCCCGCCGAGGTCCGGCAGGGCCAGTGCCGCGCCGAGGTCGTTGCCCGGCTCGGCGAGGTTCGGGCCGAGCACCGAGCCGATCGTGGTCGCCCAGACGACCAGGGACAGCGCCCGGCCGCGGTGCTCGGGCTCGGCGAGGTCCGCCGCGGCGTAGCGGGCCTGCAGACCGCTGCTGGTCGACGCCCCGAACAGGAACAGCCCGGCCAGCAGCAGCGGCAACGAGGACAGCGCGGCAGCACCGACGACGACGACGGCCCCCAGGACGGCGACGCCGTAGCCGCTGGCCAGGCCCACCCGCCGTCCCCGCCGGTCGCTGATCCGGGCCAGCGGGACGGCGAGCAGCGCGGCACCGAGCACGCTGGCGGTCTGCCCCAGGCCGGCCGCCGCGTCGCTGCCGGCGACGTCGCGCGCGAGGAGCCCGCCTACGGTGATCCCGACGGTCACGCCGAGGCCACCGAGCGCCACCCCGGCCGAGAGGACCGCCACGGTGCGGCGCTGGACGGCCGCACGGTCGGCGGTCGTCGGCGGTGCTCCGGTCACCCGGGCAGTGTGCCGGACAGCGCCCCCTGGCAGAGCGGTACGAGCGACAGGAGCAGATCGGAGATGGGACGACCGGCTTCCGCCCGGACCGGCGTGCTCCTCGGGGCCGCCCTCCTGGCCCTGACGGCGTGCGGTGGTGCGGCGCCGGACGAGACGCCCGCGGAGCCGTCGTCCTCGCCGACCTCCGCACCGGCGTCGTCGGCGCCTGTCACCTCCTGCGCCGACCGGACGCTGGCCGGCCTCCCCGTCGAGGAGCAGGTGGGGCAGTTGCTGATGGTGGGGGTGCCCGCGGCCGATCCGGCGTCCGGCACCGCGGCGCTGTCCGGCGTCCCCGTCGGGGGGTTGTTCCTGCAGGGCCGCAGCTCGGCCGACGCCGCGTCGGTGGGCGCGGCCGTCGCGCAGCTCCAGGAGGGGGCGGCCATCCCGCTGCAGATCGCCGTCGACCAGGAGGGCGGGCTGGTCCAGACGCTGAAGGGCGCGGGGTTCGACCGGGTGCCGACCGCGCTGGAGCAGGGCCGTCAGGACCCGGCCGCGCTGCGCTCGGCGACGGCCGGCTGGGCCGGTCAGCTGCACCGTGCGGGGATCACCATGGACCTGGGGCCCGTCGCCGACACCGTGCCGGCCGGCACCGAGGCCGACAACCCACCGATCGGCGCGTTCGACCGCCAGTTCGGCAGCGACCCGCAGGCGGTCGCGGCGTCGGTGACCACGGTGGTGGAGGCGCTGCAGGACGCCGGCGTGGTGGCCACCGCCAAGCACTTCCCCGGGCTGGGCCGGGTGCGCGTCAACACCGACACCGACCTGGGGGCCACCGACCCCGAGACCAGCCCCGCGGACCCGTTCCTGGCGCCGTTCGCCGCGGCCGTGGACGCCGGGGTCGGTGCGGTGATGGTCAGCTCGGCCACCTACCCCCGGTTGGACCCCGACTCCCCGGCGCTGTTCTCCCCCGCCGTCCTGGACCTGCTCCGCGGGCAGCTGGGCTTCTCGGGCGTGGTGATGAGCGACGACGTCGGGGACGCCGAGGCGGTGTCCCAGACCCCGGTCGCCCAGCGGGCGGTGGATTCGGTGGCCGCCGGGGTCGACGTCGTCCTGACCATCAGCCCCGACGACGCCGCGCCGATGGCGCAGGCCCTCGCCGACCGGGCGGCCGGCGACGAGGCGTTCGCGGCCCGGGTGACCGAGTCCGCCGGCCGGGTGCTGGCCCTCAAGGAGCGGTTCGGCCTGCTGACCTGCTAGAGGCCCATCGAGCGGCCGACGATCTCCTTCATGATCTCGTTGGTGCCGCCGTAGATGGACTGCACCCGCGCGTCCCGCCAGGCCTTCGACACCCGGTACTCGCTCATGTAGCCGTAGCCGCCGTGCAGCTGCAGGCACCGGTCGGCGACCTTGTTCTGCAGCTCCGTCGTCCACCACTTGGCCATGGCGGCGTCGGTGGCCGTCAGGTCGCCGGAGTCCAGCTGCCGGACGCACTCGTCGACGAAGGTGCGGGCGATGGTCACCTCGCTCTGCAGCTCGGCCAGCACGAACCGGGAGTGCTGGAACTGCCCGATCGGGCGGCCGAACGCGGTCCGGGTGGTCACGTACTCGACGGTCAGCGCGAGCACGGTCTCCGCAGAGGCGACGGCGGAGACGGCGATGTGCAGCCGCTCCTGCGGCAGGTTCTGCATCAGGTGCGAGAAGCCCTGGTCCCGGACGCCGAGCAGGTTCGCGTCGGGCACCCGGACGTCGTCGAAGAACAGCTCGGCGGTGTCCTGCGCCTTGAGCCCGACCTTGTCCAGGTTCCGACCGCGGGTGAAGCCGGCCATGCCGCGCTCGACGACCAGGAGGCTCAGCCCGCGGGACGCCGGGACGTCGGTCGCCGTCCGGGCCACCACGATCACCAGGTCGGCGTTGATGCCGTTGGTGATGAACGTCTTCGAGCCGTTGAGCACCCAGCCGTCCCCGTCCCGGCGGGCGGTGGTCTGGATGCCCTGCAGGTCGCTGCCCGCGGCCGGCTCGGTCATCGCGATCGCGGTGATCAGCTCGCCCGAGCAGAACCCGGGCAGCCAGCGCTGCTTCTGCACCTCGGTGGCGAGGTCGCGCAGGTACGGGCCGACGACGTCGTCGTGCAGCCCGAAGCCGACCCCGCTCGCGCCGATCCGGGCCAGCTCCTCGATGAGCACGCACGACCAGCGGAAGTCGCGGACCCCGCCCCCGCCGAAGCGCTCCTCCATGCCGATGCCGAGCAGTCCCTGCTCACCGGCGGCCGTCCACAGCTCCCGGGGCACGATCCCGGCGCGCTCCCAGTCGTCGTGGAACGGCGCCACGTGCTTGTCCAGGAAGGCGCGGACGCTCCCCCGGAAGTCCTCGTGCTCGGCCTCGTACAGGCGGGAACGCATGCCCCGCAGTGTGGCCGACGCCGTCCCGCGGGTACAGGACGGCGTGCTGCGAGGATCCCCCGGTGACGACGACGGACCCCCAGCCCGTGCTCCCCGACGACGTCGGCCGGTTCGCCGACATCGGGGAGGTCGTGCTGTCCCGGGACGGCGCGCGGGTCGCCGTGGCCGTGTCGCAGCCCGACGTCGTGGCGAACCGGTACCGCCGTGACGTGCTCGCCGGCCCGGTCGACGGCACCGACCCCTTGCTCCCGCTGGACCCGCAGGGTTCCGTGCGGCTGCCCCGCTGGTCACCGGCCGACGACCGGCTGGCCGTCGTGGTGGACCGGCCGGAGGGGTGCGAGGTGCGGCTGGTCGCGCCGGACGGGACGGTCACCTCCGCTGTCGCCGGGTGGCCGGACCCGGTCGAGGAGCTCGCCTGGTCCCCCGACGGACGGCGCCTGCTGTTCGTCGTCCGGGAGCCGGTCGACCGGGGCTGGTACGAGCTCCCGGAGGACCGCCGCCCGCCGCGGCGGCTGACCACGCTGGGCTACCGGGAGGACGGCGTCGGCTGGACGGTGGACCGCCCGCGTCAGGCGTACCTGGTCGACGCCGGCGGTCGCGGGGCGCCCACCCGGCTGTCCACCGGCGGGTTCGACGACGCCGGGTTCGCCTGGCACCCCGACGGCCGGTCGGTCTGGTTCGTCAGCAAGCGGCACCCCGGCGCGGACCGCAGCATCGTCAACGACGTCTTCGTCCAGCCGCTGGACGGGGCGCCGCGCCGGCTCACCGGCAGCGACCTGCTGCACAGCGACCCCGTGCCCTCGCCCGACGGCTCGCTGCTGGCGCTGACCGTCACCGACGTCGCCGGCTTCCCCGCGGCGGCGCACCTGGCGGTGCTCGACCCGGGCACCGGCGCGCTGACCGACCTCGCGGCGGACTTGGACCGCGACTGCGCCTCGATCGTCTGGACCGACGAGACGACCGTCGCGGTGGTGGTCGAGGACGCCGGCGCCATGACGGTGCACGCCTTCCCCGTCGCCTCGCCCGGGTCGCACCGCGTGCTGGTCGGCGGGGAGCGGCGGATCACCGCGTTCGACGCCCGCGCCGGGCGGACCGTCGTCGTCACCTCCGGGCCGGTGGACCCACCCGCGCTGGCCGTGGTGGCGCCGGACGGCTCCGAGCGGGTGCGGCACGCCCCCAGCGCGACCGTCGCGGCCCAGCGCCGGCTGGTCGCGCCCCGGCACACGGGCGTGCCGGTCGCCCCCGGCGTGACGGTCGGCTCCTGGCTCGTGCGGCCCGAGGGCGCCGGGCCGCACCCGGTGGTGGTGTGGCTGCAGGGCGGCGGCACCCAGTACGGCTGGCAGTTCTCCCACGAGCTGCAGCTGCTGGTCTCCGCCGGGTACGCGGTGCTCTACCTCAACCCCCGCGGCTCCGCGGGCCACGGCACGGCGTGGATGCGCACGGTGGCCGGACCGCGGGCGGCGGTGCCGGGCAGCGGGTGGGGCGGCTCCGACGTGGCCGACGTCGCGGCCGTCCTCCGCGCCACGCTGGACTCCTCCCCCGACCTGGACCCGGACCGGGTCGGCGTCATGGGCGGGTCCTACGGCGGCCTGCTGACCGCGCACCTGCTCGCGCAGACCGACCTGTTCCGGGCCGGGTGGGCCGAGCGCGGCCCGTACGACCTGTACAGCGACGCCGGGACCAAGGACGAGGCGCCGTGGTTCTTCCAGGCCTACCTGGGCGGCTCGCACCTGGACGACGCCGCGTCCTACTGGCAGGCCTCGCCGCTGCGGCTGGTGCAGCAGATCACCGCGCCGCTGGCGATCGTGCACTCCGAGGAGGACCGGCGCTGCTCGATCGGGCAGGCCGAGGAGCTGTTCATGGCATGCAAGCTGCTCGACCGGGACGTGGAGCTCATCCGGTTCCCGGGCGAGGGCCACGAGCTCACCCGCAGCGGCAGCCCGGTGCACCGCCTGCAGCGGCTGGAGATCCTCCTCGAGTGGTTCGGCCGCTGGCTCACGCCCTGACGCGCGCGAGCTGCTCGATCCGGTCGAGGTCGCCGCGGTCGTCGAGGAGCTCCCAGCGCTGCAGCGAGAGCGGCACGTTGCCCTCACGCCACAGCCGGTCGTGGAAGGCGCGCAGTGAGAACCCGTCGGTCCGGGAGGCGTCGGCGAGCAGGGCGAGGACCTGGGTCTTGCCGACCTGGTAGGTCATGGCCTGCCCGGGGGTGGCGGCGAAGAAGGCGGCCTCCTCCAGCGCCGTCTGCCGGTCCATCGGCACCGCCGTCTCCAGCAGGGCCGCCGCCGCAGGGATGTCGAGCTCGCCGAGCGCCAGCTGCACGTCGACCACCACGCGCAGCGCCCGCAGCCGCATGAAGTTGCAGACGATCTCGCGGGTGGCGGGCGCGTCGTCGAACAACCCCGAGGCGAGCACGAGCTCCTCGTTGTAGAAGGCGATGCCCTCGTTGGCCGTGGAGTCGTAGTAGTGCCGGCGGACCGCGCGCGGGTGCCGCCAGGACAGCGCCAGCTGCTGGTAGTGGGCGCCCTCGTGGATGATCCCGGCCCGCGGGTCGGCGGCGTTGGCCGCGTAGAAGTAGGGCAGGTCGGGGCCCGGCGGCGGGAAGAACGCGGAACCGTCCTGGTCGAGCCGGTCGGGCCCGGTGAGGTCGTCGGCGACGCCGCACCACGCGATCGGGGCCAGGTACGCCGGCATCGGGGAGGTGCGGTAGTGCCGCAGGGTGTCCGGCTGGGTGAGCAGCCCGCGGTCCTCGTAGAACGTGCGGACGGCGAGCTCGGCGTCGGCCTCGGCGGCGGCCTGCTCGGCACCGGTGGTGAACCGCGGCGCGGGCCGCGCGCCCGGGGCGCTGCCGTTGCGGTGCCGCTCCAGGAGCTCGAGGACCGCTGCCCGGTCGGCCTCCCGGCGGCCGGTGTCGAGCAGCTCCTGCGGCGAGTACGGCAGGACGGCGACCTCACGGAGGAACCAGCCGAAGTCCTCGGGTCCCACCGGCTCCGCGCTCGCCATCCCCGGCAGCTGCTGGGCCGTGGAGTCCCGGAAGGCGGCCAGTGCGCGCCCCGCCTCCCCGCCGGCGGCAGCCAGCGCGCGATCGTCGGCGGCGCCCCACCCGACCGGGTGCAGGGAGGTCAGCGCCGCGACGGTCGCGGCGACGTCGTCCTCCACCGAGGCCAGGGCGGTGACCGCCAGCCCGGCGAACTCCCGCACCGCCTCGCCGGCGAGGTTCTCCCGGCCGACGTCGAGCAGGGCCGGGGTGGCCGCGAGCACCCGGCGGACGTCAGCCAGCCGCGCGGCGTCGACCTCCAGCGGGGTGAGCAGGTCGAAGACGCAGCCGAGGGTCTGGTCGACGTAGAAGCCGGGGTCGCGCTGCCAGCTGCGCAGGACGTCCAGCTCCCACCGCACGCGGGCCAGCGCCGACCGCAGCAGCCGGGCGTCGACCGCGGCGGCCCGGTCCGCGCCGGGGTCGATCCGCGCCAGCCGGTCGGCGAACGCGTCCCGCTCCCGGCGGTACCGGGCGACGGCAGCGGCCGAGAAGTCCGGCAGCCAGCCGGCCGGCCGGTCGATCCGCGGGATGTCGTCGCGGGAGCGCGGCTGCTGGGCGGCGCGCCACTCCCAGAACTGCGCGGCGAGGACCTCGAGGTCAGTCATCCGCGGGCCGGGTCAGCGTCACGGGCGTCATCCTGCCGTGTGACCTGCCTCAACCCCAGCGGCGGCCGACCGCCCGGTACTCGAAGTCCGGCTTGATCTCGCGGTTGAAGAACCGGCCCTTGCTCTCCGCCCGCAGCAGCGACAGCACCCGTTCGGGCGGCACCTCGAGGAAGTGGTAGACGCGACCGTCGCGGAACGTGATCTCGAGGACCTGCTCCTCCTCGTCGTAACCGACCATGGCGATGGTCGAGGACTCGACTCGTGACCGGAGCACGGGCACCTCCTGCGGACGACGCAGAACGACACCAGTGTCATTCGTCGCGAGCGAGATGTCGACGTGTCGGTTCGTCCAGCTGACCTGCGCGGGCACCGGCAGACTGTCGTACCCGCGTGGACACTGGGGGACGTGTCGGCCCTCGATCGTTTCTCCGCGTCCACGCAGGCGTGGTTCACCGGCGCGTTCGAGCAGCCGACGGCGGCCCAGGAGGGCGCCTGGGCAGCGATCAGCAGCGGTGAGCACGCCCTCGTCGTCGCCCCGACCGGTTCGGGCAAGACCCTGGCGGCATTCCTCTGGTCGCTGGACCGGCTGGCCGCCACCCCGCCCCCCGAGGACCCGCTCGCCCGGTGCCGTGTCCTCTACGTCTCCCCGCTGAAGGCGCTGGCCGTCGACGTCGAGCGGAACCTGCGGGCGCCGTTGACCGGCATCGGCCAGGCCGCCGCCCGGCTCGGGCTGCCGCGGCCGGAGATCACCGTGGGCGTCCGCTCCGGGGACACCCCGGCCGACGAGCGCCGCACCTTCGCGCGTCGCCCGCCGGACATCCTGATCACCACCCCGGAGTCGCTGTTCCTGCTGCTCACCAGCCAGGCGCGGGAGGCGCTGCGCGGGGTGGAGACGGTGATCCTCGACGAGGTGCACGCGGTGTGCGGCACCAAGCGCGGCGCCCACCTGGCCGTCTCCCTCGACCGGCTCGACGAGCTGCTGGAGCGGCCGGCCCAGCGGGTCGGCCTGTCGGCCACCGTGCGGCCGATCGAGGAGGTGTCGACCTTCCTGGCCGGCGGCCGCCCGGTGCAGGTGGTGGCCCCGCCGTCGGTCAAGCAGTGGGACCTGTCGGTCGTCGTCCCGGTCGAGGACATGAGCTCCCTCGGCCAGCCGACCGGGGAGCTGGAGGGGTCCGCGGCCGGCAACCAGCCCCGGACGTCGATCTGGCCGGCGGTCGAGGAGCGGGTGCTGGACCTCATCCAGTCCCACCGCAGCACCATCGTGTTCGCCAACTCGCGCCGGCTCGCCGAACGGCTGACCAGCCGGCTCAACGAGCTGGCGTACGAGCGGGCCACCGGTGAGCCGCTGCCGCACGGCGCGAACCCCGCCGACCTGATGGCGCAGGCCGGTTCCGGCGGCGGGCTGCCGGCCGACGTCAGACCGGTCGCCTCGGCGCACCACGGCTCGGTCTCCCGGGAGCAGCGCGCGGTCGTCGAGGAGGCGCTGAAGTCCGGTCAGCTGCCCGCCGTCGTCGCCACGTCCTCCCTCGAGCTGGGCATCGACATGGGCGCGGTCGACCTCGTCGTCCAGGTCGAGTCCCCGCCCAACGTCGCCGCCGGGCTGCAGCGGGTCGGCCGGGCCGGCCACCAGGTGGGCGCGGTCAGCGAGGGCGTCATCTTCCCGAAGTTCCGCGGCGACCTGGTGCAGAGCGCCGTCGTCGCCGAGCGGATGCGCGCGGGGGCGATCGAGTCCACGCGGTACCTGCGCAACCCGCTCGACGTGCTGGCCCAGCAGATCGTGGCCATGGTGTCCGAGCGGCCGCGCACGGTCGACGACGTCGCCGAGGTGCTGCGCCGGTCCGCCGCGTTCTCCGCGCTGCCGGACTCCGCGCTGCACGCGGTGCTCGACATGCTCGCCGGCCGCTACCCCTCCGACGCGTTCGCCGAGCTGCGGCCGCGGCTGACCTGGGACCGTGTCACCGACACCCTCACCGCGCGCGCCGGCGCCCAGCGGCTGGCGGTCACCAGCGGCGGCACCATCCCCGACCGCGGGCTGTTCGGCGTCTTCCTCGTCTCCGGGAAGGGCGAGGGCGGCAAGCGGGTGGGCGAGCTCGACGAGGAGATGGTCTACGAGTCCCGGGTCGGCGACGTCTTCCTGCTCGGCTCGTCGTCGTGGCGGATCGAGGAGATCACCCACGACCGGGTGCTGGTCAGCCCGGCACCCGGGCTGCCCGGGAAGATGCCGTTCTGGCACGGCGACACCCTCGGCCGGCCGCTGGAGCTGGGCCGAGCGCTGGGCGCGTTCCTCCGCGAGGTCGGCTCGGCCACCCCGGAGGCCGGCACCGACCGGGCCCGCGCCGCCGGTCTCGACGAGTGGGGCGCGGCCAACCTGTTCGCCTACCTCGCCGAGCAGAAGCAGGCCACCGGCCACCTGCCCGACGACAGGACGCTGCTGGTCGAGCGGTTCCGCGACGAGCTCGGCGACTGGCGGCTGGTCGTCCACTCCCCCTTCGGCGCGCAGGTCAACGCCCCGTGGGCGCTGGTGCTGGCGTCCCGGCTGCGCGAGCGCTACGGCGTCGACGTCGCCTCCATGCACTCCGACGACGGCATCGTGCTCCGGCTCCCGGACACCACCGGCGAAGCGCCCGAGGCCGACCTGGCGATCCTCGACCCCGACGACGTCGAGCGGGAGGTGACCGCCGAGGTCGGCAACTCGGCGCTGTTCGCCAGCCGCTTCCGCGAGTGCGCCGCCCGGGCCCTGCTGCTCCCCCGTCGCGACCCGCGGCGCCGGACGCCGCTGTGGCAGCAGCGGCAGCGCGCCGCCCAGCTGCTCTCGGTGGCCAGCGAGTTCTCCGGCTTCCCGATCACCCTCGAGGCGGTCCGGGAGGTCCTGCAGGACGTCTACGACGTGCCCGGCCTCGTGGAGCTGATGAGCGACGTGCGCGCCCGCCGGGTGCGGGTGGTCGACGTGCAGACCCAGTCCGCCTCGCCGTTCGCCCAGTCCCTGCTGTTCGGCTACGTCGGCCAGTTCATCTACGAGGGCGACGCCCCGCTGGCCGAGCGCCGGGCGCAGGCCCTGGCCCTGGACACCGGGCTGCTGGCCGAGCTGCTCGGCCGCTCCGAGCTGCGCGAGCTGCTGGACGCCGACGCGATGGCCGAGGTCGAGGCGGAGCTCCAGCGGCTGCCGCAGCAGCGGCACCCCCGCGACGTCGACGGCGCCAGCGACCTGCTCCGCGGCGTGGGCGACCTGACCGTGGCCGAGGCGGCGGTCCGGGGCGTGCCGGCGGAGTGGCTCGAGGAGCTGGTCGTCTCCCGGCGGGCGCTGGTGGTCCGGATCGCCGGCGAGCAGCGCCACGTCGCCATCGAGGACGCCGGCCGGCTCCGCGACGCGCTGGGCACGGCGCTGCCGGTCGGGGTGCCGGAGGCGTTCACCGAGCCGGTCGCCGACCCGCTGGGCGACCTCATCGGCCGCTACGCCCGCACCCACGGGCCCTTCGCACCTCCCGAGGCCGCAGCACGGCTGGGGCTGGGGGTCGCCGTCGTCACCGCCACCGTGCAGCGGCTGGTCGGCACCGGCCGACTGGTCACCGGCGAGTTCCGGCCCGGCGGGATCGGCCAGGAGTGGTGCGACACCGAGGTGCTGCGCTCCATCCGGCGGCGGTCGCTGGCCAAGCTGCGCCAGGAGGTCGAGCCCGTCCCGATCGAGACGCTGGCCCGCTTCACCCCGTCCTGGCAGTCGGTGGGGAGCCGGATGCGCGGGGTGGACGGCGTGCTGGCCGTCGTCGAGCAGCTGGCCGGCGCCCTGGTGCCCGCCTCGGCACTGGAGTCGCTGGTGCTGCCGTCGCGGGTGCAGAACTACTCCCCCGCGCTGCTCGACGAGCTGACCAGCGCCGGCGAGGTGCTCTGGGCCGGCGCCGGAGGGCTGTCCGGCGGCGACGGCTGGGTGACGCTCGTGCCGGCCGACCTGGCGCCGCTGCTGCTCCCCGAGCCCCCGGGAGCCGCGTCGGTGGAGGGCGGGTACGGCGCGGCGCTGCTCGAGGAGCTCGCCGGCGGTCAGGCGATGTTCTTCCGGTCGCTGTCCGACCGGGTCGGCGCGACCGACGACGCGGCGCTGTCCGAGGAGATCTGGGACCTCGTCTGGGCCGGCGCGCTGACCAACGACACGCTGGCGCCGCTGCGGGTCCGGCTCGCCGGCGGCGGCACCCACAAGCGGCAGCCCGCGGCGCCGCGCGCCCGGCTCGACCGGACCCGGTACGGCCGCACCCGGCTCGGACGGCCGGCGATGCCCACCCGCACCGGGCCGCCGGCGATGGCCGGCCGCTGGTCGCGGCTGCCCGACCTGGAGGGCAACACGACCAAGCGCACCACCGCCCGGAGCGAGGCGCTGCTGGAGCGGCACGGCGTGCTGACCCGCGGGGCGGTGCAGGCCGAGCAGGTCGTCGGCGGGTTCTCCGCGGTGTACCCGGTGCTGCGGGCATTCGAGGAGAACGGCGGCGCCCGGCGCGGGTACTTCGTGGAGACCCTCGGGGCAGCGCAGTTCGGCACCCCCGGCTCCATCGACCGGCTGCGCAGCTTCGCCAGCCCCGACCGGGTGCCGGCCGGACCGGTCGTCCTGGCCGCCACCGACCCGGCCAACGTCTACGGCGCAGCCCTGCCCTGGCCCGAGCGGGCGGTGGGCTCCGCCGACGGGTCCGGAGAGGGCTCCGTGCAGGGCTCCGTGCAGGGCTCAGTGCCAGGCATCGACGTCGGCGAGGGCACCGCCGGCCGCAGGACCGGGCACCGGGCCGGCCGCAAGGCCGGCGCGCTGGTGGTGCTGGTCGACGGCGAGCTGGTGCTCTACGTCGAGCGGGGCGGCAAGACGCTGCTGTCCTGGACCGAGGACGAGACGGTGCTCAAGGAGGCCGCGACGGCGCTGTCGTCCGCGGTGGCGTCCGGGGCGCTCGGGCGGATGACGGTGCAGAAGGCCGACGGCGCCTCCGTGCACGAGTCCGGGCCGCTCAGCGCCGCGCTGCAGGCCGCCGGCTTCGCCGCCACCCCGCGGGGCCTGCGGCTGCGCAGCTGACCGGCGGCGCCGGGATCAGCGGCGGCGGGAGCCCTGCAGCCAGGGTCCGAACCGGCGGCTGAGCCGCGGCATGAGCAGGCGCAGCGCGGTGACCACGTAGACCGCCGACAGCAGCAGCCGCAGGCCCCAGGGCCAGCTGCCCACGAACGGCACCGCGACCAGCTGGAACGTCGTGGTCATCGCCAGGACGACGGCGACGGTGAGGACCCAGCTGCGCCAGGCCGGACCGGGCTCGGGCGGGACCGCGAAGAAGCTCTCCAGGCCGACCGCACGGGCGGTGCGCGAGTCCTCGACCAGCTGGTGCACCCGGGCGAGGGCCTCGGCCCGCTCCGGCGACCGCTCCCAAGCGCTGAGCGCCTCGTCGTCGGTGAAGCGGAAGACCAGGTGGAACTCGTCGCTGCCCGGACCGGGGCGGAGCAGCGAGGAACCGAGGTTGCCCGGGAAGCTGGCCAGGAGCTCCTGGATCTCGGCCGCCCAGCGCTCGAAGGCCGCCTGCTGAGGCGGGTGCACCACCCTGGCGACGGTCACCGTCACGGGCTCCGCGACCGGCTGCGGGGCCGGGGCGCTGGTGAGGCTGCGCAGACGCGTCGACATGGTCACGGGCACGTGAGCACCGGCGGACCTCGAGCTGTTCCCGGTTGTCTCCCCGCTCACAGCGGGGCCGCCCCTCCGGGGACCGGTCACCGGGAGGGTCCGGGCGCTGAGCGGCTCCGCCGGGGACCATGGTCGTCGTGCCCGAGGGAGACACCGTCTGGCTGGCCGCCCGGCGGATGAACACCGCGCTGGCCGGCGCCACGCTGCGCCGGGGTGAGCTGCGGGTGCCGCAGCTGGCCGCCGTCGACCTCACCGGCGCGACGGTCACCGAGGTCGTGCCCCGCGGCAAGCACATGCTCACCCGCCTCGCCGACGGCCGGACCCTGCGGACGCACTTCCGGATGGACGGCAGCTGGCACATCTACCGCCCGGGCAGACCGTGGAAGGGCGGTCCCGGGCACAGCATCCGGGCCGTCCTGGCCTCCGACGAGTGGGAGTGCGTCGGCTACCGCCTGCACGACATGCGGATCGTCCCGACCAGCGCCGAGGACGAGCTGGTCGGCCACCTCGGTCCCGACGTGCTGGGACCGGACTGGGACCTCGACGAGGCGCTGCGCCGGCTCCGCGCGCACCCCGACGAGCAGATCGGCGTCGCTGTCCTCGACCAGCGCAACCTGGCCGGCATCGGCAACCTGTACAAGGTCGAGGCCCTGTTCCTGACCGGCGTGAACCCGTGGGCCCGGGTCGCCGACGTGCCGGACCTCGGCGGGCTGGTCACCCGGGCCCGCACCTTGATGCTGGCCAACCGCGACCACCCCGCGCAGAGCACCACCGGCGAGACCCGCCACGGTCAGGACCACTGGGTCGCCGGTCGGAAGGGCCGGCCGTGCCGCCGCTGCCGGACGCCGATCCTGCTCGGCGACCAGGGCCCCGACCTGCAGGAGCGGATCACCTGGTGGTGCCCCTCCTGCCAGGCCACCCCTGCACCGGTGGATCCGCGGGCACGCACCGGTGAGCCCGGCACCGAGGCGCGCCGCGCCCGCCACCCGTGACGACCGGGCCCGCTCCCGCGGCACCAGGTCGGCACGAGCGGACGTGGACGGGGATCATGGCCAGATGCCCGAGGGAGACACGGTCTGGCTGGCCGCCAGACGCATGAACACCGCGCTGGCCGGCGCCACGCTCACCAAGGGCGAGCTGCGCGTGCCGCAGCTGGCCACCGTCGACCTCGCCGGCGCGACCGTCACCGAGGTCGTGCCCCGCGGCAAGCACATGCTCACCCGCTTCGCCGACGGCCGCACGCTGCGCACGCACTTCCGGATGGACGGCAGCTGGCACATCTACCGCACGGGCACCCCGTGGAAGGGCGGTCCCGGGCACAGCATCCGGGCCGTCCTGGCCTCCGACGAGTGGGAGTGCGTCGGCTACCGGCTGCACGACATGCGGATCGTCCCGACCAGCGCCGAGGACGAGCTGGTCGGCCACCTCGGTCCCGACGTGCTGGGACCGGACTGGGACCTCGACGAGGCGCTGCGCCGGCTCCGCGCGCACCCCGACGAGCAGATCGGCGTCGCTGTCCTCGACCAGCGCAACCTGGCCGGCATCGGCAACCTGTACAAGGTCGAGACGCTGTTCCTGACGCGCACCCACCCCTGGACCCGGGTGGCCGACGTCCCGGACCTGCCGGGTCTGGTCACCCGGGCCCGCACGCTGATGCAGGCCAACCGCGACCACCCCGAGCAGAGCACGACCGGCTCCACCCGGCGCGGGGAGGACCACTGGGTGTTCGGCCGGAAGGGCCGGCCGTGCCGCCGCTGCCGCACTCCGATCCTGCTGGGCGACCAGGGTCCGGACACCCAGGAACGGGTGACCTACTGGTGCCCGACGTGCCAGGCCGCGCGCAGCCCGATCGACCCGCTGGCCCGCACCGGGGAGCCCGGCCACCCGGCGTCGCTCGCCGCCACCTGATGAAGGACCCCGGTGCCCCCCGCCACTCGCGATCCCGCGGCAGGACCCTGCACCGGGGCCTCGACGTCAGGCGGGGTCGGGCCGCTCCGCCGGCTGGGCGGCCGGGGTCTCGGCGCCGAGGCCGGTCACCGGCGGGGTGCCCTGCTCGAGGGCGCCGGCCGCCTGGTTGCCGCTGATCGCCGGGGTGCCGCCGCTCATGGCCGCACGGATCTCGGCGAGCCGGGAGGCGCCCTGCACGTCGATGGTCGCCTTCTGCACCTCGAGCATGCGGCCCTCCACCGAGTTCTGCGCCAGCTCCGCCTGGCCCAGCGCGTTGGCGTAGCGCGCTTCGATCTTGTCGCGGACCTCGCCCAGCGACGGGGTGTTGCCCGGCGCGGAGAGCTCGTTGACCTGCCGCAGCGAGGAGGAGACCTGCTCCTGCATCTTCGCCTGCTCCAGCTGGGAGAGCAGCTTGGTCCGCTCCGCCAGGGTCGACTGCAGCCGCATCCGGCTGGTCTCGACGGCCCCCTTGGCCTGCTCGGCGGCCTGCAGCGCCTCGTCGTGGCTGCGCTTGAGGTCCTCCATCGCCTGCTCGGCGCTGACCAGCTGGGTGGCGAAGGCCTGCGCGGCCTGCTCGTACTCCGAGGCCTTTGCCTCGTCGCCCTTGGCCCGGGTCTGGTCGGCGAGGGCGAGCGCCTGGCGCGCCGAGGACTGCAGCTTCTCCACCTCACCGAGCTGGCGGTTGAGCCGCATCTCCAGCTGCCGCTGGTTGCCCAGGACCGCCGCGGCCTGGTTGGCCAGCGACTGGTGCCGGTTCTGCTCCGCCTCGATCGCCTGGGCGATCTGGATCTTCGGGTCGGCCCGCTGGTCGATCTGCTGGTTGGCCGAGGCCGTCAGGTACTTCCACAGCTTCACGAACGGGTTCGGCATGGCTCCTCCTGGTCCGGCGCTCCCGGCCACCGGGGCGGTGGGTGGGGGCGACACGGGCGACGCTTGTCCCGATCATCGTCCCAGGCCCGCACTGCGGCCAGCCACAGCGGACGGTCCCGGGACGATTGCCCTCGTGCCGGGTGCCGCTGTCGAGCGCGGTGACGTGCTGGGCCCTTCCTGCTAGACCTTGCGGCCGCGCAGCTGCCGGTAGTGCCGGACCAGCTCCACCGTGGAGGCGTCCTGGTCCATCTCCGGGGCTTCGTCACTGGTCAGCGCGGGGCCGAGCTGGCGGGCCATCACCTTGCCGAGCTCGACACCCCACTGGTCGAAGGAGTCGATCTGCCAGATCGCCCCCTCCGTGAAGACCGTGTGCTCGTAGAAGGCGATCAGCTGGCCCAGCGTGCCGGGGGTGAGCTCGGGCGCCAGGACGGTCGTCGAGGGCCGGTTCCCCGGCATCACCTTGTGCGGGACGACGTCGGCGGCGGTCCCCTCGGCGGCCACCTCCTCCGCCGTCCGGCCGAACGCCAGCACCGCGCTCTGCGCGAACAGGTTGGCCATCAGCAGGTCGTGCATCTCGCCGATGTCGTGGTTGGGCTCGCCGAACCCGATGAAGTCCGCCGGGATGAGCGACGTCCCCTGGTGCAGCAGCTGGTGGAAGGCGTGCTGGCCGTTGGTGCCCGGCTCGCCCCAGTAGACCTCGCCGGTCGACGTCGTCACCGGCTCCCCGTCCCAGCGGACGGACTTGCCGTTGCTCTCCATGGTCAGCTGCTGCAGGTAGGCCGGCAGCCGGGACAGGTACTGGCTGTAGGGCAGGACGGCGTGGGTCTGCGAGCCGAAGAAGTTCGTGTACCAGACGTTGAGCAGGCCCTGCAGCAGCGGCAGGTTCTCCGCCGGCGGCGCGGTCCGGAAGTGCTCGTCGACGGTGGAGAAGCCGGCCAGCATCTCGTCGTAGCCGGCGGGTCCGATCGCCACCATCAGCGACAGGCCGACCGCCGAGGTGAAGGAGTACCGGCCACCCACCCAGTCCCAGAACTCGAACATGTTCTCCGGGTCGATGCCGAACTCGGCGACCGCGTCGGTGTTTGTGGACACGGCGACGAAGTGCTTGGCCACGGCCGAGTCGTCGCCCAGCGCCGCGAGCAGCCAGTCGCGCGCGACGGTGGCGTTGGTCAGCGTCTCCAGCGTGGTGAAGGTCTTGGAGCAGACGACGAACAGCGTCGTCGCCGGGTCCAGGTCCCGGGTCTTCTCGAAGAAGTCGGTCGGGTCGATGTTGGACACGAAGCGGGCGGTGATGCCGCGGTCGCTGTAGTCGGCCAGCGCCGTGTACGCCATCGCCGGGCCGAGGTCGGAGCCACCGATGCCGATGTTGACCACCGCGGTGATGCGCTCGCCGGTGTGCCCCTTCCACTCCCCCGACCGCACCCGGTCGGCGAAGCCGCGCATCTTGGCCAGCACCGCGTGCACGTCGGCGGTGACGTCCTGGCCGTCGACGGTCAGCGGCGCCGACTCCGGCGCCCGCAGCGCGACGTGCAGCACGGCCCGGTCCTCGGTGACGTTGATGTGCTCGCCGCGGAACATCGCCTCGATCCGCCCGGGCACGCCGGCCTTCTCGGCCAGCGCGAGGAGCAGCTGCAGCGTCTCGTCGGTGACCCGGTGCTTCGAGTAGTCCAGGTAGAGGTCCCCGGCGGTCCCGGTCAGCCGCTGGGCGCGCGCCGGGTCCTCGGCGAACAGCTCGCGCAGGGTCCGGGCGCTGATCTCGCGGTGGTGGTCGACCAGTGCGGCCCACTCGTCGGTCGCGGTGATGTCCATGCTGCCTCCAGGGTCGGGCTCCGCTGTCCACGGGTGGCTCCACGGGGACAGGTGCGCAGCTCGACCGCGACACAAACCCCTGGGGTGATCATGCCCGTCCCCTGCCGGACAGCCCGGCCCGGGATCGCCCGGCTCAGGTCGCCGGGTCCCGCTCGAGCCAGACAGCGGTGTCGGGAGGCAGCTCGTCGGTGACCGGGGAGCTGCTGAGCAGCGCGACGCCCCGCCCGGCCAGGGGCAGCGGCCGCTCGCCGAGGTTCACCAGGCAGCCGAAGCCGGCGCCGCGGGTGAACGCCAGGACGGACCCGTCCCCGTCGTCGTCCCAGCGGAACCGCTCCCCGGCCAGGCCCGGCAGCTCCCGGCGCAGTCGGAGCGCCGCGCGGTACAGCGACAGCGTCGACTCCGGGTCGGCCGACTGCCGTTCCACCGTCAGGGCTGCCCACTCGGGCGGCTGCGGCAACCACGGACGGACGTCGGTGGCCGTGAACCCGAACGGCGGGGCCTCGCCGGACCACGGCAGGGGGACGCGGCAGCCGTCACGACCCCGGACGGTGTGGCCGGAGCGCTCCCAGGTCGGGTCCTGCAGCGCATCGACGGGCAGGTCCTCGACCTCGGGCAGCCCGAGCTCCTCCCCTTGGTAGAGGTAGGCCCCACCGGGCAGTGCCAGCAGGAGCAGCGTCGCCGCACGAGCACGCCGCAGCCCGACCGCGAGGTCGGCCGGCCCGGACACCGGCCCGCCCCGCTCCGCGGGCTGCTCCCGGCTGTAACGGGTCACGTGCCGGGGGTCGTCGTGGCTGCTCAGCACCCAGGTCGGTGGCGCTCCGACCGGTCTCAGCGCGGCCAGCGTCGCGTCGATGACCTGCCTGAGCCGTTCGGCCCGCCAGGGGGCGTGCAGGAAGTCGAAGTTGAAGGTCGTGTGCATCTCGTCCGGCCGGACGTACCGGCTGAGCCGCTCGGCGCTGTGCACGACGGCCTCGGTGACGAACGCCCGGTCACCGGGGTAGCCGTCGGAGATGGCGCGCCACCGGCGCAGGATCGCGTGCACCTCGTCGACGTCCCAGTGCGGGCTGTCCTGCCACAGGTGGGAGTCGAAGCGGGCGCCGGGGGCGTGACCGGCGTCCGGCAGGCCGGGCGCCTTCGCCATCGCCGGTGCGGCGTCGACCCGGATGCCGTCGACCCCGCGGTCGAGCCAGAACCGGACGACGTCGTCGTAGCCCTGCTGCACCTGCGGATCGGACCAGTCGACGTCCGGCTGCTCCGGCGCGAACGTGTGCAGGTACCACTGCTCCGGGGCTCCGCCGGGGCTGGTGACCCGTGTCCACGCGGGACCGCCGAACGCGCTGATCCAGTCGTTGGGCGGCTGGTCTCCCCCCGCACGGCCGTCCCGGAAGAAGTAGCGGCCCCGCTCGGCGGAGCCGGGGCCTGCGGCGAGGGCAGCGACGAACCACGGGTGCTGTTCGGAGGTGTGGTTGGCGACCAGGTCGACCACCACCCGCACGCCGAGCCCGTGTGCCTCCTCGAGCAGCGCATCGACGTCGGCCAACGTCCCGAACCGCGGGTCGACGTCCCGGTGGTCGGTGATGTCGTACCCGCCGTCGGCCATCGGCGACGGGTACCAGGGGGTCACCCACAGCGCGTCGACCCCGAGCTCGGCGAGGTGGGGCAACCGTGCCCGGAGACCACCGACGTCGCCCAGCCCGTCACCGTTCGAGTCGGCGAAGCTCCGCAGGTAGACCTCGTAGACGACGGCCCGCCGCCACCACGGCGGGCCGTCGATCGTCCCGAGACCGGTGCTCAGGCGGCGCCGGCCGCTTGCGCGCCCCCGGAGTCGGCACTGCGGCCGCTGGGTCCGCCGGTGGACTCCGCGATCTGCTCCTCACGGTCCTCGGTGGCCATCCGGGTCAGCGCTGCCCCCGCCTCGGCATCACGGGTGAGGTTGTCACCGGTGGTCGGGTCGAAGACGTGCACCTTGCGGGAGTCCAGCCAGAACTCAGCGTCCCGGCCCTCCCGGATCCGGCTGGTCGAGTCGATCGAGACGATCGCCTGGGTCCGCAGCTCCTCCGAGTCCAGCTCGCGGGACAACGCTCGCAGCTGCGCGGTGATCTCCTCCGGCGCCTCGTACGGGATGTACGCGTACTGCTGGTCGCCCAGCCACTCGGTGACGTCCACCCGTGCCCGGAAGACCGAGCCCAGTGGCCGCTTGGCGTCATCGACGAGCGAGGCGTCCTCGAAGTACTCCGGCCTGATCCCGACCAGCAGCAGGTCTCGGCCGGTGACCGCCTTGGCACGGCGGTCGTCGAGCTCGATCGGCCCGAACGGCGTCGAGAGCTGGTTGCCCTCCAACTGTGCCGGGAGGAAGTTCATCGGCGGCGAGCCGATGAAGCCGGCGACGAAGAGGTTGACCGGCTGCTCGTAGAGCTCCCGGGGCGAGGCGACCTGCTGGATCTTGCCCTTGCGCAGCACGCAGACCCGGTCGCCGAGGGTCATCGCCTCGGTCTGGTCGTGGGTGACGTAGACGGTGGTGATGCCCAGCCGGCGCTGCAGCCGGGAGATCTCCGTGCGCATCTGGCCGCGCAGCTTGGCGTCGAGGTTGGACAGCGGCTCGTCGAACAGGAACGCCTCTGCCTGCCGCACGATCGCCCGCCCCATCGCGACCCGCTGCCGTTGACCCCCGGAGAGGTTGGCCGGCTTGCGCTCCAGGTGCTCGTGCAGCTCGAGCACGTCGGCGGCCTCGTTGACCCGCCGGCGCACCTCGGCGTCGTCCATCTTCGCCAGCCTGAGGGGGAAGGCGATGTTCTCGAACACGCTCAGGTGCGGGTAGAGCGCGTAGTTCTGGAAGACCATCGACAGGTTGCGCTCGCGGGGTGCCTTGTCGTTGACCCGCGTGCCGCCGATGACCATGTCGCCGCTGGTGATGTCCTCCAGCCCGACGATCATCCGCAGCAACGTGGACTTCCCGCAGCCGGACGGCCCGACGAGGATCATGAACTCCCCGTCGGCGATGTCCAGGCTGACGTCGTTGACCGCCGGGAAGCCATCGCCGTACTGCTTGACGATGTTGTTCATCACGATCTCGGCCATCAGTTCTCGCCCTCCGGGAGGTTGGTTCGGGTGCGCACGGGGTCAGCCCTTCACGGCGCCGTTGGTGAGCCCGGCGACGATGCGCCGCTGGAAGATCAGCACGAGGACGACGACGGGGATGGTCACGATGACCGCGGCGGCGGCGATCGCGCCGGTCGGGTCTTCGAACTGGGAAGCACCGGAGAACAGGCCCAGGGCCGCCGGGACGGGCCGGGCCCTGCTCGTCGACGTCAGCGAGATCCCGTAGGCGAAGTCGTTCCAGGCGATGAAGAAGGCGATGATCGCCGTGGTGAACACGCCGGGCGCCGCCAACGGGACGATCACCTTGCGGAAGGCCTGCCAGGTGGTCGCGCCGTCCACCTGGGCGGCCTGCTCCATCTCCCAGGGGATCTCCCGGAAGAACGCCGACATCGTCCAGATGGAGAGCGGCAGGGTCAACGACAGGTACGGGATGATCAGCCCGAGCCAGGTGTCGTAGAGACCGATCTGCCGCCACAGGTTGAACAGCGGCGTGACGATCGAGATCACCGGGAAGATCGCCACTGCCAACGCCGTGGAGAGGATCAACTTCTTCCCGGGGAAGTCGAGCCGAGCGATGGCGTAGGCGGCGAACATCGACAGGATGCACGAGATGAAGGTCGCGATGAGGCAGATCCCGAAGGAGTTGCGCAGCGCCGGGAGGAACAGGTCGCTGGCGGTGCCGGTGAGGATGGTGGAGTAGTTCTCCGTCGTCGTCGTGGAGGGGAGGAACTGCTGGTTGGCGATGTCCGCCGGCCCCTTGAACGACAGCGAGGCGATCCAGGCGATCGGGAACAGGCAGTAGAGGAGGATCACCACGCCGGCGATCCACCACCAGGTCTTCTCACGCCGGGACATCTACTTCTCCCCTCTGGTCTGCGCCAGGTCGATCTTGAAGCCCCTGATGAAGGCGAAGGCGATGAGCACCACGCAGAGGAAGAGGAGCACCGACACGGCCGACCCCAGGCCGATCTCCACGCGTGAGATCGTCTGCCGGTAGGCGAGGAACGACACCGACTCGGTGCCGTTGGCTCCCGCGGTCATCACGAAGATGCTGTCGAAGATGCGGAACGCGTCCAGGGTGCGGAACAGCAGCGCCACCATGATCGCGGCCTTCATGTTCGGGATCGTGACCTTCCACAACCGCTGCCACCACGTCGCACCATCGACCTGGGCCGCCTCCTGCAGGACGTCCGGCACCTGCGCGAGGCCGGCGAGCAGCAGCAGGGAGATGAACGGCGTGGTCTTCCAGATCTCGGAGAGGCAGATGACCAGCAGCGAGGTCCACTTGCCACCGAACCAGTCGGTGTCCGCGCCGATGCCGGGCAGCCAGGAGAGCCAGCTGTTGACGAAGCCGGTCGTGATGTTGAAGGCGAACCGCCAGGAGAACGCCGACACGACCGTGATCACGGCATAGGGGATGAGGATCGCCGCCCGCAGGACAGGGCGGAGCGTGCTCAGCGCCTTGGACATCACCAGCGCCAGGGCGAAGCCGAGGACGAGCTCGACCACGACGGTCACGACCGTGATCAGCACCGTCACGGCGACCGCCTGCCACCAGAGCGAATCGCTCAGGATGACGAAGTAGTTCCCCAGCCCGACGAACGACCGGTTCTCCGGGTCGGTCAGCCGGTAGTTGAACAGCGAGTAGTAGACCGCCTGCAGGATCGGATAGGCGGTGACAAGCAGCATCACCGCGAAGGCGGGCCCGGCCAGCCTCCAGCCCAGGCGACGTTCGGCGCGCGACCTGTCGCTGATCCCGCCCCTCGGTGCGGAGACCGGTTCGTTCTTCTTGATCGGCGGGAGGGTGGTCTGCGTCATCGGTCCGCCTCCGCGTTCTCTGTGCTCGTCACAGCAGCTGGTCCCCTGACAGCACGGCGCTGATCAGGTCGTCCGCCTGCTGTCCGGTCGAGTCCGACACCGACGCCGGCGGGTGGTACTCGCGCTGGATGCCCCCGGTCACCTCGCTGTAGTAGGGGGTCAGCGGACGGGGCTTCGCAGCGGCCAGCGACTCCCGGATGGTGTTGGCCATCGGGTAGACCTCCTGCACCTCCGGGTCGTCGTACACCGCGGCGGACGACGCCGGGTTCCCGTTGGTGTTCATGTAGTAGGCCTGGTTCTCGTCGCTGGTGATGCACTCGGTGGCCTCGTAGCCGAAGTCCGCGTAGCGGCTGTACGCCGAGACGCCGAGGTTGATGCCCCCCAGTGGCGGTGCGGACGGCGTGTCCGCGTCGACCCGCGGGTACAGCGTCCAGCCGTAGTCCTCGGGGACCGACTGGTCCAGCGTGCCCGCCTCGACCTTCGTCTGCGCCTGGGCCCAGACGTACGGCCAGTTGACCATGAACCCGGCGTCGGCGCTCTCGAACTGCGAGGCGCTGATGTCCTCGCTGGCCGTCGTGAAGGCCGGCCCGACGACGCCGGACACGGCGACGTCGTGCATGACCTCGGCGGCCCGCTGCCCGGCCGGCGAGGCCAGTCCGAGCTTGATGTCCTCCGGGTTGGTGGAGTTCTCCTCGATGATGCTCCCGCCGGCCGACTCGATGAGCGCGGTGAGCCACACCGTCAACGACTCCGAGCGCCGGCCCTGTGCGCTGAGGATCTTCTGCTGGTCCTGCGCCGCCGCGACCAGCTGGTCCCAGGTGACCGGCTGGGTCATGTCCAGCCCAGCGGCCTCGGCGACGGACTTCCGGTACCAGAGCAGCTGCGTGTTCGCCCAGAAGGGGATCACCACCAGCTCGTCGTCCCAGGTCGCCGACTCGACGGAGCCAGGGAAGGTCCCCTCGCTCACCCGGTCTGCGAGGTCGGCGGGCACCGGCGCGAGGAAGCCCGCTTGGGCGAGCTCGGGCGCGAACACGACGTCGAGGCTCATGAGGTCGATCGACTCGTCCTGAGCCGCGAGGCGCCGCACCAACTGCTCACGCTGCCCTTCCGGAGTGCGGGGCAGCTGGGCGACCTCGATGTTGTAGCGCCCGTCGGACGCCTCGCTGCACCGCGAGGCGATCTCCGCCTGGCCGCCCGAGTCGGGGTTGATGTACCAGGTCAGCGTCGGCGTGCTGCCGCCGTCACCACCACCACAGGCGGCCAGCGAGGAGGCCAGGACGGCGGCAGCGGATGCGGCGATGAGCCCGCGCCGTGTCCTCCTGCCCCCCCTGGCTGGTCGGGCGATGCGCGAGGTGTGCAACGTGATCCGCCTCCGTTCGGCGAGGGCGACCTGCAGTCACCATCGGACTCGGAGAGTGGCCCGGCTCACATGCTGTGTCAATCCAGAGCGGAGACTGAGGCCTGTTCGCGATCTGCGATGACCGACGGGGTGGTCATCACCGCCGGGGTGCGGGGCAGTTCGTGCTGGACGTAGGAGCGCGCGGCCGCCCAGGTGCCCACGTCGAAGCCCGCCTGCTCGGACAGGAACCACCGGTGCTCGAGCACCTCGTGGAAGACCTCCGCGGGCTCCAGCCGGCCGGCGAGCTCGTCCGGGACGATGCCGAGCACGGGCTGGTAGACCTCGGCGAGCCAGCGTCGTCCGGCCACCGCCTCGGGCACCGGCGTGCCGGCCCGCTGCTCGAGGTAGGCCCGGTAGGACCACAGGTCGTTGAGCAGCCGCCGGGCCTGGTTCTCCTGCACCTCCAGTCCGGTGAGCCGGAACAGCTCGTGGCGCTGCTGCCCCGGCTCGGACACCCGGGTCTCCACCCGGAGCCGGGCGCCCTCCGGGGAGGTCACCAGCTCCACCTCACCGACGTCGAAGCCGAGGTCGTTGATCCGCTGCAGGCGCTCGGCCACGCGGTAGGCCTGCTCGTCGAGCCGGAAGACCTCCTCACGGGTCACCTCGTCCCACAGCGCGGTGTAGCGGCCGGCCAGGCTGTCGGCGACGTCGACGGGGTCGATGTCCGGTGGCAGCAGCTCACCCGCCTGCAGGTCCATCAGCTCGGCCCCGACCCGCTCGCGGGCCAGTTCGACGTCGTAGGCGCGCATCCCGGCGGACAGGCTCGGGCGGCGCTCGACGGTCTCGGCGTCGACCAGGTAGGCGGTGAACGCGCCGGCGTCGAGGCGGAAGAGGGTGTTGGACAGCGAGCAGTCGCCCCAGTACACGCCGGCCAGGTGCAGCCGCACGAGCAGCTGCGCCAGGGTGTCCAGCAGCCGGTCCGGGGAGTGCGCCGCCCGCGGTCCGCTGAACACGTACCGGTAGGACATCGAGTACTCGAGGTAGCGGGTCACCAGGACGGCGTCCTGCTCGCCCGGCCGGTCGACGCAGATGCCGAGCACCGAGACCGAGGGCAGCCCCTCCGCCTCGAACTCCGCCAGCAGCGCGTACTCGTGCCGGGCCAGCGACTCGTTGATCTCCTTGAGGGCGTACACCCGGCCCTCGGAGACGGTGAAGCGCACGATGTGCCGGGAGATGCCGCGCTGCGGCACCTCGAGCAGCAGGTCCGGGTCCCAGTCCTCCAGCGGCTGGTGCCACGGGAGGGCCAGCAACCCGGCAGCCTCCGCGGCCGGGGGCCGGAACAGGTACCGCATCACGCCCTCCGTGAGTCGGTCGGCCGGGGCCCGTCGGCGCCGGCACTGCTCGCGGCGTGGCGCCACGATGTCACGTCCGGCCGGTCGGTGTGACCCCGGACACGATGCGGCCACCCGGCCCCCCGAAGGTGGGCACGGGCGGCCGCCGGGGCTCGCCTACATCCTCGCTGTCAGCCGACGAGCTGCCCGGTGACGACGGCGGCCTGCGCGGCCCGCTCCGGCGCCGTGCCCGGCTGCAGCACCAGGCCCAGCAGCCACCGGCACACGAGCTCGGCCTCAGGGCGGCTGATCCGCAGTGCGGAGGCGAGGGTCAGGACGACGTCGCCCCACCGCTCGGAGTCCAGCCCCATCATCTGCACCAGCGTCTCGGGCTCGGTGTCGGCGAGCCGGCGGAGCACCGGGTGGGCGCCGACCTCCTCGGCCAGCGCGGGCACCGCGACGGTGAGCGGGAGCTCGGCGGCGAGCGCGGCCAGCCGGTCGAGCTCGAAGGCGACCAGCGCCTGCGCGACGTCGTCCTTGGTCCGGAAGTGGTTGTACAGCGTGGCCTTGGCGACGCCGGCGGCGGCGGCGACGTGCTGCATCGTCGTCTTCTTCAGGCCGCGCTCGGCGAAGGCGCTGCGGGCCCCGGTGAGCAGGCCGCGGCGGGTGCGGCTCATCGCCACGCCGGGCCGGGTCAGCGGACGGCGGGGGTCGCGCGGTGCCGCGGCCGTGGGGCGCGGGGCCGGGACGGCGACCGGCAGCGACGGCACCGGCGCGGTGAGCTGCAGACCCGGGGCGGGCGGCTGGAGGAAGGCCCCGACCGGGACCGGCGTCGTGAGGTGGTGCCCGGCGGTGGCGGCCGCCTCGGCCGCGGCCGCCTCCGCCGCGTCGGCGTCCAGGACGGTGCCCCCCGGACGACCGGCGGGAGCCGCCGGCGCGGAGGACTGCGGCGTCAGCTGGGTGCGGGATCCGGGGGAAGACATGGACACTTTGTGCCCTGATGGTCGCACTGGGTCAAGCAGGTGGACACCGAGGGATGTTCGTGTCGCCTCGCGAGCAGCACCCGTCCCATGAGGTGGCGTGTGGAACGGCCCCTCGCAGGGGCCTGGCGACGTACTGGAACGGCCCCCTCGCAGGGTCCCGCCGCGAGCGTGCGAGCGGTGGGGGGCGAGGGGGTCCTTCTTCAGGCGGCGAGGCAGACGGCCCCGGTCGCGCGGGCGCCCGAGCGGGCCGGCTGGGCGCCCCCCACCAGCGCGAGGGCGGGCTCGGGGACGGGTGTCTCGGTGGCACCCTGCTCAGCGGTCTCGGCCGCGGCGGCCGCGGCCGGGTCGTCCTCGGGGGTGCCGGGACGACCGGCGCCGACCCCGGCGAGCGCGACCGGGCGCACGGGGCGGCGGGCCGGCTCGGCCAGCCGCATCTCCAGGCTGACCTCGGCCAGCAGGTCGGCCAGTTCCACGTCCAGGGCGTCGCAGATCGAGGCGAGCAGCTCGGAGGACGCCTCCTTCTGCCCCCGCTCCACCTCCGACAGGTAGCCGAGGCTGACCCGGGCCGCGCCCGAGACGTCCCGCAGCGTCCGCCGCTGCCGCAGCCGGTGACCCCGCAGGGTGTTCCCGAGCTGTGTGCGCAGCAGCGTCATGGCCGTCTCCTGTCCACTCCGACGAGCAGTTCCGACACGTGGTGTCGTGTGCACGGGCACCGACCGGACGGACCGGAGGACCCCGTGTGGTCACCGTACGCGGCCATGACCCTGGTCACCGTCCCGGTGGGGGCACGTCCGCTCATGGCGTAACACCGCCGGACCCGGAGTGGTTCCCGGCCGGCACGGGGTGCTCCTCCAGCCGGTCGAGCAGCCGCAGCAGCGCGGCCTCCACCGCGCCGGCACGCACCTCGGCGCGGTCCCCGGGCAGGTCGAGCTCGTGGACGACGGTGAGCAGCCCGTCGCTGAGCCCGAGGTAGACCCGCCCGGGGGCGTGCCCGTCCACGGGGTCGGGGCCGGCGACGCCGGTCAACCCGACGCCCCAGGTCGCCGTGCAGCGGACGCGGATGCCCTCGGCGAGGGCCGCGGCCGTGCGCTCGCTGACCGGTCCGTGCTCGGCCAGCAGGTCGGCCGGGACACCGGCCAGCGCGATCTTCAGGTCGGTGGCGTAGACGACCGCTCCCCCGCGCAACGTGCCGCTGGCGCCGGGCACGGACGCCAGGGTCGCGCAGAGGAGCCCGGCGGTCAGCGACTCGGCCGCCGCGACGGTCTCGCCCCGGGCCAGCAGCCCGGCGTGCACCCGTGCCGCGGTCGACGGCTCGGCCGGCGGCCGGCTCACGCGGCGTCGTCCCGGCGGGTGCTCCCGGGTGTGCTGTCACCACCGGCAGCCGCTCGGCGGGCCTCAGCGGCGCGCAGCGCCCGCGCGCTGGTGCGCCGCAGGGTGAGTGCCCGGTAGACGTAGTCGATGCCGGTGACGACCGTGAGCACCAGGGCGGCCGCCATCACCCACCAGCGGGCCGAGGCCAGCACGCCGGTGAGCGGCAGGATGTAGAGCCCGATCGCCAGCGCCTGCAGCACGGTCTTGGCCTTGCCCCCGCGGCTGGCGGCGATGACCCCGTGCCGGATGACCCAGAACCGCAGCAGGGTGACCCCGACCTCGCGGACCAGGATCACCACGGTCACCCACCAGGGCAGCAGCCCGAGGATCGACAGCCCGAGCAGCGCCGTGCCGGTGAGCGCCTTGTCGGCGATCGGGTCGGCGAGCTTGCCGAACTCGGTCACCTGGTTGGTCCGGCGGGCGATCATGCCGTCGTAGCGGTCGGTGATGATGGCGCCGGCGAAGAAGAGCGTGGCCCAGACGCGCCGGCCGTCGTCCATGCCGCCGTCGGAGAGCAGCAGCAGGGCGAACAGCGGTACGACCGCGAGCCGGAGGAGGGTCAGCGCGTTGGGCAGGTTGAGCAGCCGCACGGACTGCGGGGGCGTCGCCGCCGGGTCCGCCGAGCCGTCGGGCACCACGGCGCTCACGCGGTCCCTCTCCGGTCGGCTCGCCGGCTCGCCCACGTCCGTCAGACCCCAGCCGCGGCGAGCGCCGGGACGACGGCCCGGGCCAGCAGGTCGACGCCCTCGGTGTCCACCACCGTCGCGGTCACCAGCTGCCCGGGCACCGCATCGGCGGGCACCCCGGCGACCGTCGTCGTCCCGTCGGCGTCCGGGTCCTGGTGGGCGGCGTGGCCGGCCCACGTGCCGGCACCCTCGGACCCGGCGAGGTCCTCGGTGAGCAGCACCTCGACGGTGGTGCCGATGCGGGCCTCCGCACGCTGGGCGGTGAGCTCCTCGACCAGGTCGGTGATCCGCCGCACCCGGGCGTCGATCTCGTGCTGGTCGAGCTTGCCGGGCAGTCCGAGGGCCTCGGTGCCCTCCTCGTCGGAGTAGCCGAAGACCCCGACGGCGTCCAGCCGGCCCTCGACGAGGAAGCGCTCGAGCTCGGCGACGTCGTCCTCGGTCTCCCCCGGGAACCCGAGGATGACGTTGGTGCGGAAGCCCGCCCCGGGCGCGAGCGCGCGGGCCCGCTCGATGATCCCGAGGAAGTCGTCCGTGCCGCCGAAGCGGCGCATCCGGCGCAGCAGCCCGGGCGAGGAGTGCTGGAAGGACAGGTCGAAGTAGGGCGCGATGCCCGGCGTCGCGGCGATGACCTCCAGCAGCCCGGGCCGGAGCTCCGCCGGCTGCAGGTAGGCCACCCGGACCCGGGCGATGCCCGGCACCGCGGCGAGCTGGGGCAGCAGCTTCTCCAGCGAGCGCAGGTCGCCGGCGTCCTTGCCGTAGGAGGTCGAGTTCTCGCTCACCAGCACGATCTCGGTGACGCCCTGGCCGGCGAGCCAGTGGGCCTCGCCGAGCACCTCGCCCGCCGGCCGGGAGACGAAGGCGCCGCGGAAGGCGGGGATGGCGCAGAACGAGCACCGGCGGTCGCAGCCCGAGGCGATCTTCAGCGCTGCGGACGGCCCGCCGGCCAGCCGCCGGCGCTTCAGCCAGTCGTGACCGGGAATCGCGGGGGCGTCCGCGGTCGCGGCCGCCGCGGTGCGCTCCACCGGGCTGATCGGCAGCAGGGTCCGCCGGTCGCGCGGGGTGTGCGGCACGAGCGGGCGGCCGGTGAGGACGTCGTCGAGCCGGTCCCCGATGGCGGTGTAGTCGTCGAAGCCGAGCACCGTCGCCTCGGGCAGCGCGCCGGCGAGCTCGGCGCCGTAGCGCTCGGCCATGCAACCCACGGCGATGACCTCGGCACCGGAGTCGGTCGCGGCGAGGATCGCGTCGACGGAGTCCTTCTTCGCGGTCTCGATGAAGCCGCAGGTGTTGACCAGGACCGCGTCGGCGTCGTCGGCGTCCTCGACCAGCTCGTAGCCGTCTCTGGCCAGCCGGCCGGCGAGCTCCTCGGAGTCGACCTCGTTGCGGGCGCAGCCGAGGGTCACCACCGCCACGCGGCGGGGCGTGGCGACAGGGGGCTGCCCTTCGGGGGACGTCAGGGGGCTGGGCAGAGCTGGCACTGCCTCATCCTAGGCGTCGTCCGGCTCCCGGCCGGGTGGCGCACCAGCGGGGTCCTCCCTCACAGCTGTCCACCACGCAGCGTGAACAGGACCGACTCCAGCTCGTCGGGCTTGATCAGCACGTCGCGGGCCTTGGAGCCCTCCGACGGCCCGACGATGCCGCGGCTCTCCATCAGGTCCATCAGCCGGCCGGCCTTGGCGAAGCCGACCCGCAGCTTGCGCTGCAGCATCGAGGTGGACCCGAACTGGCTGGTGACGACGAGCTCGACGGCCTGGACGAGCAGCTCCAGGTCGCTGCCGATGTCCTCGTCGATCTCCTTCTTCTCACCGGCTGCGGCGGTGAAGACCTCTTCCCGGTACTCGGGCTCGGCCTGCCGCTTGGTGAACTCGACGACCGCCTCGATCTCGGCGTCGGACACGTAGGCACCCTGCACCCGGATCGGCTTGCCCGCCCCGATGGGGAGGAACAGGGCGTCGCCCATGCCGATCAGCTTCTCCGCGCCCGGCTGGTCGAGGATGACCCGGCTGTCGGTGAGGCTGGAGGTGGAGAACGCCAGCCGCGAGGGCACGTTGGCCTTGATCAGGCCGGTGACGACGTCGACCGACGGGCGCTGGGTGGCGAGCACCAGGTGGATGCCGGCCGCGCGGGCCTTCTGGGTGATCCGGACGATCGACTCCTCGACGTCCCGCGGGGCGACCATCATCAGGTCGGCGAGCTCGTCGACGATCGTCAGGATGTACGGGTAGGGCTGGTAGATGCGCTCACTGCCGGGCGGGGCGGTGATCTCGCCGCGCTCGACCTTCTTGTTGAAGTCGTCGATGTGCCGCACACCGGTGGCCCGCATGTCCTGGTAGCGCTGCTCCATCTCCTCGACCAGCCAGGCCAGCGCGGTGGCGGCCTTCTTGGGATCGGTGATGATCGGCGTGATCAGGTGCGGGATGCCGTCGTAGGGCGTCAGCTCGACCATCTTCGGGTCGACCAGGATCATCCGCAGCTGGTCCGGGGTGGCGCGCAGCAGCAGCGACGTGAGCAGCGAGTTGATGCAGCTGGACTTGCCGGCACCGGTGGCGCCGGCGACCAGCAGGTGCGGCATCTTCGCCAGGTTGGCGCAGACGAAGCCGCCCTCGATGTCCTTGCCCAGCCCGACCAGCATGGGGTGCGGGTCCTGCTTGGCCACCTGCGAGCGCATGACGTCGCCGAGGCTGACCGTCTCCCGGTCGGTGTTGGGCACCTCGACACCGACCGCCGACTTGCCCGGGATCGGGGCCAGGATGCGGATGTTGTCGTTGGCGACGGCGTAGGCGAGGTTCTTGGTCAGCGCGGTGATCTTCTCGACCTTGACCGCGTTGCCGAGCTCGATCTCGTAGCGGGTGACGGTCGGACCACGGGTGTAGCTGGTGACGGCGGCGTCGATGTTGAACTGCTCGAGGACGCCGGTGATCGCCTCGATGGCGACGTCGTTGGCCTTGGACTTGGCGCGCGGCGGGGTGCCCGGGCGCAGCACGCTCACCGAGGGCAGCGTGTAGGTGCCCTCGACCGGCTCGATGCGGAGCTGCTCGGGCTCCTCGATCGGCGGCAGGTCCTCCGGCGGGGCGGTCCGGTCGACCGGCATCGGCGCCCGGCGGGCCGGCGCCGAGGCCACCGGGACGGCCTCGGCGGCCGGCTCCTGCGCGACCGCCTGCGGCGCCTCGGCGTACGCCGCGTGGTCGATGACGCCGGTGTCCAGGGTGTCCTGCACCTGCGAGGCGGCGGACTTCCGGCCGCGCCGGGCCTTCGGCGCGGGCTCCTCGTCCTCGTCCTCGTCGTCGTAGAACTCGAGGTCGTCGCCGTCCTCGTCGTCCCGGCCGAGCTGCCGGTCGGCCCACTCGCGCAGCCGTTCGGGCACCTGGTGCACCGGTGTGGCGGTGACGACGAGCAGACCGAAGAAGGCGAGCAGGACCAGCAGCAGCACCGTGACGACGCTGCCCAGGCCCGCGCTCAGCGGGCTGCCGACCGCCCAGCCGAGCAGGCCGCCGGCGCCGGACCGGTCGTCGGTGTCGACGTCGGGGCCGGTGACGTGGGCGATGCCGACGACCGCGGCGACCACGCTGACCCAGCCGATGACGAGCCGGCCGCGGGCCTCCGGGTGCGGCGGGTGCCGGAGCAGCCGCAGCGCGACCAGGAACAGGACCACGGGCAGCGCCGCGGTGAGCCCGCCGATCGCCCAGCGGACGGCGTCGGCGAGGCCCGCGCCGACCGGGCCGATCCCGTCGGTCCAGGTCGCCGCGCCGAGCACGATGGCCAGGCCGAGGACGGCGAGACCGACCCCGTCCCGACGGTGCTCGGCGGCGAGCGGCTCGGCCTCCTCCGGCCGGGCGACCGACCGCGCGACGGCGCCGGCGCCGCGGGCCAGCAGACCCCACGTGCCGGAGGCGCCGCGCCACAGGCTGCCGGCGAGGGTGCTCTGGTTCCGCTTCGGGGCCGGCCGCCGGGCGGCGGTGGAGCCGCGCTTGGCCGGGGGGCGCTTCTTGGCTGCGGTGCTGCCGGAGCGCGGGCGGGTGGTGCCGCTCCCACGCGCCGGCGCCCGGTTCGACGTCGACGCGCGAGCAGGCATGCGTCAGACGGTAATCCGGTCGACGGCTCCAGCGGCCCATCTCGCGCAGCGTGTCCGGCGCGGACCCAGCCGGTGCACAGCCGGCGGAGGGGCACCGGGCGGTCCTGATTGCCGCCGCCGGCCCCATGGCTGCGGCAGGATGCGCCCGCATGAGCGGCTACCAGACCGAGCCCTGGGCGGACTTCTCGGTGGCGGTCGTGGGCGCCTCGGCCGCCCTCACCGGGCTGCTCTTCGTCGCCGTGTCGATCAACGTCGAGCAGATCCTGGCCGGCGACGCGCTCACCGCCCGCAGCCTGAACGCGCTGCTGCTGTTCCTCGTCCCCCTGGTGGTGGGCACCCTGGTCCTGGTGCCGGCCCAGCCACGGGCGGCGTTGGGCAGCGAGCTCGTGCTCACCGGCGCGGCCGCGGGCGGCTTGCTGCTGCGGATGAACCGGCCCAGCAACCGCGGCAGCCTGGAGCCGCTGCTCAGCTGGGTGCTCATCCGGCTGCTGCCCAGCGCGACGATCGGTGCGGGGCTGCTGGCCGCGGGGGTGACCCTGTCCGCCGGCGCGGGGGGCGGGCTGTACTGGGTGGTGCCCGTCGTCCTCGTCGCGTTCCTCGGCGGGCTCGCGACCGCCTGGGTCCTGCTGGTCGAGGTCCGCCGCTGACCTGGACCGGGTCGGCGCCTCCCCGGCTACGGTCGCTGCCGTGACGCCGACGACGCAGACCCTCCCCTACGGCAGCTGGCCGACCCGGATCACCTCCGAGCTGGTCGTGCGCGCCGCGGCCCGGCTCGGCGAGGTGGTCGTCGACGGGGACGACGTCTGGTGGGCCGAGGGCCGGCCGAGCGAGGGCGGTCGCACGGTGCTGGTGCGGCGCAGCCCGGACGGGACGACCACCGACCTCCTCCCCCCGCCGTGGAACGCCCGCACCCGGGTGCACGAGTACGGCGGTGCCGCGTGGACGGTGGCCGGGGGCACCGTCTGGTTCACCGACCACGCCGACCAGCGGCTGTACCGGGTCGACCCGGGCAGCAGCGAGCCGGTCGCGGTGACCCCGGAGCCCACCGTCCCCGCCGGTGTCCGGTTCGCCGACCTGTCCGCCGACGGCGACGGCGTCCTGGCCGTCCGCGAGACGCACACCGCCTCGGGGTCGTCGGCCGAGGTCGTCCACGAGGTGGTGCGGATCGCCGCCGACGGCGCCGTCGACGTCCTGGTGAGCGGGCCGGACTTCGTCTCCGACCCCCGGCGCGCGCCCGACGGCGTGACGCTGGCCTGGCTGCAGTGGGACCACCCGAACATGCCGTGGGACACCGCCCAGCTCGTGGTCCGGGCCGCCGACGGCACCGACCACGTGCTGGCCGGCGGCCCCGCCGAGTCGGTGGTCCAGCCGGTGTGGGGCGCGGACCTGTCGCTGTGGTGGCTCGACGACCGCACGGACGTGTGGTCGCTGTACCGCCGGCGGCCGCACGGGGAGGTGGAGCTCGTCCTCGACGTGGGCAGCGACATCGCCGGTCCGCAGTGGGTGTTCGGGCAGAGCCGCTTCACCCTGCTGCCCGACGGCCGGGTGGTGGTCGCCTACGGCCGGGACGGCGCCGACCGGCTCGCCGTCCTGACCCCCGACGGGGAGGTCCGCGAGCTGCCCTCGGAGCACGCCAGCTTCGGCCAGGTGCGGGCGGCCGGGGACGCCGTGGTCTGCGTCGCGGGCGGTCCGGCCTCCGAGCCGGTGGTGCTGCGGGTCGCGCTGGACGGCACGGCCGAGGTGCTCCGCCCGGCCCGGGAGCTGGGGCTGGACCCGGCCTGGTTCTCCCGCCCCGAGCACGTCACCTTCCCCACCGACCCGCGGGACTCCGGGGTCGGCGAGGCGCACGCGCTGGTCTACCCGCCGACCAACCCGCAGGTGACCGGACCGGACGACGCGCGGCCCCCGCTGCTCGTGCTGGTGCACGGTGGTCCGACCTCCGCCGCCCGGTCGGTGCTGGACCTCGGCATCCAGTACTGGACCTCGCGCGGTTTCACCGTCGCCGACGTCGACTACCGCGGCTCCACCGGCTACGGCCGGCGCTTCCGGGACGCGCTGCAGGGCCGCTGGGGCATCACCGACCTCGACGACGTCGTCGCCTGCGCGCAGTGGCTGGCGGAGCAGGGCCGCGTCGACCCCGCCAAGCTGGCGATCCGGGGCGGCTCGGCCGGTGGCTACACGACGCTGGCCGCGCTCACCTTCCGCCCGGGCGTCTTCGCCGCCGGTGCCAGCCACTACGGCGTCGCGGACCTGGCGGCGCTGGCCGCGGACACGCACTCGTTCGAGTCGCGGTACCTCGACGGGCTGATCGCGCCGTGGCCGTCCGGCGCCGACGTCTACGCCGCCCGCTCTCCCGTCCACCACACCGACGCCCTCGACACCCCGCTGGCGGTCTTCCAGGGCGACGAGGACCGGGTGGTGCCGCCCGAGCAGGCCGAGATGATGGTCGCCGCGCTGCGGGCGAAGGGCGTCCCGCACGCCTACGTGCTCTTCGCCGGCGAGCAGCACGGCTTCCGGAAGGCGGAGAACATCCGGGCCGCCCTGGACGGCGAGCTGTCCTTCCACGCCCAGGTGCTCGGCTTCGAGCTCCCCGCCGGGGAGGGGATCGAGCCGATCACCGTGGTGCGGTGATCAACGGCCCGGGCCGCTCACACCTCGAGGACGGTGGGGATGATCATCGGGCGGCGGCGGTACTTGTCCGACACCCACTTGCCGACCGTCCGGCGGATCACCTGGGAGAGCCGGTGGGCGTCCACCTGCTCGTCCTCCATCGCCCGCTTGAGCTCCTTCTCCACGAGTGCGAGGACCTCGGTGAAGGCGCTCGGGTCGTCGGAGAAGCCGCGGGTGGACAGGTGCACCGGCCGCACGATGGTGCGCGTGGAGGGCTCGATGACGACGGTCAGCGCGACGAACCCCTCGTCGCCGAGGATCCGCCGGGCCTGCAGCGACTCCTCGCCGACGTCGCCGACGTTGAGCCCGTCGACGTAGACGTTGCCGATCGGGACGCTGCCCACGATGGAGGCCTTGCCGTCGACCAGGTCGACGACGACGCCGTCCTCGGCGAGCAGGATCCGGTCGGCGGTCATCCCGGTCTGCTCGGCCAGCGCGGCGTGCGCCCGCAGGTGCCGCCACTCCCCGTGCACCGGCATCAGGTAGCGGGGCTTGGCCACGTTGATGAGGGTCCGCAGCTCACCGGCGGGAGCGTGACCGGAGACGTGCACCATCGCCGTCTCCTTGTGGATCACCGTGGCGCCCAGCCGGGCCAGCCCGTTGATCACCTTGTAGACCGCGGTCTCGTTCCCGGGCACCAGCGAGGACGCCAGGATGATCGTGTCGCCGGCCTCGATGGTCACCTGGTGGTGGTCGCCGCGGGCCATCCGGCCCAGCGCGGACAGCGGCTCACCCTGCGAGCCGGTGCTGATCAGCACCACCTGCTCCGGCGGCATCGCGGTCGCCTCGTCCAGCTTGACCATCAGCCCGGGTGCGACCCGGAGCAGGCCGAGGTCCTGGGCGACGCCCATGTTGCGGACCATCGAGCGGCCGACCAGGGCCACCTTGCGCTTGTGCCTGACCGCGCAGTCGAGCACCTGCTGGATCCGGTGCACGTGGCTGGCGAAGCTGGAGACGATCAGCCGCTGGCTGGCCCGCTCGAAGACCGAGTCCAGCACCGGGCCGATGTTGCGCTCGGAGGTGACGAAGCCGGGCACCTCGGCGTTGGTCGAGTCGGCCAGCAGCAGGTCGATGCCCTCGACGCCGAGCCGGGCGAACGCGCCGAGGTCGGTGAGCACGCCGTCCAGCGGGAGCTGGTCCATCTTGAAGTCGCCGGTGTGGACGAGGGTCCCCGCCGGGGTGTGCACGGCCACGGCCAGGGCGTCGGGGATCGAGTGGTTGACGCTGATGAACTCGCAGTGGAACGGCCCGGCCAGGTGGTCGTCACCGGCGGCCACCTCGACCAGCACCGGGTCGATCCGGTGCTCGCGCAGCTTGGCCTTGACCAGCGCCAGGGTGAACCGGGACCCGACGAGCGGGATGTCGGCGCGCAGCCGCAGCAGGTAGGGCACCGCCCCGATGTGGTCCTCGTGCCCGTGGGTGAGGACGACGGCGGTGATGTCGTCGAGCCGGTGCTCGATGACCCCGAAGTCGGGCAGGATCAGGTCGACGCCGGGCTGCTCGGCCTCGGGGAAGAGCACCCCGCAGTCGACGACCATCAACTGGCCGTCGAACTCCAGGACGGCCATGTTGCGGCCGATCTCCCCGAGCCCGCCGAGCGCCATGACCCGCAGCGCGCCCTTCGGCAGCGGGGGCGGCGCCTTGAGGTCCAGGTGCGGCTGTGACGTGAGGTTCGAGGCGGTCACAGGGTGACGCCTCCCGCGGCGAGGTCCATGCGCAGTTGCTCCAGCTGTTCGGGGGTGGCGTCGACGAGCGGCGGGCGGACCGGGCCGGCAGGCAGCCCCAGTGCACGCAGCGCCGCCTTGACCAGGATGACGCCCTGGGTGCGGAAGATCCCGGTGTAGACCGGGAGGAGTGCCTCGTTCACGGCGCGTGCCTTGACCAGGTCGCCGGACTCCACCGCGGCGACCAGCTCGGCCAGCCGCGGCCCGACGAGGTGGCCGACGACGCTGACCACGCCGACCGCGCCGAGCGCGAGCAGCGGCAGGTTCAGCATGTCCTCACCGGAGTAGTACGCCAGATCGGTGCGCGCCTTGGTCCAGGCCACGGCGCCGAGGTCGCCCTTGGCGTCCTTGACCGCGACGATGTTCGGGTGCTCCGCGGCGCGGACCAGCGTCTCGACCTCGATCGGGACGACGGAGCGCGGCGGGATGTCGTAGAGCATCACCGGCAGGTCGGTGGAGTCCGCGACCGCGGTGAAGTGCCGGAGCAGGCCGGCCTGCGGGGGCTTGTTGTAGTAGGGCGTGACGACCATCAGGCCGTGCACCCCGAGGCGGGCGGCGGCCTGGGCCTTCTCGATCGAGTGGGCGGTGTCGTTGGTGCCGACGCCGGCGACCACCGTGGCCCGGTCACCGACGGCGTCGAGCACCGCCTCCAGCACCGCGTGCTGCTCGCTGTCGCTGATGGTCGGCGACTCCCCCGTCGTCCCGAAGACGACCAGGCCGTCGTGCGCCCGGCGGTCGACCAGGTGCGCGGCGAGCTCCTGCGCGCCGGCCAGGTCGATCGTGCCGTCCTCGGCGAGCGGGGTGACCATCGCCGTGAGGACGCGCCCGAACGGCCGGGTGGGGTCGGTGGTCATGCCAGGAATCTACCGGCCCGCACCGACGCCACCGGACTGCCCGGCGCCGCTCCACGCCGCCAGTTGGTCGGCGAGGACGCGGGGCACCGGACCGGACGCCGTCGTCCCGCGGTGCCGGTGCGTCACCCGGAACCGGAGCCCGGCTCCGGACCCGGCCCAGCCGGCCGCGGGGACCCGCGCGCCGGGATGCCACTCCGGGCCGAGCGACGGTGCCCAGGTGTCCCCCGGCAGCCGCACGTCGACCTCCGTGACGACGACCTCGTCGGCGTGCGGGAGGAGCGCCGCGTAGACCGCTCCGCCGCCGATGACCCACACGTCACCCTCCAGCGCCAGGACGTCGTCCACCGACCGGGCGACCTCGACGCCCTCGTCGGCGTCCAGCGTCGAGCTGAGGACGACGTTGCGCCGCCCGGGCAGCGGCCGGACCCGCGGCGGCAGCGACTCCCACGTGCGCCGGCCCATCACCACCGTCGAGCCGACGGTCAGCGCCCGGAACAGCCGCAGGTCCTCGGGCAGGTGCCAGGGCAGTGCGCCGTCCGCGCCGATGACGCCGCCGGCGGCCTGCGCCCAGACCATCCGGAGCATCAGACGGCCACCGCACCCCGGATCGCGGGGTGGTGCCGGTAGTCGAGCAGGTGGAAGTCGGCGTAGTCGTGGTCGAACAGCGACGGGGCCGGGTCGATGGTCAGCTGCGGGAAGGGCAGGACCTCGCGGGAGAGCTGCTCGCGCACCTGGGGCAGGTGGTTGGTGTAGATGTGGCAGTCCCCGCCCACCCAGATGAGGTCACCCGGCTCCAGCCCGACCTGCTGGGCCACCATCCGGGTCAGCAGGGCGTAGCTGGCGATGTTGAAGGGCACGCCGAGGAAGAGGTCGGCGCTGCGCTGGTAGAGCTGGCAGGACAGCTTGCCGTCGGCCACGTGGAACTGGAACAGCGCGTGGCAGGGCGCCAGCGCCATCTCCGGCAGCGCGGCCACGTTCCAGGCCGAGACCAGCATCCGGCGCGAGTCGGGGTCCGCGCGCAGCGTGTCCAGCACCTGCGTGATCTGGTCGATCGACCCGCCGTCCGGCGTGGGCCAGGACCGCCACTGGACGCCGTAGACCGGCCCCAGGCTGCCGTCCTCGGCCGCCCACTCGTCCCAGATCGAGACGCCGTGCTCCTTGAGCCAGCCGACGTCGCCCTCGCCGCGGAGGAACCACAGCAGCTCGTAGGCGATCGACCGGAAGTGCACCGACTTCGTCGTCACCAGCGGGAAGGCCGTCGACAGGTCGTAGCGCAGGCGCTCACCGAACAGGCTGACGGTGCCGGTGCCGGTGCGGTCGGACTTCGGGCTGCCGGTCTCGAGCACCCGGCGCAGCAGGTCCTCGTACTGCGTGTCCACGGCGGTGCTGGACTCCGGCGTCCCCGGGTGGACGGCGAGCTCGGCCATGTCGACTCCTCGTCGCGGCGGTGGGTGGAGCAGGTCGGGAGCGGTCAGCCCTCGGCGACGAGCGGGCTCGCGGCGACCGCGGTCCCGTCGGCCAGGTCGCTGATCCGGAAGTCGTCGAACACGTGCGGGGCGACCCGCTGCAGCTCGCGCAGGCAGGCGACGGCGAGCTCGCGGATCTCCACGTCGGCGTGCTCGCTGGCGCGCATGGCCACGAAGTGCCGCCAGGCCCGGTAGTTGCCGGTCACGACGATGCGGGTCTCGGTCGCGTTCGGCAGCACCGAACGGGCCGCCTGCCGGGCCTGCTTGCGCCGGAGCGTGGCGTTGGGGACGTCGGCGAACCGCTTCTCCAGTCCCTCGAGCAGCTCCTCGTAGGCCGCGATCGCCGCGTCGGTCGCGGCGAGGAACCGCTCGTGCAGCTCCGGGTCCTCGGCGATGACCGCCGGCTCGACCACGGCGGCGTCCCGCTCGGGCACGTAGCGTTGGGACAGCTGGCTGTAGGAGAAGTGCCGGTGCCTGATCAGCTCGTGCGTCAGCGACCGGGAGACGCCGGAGAGGTACATGCTCACCGTGCCGTGCTCGAGCACCGAGAGGTGGCCGACCTCGAGGACGTGCCGCAGGTAGCCCTCGTTGGTCGCCGTCGTCGGGTTCGGCTTGTCCCAGGACTGGTAGCAGGCACGCCCGGCGAACTCCGCCAGCGCCTGCCCCCCGTCCGCGTCGGTCTCCCACGGGACGTCGGCCGGCGGCGTGAAGTGGGTCTGCGCGACGACCTGCACCTTCAGCGGGGCGATGGTGGGCACGGCGACGAGCCTACGTCGAGGGGCCGGCCGGCCGACGCGGCTCACCCGTGTCGTGCCCGTGGTGCCACCACTGCGCGCACCGCCTCCGCCGACGTGCGGATCGGCTCGGCAGCCAGCCGCACGGTCCGGCTCGCCACGGTCTCCGGCGACCTGCGGTTGCGCCGGGCTGCCGGTCAGCCGCCGGCGACCGCGCCCCCGTCCGCCGGCTGACCAACCCCGGTCAGCGGTGAGCCGGCCGCGGTGACGGCACCGGTGAGCGCCGGCGCGAGGTCCCCGACCCCGGCGACGGCCACCTGCTCCAACTCCAGCCAGTCGGCCATCAGCCGGAGCTCGGCAGCCAATGCCCACGCCACCTCCGCTGCGTCGAACCCCGGCTCGGCGTGGGCGGACTGCACCCGCAGCACGCCGGCCTGCCGGTCGGCCTTCAGGTCCACCCGGCCGACCAGGCGGTCCCCGAGCAGGAAGGGCAGCACGTAGTAACCGTGCACCCGCTTCGCGGCCGGGGTGTAGATCTCCAGCCGGTAGCGGAAGCCGAAGATCCGCTCGACCCGGGGCCGCTCCCAGACCAGGGAGTCGAACGGGCTGAGCAGCGCTCGGGCACGGACCCACCGGGGTCGGCGGGCTCCCGGGTCCAGCCAGGCCGGCCGGTCCCAGCCATCGACCTGCACCGGCTGGAGCGCGCCGCCCTCGACGAGCTCGGCGATCGCCGTCCGGGCATCGACCACGGGCAGCCGGAAGTAGTCCCGCAGGTCGGTCTCGGTCGCCACGCCCAGCGCGCGGACGGCGGTGCCCACCAGCGCGCGGACGGCGTCGGCGCGGTCGGGGGTCGGCGCCTGCACCACCTCGCGCGGGAGGACGCGCTCGGTGAGGTCGTAGACCCGCTCGAACCCGGCGGTGCGCGCCCGCGCGGTGAGGGCCCCGGTGAAGAACAGCCACTCGAGCGCCACCTTGCCGGCGTGCCAGTTCCACATCGACCCCGGCCGGTCGGGGCGCGGCTCGAGCAGCTGGCTGGCCCGCAGCGGCCCGCCCTCCCGCACCCGGTCGTGAACCTCGCGCACGTACCCGGGGCGCTCCCGCTGCAGCCGCACCATGTTGCCCCAGGCGTGCTCCTCGGCCGCGGCCATCCGCCAGCGCAGCTGCGGCTGGAGCCGGACCGGCAGGAACGACGCCTCGTGCGCCCAGTACTCGAACAGGTCGTGCCGCCGGTTGGACAGCGCGTCCAGCGCCGTCCGCGGGTACGGGCCGAGCCGACTGAAGAACGGCAGGTAGTGCGAGCGGGACAGCACGTTGACCGAGTCGATCTGCACCACGCCCAGCCGCTCGACGGTCCGGCGGAGCAGGCGGGTGCCGACGTCGCCGTCGGGGCGAGGGTCGGCGAAGCCCTGCGCGGCCAGGGCGATGCGTCGGGCCAGCCCCGCGGACAGGCGCTCTCCGGACGACGTCACGGTCGCGATCCTGCCGTGGGGGTACGACCGTCCCGCCACCGGACCCCGACACCTACGCTGCCCCGGTGACGTCCTCACCCCGCCCCGGTCTGCCCGGCCGGGCCGAGGTGTCGGTGCGGCTCGCCCGACCCGAGGACGCCGAGGCGATCGCGCGGGTCCAGGTGGTGACCTGGCGGGCGGCGTACCGCGCGCTGCTGCCGCCCGCGGTCCTCGACGACTGGGACGAGTCCGCTGCCGTGGCCGCGTGGCGGGCTGCCGTGGTCACGCCCCCCACTCCGGGACACGGCGTGCTGGTCGCCCTGGACGGCCCGGAGCTGACCGGCTTCGCCGCCTTCGGTCCGGCGGAGCTCTCCCCCGGGGAGCAGCCCCTGCCCGACGGTCCGACCAACGAGGTCACCGCGCTGCTGGTGGAACCGCGCTGGGGCCGGCGTGGTCACGGCAGCCGACTGCTCGCCGCCGTCACCGACCTGTCCGTCGCGGCGGAGGTCCGGCGCCTGCAGCTGTGGCTGCCCGAGGAGGACGACGTCACGGGGCGTTTCCTGACCGGGGCCGGCTGGGCGACCGACGGATGGGTGCGCACCCTGGACACCGGGAGCTCGACGCTGCGGCAGCTCCGCTGGCACACCCTGCTGGACGACGTGCAGCCCGACGAGATCGACCAGCGAGGAGTGCAGTGACGTTCTCCGGTTTCCCCGACGAGGGGCTCGTGTTCTACGAGGGCCTGGATGCGGACAACAGCAAGGCCTACTGGGCACTGCACCGGGACGCCTATGACGAGCACGTCCGGCGGCCTCTGCAGGAGCTCGTCGACGAGCTGGCACCGGAGTTCGGTACGCCCAAGCTGTTCCGCCCCTACCGCGACGTCCGCTCCAGCCACGACAAGACGCCGTACAAGACGCACCAGGGAGCAGTGCTCCACCTGGAGGGCCGCGGCGCGGGTTCGGTGTACGTGCAGATCTCCGCCGACGGGCTGCGGGTGTCCGGCGGGTGCTGGCGGCTGCAGCCCGACCAGGTCGGGCGCTACCGGCGCGCGGTGGCGGACGACGTCCAGGGCCCCCGGCTCGAGGCAGAGGTCGCGTCCCTGCGCGGCCGGGACTTCGCCATCGACGGCGACAGGCTCGTGCGGACGCCCCGCGGCCACCCCGCGGACCATCCGCGACTGGACCTGTTGCGGCACAAGTCGCTGCACGCCTCCCGGTCCTGGGAGCCGGCCGACTGGCTGCAGTCGCGAGCCGCGCTCGAGCACGTCCGGGATGCCTGGCGTTGTTGCGCCGGCCTCAACCAGTGGCTCGCCGACAACGTCGGAGCGACGACCGCGCCACCCGACCGCCGCCGCTGACCAGCCGCAGTTCCGTCCTGACGTATGCCGACGACCCCCACCGGGATCGGCCCCACCGACCTGAGCACGCTTTCGCGCGTGAGTAGGGGTGTTTGCGCGCGTGGGAGCGCGGGACCGGGTGCCGGTGAGGTGGTGAGGTTGCTTTCGGCGCGGAAAGCGAGCTCCCATCCCGCAGCCCGGGCAATGCCCGGGACATGCCCGGGAATGCAGGAACGGGGTCACAGCAGATTGCTGTGACCCCGTTCCTGGGAGTTATGTCCGGCGGCGTCCTACTCTCCCACCCGGTCCCCCGGGCAGTACCATCGGCGCTGAAAGGCTTAGCTTCCGGGTTCGGAATGAGACCGGGCGTTTCCCTTTCGCCATGACCGCCGTAACACTGTGAAGATGACACCC